>JBBIHH010000004.1:0-136775 GCA_037447115.1 Acidobacteriota bacterium
AACCGCGCCCGCCGCGCCACCGCGGGCGCCGCGCGCAGGCCCGCCGGAAGGGGCTCGAGGGCGGAGTCGAAACGCAGCACCACCCACATCCCGCGGCCCGCGGGTCGCGGCAGCGCGGCACCCAGCGCCAGCGCGCGGCGCAGCGCTCCGGGCGAAGGCTCCCGCAGATGGGGGCCCCGCAGGGCGCGGGCCACCCACGCTTCCCACATCGCGTCCTCCAGCTTGCGCCGCCCGCCCATCGGCGGTTCACCCTCCAGGCGATGGAGGCCGCACCCGCGCCCCATCGCCTCGACCCAGAAGAGGCGGCCGCGCCGGCCCTGATACCCTACCGCCGTTCACGGCTCCGGTCCTCCCAGCCGCTTGTAGATCCGCCGCAGCTTCGCCAGGCACCGGGCTCGCGTGGGTCCGAGGCTGCCGACGGGCCGCTTCAGACGTTCGGCGATCGTCTCGTAGGAGGGGCGGGGTTCTTCGAGGTAGAGCGCCGCCAGCAGCTCCCGACACCCCGCATCGAGCCGCTCGAAGGCCAGCGCCAGCGCGTGCTCGCACTCGATGCGGTGCAGCCGGCTCACGGGCTCGGAACGCTCCCGCGCCTGCAGCGCGAGGTCGGCCTCGGCGAGCCTCGCCGTGCGCGCCGCCCGTCGCCGCACGGCCGCCGCCTCGCGCCGCGCCGTGACGAGCAGCCACGCGGGCAAGCTCGCCCTGCGGCGCAGCCGCGGGAGATGCTCCAGCAGCTTGACTGCCACTTGCTGGAAGACGTCGTCCGCGGCCGCCCCGTCGAGCCCATACGCCACGGGCACGGAGTAGATGAGCCGCCGGTAACGCTGGATGAGGGCGTCCCAGGCCTCCGCGTCGCCGCGGAGGCAAGCCTGGATCAGCCGCCGGTCGTCGTCACGCGGTCCGCCTGGCACGGGCGCCTCCGCTCGGGGCCCCGATTATCATGGATCCCGCGGGGGCGCCGCGACGGTGACTGAGGACCACCACCGGCTTCTGCATCCGAGAGGGTGCCGAGGCGGTCGCGAGAAACGACCCCTGCCCAACCCGGGACGATGCGCGACCCCGGGTGCCTTGCCTCGGGCGAGCGCGAACGCCATACTTTGGCGCTGCGCAGGGGGAAGCGACCGCGACCGAAAGGAGGGAGGGAGATGGCGGAACCGAAGATCGCGTTCAGGTACCCTGCGGTGCTGGAGCTCGAGCCGGGCGAGTACTGGTGGTGCCGCTGCGGGCGGTCGCAAAACCAGCCGTTCTGCGACGGTTCGCATGCAGGCACCGAGTTCACCCCTTTGCCGTTCAAGATCGACGCGCAGCGGCGCGTCGCCCTGTGCCAGTGCAAGCACACGGGCAATCAGCCGTTCTGCGACGGTACCCACAAGACGCTCTGAGGCGGCCTGCGGCCGCCGGCTGCGGGTCGGGCGGGCAGCCCCCTCGCCGCGGGGGGCGAGCTAGGCGACGACATCCAGGCTCGCGCGCAAACCGCCGGAAAAGTCGAGCAAGATCGTGTCTGCGTGGCGGCTCGCGCGCAAGGACAGCTCGATCTCGGCCGCCGCGAGTGCGGGGTTGCCTTCCGGGTCCTCGATCTCGGCACGGACGCTGCGGCTTGTGTAGAGTTCGAGCGTCTGGATCGCCGTCCCGTCCGCCCCCGCGGCGCTCTGGGTCACCGCCCGCCACAGGCGCATCAGCGCCTGGAGCGCTTGGCGGACGAGGTGCCTCAGGGGGGCGGGCAGCGCGCGTGGCCTCGCCTCTCGCTCCAGCACCTTCAGCGCGCGCCCAAGGTCCCGCAACAGGGCTCCGGGCGGCCCTTCGTCTCCCTTCGGTCCGCGACCGCTCGCCCGTTCCGGCGCTTCGGAAGCGCTCCTTCCCGATGGGCTGTGCGAGCCGAGCCGCGCGACGACCTCCTCCAGGGCTTCCAGGGCGCGGCGCAGGCGCGCGTCCGGTAGACCTTCCTCCGCCCGGACTTTTTCCCGGAGCTTGCGCGCGATGTCGCTCAGACGCTCCAGGGCCAGGCGCGCACGCGCCTCGTGCGAGAACTCGGCCGGTGCGCCTGCCGCCGCCCGTGCCCCGGCCTGTCGGGAGGTGCGTTCCACGC
The DNA here is from genome assembly GCA_037447115.1 of Acidobacteriota bacterium. Lineage (GTDB taxonomy): Bacteria > Acidobacteriota > Polarisedimenticolia > Polarisedimenticolales > JBBIHH01 > JBBIHH01. The sequence goes on from JBBIHH010000004.1 coordinate 2,084, forward strand.
GGCGGGTACCGGCTTCGGCAGCGGTCGTCTCCACCTGTGTGGCGAGAGAAACTCCCAGCGCGCCCATCTTCGTCCCTCCCTCGGGCCGGCGAGCCCGGCCCCGCCGTGTGCTATCGGCCCCTCGGCGGCCGGCTTGAGCGGTCCGGGGGAAACGCCCGCCGCGGGGTCACGGAGCCGGGCAGGGGTTCGCGAGGTTGCGGGGCGGATCGCCGCTCTGCGTTTCCTCGCCGCCGAAGACCGCCGTCACGACGTAGGCGAGCAGCTGCCCGGGGTCGGGCACGGTGGTGTCGCCCTGGGTCCAGAAGGGCTCGGGCGTGCTGTGGATGCACACGAAAACGCCGTTGGGGACTCCGCGGTAGATCCGGTAGAAATCCACCGGGTGCATCGTGGAGAACTCCAGGTCCTCCCAGGTCCAGTTGCCATCGCGGTGGAGCCTGAACATCTCCCCCGCGCCCCGGCCCGAGACCTCGAGGTCGGGGAAAGGCGGGAGGATCTTCCGCAGCTCGCCGTCGCGGTCCACGATGTAGAGCTCTCCCTGGGCGTCCTCGCCGAAGCTCGTCAAGTCGTTCGCCAGGGCGCCGGTGGGATCGATCTGGGACGTCCAGTCCTGCGGGTTGACCGGCACGCCGTTGTCGATCTCGAAGGAGCGGATGAAGCCCGAGCAGAAGTCGCCGTAGAAGTACGTGCCGTCGAAATTCGGCATCCGGCAGCCTCGGTAGACGTGGCCTCCCGTGATGGAGCAACCCGCACTGTGCGAGTACTCCACCACCGGATCCGTGAACGAGGGATCGTGGCACGGGGGCGTGCAGTCCGGAGCGCTCGTGGCGTTGCAGTTGGACGGATTCAAATGGTTGAAACAGTGGTTGCCTTCCATCTGCCGCCAGCCGTAGTTCTCGCCGCCGATGCCGTCAGCGGAAACGTAGTCGACCTCTTCCCAGCAATTCTGCCCCACGTCGGCCACGTAGAGATCGCCCGTCGCCTCGTCGAAGTCGTTGCGCCACGGGTTGCGCAACCCGTGGGCCCAGATTTCGTCGCAGCGGCCGTCCGAGCCGTCCTGGAACGGGTTGTCGCTGGGCACCGTGTAGCCCGCAGCGACGAAGCCGGTCATGCAGGCCGTGTCGGGCGAGGTACCGGCGGGGTCCACGCCCCGCACGTCGATGCGGAGGATCTTGCCCAGCAACGTCTCGAGGTTCTGGCCGTTGCCGCATGCACCGTGGCCCGCGTCGTCGTCGCCCGCTCCCCCGCCGTCGCCCGTGAAGATGTAAAGCATGCCGTCGGGACCGAAGACGATCTGCCCGCCGTTGTGGTTGCCCTGGGGCTGGGGGAAGCGCATCAGCTCGACCTCGCTCGCCGGGTCGCCCGCGTCGGGATCCGCGCTCGAGACGGAAAAGCGCGAGACGACGCTCGAACATTGGGTGCCGAACAAACCGCAGGGCAAACCTCCCGTGGCGTCCGTGTAGTAGACGTAGAAGAAGCCGGTCGTGTCGTAATCGGGATCGAAGGCCAGGCCGAGCAGGCCCATTTCGTTCTCGTTCGTCGCCACCCGGTCTCGGATGTCGAGAAACGTCTGGAACGCCCCGGCGGGCGTGCCGCGCTTCTTGATCAAAATCAAGCCGTCCTGCGCCACGATGAACAGGCGCTGCGTGTCCCCCGGAGGCGCCGTCACGTAGAGCGGGCGTCCCGGAAGCCCCTGGGCCACGACGACGCTCTTGAGCTGGGTGTTGTTCGCCGGCGAGACGCCGTCGCAGACGGCGGCGTGGAGCCCACCACTGGCGAGGCTCGCCGCGAGGGCCGCAGCCGGTGCGAGCCGATGTCGCGGCGAGCGGAACCAGAGCCGGTGAACTCGGGCGCGCATGGTTCCCCTCCTCCCCTCCGGTGACGGTCGTCGCAGAGCCATATACGCCCCGCGCTTCGCGCGGGCAAGGGGATGGGGGCCCTATAATCCACCCTCCGCCAGCCCGGAGACGAGCGGCATGTTCCTCGCGGCAGACATCGGCGGGACGAAGACGATCCTCGCCCTTTTCCCCGGCGCGGGGGCCCGCCGACCCGTACGCGAAGCCATCTTTCCCAGCGGGCGGAGTCCCTCGTTCGAGGCCATGCTGCGGGATTTTCTCGGCGAGGACCGGCGCCGCGTGCGGGCCTGCGCCGTTGGTGTGGCGGGGCCCGTGGCGGACGGCCGCAGCCAGATCGTCAACCTGCGCTGGCCCGTCGACGAGCGCCGCATCGCCCGCCTGTTGGGGCTTGCCCGCGAGCGCGTGCGGGTGCTCAACGATCTCGAGGCTACCGCCTGGGGCCTGCGCGCGCTGTCCGCCTCGCGCCTGGTGTCGCTCACGCCGGGGTTGCGCCCGAGACCGGGCAATGCGGCGCTCATCGCGGCGGGCACGGGGCTCGGGACGGCCATCCTCTTTTGGGACGGCGAGCGGCACCGGCCCTGCGCGGCCGAGGGGGGCCATCAGGGCTTCGCGCCCCGGGACGACCTGGAGGCCGAGCTGTGGCGCTATCTGCGCGGGCGATTCGGCCGGGTGAGCGTGGAGCGGGTCGTCTCGGGACGGGGGCTCTCGCATCTCTACGAGTTTCTCGTCGAGACCGAGCGCGCAGCACCTGGGCCCGAGCTGCGCCGCCGGCTGGCCGAGGCGGAAGACCCGAACCGGGCGCTCACCGAGGCCGCCCTGGCGGGCGAGGACCCGCTCGCGGTGCGCGTGCTCGACTGGTTCGTCTCGCTCTACGGGGCGGCCGCGGGCGACCTGGCGCTGGTTTCGGGAGCCGCCGGTGGGGTCTACGTCGGCGGCGGGATCGCGCCGAAGATCTTGCCCCGATTGCGGGCGGGAGGTTTCGTGCGCGCCTTCCGCGACAAGGGCCGGCTGCGGCCTTACGTGGAACGGATTCCCGTCCGCGTAATCACGGAGCCGCGCGCGGCACTGCTCGGTGCGGCGGCTTGCGCGCAGGAGTTGGCGGCGCCGGGCCCGAGGGCGGCGCGCCGGAAGGGGAACACGTGAGGGGCGGCGGGCAGGTCGCCGGCCAGCACGCGCCAAGCACGTCGCTCCTGCGAGAGCACCCGGCAGGAGCGGAGGGAAGGAGATGCGCCTCGCCGTGGACGAAACGCTAGCGCGCCAGTGCGTGAACACCGTCAAGTTCCTCGCTGCGGACGCCGTGGAGAAGGCTGCGTCGGGGCATCCCGGCATGCCGATGGGCGCCGCTGACATGGCCTTCGTGCTGTGGAGCCGCTTCCTGCGCTACGACCCGCGCGATCCCCAATGGGCCGACCGGGACCGCTTCGTGCTCTCGGCCGGGCACGGCTGCATGCTGCTCTACGGGCTGTTGCACCTCTCGGGCTACGAGCTGCCCTTGTCCGAGCTCGAGGCGTTCCGCCAGTGGGGCAGCCGCACGCCGGGCCACCCGGAGTTCGGACACACACCGGGCGTGGAGGCCACCACGGGACCGCTCGGCCAGGGGATCGGCAATGCCGTCGGCATGGCGCTCGCGGCCAGGATGCTCCAGGCGCGGCTGCCCGCGGAGGGAGGCTTCCACCCGGTCTCGCACCGGGTGTTCGTCATCGCCAGCGACGGCGACCTGATGGAGGGGGTCAGCGGCGAGGCCTCGTCGCTCGCGGGGCACCTGCGCTTGGGCAATCTGATCGTCCTCTACGACGACAACCGCATCACGATCGAGGGGGAGACGGGGCTCGCCTTTTCCGAAGACGTGGCTCGCCGCTACGAGGGCTACGGCTGGCACGTGCAGCGCGCCGCCGGACACGACCACGAGGCGGTGGCCGCGGCGATCGAGGCGGCGATCCGGGAGCGCGAGCGGCCCTCGTTGATTGTCTGCCGCACGCATATCGCTCACGGGGCGCCCACCAAGCAGGACTCGGCCGAGGCGCACGGGGCACCGCTCGGCGCGGACGAGGTGCGGGCGGCGAAGGAGCGGGCAGGTTGGCCGCTCGAGCCGCCCTTCTACGTTCCGCAGCAGGTGCGGGCGTTCTTTCGCGAGCGCTCGGCCCGGGGCACTGCGGAGCACGAGAGCTGGGCGGCGCAATTCGAGCGCTGGCGCGCTGCGCATCCCCGGGCAGCGGAGCTGTGGGACGCCCTGCGCGAGCGGCGCGTGCCCGCCGACATCACCGCGAGGCTCCTCGAGGCGGCGCCCCCAGGCGACGACGCCACGCGCAACCACAGCGGCAAGGTGCTGCAGAAGGTCGCCGAACTCGTGCCGGCCGTGATCGGCGGTTCGGCGGATCTCGCGCCTTCGACGAAGACCCTCATCCAGGGTTCCCCTTCGGTGGGACCGGGCCGCTACGAAGGGCGCAACCTCCACTTCGGCGTGCGCGAGCACGCCATGGGGGCCATCCTCAATGGCATCCTTTACTACGGCGCGTTCCGTCCCTTCGGGGCCACGTTTCTCGTGTTCTCGGACTACATGCGCCCGCCGATCCGCCTGGCGGCGCTGGCCAAGCTGCCCGCGATCTACGTCTTCACTCACGAATCCATCTTCGTGGGCGAAGACGGTCCGACGCATCAACCCGTGGAGCACGCCTGCGCCCTGCGCCTGATCCCGAACCTGCATGTCTTTCGCCCCGCCGACGGCTTCGAGACGGCCTTGGCGTGGGGCATGGCGCTCGAGCGCGGCGACGGGCCCTCGGCGCTGCTGCTGACCCGGCAGAAGGTGCGCGCCATCGAGCGCCAGGGACAAGGACCGCTCGCCGACCCGCGCCGCGGCGCCTACGTGGTTCGCGGCGACGGGATCCCGGAGGTCGTTCTCGCCGCGACGGGCTCCGAGCTGCACCTGGCGGTCGCGGCAGGCGAGGCGCTCCAGGCCGAGGGCCGCCGCGTGCGCGTCGTCTCCATTCCGTGTCTCGAGGTTTTCCTCGCGCAGGACGAGGCCTACCGCAAGGCGCTGTTTCCCCGGGGCATCCCCGTGGCCACGATCGAAGCGGGCCGCACGGAGCCCTGGCGCATCCTCGCGGGGCCCGACGGGCTCACGATCGGGGTGGACCGCTTCGGGGCCTCCGCGCCGGCCGAGGTCCTGGCCGAGACGTACGGTTTGACTCCGCTGCAGGTGACCTCGCGCATCCGCGCGTGGCTCGCGGGGCTCGGCCGATGAAGCCACGCGTGCGTTGGGCTTGCGCCGCGAGTGTGCTCGCGCTGTTCGCGATCCTAGGCCCTGCCGCGCTCGGATGCGCCACCGCTCGCCCGCCCGATGCGCGTGCGGGGTCTGCGCCGCAGCAGCGCGAGGAACCGAAAACTTGCCGCGACAACCGCGAGTGCCGCGAGGGCGAGTACTGCGCCAAACCCGAGGGGCGTTGCGAGGAGGAAGGCACGTGCAGCGCGCGTCCCGAAGTTTGCGCGCAGATCTGGGATCCCGTCTGCGGCTGCGACGGCAAAACCTACAGCAGCGCCTGCCACGCCGCGCTCGCCGGCGTCAGCGTGAAGAGCGACGGCGAATGCCGGGACGAGCCGGCCACCGGCGATGGAACCCTCGCGGTCGCGGCAGCGGGGAGCGAGATCGCGGCAGCACCGCGGTTCGAGTCCGCCATCGGGGAGGACCCCCCGACAGGTCGAGGGCGTTTCGCCATCGTCCGCGGAGGCAACGACCGCGGTCACGGGCGACCTGCCGCTCGCCCCTACGGTGGCTGCTGCAGGGGCGGATGATCGTTGCCCGCGCCATGGTGTGCGGGCGCTTCCCGATCGCTCCGCTGCCGGTCAGGCGGCGAACCGCGCCGCTGCCTGGAGCGCCGCGAGATAGACCGGGTCCTCGGCGTCGCGCTCCAGCTCGCGCGCGAGCAACGTCACATCGTCGCGCTTGCGCAGCAGCCGCGTGCAAGGCAGCGGGCATGCCCCTTCCGCCTGCACCAGCAGCCGCACGGCTTCTTCATCGGGACCCTGCCGCTCCGCCACGAACGTGGCGCGGCGGCCGGTTTCGTCCTCGGCTTCGAGTGCGACACGCACGGTAGCCCCCGCGGGCACTGGGGGGACATGGTGCAGAACCACTGCCACGGGCGCGCCGTCCGGCCGATACCAGGCGTTGCCTGCCTCCCTCCAGCCCAGTCGCGAGGCGAGCCAGCCCGCCAGGTACGCCCCCGCCGCGGTCGTGCCGCCTCGGCCCGCCGGTCCGCCGCACGCCAGCTCGACCCGCCGCAGCCCCGCGAGGAACGGCTGCATCGGCGGGGCATCGAAAAACGACGCTACGAGATCGCGCCAGCGCTCGAGCCGCACCCACAGAAGATCGCCCACGGAAGGGTGGCGCGGGGCGGGGGACCGCGCGAGCCGCAGCAGATCCCCCAGCGCGGCCGCCGGATCCGCGAAGCGGGTCGAGTCCGCGATCACCCGGTCGCAGGCAAAGGCCAGGGGCTCCCACAGGGCATCGTCTCCGAGACCGGGCCGCCGCCACCACAGGAAGGCGGGGCAGTCGCCCGCGAGGAGCGCCACCACGGTCTCGGGCACGAGCGCTGCTCCATGCGGCGCGACCTCGAGCGTGATCTGCTCGCAGCAGACCTTGGCCCCTCCGGGGCCGCGGTGGCAGTGGGCGCTGACGTAGGCCGCGAGCGGTTCGCGCGCTCCGTGCGACCGCGGGGTCACGAGCACGGCCCGTCCGGGATGTCGCTCGGCCAGGCGGGCCACGAGGGCGGTCGCCGCGCGCGCATCGTCTTCGTCGCTGCAGGCCACGACCAAGTTCACGGCGCAAGCCCGCAGCACGGCCTCTCCGCCCGCGAACGCTTCGCGCCAGAAGCGCGCGATCTCGCGCTCGATGTGCCCCACATCCACCGCGACGGGAAAAGCCTCGCTCATGGCCGCCGCCACTGCCGGCCGTCGCGCGCCAGCATCACGTCGGCCTCGCTCGGGCCCCAGCTGCCGGCGGGGTATTCCGCGAGGGGCGCTTCCGGGCCGAGGGCCTCCCAGGCCGCGAAGAGCTGGTCCACGAAGGCCCACGAGGCCTCGACCTCGTCGCGGCGGATGAACAGCGTCGCGTCCCCCAACCAGGCGTCGAGCAGCAACCGCTCGTACGCCTCGGGGGGCTCCTGCCCGAAGGAGGTCCCGTAACGGAACTCCATCGTCACCGGCTGAATCCTCGGCTGCGGTCCCGGGACCTTGGCGTCGAAGCGCAGCGTGATGCCCTCGTCGGGCTGGATGCGCACCGCCAGGGTGTTGGGCACCGGGCGCCGCCCTCCCGTGCCGAAGAGCCGGTGCGGCACGTCGCGGAACTGGAGCGCGACCTCGCTCACCCGCTTCGGCATGCGCTTGCCCGAGCGAAGATAGAACGGGGTTCCCGCCCAGCGCCAGTTGTCGAGGAACACGCGCAGGGCCACGTAGGTTTCGGTGCGCGAGTCCGCCGCCACGGCGGGCTCCTCGCGGTAGCCGGGCACCCTCCGGCCGCCCACCACCCCGGCGACGTACTGGGCGCGCACGCTGTCCTCGGCGACGCGTGCCGCCTCCGGGGGCCGGAGGGCATGCAGCACTTTCACCTTCTCGTCGCGGATGGCGTCCGCAGCGAGCGACACGGGCGGCTCCATGGCGGTCAGGCACAACAACTGGAACATGTGGTTCTGCACCATGTCGCGCGTCGCTCCGGCTTCCTCGTAGTACCTCCCGCGGCCCTCGACGCCGAGGGACTCGGCCACGGTGATCTGCACGTGGTCCACGTACTGGCGGTTCCACAGAGGCTCGAAGATGGCGTTGGCGAAACGGAAAACCATCAGGTTCTGGACGGTCTCCTTGCCCAGGTAGTGGTCGATGCGGAAGACCGAGCGTTCGGGGAAGTAACGGTTGATCGTTTCGTTGAGCTCCCGTGCCGAGGCGAGGTCGCGGCCGACGGGTTTCTCCACCACGATGCGCACCCAGCGCCCGCCCGGGCCCGCGCGGTGGAGCCCCGCTTCGCCCAGCCGCAGCACGATCGCGGGAAAGGCGGAGGGGGGCGTCGCCAGATAGTAGAGGCGGTTGCCGCCGGTGCCCCGCTCGCGATCGAGCTGCTCCAGGTGCATCCGCAGCCGCGCGTAGCCCTGCGGGTCCTCGAAGTCCGTAGCGATGTAGGACATGCGCGAAGCGAGTTCCTCCCACAGCGTTGCGTCCAGGCTGCGGCGGGAGTGCTCCGCCACCGCCGCGTGCATGGTGGAGGCGAACTCCGCGTCGCCCATGGGGCGGCGGGCGACCCCCACGATGGCGAACGCTCCCGGCAGCCAGCGCTCCAGGTACAGGTTGTAGAGGGCGGGCAGAAGCTTGCGCCGCGCCAGATCTCCCGACGCGCCGAATATCACGAGCGCGCCCGCATCCGGGGCACGGTCGTCGCTCATGCCCTCGCGCAGGGGGTTGCGGGGCTCCCGGCCCGCCACCGCTCACTCCTCACGCTTCTTGGCTTCGCTGGGCTTCACCGCGTGACCGCCGAATTCCTGGCGCAGCGCGGCGATGACCTTGGCGGAGAACGAAGATTCCTGTCGCGAAGCGAAGCGGGCGAGCAGCGAGAGCGTGATCACCGGCGCCGGCACGTCGAGATCCATGGCTTCCTGCACTGTCCAGCGTCCTTCGCCCGAATCCTCGACGTAGTCCTTGATCGTCGTCAGCCGCGGATCCTTGGCGAAGGCCCGCTCGCACAGCTCGAGCAACCAGGAGCGGATCACGCTGCCGTGGTTCCACAGGTGCGCCAGCGCTCGCAGGTCGAAGGCGAAACGGCTGCGCGCGAGGATCTCGAACCCCTCGCCGTAGGCCTGGAGCAGCCCGTACTCGATGCCATTGTGGACCATCTTGGCGAAGTGCCCGGAGCCGACGGGCCCCGTGTGGAGGTAGCCGTCGGCCGCTGCCAGATCGCGCAGTACGGGCTCCAGGCGCCGGAAGTCGGATTCCTCGCCCCCGACCATGAGGTTGTAGCCCAACTCGCGGCCCCAGAGGCCGCCGCTCGTGCCGACATCCACGAAGCCGATGCCCTTGGCCTGCAGTTCGGACGCCCGGCGCATGCTGTCCCGGTAGAAAGAATTGCCCCCGTCCACGACGAGGTCGCCCGCTTCGAGGTGCGGCGCGAGCTGCCCGATGACCTGGTCCACGGCGCTGGCCGGTACCATCAGCCACGCGATCCGCGGGGGCGGCAGCGCTTCCGCCAGTTGGCGCACGCTGCGCGCCGCCTCGCCCCCGGCCTCGGTGAGCCGCTTCAGGCCTTCGGCTCCCCGGGCTGTGCCGACCACCTGATGGCCGCGTTCCAGAAGCCGCAGCGCCATGTTGAGCCCCATGCGGCCGAGGCCCACCATGCCCAGTTTGGTGGAGGATTTCGCCGCAGTTCCCCGGGACGGGCGCAGCTCCGGCTGCCGTTCGGACCGTTCCCCGCGCTCGCGCGCAGCCTCACGGCGCGCCTCGCCCCGCTCGGTCCCGCCGGGCGACCTGCGGTGTCGCTCAGGCCGCCCCGCAGCCTCGCGCTCTTCACGGTTTCGCGACGCAACCCCTCCCAGTTCCGCGCCCATGTCTCCCCTCCGCGGGCGGTTCGCGCTGTCGCTGCGGTATGCCGAATCCGCCTGGACCCCCATAATAAGCGCTCTGGCCCGGGGGGAGTAGCGTGGCGGGTGCGCATATCCTCGTCGTTCTGGCGACCGGACTCCTGCTGGCCGGCCTGGTCAGTCTGTGGCTCGGGCCGCGCGGCGGCCGCTACCGCGCCTTGCCGGGCTGGGCGCTTTTCTGGGCGCTGTTCGGAGCCCTGCTCGTCGTGATCTCGCGCGCCCCGGCGCTGGTCTCCCTGCCCATGCTCGGCTTCGTCGTCTTCGCCACCCTGCGCGAGTACTTCTTTCTGGCCCCGCTGCGTCCGGCGGATCGATGGGCCATCATGTTCGCTTATTTTTCGATTCCCCTCTGCCTCTACGCGGTGTTCGTGGACCGGTACGGGCTCTTTCTGACGACCGTTCTGCTGGCGCTGTTCCTGCTGATGCCCGCGGTGCTCACCCTGGCTACGGGCGCCCGGGGCCTGCTGGAGTCCATGGGCCGGGTGCTGCTCGCGGTGCTCGTGTTCTTGTTCTGCGCGATCCATCTGGCTTGGATGCACCACCGGGGTCCCGGGTTCCCGGAGCTGTACGGGGCGCTGGTGCTGGCGGCGGAGCTGCCCCAGCGCATCGCGGGTCGGCTGCGGCTGGGACGCGCCGGGGTGCGGCCCTGGGCCGGGGTGATCGTGGGCCTGGTGTTGGCGTGTGGCCTCGCCGCCTGGCTCGGCCCCTGGCAGGGGGTGGGCTGGCGCCGGGCGGTGGCCGGCGCGACACTCGTGGCGATATCCGTTACGGTGGGAGGGATGGTCACCGAAGCCGTCGCGGAAGATCTCGGTCTCGACAGCGCCGCGGCGCGGGTGGGGCGTGCGGCGCTGCTCGACCGGATCGTGCCCGCGATCTACGCGGCGCCGCTCTACTACCATCTGCTCGCGCGCGCGACTTGAGCGACATGCGACGCTTGCTGCGTTACGGACTGCTGTTGCTCTTCCACGGAGGTTTCGTCCGCCCGGTGCTGGCGCTGCTCGGCGTCCGCTTCCGCAGGCGCAACCTGGTCCCGGCCGGCCCGTGTCTCGTCGTGGCCAACCACAACTCCCACCTGGACGCCCCGGTCCTGATGTCGCTCTTCCCTTTGGGGCGCCTGCCCGAGGTGCATCCGGTGGCGGCGGCGGACTACTTCGGCAGGACGTGGGTGCGGCGCGCGGCGGCGATGCTCTTCATGAACGCGATCCCCATCGAACGCAGGGCACCCGCCGGCGTGGACCCGCTGGAGCCCGTCATCGAGGCTCTGCGGCGCGGGAAGACCTTGATTTTTTTCCCCGAAGGCAGCCGGGGGGAGGCCGGTGTCGTGGCCCCCTTCCGGCCGGGCGTGGGCCGTCTCGTGCGGAGGCTGCCGGGCTTGCTCGTCGTGCCGGTATTCATTTCGGGCCCGGAGCGCATTTGGCCGCGCGGAAAGATCGTGCCCGTGCCGCACGCCATCGACGTCATCGTCGGCAAGCCGCGGATCTACGATCCCGAACAGGATCCCTCGGTCACGGCGCAGAAGGTGCGCGACGATGTGCTGGCCCTGGCGCCGCCCCCGCCGCCGGTCCCCGGGCCGCGCCCCGCGCCACCGCTGCGCATCAGCGTCTGCGGGCTCCAGACGCCGCAAAGGCACGCCGTCTACCGGGAGATCGTGGGTCGGCTGAGCGAGCTCGGGCCGGTCTTGGGTGTGGGAGCAGAGGAGTGCCTCGTGGGCGAGCAGGGGCGCGTGCGCGAGCTGGCGGGTGGCGTTGCCGTGGCGCGAGGGGGGTGGGTCGCGCGGGCCTTCGGCAAACTCTTGGGGGTGAGGGGAGCGCGCCTCGCCCCATGGGTCGAGCGGGCCCGGCTCGACGAGGCGACCGAGGGGGCGCGCCAGTACCGTTTCGTCGTCAGCGACGGCGACGCGCTTGTGGAGCTCGTGGCGTGGAGCGCGGCCTTCGCCCCGGAACCGGTGAACGAGCGGGAGATCGCGCGGGCGGTGCAATACGTCACCGGCGAGCGGCGCCTGCCGCTGCGCCTTGCCTGGCGCTACCTGCGCCGGTACCCGGCTCTCGCCTGGTGGAGTTTGCTGGATCTGGCGCGTCCCCCGCGGCCGCGGTGGTGCGTCTTCGTCGCCGCCGCGCCGGGGCACGTGGCCGCGGCGCTGCGGGCGCGGGGCAGCCCGCTCGCACCCGACGAATCCGAAGCGTCGCTCGAGCGCCTGGATGCGGCAATGCGGCAGGTCGTGGAAACCTTGCGTCGCCGGGCCAGGTGCGAGGTGCTGGAGGTGGCGGCGGACGACCCTGCAGGTCTGGCCGCAGCGCGGCTCGCGGAGCTGGTGCGGGCCCACGTGGCGGACGCGGGCGTGACCGCGCCGGCCCCCTGAAGAAGGGCGGCGCTTGACGGCGCGCGCGATCTGGTGGAACTTTGACGTGCGGAGCGGCACGCTGCCCGTTCCGCCGGGGCGAGGGGAAGGTCATGAACGGGTCGCCCACTTTCCAGCACCTTACGCAGCAGACGCTCGACGAGCACCGGCAGATCCACTTCTTTCTCGATCAGCTCGAGACGGCGCTCGAGACCCTCAGGGTGGTGGGCCGGGATGTCGAGCCCCTGCGGCGGCTGGCGGCTCAACTGGAGAGCCTCTGCGAGCGTCTCGAGGAACACTTCGCGGGCGAGCGGGACGGACTGTTCCCAGCCATCGTCGACGCGCTGCCCCCGATGGAAGCCGACGTGCGCCGCTTGCAGGAGGAACACGAGGCGTTGATCGCGTCCCTGCAGGTGGCGCGAATTCACGCCCAGCGGGCGGACGGGACCGCGGCCGAGTCGTTGTGCGACGACCTCCAGGAGGTCCTGGGGCGGCTGCGCCGGCACGAGCGCGAAGAAGAGGCCTTGCTCGCGCGGGCCATCGGCGAGGAGCAGCGGCGCAACGCCTGATCTCCCGCGTTACAATCGCGGCCCGTGCTCAACGCGATCTTCGTGTTTCTCGTCGTCGGCTCCGTTCTGCTCGCCGCCTACGGCGGGCAGATGGAAGCGTTGAGCCGGGCGATCTTCGACAGCGCCGCCGACGCCGTGACGCTCGCCTTGAAGCTGATCGGGGCGATGGCCCTGTTTCTGGGGCTGATGCGCGTGGCCCAGGAAGCGGGCCTGCTCCATGGGTTGGCCCGCGCGGTAAGCCCCCTGCTGCGCCGCCTCTTTCCCGGGGTGCCCCCGGCGCATCCCGCGATGAGCGCCATGCTGCTCAACCTGACGAGCAACATGCTCGGTCTGGGCAACGCCGCGACCCCCTTCGGGATCAAGGCCATGCAGGAGCTCGACCGCCTCAACCCGCTGCGGGGGACCGCGAGCGACGCGATGGTGGTGTTCCTCGCGCTCAACACCTCGGGCTTCACGTTGCTGCCCGCGAGCGTCCTCGCCGCGCGGGCGGCGGCTCGGTCCAGCGATCCGGCCGGGATTCTCGTGCCCACGGTCCTCGCGAGCGGCTGCGCGAGCGTCGTGGGCGTCACGGTGGCGCTCGCCCTGCGCCGGCTCCCCCTGTGGCGCGAGGCGCCGGGGGCCACCCGCCTCGAGGAACGCATCCCGCACCACGAGACCGCGCCCGCGAACGGGCCGCCCGCCCCCTCGCGCCCGCTCGCCGCAGGGATCGCCGTCGGCTGCGCCGTAGCCTGGACGGCCGCGCTCGTCTACCAGCTGGCGCGGGGTTTCGTGGAGGGCCGCGGCACTGCCGTCGCGCGGGAGATCGCCAGCGCCTGGCCCGTGCCGGCGATCGTCGCCGGGGTCGTGCTCGTGGGCTGGGTGCGAGGCGTGAGGGTGTATGCCGCCCTCGTGGAGGGCGCGAAAGAAGGATTCGAAGTGGCGGTGCGCATCCTGCCCTATCTCGTCGCCGTCTTCGTCATGGTCGGCATGGTCCGCGCCTCGGGCGGGATGGAGCTTTTCGTGCGCCTTTGCGGCCCGTGGGTCGAACCGCTCGGGCTGCCCGCCGAGGTCCTCCCGCTGGCGCTGCTGCGGCCCCTGTCGGGGTCGGCGTCCTTCGCCTGGATGAGCGAACTCTTGCGGGTCCACGGCCCGGATACGCTGGTGGGGCGCATGGCGAGCACGATGCACGGCAGCACGGAGACGACCTTCTACGTGCTGGCCGTCTACTTCGGTGCGGTGGGTGTGCGCCGTACGCGCCACACCTTGCCCAGTTGCCTGCTGGCCGACGCGGCAGGGCTGCTCGCCGCCGTCGCCCTGTGCCGCGTGTGGTGGGGTGCGAGCTGAGGCGCCGGCGCGCACGGTTGACGGGCGGCGCACCGGGGTGGTAGGGTTGCCGGTTGCCATGCGAAGGTTTCCGCGTCGCCGGATGCGCACCTGCCCGAGGGGCCGTCTCGCCAAACGCGCGGCCCCCCGGCGCGCGGGGTGGAGGGAGGGCGCTCGCGAGTCGAGCGCCCTTCGCGTTTATGGCGCCTGCCGGCGCCCGGGGGACTGAGAGGTGGAGTTGCGCGAGCAACTCGTTCGCATGTCGCGGATCCAGGAACTGGCCCTCGAGGTGCAGCGCGCGCGGGCGACCATCGAGCAGGCCCCGGTGCGTCTCGAGGAGATCGAGGCCCGCTTCCGCGAGCGCAACGCCGAGTACGTGGCGCTGCGGGCTCGCAGCGAGGAGCTCGAGCGCGACCAGCGCGAGCGCAATTTCGAGCTCCGGTCCCTCGAGCAAGCGCGCGACAAGCTGATGCAGGACCTGATGCAGGTGAGAAACCAGCGCGAGTACTCGGCGGTGCTCAAGGAGCTCGACATCGTGAAGGCCAAGATCTCCGAGCACGAGGACGCGATCCTGCGCCATATGGAGGAGCTCGAGGCACTGCGCCCGCAGCTCGCGACCTTCACCTCGCGCATCGAAGCGGAACGCCGGTGGGTGGAGCAGGAGCGGGCCAAGGTGGAGATCGAGGTGGAACGGGCGCGCCAGACCGTGGCGCGCTGTCTCGCGGAGCGCGAGCGACTCGAGGGCGAGCTGCCCGCCCCCCTGGTGGAGAGCATCCGTCGCGTGGAGGAGTTGCGGCAAGGCGTGTTTCTGGCGCGGGTCGAGGACGGCATGTGCCAGGCCTGCTACGTGCGTGTGCGCCCCCAGGTGTTCCAGGAGATCCGGCTGGCGCGGGAGCTGCACACCTGCAGCCAGTGCCGGCGATTTCTCTACTACGAGCCGGCCCTGCGCGCGGCGCCCTCCGCAGGCGAATCCGGCGGCGAGGGGCACGGGCCCGGCCTGGAGGCCCACGATCGTGGCGCGGTTTAGGGCCGCCGTCGACGGCGGTTCGCGGGGCAACCCGGGACCCGCCGCCTGGGCCGTGGCGGTCTACGACGATGCGGGCCGCTACATCGAGGGCCATGCGGGGGTCCTGGGCCCCGCGACGAACAACGTGGCCGAATACCATGCCCTGATCGAGGCCCTGAGGCTGGCCCGGCGTGCCGGCGCCGCCGAGGTGGAGATCCTGGCCGATTCCGAGCTCATCGTGCGGCAGATCGAGGGCCGCTACCGCGTGCGCCAGAAGCACCTGCTTCCCCTCTACCGGCGCGCCTGCCGCATGATCGGCGGCTTCTCCCGCTTCTCCATCCGGCACGTGTCGCGCGAGCAGAACCGCGACGCCGACCGCCTGGTCAACCTCGCGCTCGACCGCTCCAGCCCCCGGCTGTTGGACCGGCCGGCCGCCAACCCCGCCTCTTGAGCGCGGATCTTTGCCTAGCCCTGGAGCGCGTGCGGGAGCGGATCGCCTCGGCCTGCTTCCGAGCGGGGCGGGCCCCGGGCGAGGTGCGAGTGGTGGCCGTGACGAAGACGGTCCCCGCCGAGCGGGTGCGCGCCCTCTACGCGTGCGGCCACGATCTGTTCGGCGAGAACCGCGTGCAGGAGGCAGCGGCGAAGATTCCCGAGGTCGGCCCCGGGGCGCGCTGGCATTTGGTGGGCCACCTCCAGCGCAACAAGGCACGTCACGCGGTGCGGCTGTTCGAGCTCATTCATTCCCTGGACGCGGTGGGATTGGCCCAGGAGCTCGCGCGCCGGGCGGCCGCGCTGGGGAAACGGCAGCGGGTGCTCGTGCAGGTGAACGTGGCGCGAGAGGCCACGAAGCAGGGCGTGAGCGAGGAAGCGCTGCCCGAGCTCGTCGAAGCGATCCTCGGCCTGGAGGCGCTGGAGCTGCGGGGATTGATGACGATCCCCCCGCCTCCGGAAATCGCGGAGGACTCGCGGCGCTGGTTCGCCCGCCTGCGGGAGTTGCGGGATCGGACGGCGGAGCGCTTCGGGGTTGCGTTGCCGGAGCTTTCCATGGGGATGAGCGACGACCTCGAGGTGGCCGTCGAAGAAGGGGCCACGCTCGTGCGCCTGGGGCGGGCGCTGTTCGGCGAGCGTCCCCCGGCGTGAAGTGCGCCTCGCGCCCCTCGAGTGCGCGGGGGCCGAGGCGCCGTTCGGGCTACCAAGGATCGGGAGTTTCTCGCAGGGCCAGGGCGGGTCGAGGGTCCGCCGCGCTTTCCCGCTCGAAACGCGCCCTCCCCAGCGCGCGCGCCTCGGCGGCGTTGGCACGCGCGAGGCTCTCGAAGCCGCATCGCTCGGCCAGGGCCGTCGAGCGGGCCAGGCAGCGGCGGGCTCGCTCGAGGTGGCGAACGGCGCGGCCCCGCACGGCCCAGATCAGCGCCTCGAGACGCGTGTAGCCCCGCGCGGCCGCGAGGGACTGCGCCGCGTCGAGGACCCGGATGGCCGCCGCGGGTCTGCCGGCAGCGAGGGTGGCGGCGGCGAGGTTGACCAGGACCTTGCAGTGCTCGAAGCGTTCCCCGAGGCATGCGTAAAGCTGGCGCGCGCGCCGGTAGAGGGCGCGCGCCTTCCGGTTCTGTCCCGCCCGATCGAAGATCACGGCACGCAGTGCCAGCCGGTCGGCGCGCAGGCGATCCGCCCGCGCTCCGGCGGGGATCGCGACCTGCTCCGTCGCGAGCAGCGCCAGTCCGTGGGCCCCGAGACCCGCAGCGCCGATGGCGTAGACGAGGCAAGCGCGGAACGCCAGCTCCGGGGCAAGAGCCCGCTCCCGCAGCACGCTCTGGCTTTCTTCGAGCGCCTGCCCGAGTTGTCCCACACGAGCGCGGCAGCTCGCGACAGCGAGCCGCAAGTGCAGCTTCCGTTCGCGCAGCGGGTGGAACCTGCATCGTGAATCCGCGTCGAAGCGCTCGAGTTCCCTGCAGAGAAGCGCCACGACGTCCGCGTAACGTCCGGCGCGGGCGAGCCACACGGCATTCGCGTAGGCGAGCGCCCCGGGGGGCGATCTCCATGCCCCATCGAGGCCGATCCGAGGCGCGGGCTCCAAGGGAGGGTGTTCCATGCGCCTTTCCGCTCTTCCCGACCGGGACCCCGCCGCGCAAGCCCGCGGGCTGCGCCCCTCCATAGACGGCCCGCAGCCGCCGCCGTCAAGCGCGACGCCTCCATCCCGTTCCCGTTCGGAAACACGCCCGCGCAGACCGCCAGGCCACGGCGCAGCAGCCGCCGTCCGGCCGCCCGAGCAAGGGCTTCCAACAAACCGGAAATCCCGTACAATGGGGGCGGCCGGGTGCGGGGCAACGATGGGGCCACCGGTCCCATCCGCTTGCGTACGAAGAGGTTACCAGGATGTGGCTGCGTGTCGTCGTTGCGCCCCTCCGCCGGGGGACCTATCTTCGCCGCGGATCGCCCGCACCGGGAGGAAGGACGATGGGTGACCACCTGACCGCCATGGACATCGAGCGCCAGGAGTTTCCCCAGCGTTGGCGCGGCTACGATCCCGAGGAAGTGCGCCTCTACCTGCGGGCCGTGGCGGCGGAGGTCGAGCGGCTGCACCGCGAGAGCGCGGCGCTGCGCGAGGAGGTGGGTCAATTGCGCCAGCGCGTCGCCTCGCAGCGCGAGCGCGAGCAGGCGCTCCAGGACACGCTGGTGGCGGCGCAGCAGATGGCCCAGGAGCTGAGGGAGCGCTCGCGCGCCGAGGCCGACTTCCTGCTCCAGCAAGCCCGGGCCCGCGCCGAGCGCATGCTGGAGCAGGCGCAGGATCAGCTCTACCGCATCGAGGCGGAGATCAGTCGCGCCAAGATCGAGCGCGAGATGTTCGAGAGCCGGCTGCGCGCACTCCTCGAGGAGCATCGCCTCCTGCTCGAGAACCGCGAGCGGGACCGCAGCGAGCGCGAGAACCTCCGCTTCCTCGCCCGCCGACCCGGCGCCGAAGCGGGATGATCCTGGAGGTTTCGGGCGCCGGCTGCTGCCCTCGCGAGCCGGGCCCTCCCTCCCGCCTCGCGCGGGGGGTGGGTCCCGCGACGCATCGCAGCGGCAACCGGCCATGATCGAGGCAGACTTCGCCGTCGTCGGCATCGGGGAGCTGGCGACGCCCTTCGGGCCTGCCCCCAAAACGGGGCAGGCGCTAAGCCAGCTGAGAGTCGAGCAGGACGCCGCCGTGGCGGCGCGGGCGGGCGCGATCGTCTACGTCGGCCGCCGCACCGACTTCGAACGCCAGGTGCGGCTGCGCCCGCACGCCACGGTGCTCGACGCCCAGGGCGGCACCGTGTTGCCAGGCTTCGTCGATGCCCACACCCACCTCGTCTTCGCCGGGTGGCGGGAGGCGGAGTTCGACGCGCGTCTCGGGGGCGCGACGTACCGCGAGATCGCCGCCCGCGGCGGCGGGATCCTCTCCACCGTGCGGGCGACGCGCGAGGCCAGCCGCGAAGCGCTCGCGGCGCTCGTGCGCGAGCGGCTGGATGCGATCCTGGCGCTGGGCACGACGACCGTCGAGATCAAAAGCGGCTACGGGCTGTCCACGGCGGAGGAAATCAAGCTCCTCGAGGCGGTCCGGGAGGCGGCGCGGGGCCATCCCGTGCAGGTGGTGCCGACCTGCCTCGCCGCCCACACTATCCCCCCCGAGTACCGGGAGCGCCGTACGCGCTATCTCGATCGGATCGTCGAGGAGATCTTGCCGCAGGTGGCGCAGACGGGCCTGGCCCGCTACGCCGACGCCTTCGTGGATGACCAGGCGCTGGGGCTCCAGGAGGCCCGACGCGTGCTGGAGGCGGCCCGAGATCTGGGTCTCGGCGTGCGCTTGCACGCGGATCAGTTCGCCGACGAGGGCGCCGCGGCTCTGGCCGCGGAGCTCGGCGCCGCCTCCGCGGATCATCTCGAGTTCGCCTCGCCCGAGGGCCTGGAGCGCATGGCGCGCGCGGGCACGTGCGGGGTGTTGCTGCCGGCCGCGAGCTTCTTCCTGATGATGGAACGCAGGCCCCCGGGGCGCGAGCTCGTCCGCGCCGGCGTGCCGGTCGTGCTTGCCACCGATTTCAACCCTGGCTCGTGCCCCTGCGAGGCGATGCCCGCGGCGTTGTGGTTCGGCTGCCTGTGGGGGGGGTTGCGGGTGGACGAGGCGATTACCGCCGCCACGCTCAACGCGGCGTACGCCCTCGGACTGGCGGAAACGACGGGCAGCCTCGAGGTAGGCAAGCGCGCGGATCTCGTCGTGCACGCCGTGCCCAACCGCTACCATCTCGTGTACCGCTTCGGGGTACCGCGCGTGCGAGCCGTCGTCGCGGGAGGGCGTCTCGTGGTGCCGGCAGGCGATCCGCCGCAGCTTCGCTGAGCGTGGTGCAGCTCAGAACAGCGGGGCGCGCTCGCTGATCTCGAACTTGTAGACGTAGGTGTAGAGCTTGAGGTCGATGGGTTTTTCGAAGTTGGCGCGGATCGCGATCTCGCCCCCGCGGCGCTCGATCTTGAGGTTGCGCGGGTCGAG
Organism: Acidobacteriota bacterium; assembly: GCA_037447115.1. Classification (GTDB taxonomy): domain Bacteria; phylum Acidobacteriota; class Polarisedimenticolia; order Polarisedimenticolales; family JBBIHH01; genus JBBIHH01. Next base: position 21,263 of record JBBIHH010000004.1, read on the forward strand.
CGGGATGTCGAGCTCCTCCGCCTTGTTCAGAATCCGCCGGCGCAGCGCATCGTCGCTTTTCCGCACCGAGGCGAAGCGGCATTCTTCCTGCACGAAATCCTGGAGCTCGTAGGCCGCGATGCGTACCGGGATCAGCTTGACTCCCACGTAGATCGCGAAGCCGATCGCGGCGAGCGCGACGAGCAGCCCCAGGCGACCCTCGCCCCGCTGGTGTCGGTCCCCGGCCACAGGTACCTCCCTCGCCCGTCCGAGCCCCGGCGCGGAATATAGGGTTCGGCGGCGCCGGCGGGCAAGGGGGCCGCTCCGCGCGGCGGACGGGGCTACAATCGTGCTCCCGGGAGGAACCGCCATGAAGTCGCTGACCCGCTACCTGACCTTCAACATTCCGGCCCGCATGGATTTCGTCAACATCACCCCCGAGGTGGAGCGCATCGTGGGGGAGAGCGGGATCCGGGAGGGGCTGTGCCTGGTGAACGCGATGCACATCACCGCCAGCGTCTTCATCAACGACGACGAGCCCGGCCTGCACGAGGACTACAAGGAATGGCTCGAGCGGCTCGCCCCCCACGACCCCGCGCGCTACCGCCACAACCGCACCGGAGAGGACAACGCGGACGCGCACCACAAGCGGCAGATCATGGGGCGGGAGGTGGTCGTGGCGGTCACCGGGGGCAAGCTGGACTTCGGGCCCTGGGAGCAGATCTTCTATGGCGAGTTCGATGGCCGGCGCCCCAAGCGCGTGCTCGTCAAGGTCATCGGCGAATGACCTGGACGCTCGCCGATCCGGGACGGGCGATCGCGCCGGGCGAGGGTCGCGCCGCTGCCGCCGCTGGGGCGGCGCGCGCCCGAGGAGGATCGGGAAATGAAGTGGACGTGGATCCGTGAGCGTCCACCCTATTGGGACGAGCCCAAGGCGCGGATCGTCGGGGGCGCGCCGCCGGGCTCGCTGCCGCCCATGGCCCATGCGCCGGGGCAGATCCTTCCCGGCGAGTGGTGGCGGGTGGAGGAGGACGGGGAGGTCGTCGGCTACGGCTGGATGGACCATGCCTGGGGAGACGCCGAGGTGCTGCTCGCCGTGGCGCCGGAGCGTCAGGGTCGGGGGATCGGAGCTTTCATCCTCGACCGGCTGGAGGACGAGGCCCGCGCCCTCGGCGTGAACTACATCTACAACGTCGTGCGCGAGACGCACCCCGCGCGGGAACGCGTGACCCGCTGGCTCGAGGGGCACGGTTTTCGCGTCTCGCACGAGGACAATCTGATGCGCCGCCGCGTGCGCCGCGTCCCGGGCGGGTAGCGCCGCGCGGTACGGCGCGATCGAGCCCAGCGCGTTGCCGGTCTACCTTGTGTATCTGCTCGTGGGTTTCGGCCTGCCCGTGGCCGTCGCGGGGTGGATCGCCCGCCGCCGGTTGTGGCGCTACCGCCGGACCGTGCTGTGGTCGCTGGTCTTCGTCGCCGGGCTGGGGGGCGTGTGGGATTGGCTGGCGTGCGTGACGGGCGTGTGGCGCTACGACACGGCCCCCACGCTCGGCGTGTGGCTCGGCCCGCTTCCGGTGGAAGAGTTTCTGGGCTTCTATACCCTCGGGACGCTGTGGATCGTGACCGTCGTGCTGTGGCTTCTCGGTCGCGGGAACGATGTTTGATCGCGCGAGCTACATCGGCTACACGCTCCTGTTCTGTCTTCCGCCGATCGTCCTGCTCTGGTTGCGGGCGGAGTTCTGCGCGGTCCTGGCGCGGCGCTGGCGCACGATCGCGGGCGCGGTGGCGCTCCTCACCGCCTACGGCTGCGCCATCTGGCCCGTCGCGCTGCGCGTCGGCGCCTGGAGTTACGACCCCGGAAAGATCAGCGGCGTGCGGGTGCTGGGGTACGTGTACCTGGACGACGTGCTGTGGTGGGCCCTCGTGAGCTTTCTCCTGGCCTCGTTCGTCGTGCTTTCCGTGGAATACGAGCGCCGCGGCGAGGATATCGTCCTGCGGGAAATCGGCGGCCTCGTCCGTGCTTTCGGCCATGCCGTCCGCGGGCTGCGGGTCGTTCCCCGGGAGCGGAACGCGACGATCCATGTGGCGGTCAGCGTCTTGGTGTTGCTCGAGGCGCTGCTGTTCGAGCTGGAGCGTTGGGAGTGGGCTGCCGTGTGGCTGGCCATCGGCCTCGTCATCGGTCTGGAGCTTGCCAACAGCGCCGTCGAGCGTCTCGCGGCGCGGACGGGGCCGCCGGACCCGGCCGTGGGCCTGATCAAGGACGCCGCCGCCGGGGCGGTGCTGGTCGCCGCGGTCTGCACGGCGCTGCTCGGCCTGCTCATCTTCCTGCCCCGTCTCCTCCGTGCGGTGTCCGCGACCGCGGCTGCCTCGCTCCTCTCCGCGCGCTAGCGCGCGCGGGGCGCGACGGCGTCGGGTCGCACGATGCCCGAGAGGCCACCCTGCGACTCCCCTGACCGCGCGCCCCTACCCCCGCTACACTGACGCCTGCGCTAGGAAGCCACGTGTCCGGCGAGAATTCGCTCGGCGATCCCGCGGCCCCGCGGAGCCACGCCCCGCGCATCGGCATCGTCTACTTCGAGGGCGGCACCGCCCATCGCTCCTCCGCCCTCGCCCTGCGCGCCGCCCTGCTCTCCCGCCACCCTAACTGGGAGGTCCGCGCCCTCGACGCCCTCGACCTCTTCCGGGTCCACCGGCCGCTCCACGCCACTCTGCGCCTGGGGCTTGCGTGGTTCAACCATGCCTTGCGCACCGAGTCCGTGCGGGCGCTGCGGTGGATGATTGCGCTCGGCCGCGCCTACCAGCGGTTCACCACCCCGCGCGCCGTGCCGAGGCTCGCCGAATGGTGGCAGGAGCGGCCGCCGGACATGGTCGTCTCCACCATTCCCCTCTACAACGAGGTGCTGGCCCTCGCGCTGCGTCGCGCTCGTCCGGGTGCCGGCTACGTCGTGCTCCCCGTGGACTTCGAAGAGCCGACCGCCCGCTACTGGTTCGACCCCCGCGTGGACGCCCGCTATCTCGTTCCCACCGAGCCGCTCGCCCGACAAGCCCGCGAGGCCGGAGTACCTTCGGAGCGCATCGAGCGCTTGAGCGGCTTCGTCGTCCACCCGCGCTTCTACGAGCCCGATCCGCGACCGCGATTCGTCCGCCTGGCCGAGCTGGGGCTGCCCGCCGATCGCCCCTTGGTGCTCGTCTGCTTCGGCGGCCAGGGCTCCGACCTGATGCCGGAGATCGGGGAAGGGCTGGCCGCCCTGGCCCGCCCGCTGTCGGCGCTGTTCGTGTGCGGGAGAAATGCGCGCGCCCGGCGTCGCCTCGAGGCGGCGACGGTGGCGTACCCCAAGGCGGTCGTCGGCTTCACCGAGTCCATGCATCGCTTCCTGCCGCTCGCCTCCTGCTTCATCGGAAAAGCGGGGCCCCTTTCCATTCACGAGGCCATCGTTTCGGGAACGCCCATGGTCCTCTTCCGCAGCCGCGGCATGGAGCCGCTGCTCGGCCCCAACGAGCGGTGGGTCGCATCCACGGGTTGCGGCCTGCTGGTGGAGCGGCCCGAGGAGCTGCCGCGGGCCGTGTGCCGAGCGCTGGACGACGCGTCTTGGGTGGCGAAGCTGGGCGCGCGCCGTCACCGGGGCGTCCACGAGACCGTCGAGATCCTGGAGCGCTGGCTCGCTCGGTTCCCTTCGTAGCCCGAACTCCCGAGCCAGGCCCCTCAGACCACGAACCCGGCGAGCTGCCGCGTTTCGGGCGCGGCCCGCGGACCTCGCGGCCGAGGTCGCCCCGGACCCTCGCGAGGCTCTCCTTGCCGTCCCGCGGGCTCGTGACCTCGCAGCAGGAGGGCTCGGTGAGCCGCGCGGCTCGGGAGCCTCGAAGCCTTGTAGGAGAGCGAGCGGTCCGGCGCGGCGGCGCGGGCTGAGGGCTACTCTCCGTAGATCGCGAGGGCGCGCGCGAAGAACGCTTCGTCGAAGCGTTCCTTCTTGCGGTCGATGACGAGGGAGACGACAGGGAAGAGTTTCTTCGCGTACGCGTCCACCCGCTCGATGTGGTACCAGGGACGCTCGAGCGACCACGCTTGCTCGCGGAAGATCGAGTCCGCCACACCCTGGCCCAGGGCGGTCGGTAGCGCCTCGGCCAGCACGTCCCAGGCTTCCCGCACGGGCTCGCTGCCGCGCGCGCGCGACTCCACGCGCTCGAGAATTTGAGGGTCCATGTGCGCGAAGAAGTAATGGGCTGTCTCGTGGGCGATGACGCTTGCCTGATCCCTGAGGGTGTCCACCGGCCGCACCTCGATCAGCAGATCGGGGCCGACCGCGGTGGCGTGGGTTCCGTAACCCGCGGGCACGGGAACGAGATAGACGCGCGGCGGGGGGAGCCCATCGCCCACGCCGAACGCCCCGGCCATCCGCTCGAGCAGCTTCGAGAGCCGATAGCGCATGGGGTCCTCCGAGACCCGCCGCAGGAAACCGCGCAGGCCCTCGGCGTCGCGCCAGATCGTGTCGTAGCGCGGGTCGAAGTAGCCCACGGCCTCCGCGAGCACCGCGTAGTCCTCCGGCGCCATTCCTTCGCGCGCGTCCTGGAGCGCGGCGTCGAGATCGGGCGAGGCCAGGAAGACGTGCCGCAGCCAGACGAGGCCCGTGTAGGATCCGTCGAGGTGGCGCCGCGAGTCGCGCTCGCGGGCCTGGCGGAAGCGCTCGAGGAGATCCCGCTCCGTGACGGTCAACCTTCCGAACCGTTGCTTGTACTCCTCCTGGTGCGCCGGAACCGTCTTGCCGCCGCTCATGCCGGAGAGCGAGTCGACCCAGTGGAAGAGCGCCACATGGCGCAGGGCAACGAGCTCCAGGGTGTAGGGTTTGGGCAGCCGCAGGGTGGGTGGTTCAGCGGTACGGGGCGGCGCGGCCAGCGCGTTGGGCCCGACGAGCGCCGCCAGGCACAACCATGCCCCCCCGCGGGGTCGCCGCGTCTTCGGCCTCATCGGCTCAGCGCTTGAAGAGCTGCTCGAAGCGCGCCCGGGGATCGTCGGCCGTCTTCGCCTGCAGCCGCTTGCCCGTCGCGTCGAGCACGAGCCGAGGTTCGTAGAGCGGGCAGGCATTGGCCTTGAGCTTGTCGGGGACGTGCTCCGCGATCTCCGCCCGGCACTCCCAGCGGGCGCTCGAATCGAAATGCAGACAGGCGCGGCAACAGTGGAGCGCGGCGCCGCACTTGGGGCAGGTCGTCTCGGGCGTGATGGCGCCGAAGGCCTGCACGTTCGTGCCGCAGTTGGGGCAGCGGACCACTTCGTGGGCCTCCCGCTCCGTCGCGTGCCGCAACCCCCGCAGCCGTGCCTTCTCCTCGGGGGTGAGAGGCCTTTTGGACGGCGGCGGCTTCCGGCGTTGCCGGTCGTCCCGGTAGTCTTCCATGTAGCCGCGCTGACGGTACTTGCGTGTCATGTCGCGTAGCTCCGCTCGGCAGGATCGAAAACTAGCTTACTCCCGAAGGGGTGCCCGGGCAAGGGGTTTCCCGCGCATCAGCGGCCGGGCCGTCCGACGTATTCGGGCGCCAGGGCCCGCTTGTCGTGCCCGCTCAGGATGTGCATGACCCGGAGGCGCTGCAGCGTGGGAGGGGAGAGGGTGCCGAGCGGGATGTGCACGATACGCAACCCGAAGCGGGCCGCGAGCTGGTGCAACAGGGGCCGCGGGGGACGCGAGGCCACGTGGACCACGATCCGTTGCTGCGTGTAGTCGAGGGCCGCCAGGAGCAGGACCTCGGCTTTGGTTTCGGCCATCCTGTAGTCCCGGTCGGCCCAGACATCGAGCATGCGTCCCGGCGGGTAGGAGAGCAGGAAACCTCCGTAGGTGACGCGGGCGATACCCGGGCCGACGATGGACTGCCGCGGGTCCGTGGCATAGAAGGCCATGTCGGATTCCTGCTCGTGCTCGCCCAGCCAGGTCATGCGGAACGGATAGCGCTCCTCGCGCGGGTCGTCGTCCTCGTCGAAGATGACGACCACCGACCCCACCTCCGCCGGGCCCCGCGCCAGCTCGCGCACGTAGATGCCCCGGCCCTCCACCCAGTGGCGGATCGTCTCGCGCACGTCCACCCCGTCCAGCATGGAGCACGTGAAGGGGGCGCTGCGGGAGCGCTCCTCCCGCAACCAGGTGCGCGCGCGCTCCTTCAGGTAGCGCCCGAAGGATTCGATGGCGACGTCCTCGGGCGGGTAGGAGCAGAGGGCCTCGGCGTCGAAGCCCGCGAGCCATTCCCCGGGCACGCGCTCGGCGCGGCGGCTCCGGCCCGCCAGCGACAGCGGCAGGCGCCGCTTGGGCCGCCTCTGGCGCCGCACCAGCTTGAGCCGGCGGACCCCGTCGTAGAGCTCCTCGGCGCTGATCCGCACCGTCGGGAGATCCGTCGCCCGCGCCGCCTGGTGCGGGTAGGCCCTGGCCAGCTCGTAGAGTTCGAAGGCGAAGTTCTCGGAAACGCAGCCCCGGGCGGCGACGAGCAGGTCGTAGAGATCCACGAGCAGCCTCCCCTCCACCCACGCCAGGTTGCGCAGGTAGCGGGCCAGGTGGCGCCGCTGCCAGGGTTGGACCGCTTCTTCCGGTGCCAGCGCCCGGAGCGTCTGTGCGGCCTCGTCGAGCAACGCCCACTGGAGCCGCAGGCGGTCGAGCGGCCCGGGGATCGCGGCCGGTGCGCCGCGCCGGGTGCCGCTCGGCGCACCGCGCCGCCACGCGCTCCAGCACGCCCAGCCCGCTCGCCGCGCGCAGCGAGCGACGGCGCGGGGGACCCGTTGCGGGTCGTCTCCAGCGCCCCCCGAGAGGACCCGGAAAGGTCCATAGCGCCGTCCCGGCTCGCGCGGCAGACTCGCCGGCGGTGCCTCGGGCAGCCGCCGGCGCCGCGCCTCGTAGACCGCGACGTAGAACGGGGGTTCGGAGAGCACCTCGGCCAGGCAGTCCGGATGGGGATGCACGAGACGGACCTCCCGCCGCCGCGGTCGAACCAGGGGAGTGGTCTGCGCTCGCGCGAGCTGGCCGCGCACGCGCTCCACATGGTGCATCCCGCACACCAGCAACACACGGCGTGCGCCCTGCCCGAGCAAGCGCAGGACGTGGTAGGCCATCGCGGCTTCGCGCTGCGGGTCGGCAGGATCGGGCGCGCGCGGGTGGCGGCGGAACGCCTCGTAGACGCGCCGCCCCCCGAGTCGCGCCAGAGCATACGGATCGGGGGCGGGATCCCGGTAGTCCGCGTAACCGTCGAGGTCGAGGTCCGCGCAGACGAAGGGGATGCCCCGCTCGCGGGCCGCGCGCGCGGCCTCCACCAGGGCGTCGGCGGGCTGGATGGGGAAGTAAAGCGTTTCGCCCCGCGCGTTCTCGTAGAGCAGGACCGAAATTGCGGGCAGGCGCTCCAGGGCGCGGGTCAAGGGGTCTTGGAGCGAGGCCGGGAACTCGATCGCCACCGCGTCGGGCTCGAGCCGGGCCACCGCCCCGCGCACGAGATCGGCGCTCTCGAAGCCCTCGTGCAGAATCGGCAGCGCGTAGAGCCCGCCGCCGCAGGCGATCAGTCCCTCGTCGCGCGGAGATAGCGCAGGGCGTCGCGCCCCAGGCACTGTTCCACCCCCGCCCGCAGCGCGGCCTCGCGGGACGGCGCGCCCGCGCGCAGGCGCTTGAGCGCGTAGCGCGCGACATTGATCCCGTCGCGCACGCTGTAGGGCTCCTCGGCGGCGTGCGCCGCCTGGAGGAAACTCGTCACCGCGTCGAGAATCTCCTCGTCCGAGAAGGGAAGGTTGGCCGCCAGGATCGCGCGTTCCTCGTCCGCCTCGGGGAAATCGAGATGCACCTGCGGTTGCAAGCGCGAATGGATGTACTCCGGCAGCTCGTAGGTCGAGGCGTCTTCGTTCATCGTCGCCACGATACGGAAGTCCGGGTGCGCTCGGATCTTCACGCCCGCGACCACGGACTCGACGTAGCGCCGGTGGTCGAGCAGCGGCGCCAGCGAGGCCCAGGACTTCTCCGACATCCGGTTCCCCTCGTCGAGCACGCACACCCCGCCTCGGAGCATCGCCGTCACCAGCGGCGAGGCCACGTAGCGGATCGTCCCCTGCGCGTCGATGACCGGCGTGAGGATCAAGTCCTCCGGCCGCGTGTCCATCGTGGCCTGGAAGATGTAGACCTCCCGGCCGAGCGCGCGCGCCGCGGCGCAGGCCAGCGTCGTCTTGCCCACGCCAGGCTTGCCCAGCACGCGCGGGTTCATCGGCAAGTCCCGCGGGTCCACCACCGCCCACGCCGCGAGCAGTTGCTTCAGGGCTTCGGCCTGCCCCACCCAGACCACCGCGGCATCGTCCGGATGGGCGAGGTAGATGCGGACACCTTGGAGCGTGACGCTCTGGGGGCTGTCCTCGCGGCTCATCGCATCTCGCGGAAGACCGCTTCGACGCGCTCGAACGCCCAGTCCAGGTCCTCGCGCGTGATGACCAAAGGCGGCGCGAAGCGGATCGTGTGCACGTGGGTTTCCTTGCACAGCAAGCCCTTGCGCGCCAGGGCCTCGCAGTAGCGGCGTGCGCCGCCCGCTTCGGGAACGAGCTCGACACCGATCCACAGTCCGCGGCCGCGCACCTCCCGAATGTGCGGGTGCTTCAAGGTGCGCAGCCGTTCGAGGAAGTATTGTCCCAGGCGGGCGGAGTTCTCGATCATGCCCTCCTCGATCAGCACCCGCAGCGCCGCACGTGCGACCGCCGCGGCCAGGGGGTTGCCGCCGAAGGTGGAGCCGTGGTCGCCGGGACGGAAGACGCCCATCACGTCCTCGTCCGCGAGGATCGCCGACACGGGGTAGAAGCCGCCCGACAGCGCTTTGCCGACGATCACCAGGTCGGGACGGATGCCCTCGTGCTCGTAGGCGAAAAGCTTGCCCGTGCGCCCGAGGCCGGATTGGATCTCGTCGGCGATGAGCAACGAACGCGATTCGCGGCACAGCGCCGCCAGCCCCTTCAGAAAACCTTGCGGGGGGATGTGGATCCCGCTTTCTCCCTGGATCGGCTCCACGAGCACCGCCGCGACGTTCGCGTGCATCGCCCGGCGCACGGCCTCCAGATCGCCGTAGGGAAGCACGCGGAAGCCGGGCGTGAACGGGCCGAAGCCCTCGCGGTACTGCGGTTCGTCGGAGAAGCTGATGATCGTGGTCGTGCGGCCGTGGAAGTTCCCGGAGAAGGCGAGGATTTCCGCCTGATTCTCCGGGATGCCTTTCACCGTGTAGCCCCACTTGCGTGCCGCCTTGATGGCGGTCTCCACCGCCTCGGCGCCCGAGTTCATCGGCAGCATGCGGCGGTAGCCGGTCAGCTCGCACACTTCCTTGTACAGCAGCGCCAATTGGTCGTTGCGGAAGGCCCGCGAGGTCAAGGTCAGTTTCGCCGACTGCTCGACGAGAGCCGCGCGAATCTTCGGGTGGCAGTGGCCCTGGTTGACCGCGGAGTAGGCCGCCAGGAAATCCAGATAGCGGTTGCCCTCGACGTCCCACACCCAGATCCCCTCGCCCCGGCACAGCACGACGTCCAGCGGAGCGTAGTTGCGGGCTCCATAGGTTTCTTCCAGCTCGATGAATTCGCGACTCGTCCAGCGGGTCACACTCATGACACCCTCGCAACCCCCCGCGGCTCGCCCCGGCGAGCGGGCTCGTCCACCGGCCCTGAAGGGAGGGCCTGAAGCATAGCATGCGCATGGATTTGCCGCCCGCTCGCCGCAGCTTGACGGGACGGCGAGGGGCGGAAATAATCGCGGCTCGCTGCGGGCGGTGCCCGGGTCACCGTTCGCCACCGTCCGGGAGCTTCCAACCGGTGGGATCGTCGCCGCCCCGAGCCCCTCTGCGCCCGAAACAGCGCCTGCTTCTGCGGGTGGAGCGGTTCAGTCGCTACCGCTACCGCTGGGTCTTCGCGTTCGCGCTGCTCGCCGTCGTCGCGGCCGCCTGGCTCGGCACTCGCCTGCAGCTCGAGTCCGACGTTCTGGAGCTGATCCCCAAGGGCAACCCGCGGGTGGACGTGTTCCGCGAGGCGCTGCGCGATTTCGGATCCGTGGACTACTTGATCGTCCTTTTCGAGAGTGAGGGCGAGGGCCGCGCCGAGGACCTCGAGGACTTCGCCGATCGGATGGCGGAGCGCCTGCGTGCCAGTCCCGGGTTCGTGGAGAACGTGGAGTATCGTTTCCAGCCCGACGAGAGATTCCTCGAGCTGTTCTACGAGAACGCCCTGCTGTTCCTACCCCCCGAGCGCCTCGACGAGCTCGCCAGGAGGCTGAGCGACGAGGCCATCGAGCGCCAGGTACGCGACAACCGAATGGCCCTTGCCTCCCCGGCCGGGGGTCTGGCGCAGCGCTTCATCCTGCACGATCCGCTGGGGCTGATGCCGTTGTTCCTCGAGCGTCTGCTCAGCCATCGCGGGGCGCTGCGGCTCGACCTGAGCGACGGGTACTACTTGGCGCGCGACGGGCAGGCCCTGCTCATGCTCGTCGAGCCCACCGGGCCGTCGCAGGATCTCGAGTTCGACCGGCGCTTCATGGCCTTCGTGCGGGACGCCGCGGCCGAGGTGCGCCGCGAGTGGCAGGAGGAGAACGGCGCGCCCGCTCCGGTGCGCGTGAGCTACGCGGGCAACTACGCCCTCTCGCCCGAGGAGAACGCGTTGATCCTGGAGGATGCGCGGCGCAACCTGGTGGTCTCCCTGTTCGCGGTGGGCGCCCTCTACTGGCTGTGCTACCGCAGGTTCGCGGCGCTGCTCTACTCCAGCGTGCCGCTCGTCGTCGGCCAGGCCCTGACCTTCGCGCTGGCGTTCTTCGCCCTGGGACGGCTCAACGCGGCGTCGTCGTCGTTCACGGCGCTGCTCATGGGACTGGGAACGGACTTCACCATCGTCATGTACGCCCGCTACGTGGAGGAACGGCAGGCCGGTCGGGATCTCGCGCGCTCCACCGAGCTCATGGTAGGCGAGACGGGGCTCGGGGTGTTCACCGGAGCGATCACCTCGGCGGGGACCTTCTACGCCATGTGCCTCAGCAGCTTCCGCGGCCTGTTCGACATGGGCTTTCTCATCGGCAGCGGGATCCTGCTCTGCGCGGGGGCGATCCTGTTTCTCCTGCCGGCGATGATCACCTGGAACGAAGGCGTGCGCCGGCGGAGGGAGGGCGTGGCGCGCAAGCTTCACCTCCAGTCGTTCCTGCTGGAGCATCTGATCCCGTTTTCCGCGCGGCATCGCGCCTGGGTGCTCGTTGCGGTGGGACTGCTGACGGTGGCGGGCACCTACGGAGCCCTGGGTCTGGAATTCGACGAGTCGCTGCGCGCGCTGCGCAGCGATCGCTCGCAGGCGCTCGCGGTGCAGGAGCGGATGGCGGAGCGCTTCGGGGCCTCCCTCTCCCCCATGATGGTCATCACGCGCGGAAGGGATCTGCCCGAGGCGCTCCGGCGCGCGGAACGGGTGCACGAGCGCCTGCAGCCGTTCCTGGACCGAGGTATTGTCGGCAGCTACGAGTCGATCGCGACCTACGTGCCGCCCCTCGAGCAACAGCGGCGGGTCCTGGAAGCGGTGCGGGGGGACCGCAGCGGAGCCTTCGACCCGAGCCGCATCGAGCGCACGTTCCTCGGTGCCCTGGAGTCCGGCGGTTTCCGGCGCGAACCCTTCGCGCCTTACGTGGAGCGGATGCGCCGCTTCCTCGCTCCCCGAGGGCCGGTGACGGTCGAGGATCTCGAACGCCAGGGGCTCGTGCGGCTCGTGGACCGCTACGTGCGGCGTAGCCCTCAGGGCGTGCGCATTGTGACCTACCTCTTTCCGAGCGACGAGCGCTGGAAACGCGAGATCCCGCCCGGGCTGGAACAAGCCCTGGCGCAGGGCGATCCGGACATCGTGCTCACGGGGACGAACGTCGTGGGCCAGGAACTGCGCCGGGTATTCGCCCGGGATATCGTGCGCTCCGTGGTCGCCGGGCTGGTGATCGTGTTCTTCTTGCTTTGGCTCGACTTCCGCAGCCTGCGACTGACCGCGGTGGCCATGGCGCAGCTGCTCGCCGGCGTGGCCATGATGCTCGGCTGCATGCGCCTGCTGCGCGTGGACATCAACTACGTCAACGCCTTCGTGGCGACGATGATTCTCGGTGTGGGCATCGACTACGGCATCCACCTCGTGCACCGCCTGCAGTGGAACGCGGGGCGCATCGAGGCCGGGCTGCTGGAGACCGGCAAAGCCGTCGTCATGGCGGCGCTGACCAACATGGCCGGCTTCGGCACCCTCGTCCTGGGCAACTACCCGGCGCTGAAGAGCTTCGGTTTCGTGGCCCTCATCGGATCCATGACCTGCCTGTTGACGGCGCTGACGCTCGTGCCGGCCCTGATGGGCCGCGCCGCGCCGGGCCGCCCCCCGTGAGCATGTGGCTCGTCGCCCTGCTGCTGGGCGTCACCGAAGGGCTGACCGAGTTCGTGCCCGTCTCCTCCACCGGGCATCTCATCCTGGTCAATCACTGGCTGGGGTTTTCCGGCACGCGCGCCGAGGTGTACACGGTGTTCATCCAGCTCGCCGCGATCCTGGCGGTCGTGTGGGAGTACCGGGGGCTCGTGCGGCAGACGGCGGCGGGGTGCCTGCGCCAGGCCCGGGCGCGGCGCTTCGTCGGCGCGCTGGGGGTGGCGTTCGTGCCTGCGGCCGTCGCCGGTTTCGTGCTGCACGGCTGGATCGCCGAAGTTCTCTTCGGCGCGCGCACGGTGGCCTGGGCGTTGCTCGCCGGGGCGGGAGCGATCCTTCTCGTCGAGGCGCTTCCCTTGAGCAGGCGCACGAATGATGCGCGCGAAGTGACCCTCCGCCAAGCGCTGCTCATCGGCATCGCCCAGTGCGTGTCGCTCTGGCCCGGATTTTCCCGCTCCGCGGCGACGATCCTCGGAGGCCTGCTGGCCGGGCTCGAACGGCGCGCCGCGGTGGAGTTTTCCTTCTTCCTCGCCATTCCCACCATGGGCGCCGCCTCGCTGTTCGACCTGGCCAAGAACTACGCCCACCTCGAGCGGGCCGACGGGGTGTGGTTGCCGCTTGCGTTCGTGGTGGCCTTCGTCGTGGCATGGGCCTCGATCCGCTGGCTGCTACGTTTCGTCGCGACCCATACGTTGCGCCCGTTCGCCTGGTACCGGATCGCCCTCGGCATCCTCGTGCTCCTGTTCCTCTAACGGGCCGCGCCGCCACCGAGGCGCCGCTATACTCGGGGCCGTGGACGAGCCTTCCCGCAGCTCGGGCCTGGGGGACATGCCCCACGAGGCTTTCCGGCGCGCGGCCCACGAGGTGGCCGACCGCGTGGCCGACTACCTGGAGCGGGTCGAGCGCTACCGCGTGCTGCCCGACTTGCGGCCCGGGCAGATCCGCGCCCGCATCCCGGACGAGCCGCCCCGCGAGGGCGAGCCCTGGGAGCGCATCCTTCAGGACTACGCGGAGCTGATCGAGCCGCACGTCACGCACTGGCAGCACCCGGGCTTCATGGCCTACTTCACCAGCGTCGCCTGCGGTCCCGGCATCCTCGGCGAATGGCTCGCGGCGGGGCTCAATTCCAACGTCATGTTCTGGAAGAACGCCCCGGCCTCCACGGAGCTCGAGGAGCGGGTCGTGGGGTGGCTGCGCCACATGCTCGGCCTGCCGGAGCGCTTCGACGGCATGCTGACGGACACCGCTTCCGTCTCCACGCTGCTGTCCCTCGTGGCGGCCCGGCACGCCGTGGCCGGACCCGGGTCTCGCGAGCGAGGTTTCCGCCCGCACGGGCCGGGAGGCCTGCGGCTCTACCGTTCCGAGGAGGCGCACCTCTCCGTGGACAAGGCGGCCATCGTCATGGGGATCGGGCTGGAGGGCGTGCGGCGCATCCCGGTGGACGAAGCCTACCGCATGCGCGCCGACGCCCTGGCGGCGGCGATCGAGGAGGATCGCCGCGCGGGCTGGATTCCCTTCTGTGTGGTGGGGACGCTGGGGACGACCTCCTCCACGAGCGTGGATCCGGTGGAGCCGCTGGCCGAGATCTGCGAGCGCGAGGGGCTGTGGTTGCATCTCGACGCCGCCTACGCGGGCTCCGCGGCGCTCGTGCCGGAGCTGCGCGAGTGGTTTCGCGGTTGGGAGCGGGCGGACTCGATCGTCGTCAACCCGCACAAGTGGATGTGGACGCCCTTCGACGCCTCGCTGTTGCTGTTCCGCCGCCCCGAGGTGTTCCGCGAGGCCTTCGCGGTCGTCCCGGCGTACCTGCGCGAAACGGCCGTCGAAGGCGCCCACAATTACAGCGAGTACGGGGTGCAGTTGGGCCGGCGCTTCCGTGCCCTCAAGCTGTGGTTCGAGATCCGGTACTTCGGCACCGAGGGACTCGCGGCGCGCTTGCGCGAGCACGTGCGGCTGGCGCGCCTGCTCGCGCGCTGGGTGGACGAGGACCCGGACTGGGAACGGCTGGCTCCGGTTCCCTTCTCCACCGTCTGCCTGCGCGCGCACCCGCGGCAGCGGCTCGAGGCCATGGACGCCGCGGCGCGCGAGGCCCGGCTGGAGCGGTGGAACGCGGCGATCCTGGAGCGCGTCAACCGGGGCGGGCGTTTCTATCTTTCTTCGACCCGCCTCGCGGGGCGGTACACGATCCGCGTAGCGCTGGGGAACCTGCGCGCGCAGGAATCTCACGTCCGCGGGTGCTGGCAAGCCCTGCGCGAGGCGGCGGTCGAGGTACTCGCCGAGCCGCCCTGAGCGGCAGCCGCGCTCAGTCGCGCTCGCGCCGCGGGCGGGCGCGGCGCAGTTCTTCCCAGAAGCCGGGCGGGGCTTCGAGGAGGTCGCTGAACTGGCCCGCCCCGCGCAGCCATTCGCCCCCGTCGAAGGTCACGACCTCGCCGCGCATCCAGTCGGCGGCGTCGGAAACCATGAAGGCCGCGAGTTCCGCCAGCTCCTCCGGCCTGCCGAAGCGTCCGGCAGGAATCCTCGCCCGCCGCCGCTCCACGAGCTCGGCGGAGGGGAGCAGGCGCGAGAAGGCGCCCTCGGTGGGGATCGGTCCGGGCGCGATGGCGTTCAAGCGTATGCCGTGGCGCGCCCACTCGACGGCCAGCGAGCGCGTGAGCGCCACGACCCCCGCCTTGGCGCAAGCCGAGGGCAGCACGTAGGCGGAACCCGTGTGCCAGTAAGTCGTGGCGATGTTGAGCACGGTGCCGGGCCGGCCGCGGGCGATCCAGGCGCGCCCCGCGACCTGCGTGCAGTGGAAGGTGCCGTAGAGCACGGTCGCCACGACCGTCGCGAAGCCGTTGGGCGAGAGCTCCTCCGCCGGGCAGAGAAAGTTGCCCGCGGCGTTGTTGACGAGAACGTCCAGTGCTCCGAGTTCGTCTTCGACCCTCCGGTGCGCCCGGGCGACGGCCTGCGGGTCGCGCACATCGCAAGGAACGGCGAGCCCCGCGCCTCCTCGCGCCGCCACCGCCCGCGCGGTCTCGACGAGCTCCGCGTGGCGGCGGCCCGAGACGGCGACCCGGGCGCCGAGCTCGGCGAAGCGCAACGCCATGGCACGCCCGAGCCCGCTGCCCCCGCCCGTGATCCAGGCCGTCTTGCCCGCCAGAACTCCCGGCGCGAGCACGCTCCCGCTCATCGTCCCGCGCCGCCGCGCCTCACCAAGCGACCAGATCGCGCAGCGCTTTGGTGATGGTTTCCTGGGAGGGGAGTACCGCCGCCTCGAGCGTCGCGGCGTAGGGCACGAAGCAGTCTTCCGCCGCCACGCGCCTGACGGGAGCGTCGAGTTCGGCGAAGCACGCCTCGGCGATCCGCGCCGCGATCTCCGCGCCGAAGCCGCTGGTGAGCGGTGCTTCGTGCACCACGATCGCCTTGCCCGTCTTGCGCACGGAGCGGTAGATCGTCTCCTCGTCGAGCGGGACGAGGGTCCGCAGGTCGATCACCTCCACCGCGTGACCCTCCCGCTCGAGTTCCTGGGCGGCACGCAGGCAGCGGATCACCCCGCTGCCCCAGGTGATCGCCGTGAGGTCCGTTCCCTCGCGCACGATCTTCGCGCGGCCGAAGGGGATCAGGTACTCCGCGTCCGGCTCGGGCGCCTTGGAGAAGACCTGCCGGTAGAGGCCCTTGTGCTCGAAGAAGATCACCGGGTCGTCCATGCGGATCGCGGTCTTGAGCAAGCCCTTGGCGTCGGCGGCATTCGAGGGGTAGGCGATCCACCAGCCCGGGATGTGCGTGTAGAGGGCCTCCGGGCTCTGGCTGTGGAACGGGCCGCCGCGGATGTAGCCTCCGGTGGCCATGCGCACGACGAGCGGGCACTTCCAGGCGCCGCCGCTGCGCCAGCGCAGCGTGGGGATCTCGTTCCGCATCTGCATGTAGCCGGGGAACGAGTAGTCGGCGAACTGGATCTCCACCACGGGCTTGTAGCCCCCGATGGCCATGCCCTGCGCCACGCCCACGATGGACGCCTCGGCCAGCGGAGCGTTCTCCACTCGATCGGGGAAGGCCTCCGTCAAGCCACGGGTCACCCCGAACACGCCGCCCTTGGGATCGGCGATATCCTCGCCCCACATCACGATCCTGGGGTTGCGTTCCATTTCCTCCCGCAGCGCGTGGTTGAGCGCCTCCACCATCGTCACGGGTTGCGGGGAGGCGAAGCGGGGCTCGCGCTCCTCCTCGACCGGGCTCGTGCCGGAGTAGATGTGGTGTATCGCCGTCGCCCCGTCGGGATCGGGTCTTGCGTCCGCCTCCGCGGCAGCGCGCTCCACCTCGGCCTTGATTTCCTCGTGCCAGCGGCGCAGCTCGCCCTCCGTGATCAGGCCCCACTTCAGGATGCGGCTCGCGGTGTAGGTCATCGGATCCTCGCGCCGGATCGCCTCCAGCTCCTCCTCGGTGCGGTACTTCGTCTGATCGTCGGAGGAGGAGTGGGAGTCGAGCCGAACGACGTGGGCCTCGACGAGCAGCGGCCCGGAGCCGGAGCGCATCTCGGCCACGAGCGGTTTGAGGGTCCGGTACATGTGGGTGAAGTGCAGCCCGTCCACCGTGACGGCCTTCATGCGGAAGCCTTGCGCCATGCGATAGATCTTGGAGGCGGTCTGCACGCTCTGGGGCACGCTGATGGCATAGCCGTTGTTCTGGATCACGAACAGGACCGGCAGCTTCTCGCGGGCCGCGTAGTTGAGCGCTTCGAAGAACTCGCCCTGGGAGGTCGCCCCTTCGCCGGAAGAGACATAGACGAGCTCGTCCTTGCCGTCTTTCTTCAGTGCCTTGGCCAGCCCCACGGCCGGCAGGAACTGCGTGCCCGTGCAAGCCGTGGGAGAGACGACCCGCAGTTCGGGACTCGAGAAGTGTTCGCTCATGTTGCGCCCGCCGCCGCAAGGGTCCTCGGCCTTGGAAAGCATGTGGAGGAAGATGTCGCGCAGGGGCATGCCGAGGCCCACCATCAAGGCCTTCTCGCGGTAGTAGGGGAAGAACCAATCTTTGCCCGGCTCGAGGAGCATCGTCATGGCGATCTGCAGCTTCTCGTGCCCGCGGCACGAAGCGTGGAACGAGATCCTGCCCGCCCGGACGAAGACCTTGAGGCGCTCCTCCAGGTAGTAAACCGTGAGCATCTTCCGCAGGAGATCGAGATAGATGCCCGGATCGAGCTCCGGGCGGCGGCTTGCGGCGATCGCGCTCGAGGGCTTGCGGGACATGAGGCCTCCTCTGCTCGCGGCCCGGTGCTGGAGACGCGGCGCGTGCCGCCCGGGTCCCCGCGCGGTTCCGGCCCTATCTTGAAGCATCCGCGGGGGTCGTTCAAACGCGAGCGGCCACCCTCGGTGCGACGCGCCCGCGGCAGGGGCCCCGCCCGAGGGCCGCCGGGGACCGGCTGCGGTGGCGCCCGGCGGCGGAGGGAGGCAGGATGATCCGGGGGAGCGGAGGAGAGATGCGCGGGAGCCAGGGCCGCCCGATCGTCATCGTGGCCATGGGCGGGCACGCTTTCATGCGCGAGGGGGAGCGGGGAACCATCGAGGACCACGAGCGCAACGCGGAGCGAATCGCCGAGGTGCTGATGACGCTCGTGGAACGCGACTACCACCTGGTGATCACCCACGGCAATGGCCCCCAGGTCGGGAGCCTGCTGCTCCAGAACGAGTGTGCGCGCGATCTCGTGCCCCCCATGCCGCTCGATGTGCTCGTGGGGATGACGGAAGGCAGCCTGGGCTATATCCTGCAGCAGAGCCTGCTGAACCAGCTGCGCCAGCGCCGCGTTCACCGCTACGTCGTGACCGTGGTAACCCAGGTGCTCGTGGACGGGGACGACCCGGCGTTGCGCGAGCCGAGCAAGCCCATCGGCCCTTTTCTCGAAGAAGCGGAAGCCCGGCGCCGGGCGCAGGAGCTGGGGTGGGCCGTGCGCGAGGACCCCCCCCGAGGCTGGCGCCGGCTCGTGCCCTCCCCGCGGCCCCGCCGGGTGATCCAGCGCGACATGATCCGCGAGGCCGCGCGGGCCGGCCATATCGTCATCGCCTGTGGCGGCGGAGGCATCCCGATCCTCAAGGGCTCCGACGGTCGCTACGCCGGCGTGGAGGGCGTGGTGGACAAGGACTTGACCTCGAGCGTGCTGGGGGTCGAAATCGGTGCGGCCCTCCTCGTGATCTTGACCAATGTGCCGTGCGTCTACGTCAACTACGGCAAGCCCGACCAGCGGGCGCTGGGGGCGGTGACGCTCGAGGAGCTCGAGACCCTCTACGCCGCGGGTCACTTTCCGCCCGGCTCGATGGGGCCGAAGATCGAGGCCACCCTGCACTTCCTCAAGCACGGCGGCCGGCGGGCCCTGATCACGGATCCCGACCATCTGTCTTCGGCCCTCGAAGGCCGCGCCGGTACCCACTTCGTCGGCGCCCTCTGACACCGGAGCCCGGGGGGCCGTATACTATCGGGTGGAATCTGGAGGGCCGAGCGAGATTCCGACGCTCCACGGACACCTGGCAGGTCTCTCCCACGCGCAGAAGCAGCGGCTCGAACGCCTCTACCGGCGCCGCGTCCCGCCGCAGCTCGTCGTCAGCCACGAGCTCGCCCGCGAGCTGGCGGCCATGGCTCACGAGCTCAACCGCCGCATCGGCGTGCTCGTGGACCGCGCCGGCCGCATCGAGGCCGTGGCCGTGGGCGATGCCAAGCGCATCGCGATCCCGCGCCAACCCAGCGCGCCGGTAGGACGCGACCGGTTCTGCACGTTGCGTTTCCTCTCCACCCGTCGGGGCGACGAATCCCTCACGGCGGCGGAGCTGGCGCCCCTCGCGCTGCACCGCCTGGATGCCCTGGCGGTGATCGCGGTGCGCGACGATGGATTGCCGGGGCCCGTACGCGTCGCCCACCTCTTGCCTGCCGACGAGCGCGAGGCCCCTCCCGGCGAACCGGAGGCGCCCCCGCGGCTGCCGCCCGGTGCGGTGCTGCCGCGGGCGCCCCGCCGGGTGCGCCGCCAGGCGCAGGACGTCGTGGCGGACGGGGAGCGCTACCGTCTTTTCCCGCCGCGCCCGGCCAGTCAGCTGGACGACGACTTCCTGGAGTTGATCCGCGCGCTGGAGGAAGAGTTCGATCGCCGCCGGCGTCCGACGAAGCTGGCGGGCAAAGAGGGCCGGGCCATTCTCGTGCACGTCACCACGGGCAGCCGGGCCGCGGCCGAAAGCTCCCTCGACGAGCTGGCGGAGCTGGCCGCCTCCGCCGGGCTCCACGTCGTGGACCGCATCCTGCAACGGCGCGCTGCCTTCGATCCGCGCACACTACTCGGCGCCGGCAAGCTCGAGGACCTCATCATCCGCGCCCTGCGCCTGCAGGCGGATTTCATCGTCGTCGATCGGAACCTGACGCCGGCCCAGGCGCGCGCCCTCGCCGAGGCGACGGATCTCAAGGTCGTGGACCGCACGCAACTCATTTTGGACATCTTCGCGCGACGGGCCCGCACGCGCGAGGGAAAGATCCAGGTGGAGCTCGCGCAGCTGCGCTATCTGCTGCCGCGCCTGATGAGCCGCGGAGATTCGGGCCTCTCCCGTCTGGCGGGCGGCATCGGCGGTCGCGGTCCGGGCGAACAGAAGCTCGAGGTGGACCGCCGCCGCGTGCGCGAGCGCATCCAGCATCTCGAGCGCGCCCTCGAAATCGAGCGCCGCCGCCGCGCGCAGCGCCGCGCACGCCGGCGCGAGCGCGAGGTACCGGTCGTTTCGATCGTGGGCTACACGAACGCCGGCAAGAGTACGCTGCTGAACCTGCTCACCCGCAGCGAGGTGTTCGTCGAAGCCCGCATGTTCGCCACGCTCGACCCCACGAGCCGCCGCCTCAGGCTGCCGCGCGAGCGCGAGGTGGTGATCAACGACACCGTGGGCTTCATCCGGGACCTCCCCGCCGATCTCGTCCAGGCCTTCCGCGCCACGCTCGAGGAGATCGAGGACTCGGATTTGATCCTGCACCTGGTGGACGCGACTCACCCTCGCCGCGAGGAACAGATCGCCGCGGTGGAACAGATCCTGCAGGAACTCGGTTACGCCGCGATCCCGCGGCTGCTCGTGCTCAACAAGGCGGATCTCCTCGATGCCTGGGCGCGGGAAGAGCGCCTGTCCGAACACCCCGAGGCGCTGCTGGCTTCGGCGCAAACGGGGGAAGGTGTCCCGCAACTGCTGGTGGAGATCGACCGGCGCCTCGCGCAGGCCCGCGGCGAGCGCGCCGTAGAGGCTGCGCTCCGGAGCGGCTCTTCGTCTTAGCGCTGGGAGCGCTCGCCCTCGACCCCCGCGCGCAGTCCGCTCTGCGCGAGGCGCACCTTGCACCTGGATGCCGGGCCGGGGGTGGAACTGCCGCTCCGAGGGGCTCCGGCGAGGCTCGCGAGTTCGGGCCTCCCGGAGGCGGTCCGGACCCCGCGGCGCCCTCACCACCTCCGCTCGCGGCGTCCCCCCGACTCTCTGCCCGCAACCGCCGGTCTTTGTCCGCGGTGGTTTCCAGGAGCTGGACCCGCGCCCCGAAACGCTCCGTGCGGGCCTGGAGGCGACCCGTCCGGCTCGGACGGGACACCGCGTCGGGGTGCGGAAAACGTACCCTTTTGGACTGAATGGAGCATTGCCATGGGCAGGGTATCGGCTAAAATGAAACCGATTGGACTAGGCCATCCGGGGTTTCGCATGTCCATTCCCGGGCTGACGATCGATTTCGAGAGCGGCCGGCCGGTCTATCGGCAGATCGCCGAGGCCATCGAGCGTGCGGTCAGGGCGGGCCGTCTCGTTCCGGGGACGCGCCTTCCGGCCACCCGAGATCTGGCGCGGCGCCTCGGTGTGCACCGCAACACGGTCGTCGCGGCATACGAACTGCTCGTGAGCGAGGGAGTGGTGCACAGCCATACGGGTCGCGGCACGTTCGTGCGGGCGGCTCCCCCGGCGGGGGATTCGCCGGTGGGGGACGCGTGGAGCCCGGGCCTCGCCCGCGCCCTCGAGGCGCCGCATCTAGGGCGGCTGCTTTCGGCCTACCGCCTCGCCGTATCGGAAGAAGGGATTTCCTTCGCCAGCTCGGCCCCGGCTGCGGATCTCCTGCCCGTCGAAGCCTTTCGCCAGGCTCTGGATCAGACGCTGGCGTCCGAGGGCAGCCGCGTGCTCGGCTACGGGCCGCTCGCGGGCTCGCCGGGTCTGCGCGAGGCGATCGCCGAGCGCATGCGCCGGCGGGGATCGCCCATGACCGTCGAGCAGATCGTGATCACCAACGGCTCCCAGCAGGCTCTGCAGCTCGTCTTCCGTGCCCTCGTCGATCCCGGAAGCCCCGTCGTCGTCGAGGATCCCACCTTCACCGGAGCGCTCAGCGCGCTGGGGGCGCTGGATGCGCGGCCCGTCGGTGTGCCTCTCGACGAGGAGGGTCTGCGGCTGGATTTGCTGGAGCGGGCCCTGGAGCGGCACCGGCCGCGCGTGGTTTACGTGCAGCCCACCTTCCACAACCCCACGACCCGGGTCATGGGTCTCGAGCGCCGGCGCGAGCTGCTGCGGCTCGTGGCGCGCTACGGGGCGCTCGTCGTCGAAGACGACTGGGCGGACGCGCTGCGTCTCGAGGGCGAGGATCTCCCCACCCTCCATGCCCTCGAGGGCGGCGAGCGCGTGATCTACGTGGGGAGCTTCTCCAAGAAGCTGATGCCCGGGCTGCGCGTGGGGTGGGTGGCTGCGCCCCCGCGGCTCGTGGAGCACCTGGTGGCGCTCAAACAGGTCGAGGACTGCGGCACGAGCCCGCTCCTGCAAGGCGCGCTGCACCGTTTCCTCGTCGCGGGCGGGCTGGAGCAGCACCTGGTCCGGGCGCTCGCGGCCTACCGCGAACGGCGCGACCGCATGCTGGAGATGATGGCCCGGCACTTCCCGGGCACCGCGAGCTGGACGCGGCCTGCGGGGGGATTGTTCGTCTGGGTGACGCTCGCGCCAGGCCTCGACAGCAACGAGCTGTTCCTCGCGGCGCGCGAGAAGGGCGTGCTCTTCAGCCGCGGCGAGCTGTTCCATGTCAACGGCCGCGGGCGCGAGCATTTGCGCCTGGCCTTCGGCGCGGTGACGCCCGAGCAGATCGAGCCGGGCATCCGCATCCTCGGGGATTTGCTGCGGCGACGCCGTCCGCGGGGTCCGCGCGAGGTCGCGCGGCGGGACGCGGAGGCCGTGCCCATCCTGTGAGGGCTCGAACCATGGAACCACGCACGACGGGAACGCTGCGACTCAAGACGGGGTTCGCCGAGATGCTCAAGGGGGGCGTCATCATGGACGTCACCGACGAGACGCAGGCGCGCATCGCCGAGGACGCGGGCGCGGTGGCGGTGATGGCGCTGGAGCGCGTGCCGGCGGACATCCGGCGCCAGGGCGGGGTGGCGCGTATGGCCGATCCGGAGCGGATCCAGAAAATCATGGATGCCGTCTCGATTCCCGTGATGGCCAAATGTCGCATCGGCCATTTCGCCGAGGCGCAGGTGCTCGAGGCCCTCGGGGTGGACTTCATCGACGAGAGCGAGGTCCTCACGCCCGCGGACGAGGCGCACCACGTGGACAAGTTCGCCTTCACGGTGCCCTTCGTCTGCGGCTGCCGCGATCTCGGAGAGGCCTTGCGCCGCATCGGGGAGGGAGCGGCGCTGCTGCGCACCAAGGGCGAGGCCGGCACGGGCAACATCGTCGAGGCCGTGCGCCACATCCGCGCCGTGCAGTCGGGCATCCGGCGCCTGGCGACCCTCCGGCCCGAGGAGCGCATGGCCGAGGCCAAACAGCTCGGGGCCCCTTACGAGCTCGTCTGCTGGGTCGCGGAGCAGGGGCGCCTACCGGTGCCGAACTTCGCCGCCGGCGGCATCGCCACGCCCGCGGACGCGGCGCTGCTGATGCAGCTCGGCGCCGAGGCGGTCTTCGTCGGCTCCGGGATCTTCAAGTCCGCCGATCCCGCGAAGCGAGCCCGGGCGATCGTGCGCGCCACGACGCACTACAGCGAGCCGAAGATCGTCGCCGAGGCCTCGAAGGGCCTCGGCGAGCCGATGCCGGGGCTCGATGTGACCAAGCTCGCCGAGACGGAGCTGCTCCAGACGAGGGGCTGGTGATGCCGCGCTGCGGGGTTCTGGCGCTGCAGGGCGATTTCGCGCTCCACCGGCGGGCGCTCGCCCGCGCCGGCGCGGAGGCCGTCGAGGTGCGCCATGCGGCCGAGCTCGACGGTCTGGCGGCGCTCGTCATCCCGGGCGGGGAAAGCACGACGCTGCTCCATTTGATGGGAGACGAGCCCTGGTTCGAGCGGCTGCGGGCCTTCCACGCGCGGGGCGGCGTGCTTTTCGGGACCTGCGCCGGGGCGATCCTGCTGGCGCGCCGCGTGCTGCACCCCGAGCAGCCGAGCCTCGCCCTGCTCGACGCCACGGTCGCGCGCAACGCTTACGGCCGCCAGCGCGAATCCTTCGAGGCCGTGCTCCAGGCTCCGGCGCTGCGCGGAACGCTCCAAGGCGTGTTCATCCGGGCGCCGCGCCTGGTCGAGCTCGGCCCGGAGGTGGAGATTCTGGCGCGCCTCGACGGCGAGCCGGTCCTCGTCCGCCAGGGCCGCGTGCTCGCCGCCACGTTCCACCCCGAGCTGACGGAGGATGCGCGCCTGCACCGCTATGTCCTGGCGCTGGCGCAGGCCGGCGCCGCCCAACCCCCCGTGGCCCTCGTGCCGTGAGCGGGGCGAAAGGAGCAGCCGATGCTGGTTTACGTGAATGGCAAGCTCGTCCCGAAAGAGCAGGCGGTGGTGTCGGTCTTCGATCACGGCTTCCTCTACGGGGACGGCGTTTTCGAGGGCATCCGAGTCTACGACGGCAACATCTTTCGCCTCGACGAGCATCTGGAGCGGCTTTACGAATCGGCGAAAGCCCTCGATCTGGAGATCCCGCTCGCCCCGCCGGCCCTCAAGGAAGCGACGCTGCAGACCGTGGCGGCCAACCGCATGCGCGACGCCTACATCCGGCTCGTCGTCTCCCGCGGTCCCGGCGACTTGGGTATCGATCCGGCCAACTGCACCGCGGCCACGCTCGTGATCATCGTCTCCACCATCCGGCTCTATCCCAAGGAGTACTACGAAAAGGGGATCCCGCTCGTGACGTCCTACGTCCGACGTATCCCTCCCGAGTGCCTCGACCCGCGCATCAAGTCCTGCAACTACGTGAACAACATCCTGGCCAAAATCGACGCCCGCAAGTCGGGAGCTCCCGAAGCGGTGATGCTCAACAGCATGGGTTTCGTGGCAGAGTGCACGGCGGACAACATCTTCATCGTCAAGAAGGGCGTGGTGAAGACGCCCGACCTGCTCTACGGCGCCCTGGGAGGCATCACGCGCGGGGCGGTGTTGGAGCTGGCGAGGAAGGCGGGACTGCCCACGATGGAGACGCGTCTGGCGGTGCACGACCTTTACAACGCGGACGAGTGCTTCCTCACCGGGACCGGCGCGGAGATCGTGCCCGTGGTCTCCGTGGACGGCCGCCAGGTGAGCGACGGGCGACCGGGACCCATCACCCGCAGCCTGATCGCGGACTTCACCGAGCTGAGGGTGCGCGACGGGGTGCGCGTCCAGTACGACGCGGTACCCACGCGCAGCCCCTGAGGGGCGGCAGCGCCCCCGGGCCTACTCCATCTGCGGGGGACCGCCCACGCGGGCGAGGTCCTGGGGGCGCACGCGCTCCGGCCTGAAGCTCTTGGCGCGCCGCAGCATGGCCTCGATCGTCTCGTCGAACTCCGCTGCCGCCTTGCGCGCGCCCCGCAGCGGGTTGATGCGCGCGACAACGAAAGCGCGCAGGTAGGGGCTTTCGAAGCCCTGGGCCCTGAGGGCCTCGACGGCCCGGCCCACGACCTCGTCCAGTTCCAGCACGCGCCGCGCCCGCGCCTCGCGCGTGGCCAACGCCCGCGGCAGCGCCACGCCCAGGAATCGGTCCACCCGGCGCAGCACGGGGTGATAGGTGCCTCCGGAGAAGCGCCCCCGCTGTTCGTAGCAGAGCCCGAGCGTCAGGTAGGCGGCTTCTTCGAACTCCAGCGCGAACTCCTTCTCCGGGCGCGGATCGAGCTCCGCCAGCGAGCGGGCCATGCGGATCGCCTCCAGCGATTTCTCGCGCAGGTTGTGGGCCTTTTCCGTGTTGAGCGCCAGGATCTGGTACGCCACCTCGGGCTCCGGCAGCAGCAGCGCCAGGACCGTTCGCGCGCCCAGGTGGCGCATCGCGGCCAGGCGGTGGTGCCCGTTGGGAGTCCAGTAGGTCCCGTCGTCGCGGCGCACCGCGATGATGGGATCGAGGAAGCGGTCGAGCTTGTGGATCACCTCCCCCAGTCGCATGACGTGCGGCTGCGAGAGGTCCCTTTGGAACGGCGTGGGCTGCACCCGTTCCACGGGCAGAGCCGCCAGAAGCTGCCAGTGCCCGCCCAGAGGATCCCGGTAAGCGCACAGCACCTGGCCTCCCTCCGCGGCGACCGCCTCGCTCAGGCGCACCACGGGCGGCGGCGGCGCACGCTCCGCCACCTCGCCCGGCGCGAGGCCCCGCGATCCCGGCTCGCCCTCGAGCTTGCGTCGGCGCCTGCGGGTCGTTGTCTTCGCGCCCTTCGCGGCCATCGCGTCCGATCCTCGTAGCGCGGGGGGCGCATCCGATCATAGCGCAGCCGCCTTCGATCCGAGCCCGCGAGAAAGGGGGTGCGCGGGGGCGCCGCGGACGGTGGCGAGGCGACGCTCAGGTCGCGGCGAGCTGCGCGGCCACGGTGTCCACGCCGTTGCGGAAGAGAGCGAGCCCCGCCCCCTCCGTCGGCAGCGGCCCCTCCACCGCGCGGCGCGTCCACTGCGGGTGATGCTGGGGGTAGAGGTACGCGTCGGGATGGGGCATCAGGCCGAAGAGCCTTCCCGACGGATCGCAGATCCCCGCGACACCGCCAGCCGAGCCGTTCGGGTTGTGGGGCCACGCTTCGGTGGGGTCGCCTTGCTCGTCCACGTAGCGGGCCACGATCTGGTGCGACCGCTCCAGCCGCGCGAAGGTCGCTTCGTCGGCGGCGAGGAACTTGCCTTCGCCGTGGCGCGAGGGCAACTCCAGTCGCTCCAGGCCCGCGGTCCACACGCAGGGGCTATCAGGATCGAAGCGCAGCCGCACCCAAGCGTCGCGGTATCCCAGGCGGTCGTTGGGAGCCAGTGTGGCCCGCGGCGTGCGGTAGTCCCCGTCGAAGCCGGGCAGCATCCCCAGGCGCACCATCGTCTGGAAGCCGTTGCACACCCCGAGCACGAGGCCCCCGCGCTCGATGAACGCCACGAGCTCGTCGTAAAGCCGCCAGCGGATCTTGTTGGCCAGGACGAAGCCTGCCCCCAGGTGGTCCCCGAAGGCGAAGCCGCCGACGAAGGCCAGGATGTGAAACTCCCGCAGGCGCCGCCAGCCTGAGGGCTCGAGCAGATCGAGCACGTGCACGCGCGCAGGCGCGGCCCCCACCATGCGGAACGCCGCCTCCGTCTCCGCCTCGCAGTTGAGGCCGAGGCCGGTCAGCACGAGCGCGCGCACCGCGGCGCGGTGGCGCGCCAGCTCCTGCTCGGGCAGCGCGCGGAAACGAGCGAGACGCTCGGCAAGCTCAGACATCCCGCAGTGTCGCTTTGAAGGCCCGCTTCATGGCGGCTACCTCCACGTCGAGCAGCGTCCTCGCGCCGCGCCGGACGACGAGCCGCCCCGACGCCCGGACCTCTCCCATGCGACAGCACGCCAGGCCCTCGAACAGCCGCGCGAAGCGCTCGGCGTCCTCGGGCGCGGTGGTGACGACGAACCGCCCGCACGACTCGGAGAAAAGCGCCGCGTCGTCCCTCGGCGTTTCCAGATGCGCGCACGCCTCGAGGTCCACCGCCGCGCCGAGGGCCCCCGCCATCGCCGAACGCGCGAGCGCGAGCGCAAGACCGCCCCGGACGGGTGTGGCCGCGGAGCGCAAAAGCCCTTCTCCATGCGCGCGGGCCAAGGCCCGATAGAGCGGGCGTGTTTCCTCGAAGCGCACGTCGGGGACGCGGCGCCCGACGTAGGGCTGCACGCCCCCCAGGGGCTGGGCGAGGCCGGCGCGCTCGCCGAGATAGCGGTAGTACTCGCTTCCTCCGAGCTCCTCCCGCGTCGCGCCGAGGAGAAAAATCACGTCCCCCGCTCGCTTGAAGTCGAGCGTCACGGCACGGCGCACGTCCTCCATCTGTCCCAGCGCGGAGACGAGCAGGGTCGGCGGAACGCTGATCTTCGTGCCGCCCATGAGCGAGTCGTTCTTCATCGAATCCTTGCCCGAGACGAGCGGTGCCTCGTAGGCCACCGCCGCCTCGTGGAGCCCGCGGCAGGCGCGCACGAGCTGCGCGAGCTTGTAGGCCCCGTCGGGGTTGCTCGCCGAGGGCACGGGATCGGGCCAGCAGAAGTTGTCGAGCAGCGCGATGCGGTCGAAGCGCGCCCCCGCGCAGAGCTGGCGACGTACGGCCTCGTCCACCGCCGCCCGGGCTGCCGCGGCCGTGTCCAGGTCGCTGTAGAAGGGATGCACGCCTTCCGAGAGCACGAAGCCGCGCCACGAGCCGTGTCGGGCGAGAAACACCGTGGCCTCCGCGGGCACGTCCTGCTCCACGCCCACCCAGGGCTTGATGATCGTCAGCCCCTTGACCTCGTGGTCGTAGTGCCGCGCCTGCGCCTCGTTGGAGCAGAGGTTGAGGCGCCCCAGCATCGCCAACAGCACCTGGGAAAGATCCTCGGGGGGCGGCCCTTGCGGTTCCTCGAAGACGGGGGGCTGCCAGTGCGCCTCGAGCTTCATCTCCGGCAGCCCCTCGTGCAAGAAGGCGAGCGGCAGATAGGCCACCGTCCGCTCCCCGTAAAGGACGTGGAAGTAGCCGCTGTCGGTGAACTCCCCGAGCACGGTGGCTTCCACCTCGCGCCGCCGGGCGAGCTCGAGGAAGGCCTCCACGTTGCCGGGCGGCACGGCGAGGGTCATGCGCTCCTGGGACTCGGAAAGGAGAATCTCCCACGGCGCAAGACCCGCGTACTTGAGCGGCGCCCGGGCCAGGTCGATTCGCGCTCCCCCCGGATCGCGCGCCATCTCGCCCACCGACGAGGACAGCCCCCCGGCGCCGTTGTCCGTGATCGCGTTGTAGAGGCCCAGAGCGCGCGCCTCGAGCAGGAAATCGAACATCTTCTTCTGCGTGATCGGGTCGCCGATCTGTACGACCTGCACCGGCGCGGACTCGTCGAGGGCCGCCGAGGAAAAGGTGGCGCCGTGGATGCCGTCGGCGCCGATGCGCCCGCCCACCATCACGATCCGGTCGCCGGGGCGGGCTGCCTTGAGGTGGCCGGGCCGGCCCGCGACCTCCACGGGCAGCGCGCCCACCGTACCGCAGAACACGAGGGGCTTGCCGAGAAAGCGCCCGTCGAAAAGCTCCCAGCCCCGCCCGTAGGGAATCCCGCTCTGGTTGCCCCCGTCCGCCACGCCCCGGTGCACCCCCTCCCGCACGCGCCGGGGGTGGAGCAGCCCGCGCGGGAGCGCTCCCTCGTAGAAGGGCGAAGCGAAGCAGTAGCCCCAGACGTTGACCAGCAGATCCGCCCCGAGGCCGGTGCCGAAGGGGTCGCGGTTGACCCCCACGATGCCCGTGATGGCCCCGCCGTAGGGATCGAGGGCCGAGGGGGAGTTGTGCGTTTCCACTTTGTAGACGAGATGCACGCGCTCGTCGAAGGCGACGACCCCGGCGTTGTCGTGGAACACCGAGACGAGCCACGAAGGCTCGCCCCGCTCGCGCAGCCTGCGCTCCACCTCGCGGGTCGCCCCCTGGATGTAGGTGCGGAAAAGAGAGCGGATCGTGTCGGGAGCGCGGCCCGGCTCGCGGTAGGTGATCGTGGCGTTGAAGATCTTGTGCTTGCAGTGCTCGCTCCAGGTCTGGGCCAGGCACTCGAGCTCGACGTCCGTCGGGTGGGACCCGAGGCCGAGCTCGCGCCGGCGCGGATCCTTACCGGCTTCGAGGAAATGCGACCGGATCGCCCGCAGCTCTTCCAGGGAGAGCGCGAGCAGGCGCCGGCGGCTCAGCTCCACGAGCGCCGCATCGTCGTCGGGAAGCTCGACCGCCTCCACCCGCGGCTCCGCGCGGAGCCTGACGCGCGGCACCGAAAGATCCGGCTCCGCGTGGCGCCACGCCTCGTAGGGCTCGATGCGCACGGTGTGGATCAGGGGATTGGCCAGCAGCTCCCGCGCCACGCGCTCGGCCTTCGTGGCGTCGAGGCCGGTGAAGAGATAGAGCGTCGAACTGTAAACGGCGGCGCCGTCCCCGAGCCGACGGCCCAGCGTGTCCTCCACCGCGACCAGGGCGCTCCTGCCCACGGGGTCCGTCACGCCCGGCCGGTAGGCGACCGTCACCGCCACCTCGAACGCCTCGTCCTCGAGCCTCCCCAGAGCTCCCCTCTGGCTCACGGGGTCGACGAACTCGTGGAGCACTCGCCGAGCTTCCTCGTCGCTGAGAGGCGCCTCGATGTGGTAGACGTCCCGCGTCCGCACGCAGGCCACCTGCAGCCCGAGGAACGTGCGGATCTTGTGGGCCAAGTCCTCGCCCCGAGCGTCGCGCATGTGGGGTTTCCACCCGATTTCGAGGCGCCGGACCGGGGGGGACATCGGGTCGCGCGGGATCATTTCGGAGGCGGCTACTGTAGCAGCTTCCCGAGGGGCTTCACCCCGCCTGCGGTGCGCATGCAGCAGGCATTCACCTTATGCCGCAGTAACAACACAACTTCGCTTAAACGTGTAGCGACCTCCCCTTTTTTTCGGGGCGCGGTGGGGGAAGCCCTGCGCCCCCTTTTGTTTCTTCCCCCTGCCCCTGCGAAGGCGGTGGGGGGGGATCCCTCCCGCTTTTCCGCACCCGCGAAACGCGGCCCCCCTGCATGACGTACGTACCCGGGGGAGGAGGGACCGATGCGGGCCGGAGGAATCAAGAAGTTGTTTGGCGGCCTGAGCGTGCTCGCCGCGCTCTGGAGCGCGGGTGCGTTCGGGGCCGGAGCGAGCTCCAACCCGTCCCGCGGGGGAAGCGAGCAAGCGGCGCGGGAATGGACGGTGGCGGAGTGGCTCCTTCTCGGACCGGTGGCGAGCCCGTGGCCGGCGCTTCACGAAGAGAAGCCCGGCCGCGTGGATCTGGAAAAGCTGCTCGAGGAGGAGCGCTGGCCCCGGCGCTGGCTTCCGCCCGTAGAGGGCGAGAGCGTCGGTGGTTTCGGGCCGCAGCCGCTTCGCTGGCGCCGCGCGGCCGCAACCGACGGGCAGCTTTCGCTGGAGCTTCCCGCCGCGGTCCCTCCCGACGCGCCCGCGGAAGTCTGGCTCGCCACCTACGTCGGGGTTTCGGCGTGGAGTGCATTCGAACTGAGGCTCTTCGGGACGCACCCGCGCCGCGTGTGGCTCGACGGGCAGCCCCTGGCCCAGGCCAGCGCAGCCTCCGAGGGCGACGACCCCAAGGTGGCGGCAAAGCTCGAACTGACCCCCGGCAAGCACTGGCTGCTCGTGCGCAGCTTGCGGGACCCCGAGCGCGCATCCCCCTGGACGCTCCGGGCCGTGCTCAGGGAAACCAAGGCACCCGCCGGCGAGCCGCGCTTCAGCCTCGACCGGGTCCGGCCGCTGACGATCGAAGACATCGTGGATGCCCCGTCCGTCGCGGCGCTTTCCCTGGCCCCGGACGGCAGTGCCGTGGCGCTGGTCGTGCGCGAGACGCCCCCGGGGGCCGGGCAGGCGGAAACGCGCGTCGAGGTCCGACGCACCTCCGACGGGCGGCTGGAGTGGACGTGGCGCGGCGTCGAGATCGAGCAGGTGGCATGGGCTCCTGCGGGCCGCCGCCTCGCCTACGTGACGCGCGACCGGCTGAAGAAGGACGCGGACGGCGAACGCAAGCCCAAGGGCGAGGTCTCCACGATCTGGCTCGCCGATCTCGAAACGGGCGAAGTGCGCCCTCTCGTCGAGGGCGTACGCAACCTCGGCGGCTACCGGTGGGTGCCCGGCGGGGGCGCCGTCGTCTACAGCGCGGCACGGGATCCCGAATCCGACGAGACAGGCCTCAGGCGCGTCGAGAGTCTCCTCGACCGGCAAGCCGACCGCCGGCGCACGCGCCATCTCTGGCTCGTCAGCGTGCCCGAAGGCGTGCGGCGCCGCTTGACCGCGGGAGCGGCGAGCACGGAGATCCAGGACATCGCCTCCGATGGGCGCCGCATGCTGTTCACGCGGCAGCTCGATGACTACGAGGCCCGGCCGTACACGCGCACCGAGCTGTGGGAGCTCGATCTGCAGACGCTCGCGGTGCGCAAGCTCCACGACGGGCGGTGGCTCGTGCGCGCGCGGTACGCTCCGGACGGGAAGCGCCTGCTGGTGCAGGCGGGCCCTTCGGAGTTCGGGAGCTCCGGGATCGCCGTGCCCGAGGGGCAGATGCCCAACGAGTACGACCATCAACTCTTCCTGTGGGATCCCGCGACGGGAGGGGCGGAGTCCCTCACCCTCGCTTTCGATCCCGCCGTGAGGGACTTCGCTCTCAGCGAGCGGCAGCGGGCGATCTACCTCCGGGCGGAAGAAGGCGACCGCGTCCCGCTGTACCGGCTCGATCTCGAGGCGCGCCGCTTCGAACGGTTGGAGGTGGGCCTGGACGTCCTCGAGGCGCTGGAGCTTCCCCCGAGTTCGCCCCTGGCGGTCGTCACCGGCAGCGGCCCCTGGCTGCCCGAGGCCGTGGCGGTGGTGGATCTCGGCCGCCGCGACGCGCGCATCCTGCACCGCCCTGCCGAGCGCTGGCTGGCCGCCGTCGCGCGCGGGAGGGTCGAAGATTGGAGCTTCACCGCCCGGAGCGGCCGCACGATCCACGGGCGCGTCTACCTGCCACCCGACTTCGACCCCGCGCGCCGCTACCCGTGCATCGTGTACTACTACGGCGGCACGAGCCCCACCTCGCGCAGCTTCGGCGGCCGTTACCCGAAGGAGTACTGGGCCTCGCTCGGCTACGTCGTCTACGTGCTCCAGCCCTCGGGCGCCACAGGCTACGGGCAGGCGTTCTCCGCGCTGCACGTCAACGATTGGGGCGAGAGCCCCGCCGAGGAGATCCTGGAAGGGGTGGCGCGGTTTCTCGAGACGCACCCCTACGTGGATCCCGCACGGCTCGGGGCCATCGGCGCCTCCTTCGGCGGCTTCCTCACCATGCGACTCCTCACCAAGACCGACCGCTTCGCGGCAGCGGTGTCCCATGCCGGCATTGCCCTCATCCCTTCTTACTGGGGCGAGGGCTACTGGGGCTACGCCTACAGCGCGATCGCCGCGGCGGAAAGCTTCCCCTGGAGCCGACCGGATGTGTTCCTCGAGCGCAGCCCCTTGATGCGGGCCGACCGCGTGCGCACGCCGTTGCTGCTGCTGCACGGCACGGCGGACACGAACGTCCCCGTGGGGGAGAGCGACGCCTTCTTCACGGCGCTCAAGCTCTTGGGCGCTCCCGTGGAGTACGTGCAGGTGCCCGGCGAGGATCACTGGATCGTGGACCGCGACAAGCGGCTGCGCTGGTCGCGGACGATCGCCGCCTGGTTCGAGCGCTGGCTCAAGGGCCGCCCCGAGTGGTGGGAGGCGCTCTATCCCGAGCGCGAATAGCCCTCAGCCCTCGACCTTGAGGATCGCCAGGAAGGCCTCCTGAGGGATGTCGACGCGGCCCACGCGCTTCATGCGCTTCTTGCCTTCCTTCTGCCGTTCGAGGAGCTTGCGCTTGCGCGTGACGTCGCCGCCGTAGCACTTGGCGATGACGTTCTTCCTGAGCGGCGGGATCGTTTCGCGGCACAGCACGCGCCCGCCCACCGCCGCCTGGATCACGACCTCGAACAGCTGGCGCGGGATGAGCTCGCGCATCTTGGCCGCCAGGGCGCGCCCTTTGGCGTCGGCCTTGTCCCGGTGGCACACGAGCGACAGAGCATCCACGCTCTCGCCGTTGACCAGGATGTCGAGTTTGACCATCTCGCTCTCGCGGTAACCCGCGGGATGGTAGTCGAGGGAGGCGTAGCCCCGCGTGCCGGATTTGAGCTTGTCGTGAAAGTCGAGCACCACCTCCGCCAGCGGCAGCTCGTATTCGAGCAGAACCCGGCTGGGCGAGAGATACTGCAGCTTCTTCTGGATGCCCCGCCGCTCCTCGCATAGCTTCATCACGTTGCCCAGGGAATCGGGCGGCGTGAGGATGATGGCGTGGATCACGGGCTCCTCGACGCGCTCGATCAGGTGACGCGGCGGGAAATGGGTCGGATTGTGCACCTCCAGCACCTCGCCGCGGCGCGTCGTGACGCGGTAGCAGACGTTGGGGGCCGAAGTGATCAGGTCCAGGTGGAACTCCCGTTCGAGGCGCTCCTGCACGATCTCCATGTGGAGCAGTCCGAGAAAGCCGCAGCGGAAGCCGAAGCCCAGGGCGGAGGAGTTTTCGGGCTCGAACACGAAGGCGGCGTCGTTGAGGCGCAGCTTCTCCACGGCGTCGCGCAAATCCTCGTACTGGTCGGCCACGGTGGGGTAGAGCCCGGCGAAAACCATGGGCTTCACCGGCCGGAAGCCGGGCAGCGGCTCGCCCGCGCTGTGGCGCTCGTCGGTGACGGTGTCGCCGATCTGGCAGTCCTGCACCGTCTTGATGTTGGCGATCAGGAAGCCCACCTCCCCCACCGAGAGCTCCTCCCGGGCTTCGGGCTTGGGTGTGAGCACGCCGAGTCCCTCGAGCTCGTAGGTGCGCCCGGCGTTCATCAGCCGGATCCGCATCCCCCTGCGGAAACTCCCGTCCACGACCCGGACGAGCATCACGGCACCGCGGTAGGGGTCGTACCACGAATCGAAGATCAGCGCCCGCGGGGGTCCCTCCGCCGCACCGGAGGGAGCGGGTACGACCCGCACGATGGTCTCGAGGATTTCGTCGATCCCCACGCCTTCCTTGGCCGAGGCGGCCACCGCGTGCCGGGTGTCGAGGCCGATGACCTGCTCGATCTGCTCGCGCGTGCGCTCGGGATCCGCGTTGGGCAGGTCGATCTTGTTGATCACGGGGATGATCTCCAGACCCTGCTCCACGGCGAGGTAGGCGTTGGCCAGGGTCTGGGCTTCCACGCCCTGGCTCGCATCCACGACGAGCAGCGCGCCCTCGCACGCCGCGAGGCTGCGCGAGACTTCGTAGGAAAAGTCCACGTGGCCCGGCGTGTCGATGAGGTTGAGGATGTATTCCCGGCCGTCCCGGGCGCGATAGCGCAGCGTCGCCGTGTGGGACTTGATCGTGATGCCCCGTTCTCGCTCGAGTTCCATCGAGTCGAGCAGCTGGTCCTGCCGCTCGCGCTCCGAAACGGCCCCGGTGCGTTCGAGCAGACGGTCGGAGAGGGTGGTTTTTCCGTGATCGATGTGCGCGATGATGCAGAAGTTGCGGATCCGCTCGGCCTTCATCGTGTGGCTCGCTGCACGACCTGCGGAAACGGGCCTGGGCACGGCCGCGGTCGTGGGTCGGCAGGGAAATTCTAGCACCCGCGCTAGATGCCCATGATGTGGTAGCCGGCGTCGACGAAGATCACGCTGCCGGTGATGCCCGACGCCAGGGGACTGCAGAGGAAGAGCGCGGTGTCGCCCACCTCGCGCGGCTCGATGTTGCGCCGCAGCGGCGCCCGCTCCCGGTGGTGGGCGAGCATCTGCGTGAACCCCGCGATGCCCCGCGCGGAGAGCGTGGCCACCGGCCCGGCGGAAATGGCGTTGACGCGCACCTGGCGCGGGCCCAGTTCGAAGGCGAGCTGGCGCACGATGTGCTCGAGCGCGGCCTTCGCCGAGCCCATGACGTTATAGTTGGGGAAGACGCGCTCGCTGGCGAGAAACGTCAGCGCCAGGATGCTGCCGCCCTCCTCGCCCATCAGGCGCACCGCCTCGCGCGCGGTGGCCAGCAGCGAGTAGGCGCTGACCTCCATCGCCGTGCGCCAGCCCTCGAGGCTCGTTTGCAGGAACTGCCCCTCGAGCTCCTGGCGCGGCGCGTAGGCGACGGAGTGCACGAGGATGTCGAGCGCACCCCAGGCGCGCTCGAGCGTTTCGAACAGGGCACGCACCTGCTCCGGTTCGGTCACGTCGCAGGGCGCGAGGAGGGAGCCTTCGTGGGCGGAGGCGAGGGCCTCGACATTCTCGCGCAAGCGTTCGTTCTGGTAGGCCAGCGCGAGCCGGCAGCCCGCCGCGGCCAGCGCGTCGGCGATGGCCCAGGCCAGCGAGCGGCGGTTCGCCACCCCCAGCACCAGCGCCCGCTTGCCGCGCAGGTCGATCGCGCGCACCTTCGGCCCTCCCGCCGCGAGCCGCTAGCTTATCGCGAGGCGACTCCGATGCCAACGCGCGTCAGAGTTTCAGGTTGGCCACCGCGCAGGTCTCGAGGGGCGCGAGGCGGCCGCGCTCCAGGTGCAGGAAACCGGCGGCGGCGATCATCGCGGCGTTGTCGGTCGTGTACTGCGGCGAGGGGAGATAGAGCTCGAGCTCGTGCTCCGCGGCCGCCTCCGCGAACGCCCGGCGCAGCCTTCGGTTGCACGCCACGCCGCCCGTGACGAGCACCGTGCGCACGCCCTCGCGCCGGCAGGCCCTGAGGGTCGTGCGCACGAGGGCCTCCACCACGGCCCGCTGGAACGAGGCCACGAGGTCCCGCACGGCCGGCGAGGCCTCGCCGCCGGTGGGCGTCGCATGGAGGAGCCCCGCCCGCTCGGCGGCGCGCCGCACCGCGGTCTTGAGGCCGCTGAAGGAAAAATCCAGCGAGCCATCCTTCATCGTGGCGACGGAAAACTCGAAGGCGCGCTCGTCGGCTCCTTCGGCCAGCCGGTCGATCACGGGACCCCCCGGGTAGCCCAGGCCGAGCAGCTTGGCCACTTTGTCGAACGCCTCGCCGGCGGCGTCGTCGCGCGTACGCGCCAGGGTACGGTAGACGCCTTCCTCGGGGCAGAGGAAGAGCGAGGTGTGGCCCCCCGAAACGACGAGCGCCACAGCCGGCAGGCGGATCTGCGGATGCTCCAGGAACACGGAGCGGATGTGCCCTTCCAGGTGGTTCACCGCGAGCAGCGGCAGGCCGTGGTACCAGGCGATGGCCTTGGCTGCGGAAAGCCCCACCAGCAGCGAGCCGATCAGCCCCGGTCCCTGGGTGACGGCGACGGCGTCCACGCCATGGGCGGACACCCCCGCGCGCTCGAGCGCCTCCTGCAGCACCGGCCCGATCGCTTCCACGTGGCGCCGCGAGGCGATCTCGGGTACGACGCCGCCGTACTTGCGGTGGAACTCGACCTGCGAGGCAACGACGTTGGAGAGCACGCGCGAGCGGTCTTCGACCACCGCCGCGGCCGTCTCGTCGCAGGAAGTCTCGATGGCCAGGATGCGCGTCATGGCGTCGGCCCCTGTCCCCGGTGCGGGCCGGGCCTCCATGGTAGCGCGCGGCGGCCGGGCCCATCAGCCCGCCGGCGCCGGTGTCTCGAACAGCTTGCGCAGCGACGCCTCGTAGGGCGGGCAGGCCACGCCTCGCTCCGTGATGATCGCCGTGACGTAGCGGGCCGGTGTCACATCGAACGCCAGGTTGCAGGCCCGGACGCCCGGCGGCGCCACGGGGGTGCCGAACAGTTCCGTCACCTCGCGCGGGTCGCGCTCCTCGATGGGGATCTGCTCGCCCGTGGGGCAGGAGAGGTCGATCGTGGACAGGGGTGCGGCGACATAGAACGGCAGGCCGTGCTCCTTGGCCAGGACGGCGAGGGCGTAGGTGCCGATCTTGTTCGCCACGTCGCCATTGGCGGCGATGCGGTCGGCGCCGACGAGGACGAGGTCCACCTCCCCGCGGCGCATGAGGCTCGCGGCGGCGCTGTCGGGGATCAGCACGGTTTCGATCCCGTCCCGCAAGAGTTCCCAGGCCGTCAGGCGCGCACCCTGCAGGAAGGGCCGCGTTTCGTCGGCGAGCACGCGGACCTTCTTGCCGGCCTCGACGGCTCCGCGCACCACACCCAGGGCCGTGCCGTAACCGGCGGTGGCGAGGGCGCCTGCGTTGCAGTGGGTGAGGATGTTGGCGCGGGGGGGCACGAGCGCTGCGCCGGCGCGCCCGATGGCCCGGCACGCGGCGAGGTCCTCGTCGTGGATGCGGCGCGCTTCCTCCTCGAGACGCTGCGCCACGTCCCCGTTGTCGAGCCCCCGCTGCCGCGCCTCGCGGGCGACGCGGCGCATGCGCTCCACGGCCCAGGCGAGGTTGACGGCCGTCGGCCGGGCGGCCTGCATCTGCTGGCAGATCTGGTCGAGCCGCCGGTCGAAGGCCTGCGCGTCCAGCCCGCGCGCCAGCGTCGCGCCGAGGGCGATCCCGTAAGCCGCCGCCACGCCGATCGCGGGGGCGCCGCGGACGGCCATGTCGCGGATCGCTTGCGCCACCGCCTCCGGGGTTTCGAGCTCCAGGTACGTCTCG
Source organism: Acidobacteriota bacterium (assembly GCA_037447115.1). Classification (GTDB taxonomy): domain Bacteria; phylum Acidobacteriota; class Polarisedimenticolia; order Polarisedimenticolales; family JBBIHH01; genus JBBIHH01. The sequence continues at coordinate 59,028 of JBBIHH010000004.1, forward strand.
ACCCGCGGGAGCTGCCGCTGGTCGAGCATCCGCACTCCACGCGCCGTCCGCTCCACGGTGACGAACACGCGAGGGATTATACCGGCAGGGGATCGGGCGCCCGCACGGCCGGGGCCGGTGTCGGGCTGGGCCGCGGGGTGGTAAGGTGGGGGCATGGGGCGTGAGGCCTGGGTGAAGCGCCTGGCGCAGGCGCTCCAGCGCTCGCCGGAGCGGCGCGAGCGCTTCGAGACGAGTTCCGGGATCCCGATCGAGCCTCTCTATACCGAGGACGACCTGCGCGCCCGCGATTTCGATGCCCAGCGCGACCTCGGTTACCCGGGGCTCTACCCTTACACACGCGGCATCCATCCCAGCATGTACCGCGGCCGGCTGTGGACCATGCGCCAGTACACCGGCTTCGGCGGCGCGGCGGAGACCAACGAGCGGTTTCACTACTTGCTGCGGCAGGGCCAGACGGGGCTTTCGGTCGCCTTCGATCTACCCACGCAGATGGGCTACGACGCCGACCATCCGCTGGCGGCCGGCGAGGTCGGGCGCGTCGGTGTCGCCATCTCCTCGCTCGAGGACATGGAGGAGCTGCTGCGGGGGATCCCCCTCGACCGCGTGTCGACCTCCATGACCATCAACGCGACGGCCGCCATCCTCCTCGCCCTCTATGTCGCCGTGGCCCGCCGGCGCGGCATTCCCCTGGAGCGGTTGTCCGGCACGGTGCAGAACGATCTGCTCAAGGAATACATCGCTCGGGGCACGTACATCTATCCGCCGGGTCCCTCGTTGCGCCTCACGACGGACATCCTCGCCTACTGCACCGAGCACCTGCCCCGCTGGAACCCCATCTCCATTTCCGGCTACCACATGCGCGAGGCGGGGGCGACGGCGGTCCAGGAAGTGGCCTTCACCTTGGCCAACGCCATCGCCTACGTCGAGGCGGCCCGTGCGCGCGGTCTGGCCTTCGAGCGCTTCGGCGGCCGCCTCTCCTTCTTTTTCAACGCTCACTCCAACCTGTTCGAGGAAGTGGCCAAGTTCCGGGCCGCGCGCCGGCTGTGGGCGCGCATCGTGCGGGAGCGCTTCGGCGTCGCCGACCCCGAGCTCGCGCGCCTGCGCTTCCACGCGCAGACCGCCGGCTCGACGCTCACGGCGCAGCAACCCGAGGTGAACGTGGTGCGCACGACGATCCAGGCCCTGGCCGCCGTCCTCGGCGGGACGCAGTCGCTGCATACCAACGCCATGGACGAGGCGCTGGGGCTGCCCACCGAGCGGACCGCCACACTCGCCCTGCGCACGCAACAGGTGCTGGCCTACGAAAGCGGCGTGGCGGACACGCCGGACCCCCTGGCGGGCGCCTACTTCGTCGAGACGCTCACCGACGAGATCGAGCAGCGCGCCCGCGCCTACCTCGAGCGCATCGACGCCATGGGCGGCGCGGTGCGCGCCATCGAGCAGGGCTTCCCCCAGCGCGAGATTCACGAGGCCGCCTACCGCTGGCAGCGCCAGGTGGAGTCCGGTGAGGCCGTCGTCGTGGGCGTCAACCGCTTCACCGACGAGCAGCCCGCGCGCGTCCCCGTCTTCCGCGTCTGCGCGGCGCTGGAGCGCGCCCAGGTCGAGCGGCTGCAGGCTCTGCGGGCCCGGCGCGACGGCGCCGCTGTCCGCCGCGCCCTCGACCGGCTCGAAGAGGCGGCACGGGGCGGCGCGAACCTCGTCCCGACCATCCTCGAGGCCGTCGAAGCCTGGGCCACCCTGGGAGAAATCGCGGGCCGCCTGCGCGCGGTCTTCGGCACCTACGAGGAGCGCTTTGCCGTATGATCGCCTCGGATCTGCGACGCGTGCCGCGACCTGCCCCGCCGCCCCGCGCGCGGCTTGGAGCGCGGCGGGACCGCTGACGGGCCTATGGCGCCGCTCTTGACGATCCAGGATCTGCGCGTCGAGTACCCGAGCCCGCGCGGTCCCGTCGTGGCGGTCGACGGCTTGGAGCTCGCCATCGAGCGGGGCGAAACCTACGCGCTCGTGGGGGAGTCCGGGTGCGGCAAGACGGCCACCGCCCTCGCCATCCTGCGCCTCGTCGAGCCGGGACGCATCGCCCGGGGGCGGATCGTTTTCGACGGCCAGGACTTGCTGGCGCTCGAGGAGCGGCGCATGCGGCGGCTACGCGGCGCGCGCATCGGGATGGTGTTCCAGGATGCCGGTGCTGCCTTCAACCCGGTGATGCGCGTGGGCGCGCACGTCGTGGAAGTCCTGCGGCTGCATCGCGGGCTGCGGCGGCGCGAGGCATGGCGGGAGGCCGAGCGCTGGCTGGAGCGCGTCGCCCTGCCCGACCCCGCGCGTCAGGCACGGGCGTATCCCCACGAGCTTTCGGGAGGTATGAAGCAACGCGCCATGATCGCCGTGGCTCTGGCTGGCGGTCCCGACCTGCTGGTCGCCGACGAACCCACCACGGCCCTCGACGTCACGGTGCAGGCGGAGGTCCTGGAGCTCTTGCGGCGTCTCAAGCGCGAGCTCGGCCTGACGGTGCTCTTGATTTCCCACGACCTCGGCATCGTCGCCGAGAACGCGGATCGGGTGGGCGTGATGTACGCGGGCAAGCTCGTCGAGGAAGCCCCGGTGGGGGCGTTCTTCGAAGGCCCGGCGCATCCCTACGCCCGCGGCCTGCTCGCCTGCGTGCCGCCCGCGGGCGGTGGCGAAGGCCGCCGCCGGTTGCCCGCGCTTGCCGGGGGCGTGCCCGACCCCGTGGCGCCTCCGCCCGGCTGCCGCTTCCACCCCCGCTGCACGGAGCGCTTCGCGCCGTGCGCCGAGCATGTCCCTCCCCTCTTCCCGCTCGACCGCCACGGGGCGCGGCGGGCCGCCTGCTGGCTGCACGACCCCGCGCGTCCTGCCCAGAGCGCGCCTGCCGCGAGGCCCAGCGAGCCCGCCCGATGAACCCCCGCCCGGTGCTCGTCGAGGCTCGGGGCCTGGTCAAGCACTTCCGACCGCTCGGCGGGTGGGGCCGCTTCCGGCGGGATTGCGTGCGGGCGGTGGACGGGGTGGACCTGACGATTCACGAGCGCGAGACTCTCGCGCTCGTGGGCGAATCGGGCTCGGGCAAGACGACCGCGGGCCGCCTGCTCATCCGCCTCGTGGAGCCCGACGCGGGGGAGGTGCGCTTCGACGGGGTGAACCTGCTCCAGCTCCGCCCCCGTGAGTTGCGCCGCATGCGGCGCCACTTCCAGATGGTCTTCCAGGATCCCTACAGCTCGCTCAATCCGCGCATGCGGGTCGGAGCGGCCATCGAGGAGCCGCTCGTCGTCCATCGTCTCGGCGACCGGTCCTGGCGGCGCCGGCGCGTCGCCGAGCTGCTGGAGCAGGTGGGTCTCGCGCCGGCCGACGCCCGCAAGTACCCGCACGAGTTCTCCGGAGGCCAACGCCAGCGGATCGGCATCGCGCGGGCCATCGCTTGCTCGCCGCGGTTTCTCGTGGCGGACGAACCGGTCTCGTCGCTCGATCCGCCGATCCAAGCACAGATCGTCAACCTGCTGGCGGAGCTGCAGGAGAAGCTCGGTCTAGCCTATCTTTTTATCGCGCACGACTTGCGTCTGGTCCGGCACGTCAGCGACCGCGTGGCGGTCATGTATCTCGGGCGCATTGTGGAGGAGGGTCCGACGGGGGCGATCTTCCGGGAGCCTTTGCACCCCTACACGCGGGCGCTGCTGGCCGCGACGCCCGTACCGCAGCCCGGGCAGCGAGAGCGGGCAAGGCTGCGGGGCGATCCGCCCTCGCCGGTCGCGCCCCCCCCGGGATGCCGGTTCCACCCGCGCTGCCCGCTGGCGGAGCCTGTGTGCGCGGAGGTGGAACCGGCCCTGCTCGATGCGGGCGAGGGCCGGCGCGTGGCCTGCCACCTCGTCCACCGTTCGGCCGAGGCAGCGGGCGCGAGCGGGTGAAACCGCCCGCAGGGGCGGGCGTACTACGAGGCGATGCGAACGGCCGCGAGAGTTGCGGGCCCCACGCGGAGGCCCGGGCTGGGACGACAGTCGAAGACGGACGATGGAGGCGCCGACGATGCGAACGTGGCGACGGTGGGTCCCCGGTGTCTTGTCGTTGCTCGCGGCGGGGCCGCTCTGGGCGCAAGCGCCGCCGCCCCCCGCGGCGGAGGCGAGGCTCTCGCTCCAGGAATGCCTGGCGATGGCCCTGGAGCACAACCTGGACCTCGTCCTCTCTCGGGTGGGGCCGCAGATCGCCGCGGAGAGCGTCCAGGTGAGCGAGGCCGAGTTCGACCCTGCCTGGACGAGCAGCTCCAGCCGCACGGAGACGGTGCAGGAGCCGACGAACATCTCGCGCCCCCGCCGCTTCCAGGACACGTCGTTCAGCACCGGCTTCCGGCAGCGCCTCAACTTCGGCGCGCAATGGACGGTCACGCTCGGGACGCAGCGCTCCGACGTGCGGCCCCCCGAGCCCAACATCTTCGGCTTTCCGCCCACCGAGGTGGACGCGCAGCTCCAGTTGCAGTTCACCCTGCCCCTGCTCCAGGGTTTCGGTGTCGAGCCCACGCAGGAGCGCCTGCTGCTGGCGCGGGGCAACCTCCTGGTGAGCCGCGAGGAGCTCCACCGGCAGGCGCAGAGCGTCATCGAGGCGGTGGAAGCCGCTTACTGGGACGTGGTGGCGGCGCGCGAGGCGCTGCGCGTGGCGCAGCAGGCGTTGCGGCGGGCCCAGGAACTGCTGGAGCTCAACCGCAGGAAGGTCGAAGTAGGAACCCTGGCCCCGATCGAGATCACCCAGGCCGAGGCGGGTGTGGCGTCGCAGGAGGAGAGCGTCATCGTCGCCGAGACGAACCTGGACAACGCCGAGGACGAGCTGCGCCGCCTGCTCGCCATTCCGGCGGGCGCGGCGTTGTGGAAGCAGCGCATCGTGCCGATCGACGAGCCGACCGTGGAGCCGCGGCCCGTGGATCTCGAGGCGGCCATCGAGCGCGCGCTGGCGCGCCGGCCCGAGGTGCGCTCCGCCCGGCAGACCCTGCGCAACCGCGAGCTGAGCGAGCGGGTGGCGCGCAACCGGCGCCGCCACCAGCTCGACCTTTCGCTCAGCTTTTCGCCGAACGGCACGGACATCGACGAGCTGGAGAGGACCGATCCCGGACCCGACGGGATCTTCGGCACGGGCGACGACCTGGTGGGCAAGCTCGGCGACGCCTCGATCCCGGACGCCCTGGATGAACTGCCCGACATCGAGAACCGCCGCTGGACCGCGGCGCTCAACTACACGATCCCGCTGGGCAACCGCGCGGCCCGGGCGCAGTACCGCATGGCCTCGCTCGAGAGGCAGCGCGCCGAGCTCGAGCTGCACAACCTGGAGCAGAGCATCGTGGTGGAGGTGCGCCGCGCCGCTCGGGCGGTGGAGTCGGGGTTCAAGCGCGTCGAGGCGGCGCGTGCCAACGTCGTGCTCCAGCGCAAGAAGCTCGAGGCGGAGCAGAAGAAGTTCGAGAACGGGATGAGCACTTCCTTCGAGGTCTTGAGCTTCCAGGCCGACTTGGCGAACGCCGAGCTGGCGGAGATCCGCGCGCGCATCGACTACAACAAAGCCCTCGCGGCCCTGGAGCGCGCGCAGGGAAGCCTGCTCGAGGCGCGCGGGCTGCGCCTGGCCGAGCTCGAGCGTCGCTGAGCGGGGGAGGTCCGTGGCACCCGTGATCGAGCTCGAGGCGGTAGGGAAGCTCTACCGCATCGGCGAGACGGGCGTGCGCGCCTTGGACGGGGTGAACCTGAGGGTCCAAGCCGGCGAATACGTGGCGATCATGGGCCCCTCGGGTTCCGGGAAATCCACGTTGCTCCATATCCTCGGTTGTCTCGACCGTCCCACGACGGGGCGCTATCGCCTGCGAGGCCAGGAGGTCTCGGGCCTCGAGGACGACGAGCTCGCGCGCATCCGCAACCGGGAGATCGGCTTCGTTTTCCAGGGTTTCCATCTCCTGCCGAGGGCCGACGTCCTGCGCAACGTGGAGGTGCCGCTGATCTACGCCCGGATGGCCCCCGCCGAGCGGCGCGCCCGGGCGCGGCGGGCCCTGGAGCGCGTGGGGCTCGCGCATCGGGCGAACCATCTGCCCAACCAGCTCTCGGGGGGCGAACGCCAGCGGGTGGCCATCGCCCGGGCCCTGGTCCAGGAGCCCTCGCTCCTGCTGGCGGACGAGCCCACGGGAAACCTCGATTCGAGGACGGGCGCGGAAATCATGGAACTCTTCGAGCGCCTCCGCGAAGACGGGCACACGGTCGTGCTCGTGACGCACGAGGCCGCCCTCGCCGCGCGGGCGGATCGCATCGTGCAGCTCCGGGACGGGAGGGTGGTGGCCGAGGTCGCGGCGGGGGGTCCCCGGTCTCGCGGGTCGTGAGGGCTGCGGCGTCCAAGCCGCGCCGCGAGTGTCGGTTGCGGGGTGTTTCCTTGACAGGGTGGTGGCCCTGGCGTACCATCGGCACGGCTAGAACCCGGCCCTTCCGCGGCGCGCGGAACAAGCCGCGGGACGGATAGTTCGGTCGTCGTGACCAGGGCGAGGGATGGCGCGGGGCGGGGGCGCACGCGAGGGCGACCCCGCTCGTTTGCTCTGAACGAGCAGATCCGGAAAGCCGCGAGAGCGGCGGCCGGCGGAGGTCGAAGGCCGTGGAGGTCCTGAACAAACTTCCGGGAACGCTGATCAAGTACTACTTCGATGGCGGGTTCGTGATGCACTTCATCTCGGCCTGCTCGATCCTCGCCGTGGCCGCCATCATCTACAAGATCGTGGTCTTCTGGCGCAGCTCGATCGATACGAACGAGTTCATCTCTCGCGTGCGCGCGGCCCTCCTCAAGGGCAGCGTGCAGCAGGCGATCAAGGTTTGCGAGGAATACCGGGGTCCGGTGGCGGCGATCGTCAAGGCAGGCTTGCTGAAGTTCGGCTCGCCGCGCGAGGAGATCGAGAAGACGATCGAGAACGCCGCGATCCACGAGGTCGCCTACCTGGAGCGGTTCCTGATGCTCCTGGCGACCGTGACGAACATCGCCCCGCTGATCGGTTTCTTCGGCACGGTGGTGGGGATGATCATGTCGTTCGACGTCATCGCGGAGCACGGTTTGAACAATCCCGGTCTCGTGGCCAAGGGTATCTCGGTCGCACTGCTCACCACGGCCTATGGGTTGATCGTGGCCTTCATCACGCAGCCGTTCTACAACTACTTCACGAGCCGCGTCGCCGCTTTCACGCGGGAGATCGAGACCAGCGCCAACATTCTCTTCGAGACCCTGGACGAGATGGAGCGCATGGGCACGAAGGCCTGACCGACCTGAGGGTACGGGATGCTCAAGATCACCCGGACACGGCGCCTGGACGCGAGGATCCCCACCGCCTCCATGGCGGACATCGCCTTTTTGCTGATCATCTTCTTCATGGTCACGACCGTGCATGACGTGGACCGGACGAGCGTCGCCATCCCGCTTTCCCAGAAGCGTAGCGACACCCAGAAGGGTGCGGCCTATGTCGTGGTCTACAAGGACCCGGAAAGCGGAGAGGTGCTCTACAAGTTCTCCGAGGGCACGCAGATGAGCCGCCTCGTGGGCTCGCCGCAGGATCTGTTCCTCGAGGCCTCGCAGATCACCCACCGCGATCCGCAGAAGCAATTCGTCATCAAAGCGGACGCGACGGTGCGTTACGCGGTGATCGACGAGGTGCTCGACAACCTGCGCAAAGCCGGGGTGGAGAACCTGCTGCTGCTGACGCAGCAGAAAAGCCAGGAGGCCGGCGGGTGAAGATCGTCAAGCGCGATCCCAAGGAAGCCGAGATCCCCACCGCTTCGATGGCCGATATCGCTTTCCTGCTGATCATTTTCTTCATGGTCACCACGGTGTTCTCCGCGACGAAGGGCCTCGAGTTCACCCTGCCCCAGGAAGAGAAAGACAGGCCCGTGGAGCAGGAAGAGGCCGTGCTCATTCAGGTGGCTGTGGACGGCAGCCTGCTCGTGGACTGCCAGCCCATGACGCACGATCAGATCCTCGACTACCTGGAGCCGAAACTGACGCGCAACCCGGAGAAGCCGGTGATCCTCTACACGGATGCCGACGCGCCGTACGCCGCGATGGTCGCCGTGTACGACGTGCTGGCCCAGTCGGAGGAGAAGCGTGGGTTTCGGGTGAAGAACATCGCGGTTCCCACGCAGAGCGAGGTCCAGGAGTACATCGCGACCTTCAATTTCAACCCCTTCGAGGCGCACTGTTCGCAAGGGTGACGTCATGAAAGGGGCGCCCCTCCAGGACGAAGTGCGGGCAGGCCGGCTGGAGCTGGACGAGAAAGTCCGGGCCGAGGACCTCCTCTACGGCTCCCTGTTCCACACCGAGGACCGCAAGTACTTCTGGTGGGGGCTCGCCGCGGCCGTGGTGCTGCATGTGCTGGTGCTCATCGCGCCGCTCCCGGAGTTCAAGGCGGAGCCGCCTCCCAAGGTGGCCCAGGAAACGCCGCGGGTCGTCCGCTACGTGCCCCCGCCTCCCAAGATCGAGCGCAAGCCGATCCAGCCCCGGCAGCTCACGCGCAAGGTACCCATTCCCGACCCCACCCCGGACGAGCCGGAGCCGATCCGCGAGCCCGAGCCCGAGATCGAGCCCGAAGTGCTCCCGCCGGACGCCGAGTTTCTCATCGGGGAGCCGGAGCCGCCGCCCCAAACGGGTCCCCTGATCCCGGGCGTGGGCGGCGTGTCCCACCCGAAAAAGCTGGTGGAGGTCAAGCCCGAGTACCCGGAACTCGCGCGCAAGGCGCGCATCGAGGGACGGCTCACGGTCACCGCCATCATCGGCAAGGATGGCGTCCCCCGGGATATCCAGGTGCTGACGTGCAACCGGCCGGGCCTGGGTTTCGAGGAGGCGGCGATCGCGGCCATCCAGCAGTGGCGCTACGAGCCGGCGATGCAGAACGAGAAGCCCGTGGAGGTGATCGTCACGATCGACGTGGAGTTCACGCTGCAGTAAGGCTGGCGCACCCCGCGCCCGCCCGGTATGCTGGATCCGGGAGAGGTCACCGCAGATGGGACGTTTCGGGTGGATGGCACGAGTTGCAGCCGGGGCCGCCATCGGCCTGGCGGCGATCGTGTCGCTGGCCGCCGACTACGAGCAGGCCCTGAGCTACTTCAAGTCGGGCAAGTACGCGGAGGCCGCGGCGGAGTTCCAGGCGCTGGTGGAGGAGAACCCGAACTACGACTACGGCTACTACATGCTCGGGCTCAGCTTCTACAAGATGGGAAAGCTCGACGAGGCGATCAAGAACATCGCCCAGGCCCGGGCCCTCAATGGCGACCGCTTCGAGTACCACCACGCCCTGGCCACGGCCTACCGGGCGAAGCGGCGCGACACGGATGCCGTGAAGGTGCTGAACGAGGCCGAAGGGCTACTGGAGTCGAATCCGCAGCAGAAGTACGCCTTTTACTCGCTGCGCGGTTTCACGTACGCCGATCTGGGCAAGTGGGCCGAGGCGGTGCAGGACCTGGAGCGGGCGAAGGGGATCAAGGCCTCGACTCAAATCCTCGATTACCTGGGCAAGGCCTATTTCAAGCTGCGGCATTTCGACAAGGCCGTCCCCGTGCTGCGCGACGCCGCCAAGCGCAACCCGAACGATGCGGACACGCACCTCTTCCTGGCCGAGTCGCTCATCAACCTGGCTCGCGAGGAAAACGACGACGCCAAGAAGGGCAAGCTTTTCGAGGAATCGCTCCAGGTGGCCACGCGCTACCGCCGCCTCAAGCCCGACGACTACCTGGCGGCAAACCTCGTGGGCCGCGCGGCGCTCGGGGCGAGGGACTATCCCACCGCGGAGGAGGCCTTTCGCACGGTGCTCGAGATGGAGCCCGACTACTGCTACGCGATGGTCAACCTCTCCAAGACCTACATCGCCCTCGAGCGCTGGCAGGACGCGGAGAAGCTGGCGCGCCGCGCCACCCAGTGCGCGCCGCGTGTCGCCGCGGGATACGAGAGCTTGGGTTTCGCCCTGCAGAAACAGCAGCGGCTCGACGAGGCGCTCGCGGCCTATCAGAAGGCGTACGAGATCCAGCCCACCCCGGCGATCAAGAGCTACATGGAGGTCGTGCAGCAGAACATCCAGATCCAGGCGGAGAACGCGCGCATCGCGGAGGAGGAACGCCGCCTGCAGGAGCTGGCCAAGGCCGAGGAAGAGCGCATCAAGGAAGAGGAGCGCAAGCGCCGGGAGTGGATCGAGAAGCACGGCGACGACTGACCCGGATTCTCCCGGCGGGAGCGGCATCCCGCTTTTCTTCGACACCGCCGTCCTGCCCCCGCCCGGCCGGTGCGGCTCGCCTCGGTCCCCTGGGGAGCGCGGCGCTCGGTTTTTCGATGCCCCCATCCTTTGACACTCCCACGGCGCTGTGTTAGAGTCCCCGCCCATTTTCCCGCGCTAGCGAGTGTCGTTCCGGGCCCCGCGCGGCCGTGACAGGCCGGAGGACGCGGGGGAAGGCCGGCGGGCAAGGGCGATGACGGACAGTCTGCTCCCCGCGCTTTTCACCCTCGCCTTCGCTGCGGTCGTCGCGGCCTCGATGTTGTTGCTCAGCTGGTGGCTCGGGCCGCGTCGCATGCCCTACGACGCGACACCCTACGAGTGCGGCATCGTGCCTCTCGACGCGGTGGAGCAGCACCGCTTCTCCGTGCGGTTCTATCTCGTGGCGATGATCTTCATCCTCTTCGACGTGGAGGCGGCGTTCCTCTACCCCTGGGCCGTGACCCTGCGCGACTTCGCGGAAACACGGCTGTTCGTGCTGGCGGAGATGATGGTGTTCCTGGGGATCCTGGTGGTGGGATTTCTCTATCTCTGGTGGCGCGGCGCCCTGGAGTGGGAGTGAACGGGATGGCGGACGGGGCGGGGACGGCCGCGCGGCTGCGGGAGCGCTTTCCCGAGGCCGTGGTGCGCGCGGGCAGTTTCAGGGATCAGCACTGGGTGACGATCCGGCCCGAGGCGTTGCTCGAGGTGGCGCGCTGGCTCAAGGAAGACCCGGAGAACGACTACGCGATGCTGCTCGATGTGACGGCGGTCCACTGGCCCGAGGACCCGGAACCGATGGAGGTGGTCTACCATTTCTACAGCCTGAGCCGGAACGAACGCTTCCGCCTCAAGGTGCGCACGGGCGATCGCGGGACCGTGCCCTCGCTGACAGGCCTCTGGGCCTCTGCGGATTGGAACGAACGCGAGACCTACGACATGTTCGGCGTCGTCTTCGAGGGCCATCCCGACCTGCGGCGCATCCTCATGCCCGCGGAGTACACGGACCATCCGCTCCGCAAAGAGTTCCCGCTCTACCGAGGGTGAGGGATGGAACACCGCTTCGAGCGCTCCCCGGATCATCCCGACGTCATCACCGTCAACATGGGCCCCTCCCACCCGGCGACGCACGGGGTGCTGCGCGTGGTGTTGCAGCTCGACGGGGAAACGGTCGTCCGGGCGGTGCCCCACATCGGCTATCTCCACCGCGGGATGGAGAAGCTCGCCGAGAACCGGACCTACTTGCAATTCATCCCCTACACGGACCGCATGGACTACCTGAGCCCCCTGGCGGCGAACGTGGGGTTCGCGCTGGCGGTCGAGGAGCTGCTCGGGGTGCGGGTACCGCCGCGCTGCGAGACGATCCGTGTCATCTGCTGCGAGCTGGCGAGAATCGGCGCCCACCTGGTCTGGCTCGGCACGCACGCCCTGGACATGGGCGCGGCCACCGTCTTCTTCCACACCTTCAAGGACCGGGAGTGGCACTACGACCTCGTGGAGGATCTCACCGGAGCCCGCATGACGACCTCCTACACGAGGATCGGTGGCGTGGCCCACGACGTCACGCGCGACTGGCTCGAGCGCTTGCGCGAGTTCGTGGATGCCTTCCCGGGCCGGGTGGACGAGTACGAGGCGCTGCTCACCAAGAACACGATCTGGCTCAAGCGCACCCAGGGGGTCGGCAAGATCGGCGCCGAGGATGCGATCGCTCACGGCATGACGGGACCGGGGCTGCGCGCCACCGGTGTGGCGTACGACGTGCGCAAGGCCCGGCCCTACTCCGGCTACGAGGCCTACGATTTCGAGATCCCCACCGGCACCGAGGGCGACGTCTACGACCGCTACCTGGTGCGCATCGAGGAGATGCGCCAGTCGGCGCGCATCCTGGACCAGGCGATCCGGAACATTCCCGACGGCCCGGTGCACATCGACGATCCGAAGATCTTCATCCCTCCCAAGAAGCGCGTGCTCACGAGCATGGAGGAGCTGATCCAGCAGTTCATGCTGATCACGGAAGGTTTCGAGTGCCCGGCGGGCGAAGTGTATCACTCCACGGAGGTGCCCAAGGGAGAACTCGGCTTTTACATCGTCTCCACGGGCGGCCGCAGCCCCTACCGGCTGCGCATTCGCTCGCCCAGCTTCAACAACCTCTCGACGTTGCCCAGGCTCGTCGAGGGGGGTCTCGTGGCGGACGTGATCGCCAACATCGCGAGCCTCGATCCGGTGATGGGCGAGGTGGACCGGTAGGGCATGTTCGGACCCGAGTTCGAGAAAAAGGTGGACGAGATCGTCGCGCGCTACCCGCAGCCCAAGGCGGCCCTGATCCCGGTGTTGTGGGAGGTGCAGCGGCGCCAGGGCTGGGTGGACCTCGAGGCCGAAGCCTGGGTGGCGCGGCGGCTGGGGGTGAGCCCGGCGCACGTCCACGGCTGCGTGACCTTCTACACCATGTTCAAGCGGCGCCCCGCGGCGCGTTACCACGTCCAGGTGTGCACGAACGTGTCCTGCATGTTGCGCGGGGCCGACGAGTTGCTGGCGCACCTGGAGCGCCGGTTCGGAATCCGCGCCGGGGAGGTCACCCCGGACGGGAGGTTCTCGCTGGAGCGGGTGCAGTGCCTGGGCTCCTGCGGCACGGCGCCGATGTTCCAGCTCAACGACGACTATCACGAGAACCTCACGCTCGAGAAGGCGGACGCCCTGCTGGACCGACTGCCGTGAAGGGGACCGGCGTGGCCGCAGCGGACGGACGGGGGGCGGCCGCCCGGACGCCCGGGGTGGGGTGGAAAGCGGTTCGCGTGCCAGCCGCCGCCCGCGGGGTGGCGCGCGAGGGTCGCTGAGCGATGGAAAGAGTCCTGACGCGCAACGTCGGCAAGGAGAACTCGCAGTCCGTCGAGGTGTACGAGGCCGGCGGCGGTTACCAGGCGCTGCGCAAGGCGCTGCGCATGGACCCGGACGCAATCCAGGAAGAGGTCAAGCGCTCGGGCCTGCGCGGCCGGGGCGGGGCGGGCTTCCCGACGGGGCTCAAGTTCTCCTTCATGCCCAAGCAGTCGGACAAGCCCATGTACCTCGTCTGCAACGCGGACGAGTCGGAGCCGGGCACCTTCAAGGACCGGCTGTTGATGGAGCACGATCCGCACCTGGTCCTCGAGGGTTGCCTCGTGTCGGCTTATGCCATCCGCGCCTCCGTGTGCTTCATCTATATCCGCGGCGAGTTCGCCTACGCCGCCCGCGTGCTGGAGCGGGCGATCGCCGAGGCTTACGCCCGCGGCTACGCCGGCAAGAACATTCTCGGCAGCGGCTATTCCTGCGAGTTGGTGCTGCACCGCGGGGCGGGCGCCTACATCTGCGGCGAGGAGACGGGGCTCCTGTCGTCCCTCGAGGGCAACCGCGGTTACCCGCGCCTCAAGCCTCCCTTCCCCGCGCAGTCGGGGCTCTGGGGCTGCCCGACGACGGTCAACAATGTCGAGACCCTGGCGTGCGTCCCCTTCATCGTCGAGCGCGGCGCGGATTGGTTTCTCTCGATCGGCAAGCCACCGAAGAATACGGGGCCCAAGCTCTACTGCCTGAGCGGCCACGTCAAGCGGCCCGGGGTCTACGAGGCCCCGATGGGACTGCCGCTGGTGGAGCTGATCTACGAGCTGGGGGGCGGCATGCTTCGCGACGACCGCCCGCTCAAGGCGGTCATCCCGGGCGGCTCGTCGGTGCCCGTCCTGCGGGCCGACGAGTGCGAGGTGGACCTCGACTTCGATTCCCTCGCCGCCAAGGGCACGCTCCTCGGTTCGGCGGGCGTGATCGTCATGGACAGCTCGACGTGCATGGTCAAGACGCTCGAGCGCATCGAGCATTTCTACGCCCACGAGTCGTGCGGACAGTGCACGCCGTGCCGCATGGGCTGCGGCTGGCTCGAGCGCATCTTGAGCCGCATCGAGCGGGGCGAGGGGCGGCCCGAGGACTTGGACCTCCTCTACGACGTGGCGGACAACATCGAGGGCAAGACGATCTGCGCGCTGGGAGACGCGGCGGCGTGGCCCGCCAAGTCGTTCGTCACCAAGTTCCGCGAGGAGTTCCGGTACCATATCGACCATCGCCGGTGCATGGTGTGAGATGGCCAAGATCGTCGTAGACGGGCGCGAGCTCGAGGTCGAGGACGGGCAGACGATCCTCCAGGCGCTTCTCTCGGTCGGCCACGAGATCCCGCACTACTGTTACCACCCGGGCCTTTCGATCGCCGGCAACTGCCGCATGTGCCTGGTGGAGGTGGAGAAGGCGCCCAAGCTCGTGATTTCCTGCTACCAGCCGGTGCAGGACGGGATGGTGATCCACACCGACAACGAGAAGGTGCGCAAGGCTCGGGAAGCGGTGATGGAGTTTTTGCTGATCCACCACCCCCTGGATTGCCCGATCTGCGACCAGGCCGGCGAGTGCCGGCTGCAGGAGTACGCCTTCGCCTACGGGCGCGGCAAGAGCCGCTACATCGAGCCCAAGGTCATCGCGGACAAGGCCGTGCCCATCGGACCTCACGTGCTGCTCGACCAGGAGCGCTGCATCCACTGCAGCCGCTGCGTGCGCTTTTGCGACGAGGTCACGGGGACGAGCGAGCTGGCCTTCTTCCAGCGCGGCGATCGCACGGTCATCGGCGTCTATCCGCAGCGGCCGTTGGACAACCCCTACTCGGGCAACGTGGTGGATCTCTGCCCCGTCGGTGCGCTGACCTTGCGCGAGTTCCGCTTCAAGACGCGCGTGTGGTACCTGAAGCACACGGCCACGGTGTGCGTGGCCTGCGCGCGGGGCTGCAACGTCGTCGTCGGCATCGGCCGGCAGCGGGAGCTGATGACGACGCCGGGGCAGCTCGACGAAAGGATCAAGCGCATCGTCCCGCGCTTCAACGAGGAGGTCAACCAGCACTGGATCTGCGACGAGGGGCGGTTGAGCTACCAGCGCCTCTACGCCTCGGAGCGTCTGCGCTGGGCGGAGGCGCCGGCAGGCCAGCGCGCAGGGTGGGAGGAGGCGGTGCGCGTGGCGGCGGCGCACCTGGCCCAGGCCGCCTGCGCGGGAAGCCTCGGTGCCGTCGTCTCGCCGCGGTTGACCTCGGAGGACATGCTGGCGTGGCGGCTGTTGCTCGAGGGACTCGGGGGGGTGCGCATCGGCGTGCGGCGGCTCTCGCGGGGCGAGGATGACCGGTTGCTGATCCGCGCCGACAAAGGCGGCAACAGCAAGGGCGCCGAGTGGATCTTCGGGGCGGAGGCCGGCGAGGCCCAGATTTTGAACGCCATTGAGGCTCGTCAGGTGCGCACGCTGCTCGTCGTGGGCGACCCGCTCGACGGGTCGGACACCTTCGCGTTGCCGGAGGCTCTTGCCGGGCGGGTGGAGCAGGTCGTCTACGCCGGGCCGTTCCGGGCTGCGGTGGCCGAACGGGCGGCGGTGTGCCTGCCCACGGCCGCCTGGTCCGAGGAGGACGGGACGACGGTGAACTTCGAGGGGCGCATCCAGCGCCTCGCGCGCTGTCACCTGCCGCACGGGGAGGGGCGCCCCGGCTGGCGCGTCGTGCGGGACCTGGCCGAGGCCGCGGGCGTCGGCCTGCCCGCGTGGACCCGGACCGAGGACGTGCTGGCGAGTCTGGCCGAACGCGTGCCCGCCTACGAGGGGCTCGACTGGGATTCGATCGGCTGGCTGGGGGTGCCGGGCGGCACGGGTGCCGGCGCCCGCGTGGGCTGAGGCCGAATCGAGAGGGCCATGAGCGGTTGGGACACCTTCGACCTCGCGGCGACGCTCGTGAAGGTGGTCGTCGTCGTCATGGGGCTGCAGGGCCTGGTGGCGGCGATGGTCTGGGTCGAGCGGAGGGTGTCGGCGTGGATGCAGTTCCGCTACGGCCCGAATCGCGTGGGACCCTTCGGCCTCCTGCAGCCCATCGCCGACGCGATCAAGTTCATCTTCAAGGAAGAGGTCGTCCCGGCCAACGCCCACGGACCGACGTACGTCCTGGCCCCTTGCGTGGCGCTGGTCACGGCGCTGACGGCCTTTGCCGTGATCCCTTTCGGTCCCACGATCGAGATCTTCGGCCGGCAGGTGCCGCTCGTGATCGCGGACGTGGATGGCGGGATCCTGCTCGCGCTCGCCGCCGGATCGCTCGGGGTCTATGCCATCGTCATGGCGGGCTGGTCCTCCCGCAGCAAGTACTCGCTGATGGGGGGACTGCGGTCCTCGGCGCAGATGATCTCCTACGAGCTGGCGCTAGCGCTATCGCTGATGGGGGTGCTCCTGGTGAGCGGCACGCTGCGGCCGACCGAGATCGTGGAGCAGCAGGCGGGTTGGTTCTGGAACTGGAACGTGTTCGCCGGAGGCTGGCAACTGCTGGGCTTTCTGATCTTCGTCATCGCCAGCTTCGCCGAGACGAACCGGTTGCCCTTCGATCTTCCCGAGGCGGAAAGCGAGCTCGTGGCGGGCTACCACACGGAGTACTCGGCGATGAAGTTCGCCATGTTTTTCATGGCCGAGTACATCAACATGACCACGGGTTCGGCCCTGGCGGTGACGCTTTTTCTCGGGGGCTGGCAGCTGGGCTTCCCGGTGCCGTGGACGGGCTGGCCGCTGTGGATCCTGCAGCTGCTCGCCTTCGCCGCCAAGGTGGGTTCGTTCCTGTTCCTTTTTGTCTGGGTGCGCTGGACGCTGCCGCGATTCCGCTACGATCAGTTGATGAACCTCGGCTGGAAGGGGCTCCTGCCGCTGGGGCTGGCGAACGTGGTGTTCACGGCGCTGCTCGTGCTCTATCGCTGAGAGGCAAAGCGCGAAAATGGAGACGCTGGCGTTCTTCGTGCTCTCGGTGCTCGCGGTGGCCGCAGCGCTCGTCGTGCTCACGCACCGCAACGAGGTGATCTGCGCCCTGGGGCTCGCTTTCAATCTCGTGGCGCTCGCGGGGTTCTACTTTCTGCTCGGGGCGCAGTTCATCGGATTGCTGCAGCTCATCGTCTACGCCGGCGCGATCATGGTGCTGATCCTGTTCGTGGTGATGCTCCTCAACCTGGGGGAGGAGCGCTACCCCCGGCGGCGGCAGTGGATCCATCCCTGGCTCGCTCCCGTGGCGACGCTTGTCTTCGCCGGTGTGCTCGGCGGCGTGCTGTGGCAGGTGGAGTTGGAACCGCTACCCGCGTCGGATCCTGCCTTCGGCACCGTCGAGCAGGTCGGGCTCGATCTTTTCGGCCGCTATTTCTATCCCTTCGAGGTGATTTCGCTGCTCCTGATCGTGGCGATGGTGGGCGCGGTCGTCATGGCGAAACGGAGGCTTTGACGTGGATCCGCGCATGTACCTCCTCGTCTCCTCGGTGCTGTTCTCCCTCGGGGTGCTCAGCGTGTTGCTGCGGCGAGGCGCGATCGTGATCCTGATGGGTGTGGAGCTCATGCTCAACGCGGCGAATCTGGCCTTTCTCACGTTCGCGCGCATCCAGGGCACGGCGGAGGGGCAGATCTACGTGTTCTTCGTGATGACGCTCGCCGCCGCGGAGGCCGCAGTGGGCTTGGCGATTGTGATCGCCATCTTCCGCCTGCGGGAGACGACGGACGTGGACGAAGTCAGCCTGATGAAGTGGTGAGGCGATGCTCGAGCGCTTGTGGCTCATTCCGGCGCTGCCGCTGATCGGCGTGCTGGGGAACATGTTCTTCGGCTCGCGCATGTCGCGCCGGGCGGTGGGCTGGCTCGGGTGCGGGGTCGTCTTCGTCTCGTTCGTGCTGTCGGGCTGGGCGGTGGCGGAGCTGGCGCGGCTTCCCGAGGAGGCTCGGCTGGCGGTCACCGAGGTGGGCGCCTGGATGCCCTTCGCGACGCTCGGGGAGAACTCGCCCCTCGACGTGCGCTGGAGTTTCGCCCTCGACCCGCTGTCTGCCCTGATGATCCTGGTCGTCACGGGCGTAGGCTTCCTGATCCACGTCTACAGCCTCGGCTACATGGCCCACGAAGAGGGTTTCGCGCGGTTCTTCGTCTACCTCAACCTCTTCATGACGATGATGCTGACCCTCGTGCTGGCCGGCAACTTGCTCGTGATGTTCGTCGGCTGGGAAGGGGTCGGTCTGTGCTCCTACCTTTTGATCGGCTTTTTCTACGACCGGCCCTTCGACGAGCGCACGGGGATGAGCTGCGCCGACGCGGGGCGCAAGGCGTTCGTTGTCAACCGCATCGGCGACTACGCCTTCCTGCTGGGGATGCTCTATCTGGCCGCGACCTTCGGCACGCTGGAGTTTTCGGAGATCGGCGAAGCCGTCGCGGCTTCCGGCGACGCGACCCACGCCCTGCTCGTGGGGGTGGGGCTGCTGCTCTTCTTCGGGGCCTGCGGCAAGTCGGCGCAGATCCCGCTCTATGTCTGGCTTCCCGACGCGATGGCAGGCCCCACGCCGGTGTCGGCCCTGATTCACGCCGCGACGATGGTCACGGCGGGCGTCTACATGGTCTGCCGCATGAGCGCCCTCTATAGCGCGGCCCCGGAAGCGATGGGCGTGGTGGCGACGGTGGGCGCGCTCACGGCGCTGTTTGCCGCGACGATGGGCGTGACGGCCACCGACATCAAGAAGGTGCTGGCCTACTCCACGGTGAGCCAGCTCGGCTACATGTTCGCGGCGGCGGGGGTCGGGGCCTACGCGGCCGCCATGTTCCACCTGACGACCCACGCGTTCTTCAAAGCGCTGCTGTTTCTCGGGGCCGGTGCGGTGATCCACGCCATGGGGGGCGTGCAGGACGTCCGCCGCATGGGGGCGCTACGGAACAAGCTCCCGACGACGCACGCGACGTTCGTCGTGGCCGCGCTGGCGATCGCGGGGGTCGTGCCCTTCGCCGGGTTCTTCTCCAAGGACGAGATCCTGTGGGGTGCCTGGTCGGCGGGGGAACGGCTCCTCTGGGGCGTGCTGCTCGTCGCCGCGGCGCTGACCGCGTTCTACATCTTCCGTCTGGTTTCCCTGGTTTTCTGGGGCCGCTGGCGCGGCAGTGCCGGAGCCTGGGAGCACGCCCACGAGGCGCCGCCCGCGATGGTCTGGCCGCTCGTCGTTCTCGCGGTGCTCTCGGCGGTCGGCGGCTGGATCCATATTCCCGAGGTCCTGAGCTTCGGCCGGGACTGGGCATGGCTGCACCACTGGCTCGCCCCCGTCTTCGCCGGCGGCGGGCACGGCGAGGTCGCGGCCGCCGGGACTTCGGCGAGTGCGGCCGAAGAGCTGGGCTTGATGGCCCTGGCCCTGGGGGTGGCGATGGCGGGGATCCTGACGGCGGTGGCGATCTACCGGCGCGAGGACTTGCCGGCGCGTCTCGCCGAGCGTTGCGGCTTGCTCTACCGCGCCGTGCGAAACCTGTACTGGGTGGACGAGCTGTACGACGCGGTCATCGTGCGCCCGTTCTACCGGGCGAGCCGTTTCTGCGGTGCCTTCGACCGCTGGGTCGTGGACGGCACGGTCAACGCGGCCGGGATCGCGGCGGATCTCGCGGGGCAGGCGATCAAGTTTTTCCAGACGGGGTACGTGCGCAACTACGCGCTGCTGTTCCTGCTGGGGGTGGTGCTGATCCTCGGCTATCTGGCGAGTCTCTGAGATGGTGGACTTTCAGCTGCCCGTCGTGATGCCCATCGTGGCGCTGGCCGTTTTCGGCCTCTACACCTTGCTGATGGTGCCGTTGTTCCGGGACCGGGCGAGGGTGCTGGCTTTCTTCGCGCTGCTCGGGATCGGATTGGCGGGCTTGTTCACGTGGAAGCTGTGGGGGGCATGGCGGGGGGTCGGGGCGCTGGAAACCGCACACGGCATGGTGCGGGTCGATGGTTTCGGGTTGCTCGTTTCGGGCGTGCTGCTGGGCGCCGGGGCGCTGACGGTGTTCGCGTCCGTGCGGTTTCTCCAGCGCGAGGATGCGGATTTCGGAGAGTTCTACGCGTTGCTGCCACTGGCCCTGGCGGGCATGCTCACCATGGTGAACACGACGCACCTGATGATGGTGCTCATCGGGCTCGAGGTCTTCTCGCTCGCCCTGTACGTGATGACAGGGATGACCCGACAGCGTGCCCGCTCCGTCGAGGGGGCGCTCAAGTACTTTTTGCTGGGGGCCTTCGCCTCGGGGTTCTTCGTCTACGGGCTGGCCCTGCTCTATGGCGCCTGCGGGTCCCTCGACATGCGGGCGGTGGCGGATCAGGCCGTCCGCGCCCCGAGCCCGATGCTGTGGCTGGGGATGGGGTTGGTCCTCGTGGCCTTCGCCTTCAAGATCGCGGCCGTGCCGTTCCACCACTGGGTGCCGGATGCGTACATGGGGGCGCCGACGAACGTGACGGGCTTCATGGCGGCGGCGACGAAGACCGCGGCCTTCGCAGCCCTGCTGCGGTTTTTGCCGGGAGCCTTCGGCGAGCAGAGCAGCGTCTGGGTGCCGATCATCACGTGGCTCGCGATCCTGACGATGACCGTGGCGAACCTCGTGGCGCTCGCGCAGCGCAACATCAAACGGCTCCTCGCGTTCTCCTCTATCTCGCACGCAGGCTATCTCTTGATCGCTCTCGTCTGCCGGCCCGAGCGCGCGGTGAGCGCGGTGCTGTACTACCTCGCCGCTTACGCCTTCATGACGATCGGCGCGTTCGCGGTGGCGGCCGCCGTGGGCCGCGGGGACGCCCGCAGCGAAGAAGGGTACGAGCTGGAGGACTGGGGCGGGCTCGGTTGGCAGCGCCCTGCGTTGAGCGTGGCGATGACGGTCTTCATGCTCTCGCTCGCGGGCATCCCCCCCACCGCCGGTTTCTTCGGCAAGTACGTCATCTTCCAGGCGGCCATCGAGGCCGAGCGCTACTTGCTCGCCATCGTGGGCGTGCTGAACGCGGTCATCGGCGCCTATTATTATCTGCGCGTCCTGGTCTACATCTGGATGCGCGAGCCCGAGGAAGAAGCGGTGCCCGCGCCCTGGTTCGGCGTGACTTTCTCGATGGCGGTCGTGCTGGTCGTGGCGGTGGTGGGCACCCTCTATCTCGGCATCGTCCCCGAGGTGCTGCTGCGCGCCACCCGTGGCCTCGCCGCCGTGCTTCTCTGAGTTCGCGCGCCCGACCGTGCAGCCTTCTCGGGCCGGCGGAGCGGCATCCGTAGGCTTGCGCCTCCTGCGAGGCGCCGTCTCCGGAAGCGGGCGAGCCGTCCGAGAGCGCCGCGGCGCGCGCCGCAGCGGCGACCTGCCGGTCGCCCGCCGATCGCCAAGCTAGCTGGGAGTCAGCGGTCGTCGAGGGCGCGCAGGATGGCGGGTGTCACATCCTCGAGCGAGACGAGCCCCTCCGTGAGTTCCCTGGCGCTCTGGCCATAGGCGAGGCAGGGTACGGGGGCCGCGGTGTGGCCGCGAGTGGCGGTGTCCTCCAGGTTGCCGTGGTCCGAAACGACCACCACCGTATGCCGATCCGGATCGATCGTCGCGGCGGTGGCCTGTACCAGAGCGTCGGCGCGACTGGCCTGCAGGCGCTGTTCCGCGGCGTCACCCCGGTGACCGGCCAGATCGGTCAGGAAATACTCGTAAAGCACGAGATCGTGTTCTTGCAGCAGCGTTCCCAGGATCTCGGCTGCCTCCCGGGCGCCTCTGTCCGGCACGGGATACCCGCGGCGGCGAAACCACTCCCCCGTGTAGTCGTGCGGGAGGCACGGCGGCGTGCGCGCACCGTCGAGGATCCGAGGGGCGACACCGGCGGAGAGCACCATCCGCGTCGTCACCGACCAGCGGGGGCGGCGGCTCTCGAGGTGCGCCCGGGTGTAGGCATTGGCGAAGGTGGGCTCGAGTCGCGCTTCCCGAAGGCGGCGAAACAGGGATTGCCCTCCGAGCACCTCGCAGAGCCGGGGTCCCGGGATCCCCGTCTGGTGATAGCCGAGCAGCCGGGCGGCGTTCACCCCGGTGAACAGAGTAGTCTGGCCGGTGGCCGACTGCGGAAGTCCGGGCACCCCGAGCGTCGCGTCCAAACGCGCCAGGTGCCAGCCCCTCGGCGGTCGGGCTCCGGCAAGCACCCGCAGGGGTCCTGAGGCCACCGCGGCGAAGGGATTGCGGACCGGGTCCGGCTCGCCGACGCCGATCCCGTCGAAGAAGAGCAGCAGGATCGCCATGCCCGCAGGATGGTAGCCGCAGGCCAGCGACGTGGCGAGGACTCGTTGCCCGCCGGGCGCCGCCTGGCCGAGCTGCCCGTGGGGGAGTACTATTAAGGCGGCGTCGCCAGCGCCGAGCTGCCGAAGCTGGCCCGAGATCCTGCAGCCCGCATGGGGGCGAAATGGATTCGACGGGAAGGCAGAGGCGGGAGTAGCACGCCGAGGTCCACCGCCTCGTTAAACAGGTGGGCTTAAACATAGCTGGCAACGCTCAGCTTGCTCTCGCGGCTTAATTGACCGCGACGTCCGTCGGACGGCCCCGCCCGAGGCGGTCCGAACGGGCGCCGACAAATCGGGCTGGTCCGGCGGCGACGCCCGTAGCCGCCGGGCGAGATGGACGGGCTGGCTGCACGACCGCCTGCCGCTCGGCGGTCGGGCAGCGAGACTGAACGGAGACGGCTAAGCGTGTAGAAGCTCCCGTGCGAACCTTTCCGGACGCGGGTTCGATTCCCGCCGCCTCCACCAACTTCGTCTGCTAGCGCCGGCGCCTGTGCTGCTACGGGCGTCGGCAGTAGCTCGGAGGCTGGCGGGACTCGCACCCGAGCGGAGCTCGCTGGCGCTCGGCTTCGAATCCCGCTCGCTTCGCTCGCGTCAGGGCGGGTTCGATTCCCGCCGCCTCCACCAACTTCGTCTGCTAGCGCCAGCGCCTGTGCTGCTACGGGCGTCGGCAGTAGCTCGGAGGCTGGCGGGACTCGCACCCGAGCGGAGCTCGCTGGCGCTCGGCTTCGAATCCCGCTCGCTTCGCTCGCGTCAGGGCGGGTTCGATTCCCGCCGCCTCCACCAACTTCGTCTGCTAGCGCCAGCGCCTGTGCTGCTACGGGCGTCGGCAGTAGCTCGGAGGCTGGCGGGACTCGCACCCGAGCGGAGCTCGCTGGCGCTCGGCTTCGAATCCCGCTCGCTTCGCTCGCGTCGGGGCGGGTTCGATTCCCGCCGCCTCCACCGACTTCTCTGCCCGCGCGAGCGCTCCGCCCGCTTCGATGCGGGTTCCCGCC
Source organism: Acidobacteriota bacterium (assembly GCA_037447115.1). Classification (GTDB taxonomy): domain Bacteria; phylum Acidobacteriota; class Polarisedimenticolia; order Polarisedimenticolales; family JBBIHH01; genus JBBIHH01. The sequence goes on from JBBIHH010000004.1 coordinate 82,359, forward strand.
TCCGCCACCCGCGGACCCACGGATTGGCTTCGATTCTCCCGGCGCCGCGCGGTTGTTGCGCGAACCTTCCCTGTGACACAATCTTGACCTGTGTCTCGACCCCGGCGCCGCCTCCCGATTCGCGAGCGCATCGACGCCCCGGACGCCCGCTGGGTGGTCTTTATCGCCGCCTGGGCCGCCCTCGGTCTTTGGCTCGCGGCCGATTTCCAGGCAAGCCTCGCCCAGACCCCTCCGGCGACCTCCGGGCCTGTCGCGATCCGGTTTTCCGTGGACAGTACCGACGGCTCGACCCGGGTCATCCTGACTCACGCGCGCGAGGTCTCCCGCTCCGTCGTCCCCGCGGGGGATCGGCTCCACGTCCTGTACAGCGACTCCGTCAGCCTCGATCCCGCCCAGGGCGACATCGGTGACGGCCGCCTCCAGCGCTGGAAACAGGAAGATGCACGCACCGTGACGCTGTTCCTAGGTCCTGCCTTCGACCATTTCGAAAGTTTCGAGCTCAAGAACCCCTCGCGCCTCGTCTTGGACCTCATGGGCCGCCCGATCGGGACCCCCACGCCTGGCGCCCATCCTGCCCCCACGCCCGCGCGCCCGGAACCCAGCGCCGTGATCGTCATCGATCCCGGCCACGGCGGGGTCGAAGAGGGTGCGATCGGTCCCACGGGACTGCGGGAAAAAGAGGTCGCGCTCGATCTCGGGCGCCGCCTGCGCACTCTACTCGCGCGCGATTCGCGCCTCGGCGTCGTCCTCACGCGCGAGGACGACCGCTACGTGGACCTCGACGAGCGCACCGCCATCGCCAACTACAACCGCGCCGACCTCTTCATTTCCATCCATCTCAACGCTTCGCCGCGCCGCGACGCCTACGGGGCCGAAACCTACTTTCTTTCCCCCGAGGCCACCGACGACGAGGCTCGCACGCTCGCCGCTCTCGAGAACCAGGCCTACCGCACGAGCCAGGCGCTGCGCGCCGCTACGGGCGAGGGGCAGCGCAGGACCCTGGAGCTGATCCTCTGGGACCTCGCGCAGAACCAGTACCTCGCGGAGAGCGGCCGCCTCGCGGAGGCCGTTCAGCGCGAGCTCGACGCGCTCACCGGCACCCGCGACCGGGGCGTGCGCCAGGCACCCTTCCGGGTGCTGATGGGCGCCACGATGCCCGCCATCCTCGTCGAAGCGGGCTTCATCTCCAACCCGGACGAGGAGGCGCGGCTGCGCACCGTGGCCTATCGGGAACGCATCGCCGAGGCCCTCGCGCGCGCCGTACGCGAGTTCCTGCGGCACCACGAAGTTCTCCGCGGCCGGGCCGATCCTGCTGCGGACGGGGCGGCGCACCGGTGAGCGCCGACCCGCGGCCAGAGGCGCGTACCGACCGGTTGCGAGCCGCGGGGGCGGCCCTCGTTCTCGTGGGTTGCCTGGCGGTCGCCTGCGGCGGGTCTGCCAGGCAAAAGGTGGGCTCTTCTCCGGAAATCTCCGGGGCTTCCGCGGAACTCCCAGCGCTCCCGCCTTCCGCGGCCAGTCCGCAGCCGGCCTCCGCCACCGCACCCGCCGCCGCTCTCGCTTCGAGCGCCGGGAATCCCCAAGCCCCCGCCCCCCTCGCGCGCAGGCAGGTGCGTCTTTTCTTCCCGGCGGAGGATCGAGAGGGGCTGTGGCCCGAGGTGCACGAGATCTTCGACACCGCTTCGCCCGTGGACCGGGCCAAGCAGATCCTTTCCGACCTCATCTCCGGCCCGAACGAAGAAGGCTTGCTGCCCGTCTTGCCCCGCAACGCTCGCCTGCGGCAAGTTTTCGTTCTCGACGACGGTGTGGCCTGGGTCGATTTTTCCGAGGATCTGCGGACGAGCCTTCCCGGAGGGAGCGAGCAGGAGCTCCTCGCCGTTTATGCCATCGTCAACGGGCTGGCGCTCAACGTGCCCGAGATCGAGCGCGTGGGCATTCTCCTCGGCGGCCGGCCGTGCACGACGCTCAACGGGCACCTCGATCTGCGCCTTCCGCTCCCGCCACGGCTAGATTTGCTCGCCACGCCCGCCGAGGAACCTGCCGTGCCCTGACTCTCGGCGACGTCGCGGCCCGGCCGTGCTACCATCTGCGCCGCGCACCGAACCGGGAAAAGAAGGCACGCGCGGAGGATGCTCGTGCGCCACGACGGCCGCCCCGACGATGCGCTGCGCCCCGTGCGCATCGAGCCCGACTACCTGTCGCAGCCGCTGGGCTCGGTACTCATCGCGCTCGGGGAAACGCGCGTTCTGTGCACCGCCTCCGTCGAAGAAAACGTTCCGACGTTCCTCCGCGAACTCAACGAAGGCTGGGTCACGAGCGAGTACGCCATGCTTCCCGCCGCCACCAACACCCGCAGCCCGCGCGAGGTCACTCGCGGCCGCCCCTCCGGCCGCACGATGGAGATCCAGCGGCTCATCGGCCGCAGCCTGCGGGCCGTCGTCGATCGCAAAGCCCTCGGGCCGCGCACGCTCTGGGTGGACTGCGACGTCCTGCAGGCCGACGGGGGCACGCGTACCGCCGCCATCACCGGCGGTTTCGTGGCGCTGGCGCTCGCGCTTCGTCGCTTGCAGGAGCAGGGAGTGATCCAGGCTCCGGTGCTGACGGGACAGGTCGCGGCGGTGTCCGTGGGGATCCTGGAGAACCGGCCCGTCCTCGATCTCGACTATGTCGAGGACTCCGCGGCGGAGGTGGATATGAACGTCGTCGGCACCGACGACGGCCGCTACGTCGAGATCCAGGGCACGGCCGAGAGCACCCCTTTTGGCCGCGAACGCCTCCACGAGATGTTGCGGCTAGCCGACAAGGGGTTGGCCGAACTCCACAACGATCAGCGCGAAGCGTTGGGCGCGCGCCTGGAAACGCTGCTCGTCCCGCGCTGAGCCGGTCGCGGTCCCTGGATGAGCCGCCTCGTCGTGGCCACGCGCAATCCTGGCAAGCTGCGCGAGCTCGAGGGGGTGCTGCGCGGCGAAGGCATCGAGGTGTGGGGTCTCGATCGTTTCGCAGAAATCTCCCCTGCCGCGGAGACCGGCGCCACGTTCGAGGACAACGCCCGCCTCAAGGCGCTCCATGTCTCGCGCGCCGTTCCCTGGACCGTGCTCGCCGACGACTCGGGCCTCGAAGTGGATGCCCTCGGCGGCGAGCCCGGGGTGCACTCGGCGCGCTACGGCGGCGAAGGTCTCGACGACCGAGCCCGCTGCGAGCGGCTGCTCCGAGCCCTTCGCGGCGTGCCCCCCGGGTGCCGCACCGCTCGCTTCCGCTGCGTCCTCGCCGTCGCGCGGGAAGGCGCGCTTCTCGCCACCTTCGAAGGCACCGCCGAAGGTCGCATTTTCGAGGAGCCCCGCGGCAGCGGCGGCTTCGGCTACGACCCTGTCTTTTTTCACGAAGAAGCAGGGTGCACCTTCGCCCAGCTCGCACCCGAGGAGAAGGCGCGCTACTCGCACCGCGGGCAGGCCCTGCGCCGGCTGCTCGAAGCGCTCCGCAGTGGCGCGCTGCGCGTCGGCTGACGGTGCCTCCTCCGGTGGCCGCGTTTTGCGTGCCAGCCCGGGGGCGCGATGCTCTCCCGAAGCGCGCCCCTCCCCCTCGCCGGACCGCGCGCGGCTGCCGGCACGGACGCGGTTGCCGCGCGCAACCGCCGGACCCGCAAAGGCGCGCTCGGTTGACGCTCCGCGACAGCCGGTGGTAGATTCCGAGCGCTGCGAAGGGGATGGACAGCCGCCCAAGGTGTCCCGAACCGCATGCGGCTCCCACACCCCACGAGCGGCTGCTCCTGAGTAGCTCAGTGGTAGAGCAGGTGGCTGTTAACCACCGGGTCGGGGGTTCGAATCCCTCCTCAGGAGCCACATTTCGCGGCGTGCGAACCGATATTTGGAAGGACGTCCTCGGCGTCGTCGTCGAGGCCGTGGTCGGAAAGCTGAAGGTGGAAAGAAACGGGTCGAGGGGCGTGGCGAAGGCGGGGGCGTAGCCTCCCTCGTCCCCGAACTCGTCGACCTGCCTGCCGCGGCACAATGGCTTGCGGCCCAGGCAGGGAAGGCCGGCACGACGCGGAGAACCGACGACCCACACGCCGGCGGGCCGCCGGGATCCGGCGGGTACCCCCAACCCCCGCCGCCCACGCCGGACCCCTCCGCGCCCTCTTCATCTTCGACCAAGACGCCCCCGTCTACGCGATCCTCAGCGAACTGCGCCGCGCCGGCTACCCCACCGAGCACCGCCGGGTCTGCACCGAGTCCGAACTCCAATCCGCCCTCACCTGCGCGCAGTGCGACATTGCCTTTCTCCCCGCCGCGCCGCAACGGATCGATCCCACCGCCGCCCTGACCATCCTCCATGCCCGCGATCCCGATCTCCCGGCAATCGTGATCGGCGACGCCGCCCTCGCCGGCCACGCCATCCCCCTCGTCCGCGCCGGCGCGGCGGACTTCGTCACCATGGACAACTTGGCGCTCCCCCCCGGCGCCGTGGCCCGCGAACTGCGCACCTACCGCACGATCGCCGAACGCCGCCGCCTCCAGCAGGCCTTCCTCGAGGCCCGAAAACTCGAGGTCTTCGCCAGCCTCGCCGCCGGCATCAACCACGACTTCAACAACATCCTCATGGCCATCCCCGGCTTCGAGTCCATCCGTTTCTGGCCGATCTCGGCAGGCGAGCGAGCGCAGGCGCCATTGGAGTTCGTGACCGTTGGGGTGCGTGTAGGGCTGTCGTGCGTGCAAGGGGTTGAGTTGATCGAAGCCGGCCTTGCGCTGCCACTCCGTCGCACGGACTGCACGCGCCGCTTGGAAAGCGGAGTCCGGACTGCGAACACAAGAGTGGGGCGCTGGGTTCCAGGCTCTGGCCTCGCTCGTTCTTGTACCGCCAGAACCGCCGCAGCTTTCGGACGAGCCGGTCGGGCAGGAAGAGGTCGGCTGCCCGGCGGCGCTTGGCGGTCTCGCGGCTGATCCAGACTCGGGTCTTGGGTGTTCCGTTGGGTGCGAAGATGTCGCCGACGTCGAGCGCGAAGAGCTCCGACCCGCAACCCGGTCCGGAGGGCCATCGAGATGCTCCGGTGGTCGCGGGGGTGCTTGGCGGTCGCGCGGAAGATGAGGCATCGTTCGTCCGGGATCCGTGTTTCACTCTGCGGCGGGGCGGTTCCAATGGTACCCCTTTTTCCCGGATGGCTGGAGCGAGTGCCTGAGATAGAATCTTGCGTATGCGGTTTGACCGGAACAAGTTCATTCTAGCGGTCCGGTGGGCCGTGGCCGTGTTAATCGTTGGTGCCGTGGCCGGTCATTTTGCCCGCCTGCTCGCCCGTTCCGAATTATGGGAGAACCCTTTCACGGTTCGACCCCTTTGGATCCTCGGTACGGTCGCTGGATATGGGCTCGCATTTGCGATTTGGGGGGCGTTCTGGGCGCGGTTGCTCCGAGGCAGGCGCGCCCGAGTTCCGTCTTGGCCAATTGCACGGGCGTACTTTGTGAGCCAGCTGGGAAAGTACGTGCCCGGGAAGGCCTTGGCCATCGTCCTTCGCGCTCTGTTGATACGCCCGGCGGGCGTGCCATTCCAAATCGCTGCGATCACAGCCGTTTATGAAACGCTCACGGTCATGGCATCGGGATCATTGCTCGCCGGCGGTCTGTTGCCGCTCGTCGAGATCGGATCGCCCGACCATCACTGGAGAAATCTGGGGCTGCTGGCCCTCGTGGGAATTCCTTTATTACCTGGTATCTTCAATCGACTCGCACCCCGTGCGGCTCGTCTTTTTATGTCGTCGGATGCCCCGCCGACACCCAGACTGGGATTCGGGGATCTGATCCTCGGACTTGTTCAAACCGCCATAGGCTGGTGTTTCCTCGGCTTCAGCCTGCTCATGCTTCTTCGAGCATTCGGCGAGTGGCGATTCTCGCTCGTATCATGCACGGTATTCGTGGCTTGCTCGTATGTCGCCGGTTTTTTCACGCTCCCAGCCCCAGGAGGTCTTGGCATTCGTGAGGTGCTGTTGCAGCAGCTTCTTGCCGGCGGACTCGGTGAATCGTGGGGCGAGGTGAGGGGAGAGGCATTGGCCGTACTCGTCGCACTGTCCCTTCGTTTCTGGTGGACCGTGACCGAAGTCGGGCTCGCGGGTCTGGTCTATCTATTGCCACAAGGGACGCGACGACCATGAGCCGGACGATCTCCCTTGTGGTCTCCGTCTTCAACGAACGCGAAAGCACGGGCCGCTGACTCGCCCGCCGTCAGCTGACCGAAGACCGGCCGCACAGCAAGCAGGAACAGCGCGCACGGTCGTGGACCGTGTTATGGAGGAGTTGGCGCGCCAGCTCGAGTCCCCTGCCCATGAACCCGGGCGCTCGACGCCCCCTCGCTCGCCGGGCTCGTCTTGCTCGCCCTGGCGCTGGTGGCCTGGCTGGCGTGGCTTTGGTATTCTCCGCTGGCCGGTGTCGGGGGCCGGGGCGCATCCGGAAAGGCCGCGATACCGTGGGGGTCGTCTCCGAAAGCGGGAGAGGAGCGATGGTCAGGAAACGGAACCCGAGCGAAGCCTTGCCTCCGCCACTCGTGCTGCGCCCTGCGGCCGAGCGCGGCCATCGCCACTATGGGTGGCTCGACACGTGGCACACGTTCTCCTTCGGCGATTACCACGACCCGCGGCACATGGGTTTTCGCGCTCTGCGGGTCCTCAACGACGATCGCGTGGCCCCTGGCGCAGGCTTTCCCGACCACCCGCACCGCGACATGGAAATCGTCACATACGTTCTCGAAGGAGCGCTCCAGCACCGGGACAGTCTGGGGAACACCTCGGTGATCCGTGCCGGAGAGATGCAGCGCATGAGCGCAGGCACGGGCGTGGTCCACAGCGAGTACAACCCCTCGCAGGCGGAGCCGGTCCACTTCCTGCAGATCTGGATCGTGCCGGCACGGCAGGGGCTGCCGCCAAGTTACGAGCAGAGGGCGTTTGCCGAGGAAGAGCGCCGCGGGCGCTTCCGGCTCGTCGCCTCACCCGAGGGCGCCGAACGGTCCCTGATCGTCCATCAGGATGCCCGCCTCTACGCCGCGCTGCTGCGCGCGGGCGAGAGAACGACCTACGCCGTCCGGCCCGGCCGCTACGCCTGGGTCCATATCGCCCGCGGGAGAACCGGTGTGGCAGGCCTGGAGCTATTCGAGGGCGACGGCGTGGCGGTCACGGGTCCGCTGGAGCTCGAGTTCGAAGGGGTCGGGGAGGGGGAAGTCCTGCTCTTCGACTTGAGCTGAGGAAGACCGATGAGGAAACCTGCGCGCGCCGACTACGAGATCCACGAGCTGATCCGCGAGCGTTGGAGCCCGCGCGCGTTCTCGGAAAAGCCCATCGAGGAGCGCGCGCTGCGCTCTCTGCTCGAGGCGGCGCGCTGGGCGCCCTCGTCCTTCAACGAGCAGCCGTGGCGCTTCATCGTCGCCCGGCGCGAGGACGAAAGAGAGTTCGCGAGGTTGCTGTCGTGCCTGAGCGAGGGCAACCAGCGCTGGGCCCGACACGCGGCCGTTCTGCTGCTGTCCGTGGCCAGCACCGTCTTCGCGCGCAACGGCAAGCCGAACCGGCACGCCTTCCATGACGTGGGGCTCGCGGCCGCGCACCTCGCGCTGCAGGCCACCGCCCTCGGGATCGCCGTGCACCCGATGGCGGGGTTTTCTTGCGAGCGAGCCCGCGAGCTCTACCGGATTCCCGAGGGGTTCGAGCCCGTAGCGGCGATCGCCGCGGGCTACCCGGGCGAGCCCGCCGATCTGCCGGACGACCTGCGCGAGCTCGAGCTGCGCGAGCGGTCGCGAAGGCCGCAACCGGAGTTCGTGTTCCACGGCGTGTGGGGGGAACCCTGGAGGGAGGCTCTGTGAGACGAGCATGGCTTCGACAAGCGACCGTCGCGTGGGTGGGTCGCCCCCCGGTCAAGACCTTCGGCACGATGTACGCGGGTACCGACCGGGTCTGCGCGACGCCTGCGGAGTCGCGGCCTACGGCACGATAGGACCTTCCGGCGGCCGTCGCGGGGATCAGTCGGGGGTGTGGCGGCCGGCGGTTCGCATCGCCTGCGGAATCTTCATGCGCAGGCGAAAGCGGGCCCAGGCGACGATCGCCTCGCGCCAGTCGTCCGCTTCCTCGCGGCTCATCCGGCCCGCCGTTTCGAGGAGGTCGAGGAGCCGCAGTGCATCCGGGACCTCGACCGGCGTGAGGTACTGCAAGATCTCTTCGCGTCGCATGGCTTAATCATACTACTCGGCGCGGGGCGGTGCGAGGCGAGTCGCTGGCCCATCGTGCCGAGTCGAGTTCCCTCGCTCCCGGCGTTCTTATATTTGTCCGCATCCGGTATTACAAATATGCGAGCCGGCGGCCGGTAAGGCCAGGGGAGGAGCTGGCCGCTGGCGGAGGCCTCCCCTGGGCCGCTCGGGGTTGGCAAGGGGGGAGGCTTCGGGGAAGATGCCCTGCGCCATGAGCGGACGGAGGTTGCGGGACGTGCTGTTCGCGCTCTATGTCGCGCTGTGCGCGCTCTCGCTCACCTGGCCCGGGTATGCATGGCTCGGCAGCGGCGTCGAGCCCTTCGTGCTGGGCCTGCCCTTCGGCTTCGCGTGGAACGTGGGCTGGAGCGTGGCCACCTTCGCGGCGCTGGTGCTCTACGAGGCCGCGCGGCGCCGAATGGGGGATTGAGCGGTGCCCGCTGCCAGTGCCGTCCTGGCGATCGTGCTGGCCTATCTGGCCCTGAGCCTCGTCGTGGGCCTCTGGCCGGGCCGGCGCGCGAGCGCCACGGCCGAGGGTTATGTGGCGGGGGACCGCAGTCTCGGTCTCCTGCTGATGTATTTCATCACGGGTGCCACGATCTTCAGCGCCTTCGCCTTTCTCGGCGGGCCGGGTTGGGCTTACTCGCGCGGAGCCGCGGCCTTCTACATCCTCGGTTACGGTGTCCTGGGTTTCATCCCCTTCTATTTCGTCGGCCCCCGCGCGGCGCGCCTCGGCCGCCGTTACGGTTTCCTCACGCAGGCCGAGATGGTGGCGGCGCGTTTCGACTCGCGCGCCATGGCGCTGGCGATGGCGGCGGTGAGCGTCGTCGCTCTCGTGCCGTATCTGGCGCTCCAGATCAAGGGCGCGGGCTACGTGCTCGACACCGTGACGCGGGGCGCGATTCCGGAGGCGGCCGGCGGGGCGATCGTCTACGGTGTCGTGCTGGTCTACGTGCTCCGCAGCGGGGTTCTCGGCGTGGGGTGGACCAACGCGTTGCAGGGGATGCTGATGATGGGCCTGGCCTGGGGGCTCGGATTGTACCTTCCGCACCGGCTCTACGGCGGTGTGGGGGAGATGTTCCGGCGCATCGCCGAGACACGGCCGGAGCTCCTGCAGCCGCCCGGCCTCGCCGCCGGCGGCGAGGTTTGGGGCTGGGGGGAGTATTCGACGGCCGTGCTCGTTTCCGCCGTCGGCTTCAGCTTTTGGCCCCATCTGTTCATGAAGGTCTTCACGGCGCGTGACGACGCGACGCTGCGGCGCACCGTCGTGCTCTACCCGACGTTCCAGATATTCCTCGTGCCGCTGTTCTTGATCGGTTTCTGCGGCGTCCTGTTCGACCCGCCCCCCGAGCGCCCCGATCAGGTGCTGCCCCACATGCTGATGCACATGGACCTGCCGGCCGTCCTGGTCGGGCTTTTCTGCGCGGGGGCGCTCGCGGCGTCCATGTCCACCGGCGACGCCATGGTCCACGCCGCCGCCGCGATCGCCATCCGGGACGGCTGGGCGCGAGGGCTGGGGGCCGCAGTGGATCCCGCCTCGGAGCGCAGGCTGATCCGCTGGGCCGTCGTGGCGGTCATGGCCGCCTCGTATCTCGTGGCGGTCCTCTACCAGGGATCCCTCGTGCTTCTGCTGCTATCCGCCTACGGGGCGATCGTGCAGTTCGCCCCCGCGGTGCTGGCGGCGCTGTACTGGAAGCGCGCGCACGGGCGGGCGGTCCTGGCGGGGATGATCGCGGGGTCGGCGGCGACGCTGCTGCTTACCGCCCGCCCGGAGCTTCGGCCCTGGCCCCTGCACCCGGGTGCCTACGGTCTCGCCCTTAATGTCGGCGTGCTGCTGCTGGGCCGCGCGAAAGCGGCCGAGCCGCGGCGGGAGGTCTCGGAGTTCCTGCGCGTCGCCGCGGGAAGATTGGGCTAGGGGGGCTCGGAGCGAGGTGCGAGCCCGCGAGAAAGCGGCGGCCCGCGGGGGATCTCCACCGCGGCCAGATCCCCGTGCTGGCAGCGCTCGTCCGGGGTTCTGCCGCGCGGGGAAAGGGTTCCCCATACACCCCTGCGCCGCGGAGCCGCTGTCGCAGGAGGACCTCGAGGAGCTTCGGGTGTTCTGGCTCGGGCGCCGCGACTTCCAGGCGCGCTTCGTGCTGCGCCACCCCTGGAGCGGCGAGCCCCTCTGCCCGGAAGCCTGGGCCTACGCGAGGGAGCTCGGCGAGCGCTACGAGCGGCAGGCACGAACCCTCGCCAGCCTCACCGGCTGGAACATCGAGGCGATACGCCGCAAGATGCGGGAAGCGGGCGACGGCGCGGCCGGGGATTGCTTGCCCCCCCGCCCTGATGGCGGCCGCTGTGGCCCTTGGCCGGTCCCGGACCGGAGCGAGGCACCTCCCTTCGTGCTCGAGCTCTTCCGGGACCGAGGGCGATCCCCGTCCCAGCCCCCTCCTGCGCAGGAGCGGGGCGCAGGTGCCTCACGGGCAGGCCGCGGTGTTCTGCTGCGGCCTGCAAGCCGCCGTCGCGGCCGGTCGCTCCTGCCCTGCGCCGTCCGTGCCGTAGCTTCCTTCGAAGCTCGGGTCGTGGGCCACGACGAGGAAGTAGCGGTCGCCCCCCTGGGGCGTGATCGTCGCCGAGGGGGCCCCGCCGCTGGAGCAGAGGTTGGCCTCGTGGCTGTACCAGTTTCCCAGCGCGCCTTCGTACACCGCGTAGTCCGTCCCGTCGCCGCACGTCGGTCCCCAGCTCAGGTCGAGATCGATTCCGTTCGGGTTCTTGGCAACAGTCAGCCAGCCTGTGATTTTCCCTGGCGCGGCGCTCGGTGGGAGGGGGGAATTCGTGCGCATGCCGAGGCGCAGGTTGGCGAGCGGTGCTTGAGGCGCGAAGGCCGCGTAACCGAACAGCCACGAACTCCCGGCGGCGCTCACCGCTGGGGTATCCTCGGGCTCGCTCGTCTCCGCGACCGCGAAGTTCTCGGGATCCGTCACGCTCCCGTCCGCCGCCACGCGCGCCGCGAAGAGATCGCCCCGGTGCTGCTTGGGATAGGGTTCGTTGCGGTGGTCCACCCAGGTGACCACCCACTGCGTGCCGTCCCAGCCCGCGGCGGGAAGCGCTTCCCGCACGGTGCCGGAGGAGATCCGGATGCCTGCCGCGCTGTCGAGGAGGGTTCCGTCGGCGAGCACGCGGCGCCCGAAAATGCGGTCGTGTTGCCAGACCACCAGGGCCGTGTCGCCGCCGACGGCGAGATGCGGCCGGTCCCGATGGCCGCCATCGCAGCAAGCCGAGATATCGAACTTGGTCTGCAGCAACCCGTCCTGGCCGATGAAGGCGCCGACGATCCTCGAGCGCGGGTTGTCGTGGGTGACGTTTTGCTCCCACACGGCGAACCAGCGGCTGCCGAAGGCGGTCACCCGCGGCCACACGTCGAAGTTCTGCCCGATGCGCTGGCGAGGCCCCAGGACGTTGCCGCTCGTGTCCACGCGGATGGCGTAGGCGTAGCGGATGTCGAGGCTGACGTCGTTGTCCGTGCCGACCACGAGGAACATCCCGTCGAGGCCCGCGACGTCGGGCATCTGTCCCGGCATGATCGGAAAAGGCGCCGCGTCGAGACGCGCGCCATCCGCCCCGAGGCGCCGGCCGTAGATCGTGCCGCGGCCCTCGCGCGTGCGCTCCCACACCACGAGATAGCGCGAACCGTCCCAGCCCGCAGCCGGGGTCGTGAGATCGGTCTCGCCGTTGCCCCCGGCGACGAGGATCGGTTCCGGGTCGATCGGGTCGCCGTTGGCGTCGAGCCGCTGGGCCATCACGAAGGTTTCTTCCGACGCCTCGCGCACGAAAACGACCAGGTGGTTCGTGCCGTCGAAGGCGAAGCGGGGGCGGCTCTGGCGGGGCGCCCCAAGACTCACCGCGGCGGGGGTTCCAGCCTGGCCATCGGCGCCGACCACGATGCGCTGGATGTCGTCGCGGTCGCGCTGCGTCAGGACGACGCCGGAGGGGGCGCCCGGGGCGAGCGCCACTTCGGCACCGGAGTCGGCGACCTTGTGGGGCTGGCGTTCCGCCAGCGTCCCGTTGGTGCGCACGCGCCTGACGAACACGTCCGCGTCCACGGGGGCGAGGCTCAGTTGCTGCGCGTAGCCCACGAAGTAGTAGGACCCGTCCCACGCCACGTCGGGCTCGAACGTCGTGTAGCCACCGTCCTCGACGAGGGCGATCCCGCCCGGATCGAGCACCGCGCCCTCGGCGCTGACCCGGGAGCCGTAGAGCTGGGAGAATCCGAAGTAGCGACCCTCGTGCCAGGCGACGAAGAACGCGCTGCCGTTCGAGGCGACCGCAGGGTTGTCGGGATCGCTCGGGCTGTAGAGGTTGATGGTGAACGGTTCGCCGATCGGGTCGAGCGCCGTGTCGAGCAGCTGTCCCCGAATCACCTTGTCCAGGGAAAGGTCCGCCTCTCGCCACACCATGAGGTAGCGTCCCGCGGCGAAGGCCAAATCCGCTTTCTGCGGATCCGAGTTCCAGGTGTCGCGCCTGAGTGGCCGGCCCCCGGGATCGAGGACGGTACCGTCGGCGGCCACCCGGGCGCCCTCGATCGTGTAGACCGACGTCGCGGCGTCCAGGTCGCGCCAGGCGACGATCCAGCGGGTCCCGTCGCTGGCCGCGCTCCAGGGCCGCGAGTCTGCGGAGGGCTGGTCCCCTCGATGGACCAGGATCGGCGTGCCGTCGAGCACCGCGCCGTTCGGCGCCACGCGCAGGCCCAGGACGTCCACGAAGTTGCCGTGCTCGCGCTCCGCGGCCCAAACGACGAGCCAGTTCTGGCCGTTCCAGGCCGCCTGGGGCGCGTACTGGTGATAGTCCTCCCGGGAGAGAAGGATCGGTGTCGTGTCGAGCAGGTTGCCTTCGTTGTCGAGGCGCGCCGCGTAAACGTCCGTCATCGTGCCCCGGCCCTCGCCTTCGTAGGTCGTCCCCGGGCCGCCGGGCACCACGAGCGACGACCGCCGGTCGGCCCAGACCACGAGGTAGCCGTTGGCGCCGCGCGAGATGCGCGGCCGTTCCTGCGTTTGAGCGGCTGCGCGCGGCGTGCTGTCTCCCGGAAGGAAGAAAGGATCCGCGAGTGGAGGGGACTCGGCGATGGCCGGCCCGGCGCTCCCGAGGATCTCGATCGCGACGGCGAGACCCGAACCCGACCGGCCGACGGCCATGCGGATTTTCTCGAGAAAAGAAGCTCTGCCCCTCACAACGGCACCCCCCGCTTCACCCGGCGGAAGAGAAAAGAGCTTCCTCGTGCCGCTTTGATACCTGGGGGCGAGGCTTTCCGGACGCCTGCCGGGTTCGCGCTCCCCGCGGAGCGTCCCCCTCCCAGGCAAGCTGTCCTCGCGTCGCGCACTCGAGCGCCCGAACCCCGCTTCCGGGACCCGGGCGCGCCATGCGGGACGAAAGAAGAAAACCCCTGGCGCCGCCGGCTTCAGTTGGCTTCGACGACCAGGTAGAACGCCAGATCGGGAGAGGTCGTGTCCGTCAAGCTCGTCGCGGTCGTCGCCGGGGCGAGGTTGGTCGGTACGGGCATGGCGGGGGTCGTGTCGCGAAACACGTTCCACGGTCCGACGCCGCCCGTCCACTGGAGCACGGGGTTCAAGTTCGCGTCCTTGTTGAGTAGAAGCTGGATCGGGCTCACGACCGTCAGCGTGCCGTTCATCGTGTCGAAGGGCGGGTTGTGGTGGAGCCGGCAGATGAAAGGATAGGCCGCCGGTGCGACGGCGGCGTAGTGGCACACGCTCCACTCCAGAGGGCTGTCGATGTTCCCCGTCTCCCAGTCGCACGGTGGCGTGATATTGGTGCTGGTGCAGGCGTCCGCTTGGTTGCATCCGCTCCCTGTGGTCACCTCCGTCGAGGAGTGCCACGGCGTGATGTCGCTCTTGTGCCAGCGGATGCACTGGAAATTCCAGGGAACCCCGGGTGTTGCGCTCTCGCCTTCGATGCGCGGGTTTTGAGGGACGAACGCCGTCGGGTTCGTCATCTCGACCGTGATGAATCGCGGCGAGGCGATGTTCTGGCACTGGACCGGAAGATTGGGGTTGCCGGCGGCGTCCTTGCCCACGGCGCAGTTGCTGGTCTTGCAGGTCGTCGTCTGAGCGAGCGCGGCGGGCGAGCCGAGCCCGCCGGCAAGGTAGAGACCGAAGAGAACGATCGCGGCACGGCGCATGGGACCCCTCCCGGTAGCGGAAACCGATCTCGACAACCGACCCTATACCCCCCCGATTCCCTCCCCGGGTGCGAGAGGGGGGACAGTGATGCACCTGAGAGGCGTGCGTTCCCGCCGCGGGCCTAGCGCGGGCTCGGGTCGGGTGAGATAAGGATCCTCAGGCAGGCAGGCCGTCCCGCAACACCGCCGTTACGGCCTCCGAGAAGCGGTCGAGCTCTTCGGGTGTGGTGTAGACGCTCGGGCTCACGCGTACCCCTCGCACCTCCTCGTGTTGGATGGCGGTGGTGAGGATGCGGTGCCGGTGCCACAGATGCTCCACCAGGGCGACCTCGTCCACGCCTTCGATGTGGAACGTGGCGATGCCGCAGGAAAAGCGCGGATCGAGGCTCGTGAGCAGGCGCACCCGATCGTGCTCCCGCAAGCGTCGCGCCCACAAGTCCCGCAGGTAGCGCAACCGGGCCGCCTTGCGCTCCGCCCCGAGACCCTCGTGGAACGTCAGGGCGTCGGCGATGGCCAGCGCCGGAGCGGCTGGGTGCGTGCCGATCTCCTCGAACTTGCGGATGTCCTCCTCCATCCCCTCGGGCGGGGGCATCAGGGCCCACAGATCGCGGATCTTCTCCCGCCGCACGTAGAGCATCCCCGTTCCCACGGGTGCGAACAGCCACTTGTGCAGGCTCGTGGCGAAGTACTCGCAGTCGAGATCGTCTCGGGTGAAGGGAAAGTGCGCGAAGGAATGCGCCCCGTCGACGATCACCGGGATCCCGTGCCGGCGCGCCATCTGCACGATCTCGCGCACGGGGAGGATCTGCCCGGTGAGGTTGATCACGTGGCTCGCGAGGATCGTGCGCGTGCGCGGGGTGATGGCCTCCTCGAAGCGGCGCACGACCTCGGCCGGATCCTCGGCGGGTACGGGGATCTGGATCGTGCGCAGGACGGCTCCCTCGCGCCGCTCCCGCTGGCGCCACGCCTGCACCATGCGCGGGTAGTCCTGGGTCGTCGTCAACAGCTCGTCGCCGCGGCGGACGTCGAAGCCGAGCTGGCAGATGTGGAGACCTTCCGAGGCGTTGCGGGTGATGGCGACCTCCTCGGCCTCGCAACCCAACAGGCGCGCGAGCCGGGCGCGGACGGTTTCCTTCTGGGGCTCCAGGATCTTCCACATCGTGTGGGCGGGGGCAAGGTTCGAGATGTCGAAGTAGCGCTTGAAGGCCTCGGCGGCGCCGCGCGGGCAGGGCGACACGCCGCCGTTATTGAGGTTGACGATCGAGCGGTCCACCGGGAAGGCCTGCTGCGCGTGGCTCCAGAACGCCTCGTCGCGGGCGATCGTGTCCGGGTCGCCCGGTGTGGCGGCGAGCTCGCGGGCGATCGCCGCGGCGCGCGGCACGAGCCACGGCCCGACCGCCGCCGCCAGCACGGGGTAGTGCAGGTGCGCGAGGAAGGCCCGCCGCGTCGGGACGGCGATCTCAGCGGATGGGCGTTTCATTCGGGACCTCCCCGGGCCGCGAGCCCGGCGTGGCGAGACTCACGATCACGACCATCGCCGCGCTGATCGCAGCGCTCGCGGCCTTGATGTCCAGGATCGCGTTCAGTCCCGGCGCATGCCGCCAGGCAATCGCCGAGACCATGCCGCCCAACATCCCCGCCAGCACCCCCCAGCGGCTCGTCCCGCGCCACCAGAGGGCGAACAGCAGCGGCGGTCCGAAAGACGACCCGAGCCCCGACCAGGCATAGGCCACCATCGTGTCGATCAGCTCGGAGCCCTCGAGGGCGAGCCAGGCGAGCCACAGCGCCACCCCTGCGATCGCCAGCGTGGCGAGGCGCGAGAGCAGCACCAGCCGCTCCGGCCGCTCCCGCGGCCGGAAAAGCCGAACATAGATGTCCTCCACCAGCGTCGAGGTCGCGACGAGGAGCTGGCTATCCGCCGTGGACATCATCGCCGCGGTCGCTCCGGAGATCATCACGCCCGCGAGCCAGCCGGGCAGCAGCGTCTTCGCGAGCAGGGGCATCACCTGCTCGTGGTCCGGGAGGTCGGGCCCCAGGACCGCCACGCCCACGATGCCGATGAAGGGTGCGCCCCAGTAGGAAAGAAGCACCCAGCCCATGGCGATCAGGCCCGCCTGCCGGAGTTCCGAGGTGCGGCGGATGGCCATGTAGCGGGTCAGCAGATGGGGCTGGCCGAGGTAGCCCAGGCCCCAGGAAAGCCCGCCCACCGCGACGCCCAGGAGGAACGCGGAGCCGGTCTTGCCGCCGTCCATCGCCAGAAAGCCGGGCCCCCTCGCGGCCATGGCCTGCGCCAGCGCGTCGAAACCGCCCAGGTGGGCGAGGCCCACGAGCGGCAGCACGACGGCCACGAAGGTCATCAGCAGACCCTGGATCAGGTCGGTGAAGGCCACCGCCAGGAAGCCCCCCATCAGCGTGTAGAGCACGACCACGCCCGCGCCGACGAGAATCCCGTAGCGAGGGTCGAGGCCGAACGTGGCATGCAGGATCTTGCCTCCCCCGTGGAACTGGGCCGCGACATAGGCGGTATAGAAGACGAGAATCGCGACCATCGACACGAGCCGCAGCAGGCGCGTGCGGTCGCCGAACTTGAGCTCGAAGTAATCGGGCAGGGTCAGCGCACCGAGCCGCCCGCTCTCGCGCCGCAGCGGGATGGCGATGAAGGTCCACGAGGCGAGAATCCCGAAGCCGATCCCGATGACGGACCAGAACTCCGTGAACCCCAAACCGTAGGCCGCTCCAGGCAGCCCCAGCAGAAACCAGGCGGACTCGCCTGAGGCGCGCTCGGAGATCGCCGAAACCCAGGGGCCGAGCCGCCGCCCGCCGAGGACGAAGTCGTCGAGGGATTTCATGGAGCGCCAGCAGAACAGCCCCACGCCCAGCATGACGCCCAGGTAGATCAGCAAGCCCGCGACGATCTGGGGATCGGCGCTCAATCGTTCCCCCGACCGCGGTTGAAGCGGTAGGCGACGAGGGTCAGGACCGCCAGGAGGAGCCACGAACCCACGACCAGGAGCGATGTCATGGCCGGCATGGAACGCGGATTATACGGGAGGAAGCGCCCACTCCGTCAGGGCTGGCGGGAGGCCGGCCGCCGCGCTAACCTGTCGGGGACCGGCGGGCTCGCTCCGAGCGAGCCCGGTCCTCGAGACTGCGAAAAAGGAGGGTTGGCCATGAGGAAAATGCTGGGGAGCGCCTTGGCGCTACTGCTCGTGGCGGGGCTGGTCGTGGCCGCGCCCGGCGGCCAGGAGAAGAAGGAGGGCAGCGAGCAGGCGTCGTCGCCGCAGACGGTCTGGGAGGCTTCCGAGCTTCCCGAAGGCCAGGCGAAGGCCGTCATCGCCGTTTCGGGCATGACGTGCGGGAAGTGCTGCGTGTCGGTGGAGCAGGCTGTCACGAAGCTCGAGGGCGTGGTCGCCGTGAAGGCGGACTACGAGAAGGGCATCGCGAAGGTCATCTACCAGACGGACAAGGTCAAAGTCGAGGACATCGTCAAGACCATCAACGAGAAGACGAGCTTCAAGGCTTCGCTGCCGCAGAAGCAGGTCGGCTGAGCGGCCCCGCCGGCAGCCGTCCTGAAGCGTGAGGGCCGGCCGCGCGCCGGCCCTTTTTGTCTCGTGCCGGGACCAGAACGGGCCCGTTTTTCCCGGCGGAACCGGCCCCGGCTTTGCTCGCGACGGGAGGCCACCCGCGCGGCGGAGGCTCGCGGCCCCCGGCTCGCCCTGCGGGAGAGGGGAGCGCTTGCCGCCCCCCGGGCGGCGCGGCAAGCGAGGGTGAGGCGCCGCCGCGCATGCCGTGGTAGAATCGAGACCAGGCAAGCCGAGGATCGGGGATGCGCCGCGTGCTCGCACTGATGGCCGTCGGTTGCGCCGTCCTCGCGGCGCAGGCCGCGACCGAGCTCAGCGTGGAGGAGCTGATCGCGCTTCACCGCGCGGGCCTGAGCGAAGAGACGATCCTCCAGTACGTGGACAAGTACGACATCTGCGTTCCCCTGGGCCCGGCAGACCTGGTGGCGATGGCCGACGCCGGGGTTCCCGAGACGCTGATCCAGGCGCTCGTGGGAAAGATGGCGGGCTGCGAGGCGGGCGAATCGAGCGCGGGCAAGCGAGCGGGCCGCGGCCGCACCTATGGGTTCGCTCGGCCCGGTTACTACTACGGCCCGGTCTGCTGCCCAACTCCGTACTACGTGTACGATCCCTTTTTCTACGACCCGTTCTTCTTCAGCTTCGGCTTCGCCGTCGTCCACGATCCATTCTTCTTGCATCCCCATCGTCACCACCACGGGTTCTTCCATCACCACCACGGGTTCGGTGTGCACCCGCGCCGGGTCGGGACGGGGGGCCCGGCGCTGAGGACGCGCCCGCCCGGCGGCAGTCCGGCCGGTGGCGCGAGGCTAGCCCCCGGGGCTTCCGGCTCGCGTACCGCCCGCTCCGCCCGCCCGCGCGGACGCTGACGCGTCCGGCTCCGCAACTCCCCCTCCGGACAGAGCCGCTTGGCGCCGGCCCGGCGCCGGCAGCATCTCCACCTCGGTCGTCAGCTTGAGCGGGGGCTCTTCCGGAGCGGACCCGGCATAGGTGACCTCCACCAGGAAAGCCCGGCAGCCCGCAGCGGGCGGCGGGACGCGCACTCGAACCTGCCCTCCAGGTTCGGCTTTCAGAAGTCGGCTCTCCCACCGGGGTCCCAGCGTCTCCAGGCGGAAATCGCAACCGGCGGGATTCGTCGCCTGCCAGAGCTGGATCTGTGCGGGCGGCTCCGGCAGGCGCACTTCGAGCACACCCGGCGCGGGCCGGACCCAGGTGGGCTCCGCGGGGAGCCGGCCGTCGAGCAGGCGCCGGTAGAAGGCCGCGATGCTCTCGTGCGCGTCGGAACCGTCGAGCGAATGGTCCGCGTTCGGGACGTAGCGCAGGTACTTGGGGCTGGGCAGGTCCGCGAAGTAGAAGCGGGAGGAATCGGGCAGGAAATAGGCGTCGCCCGTGGCGTTCACGACGTACTTGGGCATCGTGTAGCGCGCTCGGTAGGCATAGGGATCCACGATCGCGCGCAGGCGGGCGAAGGCTTGCGTGCCGAACCAGTCGGGGATGCCCAAGGCGACGTACTCCTCGATGGCGGGCGACCAGAAGCCGTAGACCTCGCGATGGTGGCGGAAGGAGACCTCGAGGTTGAGACAGTCGATGACCACGGGGATGAGGGCCGCGACGCGCCGGTCCGCGGCCGCCGCGGTCCACGCCGTCCAGCCGCGCTTGGAGCTGCCGGTGACGACGAAGCGCTCCACCGCGATCCCGAGCGTGTCGCGCGCGTAGATCTCGATGGCGTCCATGGCGCGCACGGCGGCCTTCGTCATGGGCAGGCGCGGCAGCCAGGTGGCGTCGCCGGTGCGCAGGAAGCGGTCCCAAGCGTAGGCGATCAGCTCGTCTTCCCGGCGGGGCCGGCCCTCGCCGGCGAACTCGAGCGGCTGGTTGGGCACCATGCGCAACTCCGCCACCAGGCTGCCCGTGACTCGCGCGATCCCGGCCAGAAGCGGGTGCGGCGGCGGGGCCGGCTGCCCGCGGTCGCCCCCGGCGATGCGCAGCAGCGCCGTGGAATGGCGTACCGCGGAGGGCACGTACAGGACGAGCCAGTGAGTCCAGAGCGTCCGCTGCACCTCGTGCGATTCGCGCCAGCGCTGGGAGTCCATCTCCAGCCAGTGGACCGCGACGTCGCCGAGCGAGCGTGTCTCGAGGGCCGCGAAGCGGAACTCGGGGTCGGGACGAGCGACGTAATCGTCGAGCGGCGTCCGCTCCTGTGGCGCGTTCGTGGGCAGCGGCCCGCCGGCACACGCGGCGAGCACGACGCCCAGCGCGACGCGACATGCCGCTTTTCCTTTCCGGATCCGGCGGGCCGACGACCCTGGGCCCGCGCCGCGTGGCGCGAGAAAACGGGGCATGTCCTCTATATCGTGGCATGCCTCCGGGCCTGCGCCAGCGCGCGCTCGGGACGGTCCCATCCGGGGGCGATGCGCAAAGCTCGCGCGAGGGGCTCGATCGCCTCCTCGGTTCGCCCGACTTCCAGGAGCAGCTCGCCGCAGCCGCACCATGCCCAGGGATCGGCCGGGTCGCGCCGCAGCCCCTGGGCGTAGGCCCGCAGGGCTTCCAGCGGTCGTCCCCGCCTGCGCGCCAAAGCCGCGGCGACGATCCACGGGGCCGCGCCTCCTTCGTCCGCCGCGAGGGCTTTTTGCAGCGCTCGCTCCGCGCGTTCGAGCTTTCCCAGCGCGAGCAAGAACTCCGCCGCTCGCGCCGGGGCGATCGTGGTCACGAGACCCGGCTCGCTGACCAAGCCCCCGTCCCGTGCGGGGCGCTCGGCGCACGCCAGCGCCCGCGCCGCCGCGCGCTCCAGGCCTGGCCTCCCGCCTTGCGCTTCGAGGTCCGAGCGCAGCAACTCCAGCGCCGCCCCGCGGTCGTCCGAGGTTCCGAGAAGCCGGCGCGCCAGCTCCAGCCGCCCTTCGCCCAGACGCGCCGCCGCGCACCAACGCACCGCCTCGACCGCCAGCGGCGGGGACAGCCGGAGGAGGCCCTCCTCGAGCGCCTGAAGCTCTCCAGCGGCGTCGCGCAGGCGCAGGCCCGGCACCGCCCGATTCCCCACGAGCGGCACGAGCTCGCGAACGACGAAGAAGCGGAGCGCTGGATCGGCCGGTCGGGCGCGCAAAGCATCGCGCAAGAGCTTCAGGTTGCGCTCCCGCTTCGCTGCCAACCGCTCCGTGCGCGGGTCGTAGCCGTCATGGCCGACGACGAGCCCGGAAGCGCGCGGCGCGATCGACGCCGCGCCGAGCCGAGCGGCGATAGCCGGGACGATCTGCTCGTGGATCGCGCCGCGATAGCGGTACTCTGGGCGGCATCGAAACAGGCGCACGAGCGGGTAGCGGCGGCACGGCCGTCCGCCCGCCCGGTCCACGATCTCCACCGTCAACGCCTCTTCGCCACAGCGGGCGAGCCAACGCCGAAAAGCCTCCGGCGGCGGCGCCTCTTCGAGCCATTCGTCCGCGTCCACAACGAGCGCGTACGCCCCCCGAGCGGCCCGAAGCGCCGCATTGCGAGCTTCGGCGAAGTCGTCCCGCCAGGGATGGCTGAAGACACGCGCCCCGAGCCGCCGCGCGACGGCGGCCGTGGCGTCGCGCGAACCGGTGTCCGCCACGACGATCTCGTCCACGTAAGCCCGCACGGACTCGATGCAGCGCGGGAGGTTCGTTTCTTCGTCGCGGACGATCATGCACAGGCTGAGCAAGGGCTGCGGCACAGGACGAGCCGGCAGCAACGGGGATGCCAAGCGACCCTCCACGGCGACCGCGGGTTCGGGTCGAGATCTCGACGGCGCCGGCCGCTTCGTGTCAGCGGCCCGTCGCGCGGCCCGCCGTGCGCGCGGGCGACGCTGGCAATGACCTTGCAGAACGTGCGCCCGTGCACTCGCTGGAACAACGACCGGGTAGCCCGCCGTCGTGCCGCGTCCTGGGCGTCATCGGCGAGCCGCCCAACGGGGTGAGCTACGCCCGCTTTTACCTACCCTTCGGCCACCTCGCCCGCTACGGCTACGCGCTGCGCACCCTGGGACGAGAGATCCGGTTGCGGCGCACCCCGCGCGGCTGGGAGCCGGTGCCGGAGCTGCTGGAGGGAGTCCGCGCCGTCCTTTTCCCGCAGCTCGTGGCCGAGCCCGTGCTGCGGGACGGTGTGCCGGTACGGCTCGTCGAGCCCCTATGCGAGATGGCGCGAACGCGCGGCATCCCTGTGATCTACTCGGCGGACGACCACCTGCGCGCCATCGAGCCCACGAATCCCAACTACCTCCAGGTCCAGGCGGGGCTGCCGCAGCTCGAGGTGCTGCGGCGCGAGGCGCAGGCAGTCTTCGTCACGACGCCATCGCTGGCGCAGGCGCTGCACGATTGGGGGGCACCGCTTTTCGTGCTTCCCAACGCGGTGGATCCGGCCCGCGCGCGCCCGAGACCGCGCCGGGCCTTCAAGCCTCGGATCGGTTGGGCGGGATCGAGCGCGCATTTGGACAACCTGCTTTTGGTGCTCCCGGCCCTGGAACGCCTCCGGCGGCGGCGAGATTTCGAGCTGGCCATCTTCGGCCTCTGCCCGCACGAGCTCGAGGTCCAGGAAGCCATGCTGCGATCGCAGCGTCTGCGATGGAGCGGGCCCGAGCGGACCGCCGGCGAGCTTTTCCTGGAGGTCGCCTCCCGCCTGCGAGGGCTCGGGGCGCGCCACGTTCCCTTCGGACCCCCGGACGCCTACTTCGCGAACCTCGCGGCGCTCGATCTGGATCTCGGGATCTGTCCCCTGCGGGATAGCCCGTTTTCGCGCTGCAAGTCGGCGCTCAAGTTCTACGAGTACGCCGCCGTGGGAACGATGACCGTCGCCAGCGATGTCGAGCCCTATCGCGGCGAGGTCTCGGTGACGGTGCCCGAGGACACCGATGCGTGGTGCGACACGCTGGAACGTTACCTGCTGGATCCCTGCGGTCGCGAGCGGGAGCTCGAGGTCCAGCGGGAGTTCGTGTGGCGAGAGCGCACGATCGAGCGCGTGCTGCCACTGTGGCGAGAGGCTCTTGCCGCAGTCGCCGCCGTGCCGCGCTCGTGCGCGCGGAGTCGGCCATGAACTTCCCGAGTCGTGTGAGTCTCGTCACCCCGGTTTACGGCGCGTGGGATTGCCTGCAACGTTGCTGGGAAAGCCTCGCGGCGGATCTCCGGCCTGGCATCGAGTGGATCCTCGTGAACAACGGTTCCCCGCAGCCGCCGCCGGAGCCTTTGCGGTGCGCGCTGGTCGGCTCGTCCTGGGCGCGTTGGATCGAAAGCCCCGTCAACTTGGGCTTCCCGCGGGCGTGCAACCTGGGCGCGCGCGCTGCCACGGGGCACATCGTCGTTTTCCTCGCCAGCGACGTCGTCGTCGCGCCGGGGGGTCTGTCGCGGCTGCTCGCCCACTTCGGCGCGAAGCGGGTCGGCGCCGTGGGCCCGCGGTCGAACCGCATCGTCGGTACCCAGGGTCTCGAGCGCGTCCCCTACGACGAGGAAACCCTGGAGGGCTTCCAGGCTTACGCGGCAGAGCGGGCCGCCTGTCACGAGGGGCGGGCGACTCCCGTGGGAAGGCTCAGCGGTTTTTGCCTCGCCGTGAAGCGAGAGGTGCTGGAACGCATCGGCGGCTTCGATCCCGCCTTCGGCGTGGGTAACTTCGAGGACGACGACTTCTGCCTGCGCGCGCGTTTGGCGGGTTTCGAGTTGCTGCAGGCGGAAGACGTGGTGGTTCACCACTTCGGCGGCCGCAGCTTCGCCGCCGCCGGTGTGGACCGGCAAGCGGCGATTCGCGAGGCGTGGGCCGTCTTCAAGCGCAAATGGCGTCTGCCCCCCGAGCGACCCCTGGAGGGCGGCTACGACGACGCGGAGCTCCTACAGGGAGACTTCGATCCGGCGCGCCACTTCGTCGCCCTCGACTTGCCCTCGATCTGGCAGCCGTTGCGCGCGGCAGCCGAGGAGGCGCTCGGCCGGGGAGAGCGCGCGCGGGCCTGGGCGCTGTTTTCCGCGCTGGCGGATCTGGACCCCGACGACGACGATGCGGCGATGTTCGCCGCGGCCCTCGCGCTGGAACGGGGGGACGAGGCGGGCGCGGCGGCGTCGGCGCTCGGCGTGTTGCAGCGGCGTCCCTTCCACCCCGCGGCGGCGAACCTGCTAGGGGTGGCCTGCTTGGACTCCGGTCGCGCCGGCCTCGCACGCCGGGTGTTCGCGCGGGTCCTGGAGCGTGCGCCGAAGTTCGCCACGGCCAAGAAAAACCTGGAGCTCGCCCGCCGCGCGCACGACGGGGCCGCGGCGGATGTCGCCGAATTTCCCGAAAGCGGCGTCCGGGCCTGGTGCCGCGAACATCCCCCCGTGCTCGGTGTGTGCGTCGTGGTGCGGTGCGACGTCCGCGAAGCCTGTGCGCTTTTCGAGGCTGCGGGCTCGGCCCATGCGAAACGGATCGCCGTCGACGCGACCCGCAACGGCGATCTCGCCCGCCGGCTCCCCGAAGCCCAGGTCGTGCGGGTCAGCCCCGCCGCTTCCGACGACGAGGCGTGGGATGCGGGCCGGCGAGGAGCGCGGACCGACTGGTTGCTGATGCTCGCCGAAGGCGAGCGTCTCTCCACGGAGGGTCCCCTTCCCTGGAACCGGTGGCTCGCGCGGCGAGGCGTCCTCGCCTATGCGCTGGAGATCGAGACACCCGGAGCCGGCGTGCATCGGGAAGTGCGGCTCTTCCGCAATGCCCCTGACGTGCGCCACGATCCGCGCTGCGAGGAAAGCCTGGAGCTGCTGGCCCGCCGCTGGTCGCTGCGGATCGCGTCGCTTCCCCTGCGCGTGCGGCGCGCGGGGGGAGAGGTGCCGCGCCTTCCGGCCGGCCGGCCGCTTTCTGCCTTCGAGACGGCGCGCGCCGCATGCGAGCGGGGGGATTGGGAGGCCTGTCTCGAGGCACTGGCCCGCGTGGCCCCGCCCGCCAGCCGCGCCCGGGCGGAAGCGATCGCAACGATCCGGGCCCGCTGCCTGGTCCGCCTGGAGCGTCACGGAGACACGCGTCAGGCTCTCGCCACGCACCACGAGGCGTGGGGTCCCACGGCGAACACGAGATTCTTCGAGGCCCTAGCACTCCGGGCCCTCGGTGTGGTCGACGGGGCCCTCGCGGCAGCGGAGGATGCGGCCCGCCGGCTGGCCGAACCGAGTTTCGAGCCTCCGCTGCCGGAACTCGTACGGGGCGATCTCGAGGCGTTGTGCGGGTCGTTGCGACTCGAGACGGGCGATCTCGAAGGAGCGTCGCGCGATTTCGCGGCGGCTCGCGCGAAAACGCCGGATCATCTCGATGCCACGATGGGGCAGTTGGCGGTGCGCCTCGCGCACGGCGAGGCGGATGTGGTGGGAGAGCTCGGGCCTGTCCTCGAGCGCCACGCCCACGTGCCGCGTGCATGGCTCTACGCCGCGGCGCTGCTCGGTTGCGTCCCCCGCGACGAGGAGGCGATCGAAACTTGGGTCGCCGGGGCCCGCACCCGTCTCGAGGATGCGGATCGGCGGCGGATGGGTCTCGCGGTGCTGCGCGGCGGGCATGCCCGCGCGGCGCGGACGGCCTGGGCGGGCTGCGAGCCGCTGGATGCGCCGAGCCGGGCCGCGTGGCTGGCAGCGGCCCTGGCGGTGGGCGCCGCCGACGAGGTCGACGCGCACGCCCACAGCGCAGGGGTCGAGGAAACGCTCGATTGGTTCCGCCAGTGGTGGGCGGCGGGGGCGTATGCCGCCCTGGACTGCGCGCTGTGCACGCTGGGGGCTTGCGCGGAGAGGCTGCGCGAGCTCGCGCAGTCCACCGCCGTCTGGCTCGAGCGTATCGGCCAGCTCGAAGCGGCGGCGCAGTTGCGCGGGGAAGTCCGGCCCACGCCGGCGTGATTCGGCGACGGCGCTCACGGCTCAGCCGGGTGCCCTGCCGAGCAAGAGCATCAGTTCTTCCTCGAGCTCCCGCAGGCGGCGCTCCCGTTCGAGCAGCGCCGCCTCGCGGTCTTCGAGCTCCGCGTGGCGGCGGCGCGCGCGAACGGCTTCGAGGTAGTCCCTCCAGCCGGGGTAAGGCGCCACGGCACTGGGATCCACGGAGACATCGCTCGCGCAGCGCGCCGCTTCGGCGAGAGCGCGCCACAACGCCCGCTGATCCTCGGTGGCAAGAGGTTCGTCTTCGAAGGGCCGCGCCGCGCGCTGGCGGTGGAGCTTCGGGTCCACCGCCCGTGCCATCTCGTTCCGGGTTCCCTCCGAGCTCGGTTCACCGTGCAGATCGTCGAGCCAGGCCGCGAGCCGCCGCACTTCCCGTGCGGGATCGCGCAGCAACGCGTCGTGGTCCACGAAATAGCAGGGACGCCCCCGGGTGCTCTCCAGCAGGCGGAGCATGGACAGCTGCCACAGGAGGAGTCCGGCAGTGAGCGGGATCCGGTCTCGGTGCCAGAGCGATCGTGCGCTCTCCAGTGGGTGGCGGATGGGGACGAGGTACGACGCGTCGTGAAGCCAGCGTTGCCAGAACGGCATTAGCAAGGCGAATCGGGGATCCTTCCACACCCACCGCTCGGCCCGCCGGTCCATGGAGGCCACCTCGCGCCGCGCCCACGACGCCAGGGTCGGATCGTCCGCCAGAGCGCGCACGGCCGCGGCATCGCGCGGCGGGCAGTCCCAGCTCCCTTCCGCGGCGTCGAGCAGCGCGTCGTTGAGTCGCATCAGGGGCCAGCGCTCCCAGTAACCTCGCGGATTGATCTCGTCCGCGTCCATCAACTCCTGGGGGTCCCCCGCGTCCGCGCCCCAGCGGTGCACGAGCTCGGCGACGAGCGAGGTCCCGCTGCGGTGCATCCCGGTGACGATGACGCGCAGCGGCCGCGCCGCTCCAGGGCTGGCCATCTCAGGCGGGCTCGAGCACGCGGGGGCCGACGGCCGCGGAGCCGGGCCTCAGCTCCGGGAGTGCGAGGACGAGCCAGCTTTCGCGCTCGGCAAGGCGCACGAAATCTTCGGGCCAGCGCCCCCCACCGCAGGCGGCGAGCCTCTCCAGCGCTTCAGGCCGCAGCCAGCAAACCTCTCCCTCCGGTGCGGCGAGCGTACGCGCCACTCCCGAGGCTCCCTCGCGCACCTCCGCGCAGAGCGCTGCCACCCGCGGGAGCCGCTCGAACACGCGCTCCGCCACCCGCCACTGACGCGGACTGGGCAGCGGGGCGCCCGCGGCCAGGAGGATCGTCAGTTGCCGGGGTCCTTGCGCGAGGGCTTGCGCGATGCCCCGCTCGGTGTTCTCCACGATCACATCCGCGACGGCGCGCAGGCGTTCGACCTGCGGGGCGCGCAGGCTTCCCGGCGTGCAGACCAAGCTGACCTGCCACCCGCAGACGCGCCCCGGCGGATCCTGGAAGGCTTCCAGACAATCGAGGGCTTCCCGGTAGCTTGCCACGCCGTGCAGCACGAGCCGCGCCTGAGCGGGGGCGACCCGTGCGAGGTCCGCCGGCAGCCCGAGCTGAGCGAGACGCGCCTGGACGGTCCGCCACGCGGGGTGGGAGAGTTGGTACTTGTGCAGCCGGGCACCGATGCGCCGCGCCGCGGCGTCGCGGCCGTGGCGCTCGCCCAGGGTCTCGAGATAACCCCGAGCCCAGTGAAAGCTGAGGATCCTGTGGTACGCGCCGAACAGGCGCTCGGTCTGGGCCAGGAGCGTGCGTGCCTCCGCGTCGAGATCGGCAAGCGCGGCTCCATCGGACAAGGCTCGCTCCCAGAGCTCGCGGTACTCGGGACGGGCCCTCAGGAGCGGCTCGAGTTCGGCGATGCGCGCCTCGTCCCGGTCGCGGTCGGTGTCGGCGTAGGCCAGGCAGCCGCGCAGCGCCAAATCCAGCGTGCCCAGGCCGCCCTCGAACTCCGGGTGTTTCTCCTCCAGCAGCACCATCGCGCGCCCCGCGAGCTCCTGGCGCCGCAGGTAGCCCTCGAGGCTCACCGGATGGTGGTGGTAACCGATGGCCCACGGGTCGTAGACGATGCGCGCGCCGGCTCGGACGAGCCGGATGCCGAGATCGGTATCCTGGCAGCCGAAGGGAAAGCGCTCGTCGAAGGCGCCGACCTGGAGCAACAGATCGCGGCGCACGGAGAAGTTCGGGGCATAGAGAAAGTTCGGCGGCACGCGTTGCGGATCCCGAATTTGGTGGTAGGCGAACTGGTATCCCCCGTGCACGAGATAGAACATGAAGGGCGTCACGTCCAGCCGCTCGTCGTAAGGGAGGGCGCCGAGCACGACCAGGCGTTCCTCCGGATGCGATTCGTGCCAGCCCACGTGGCGCGCGATCATCTGGGGATCGAAGACGATGTCGGCGCCGGAACCGAGGACGTAAGTTCCCCGCGCTCTGTGGATGGCGGCGTTCGTCGCCGCCGACTGATTGGCCCACTGCCCGCGCGTCACCTCCAGGCGGAAGGGGAAGCGACGTCCCGCGAGCGCCTCGAACGTGCCGTCCGTGGAGCCGTCGTCCGCCACGATGGTCTCCAGGCGCTCCAGATCGAACGCGCTGCGGGCGATGGAGGCGAGGGTTTGTTCCAGTCGCGCGCGGTTGTCGCGCGAGGGAATCACGATGGAGACGAGGGGCGCCGGGCTCATGCGGCCGCCCTCAGGGCCAGGTAATCGTGCAGGGCCTCGCGCCAGGGCCGCATGCGATCGAGCCCGAGGCGCCGGAGGGCGACGTTGTCGAGCACCGAGTACTTGGGGCGCCGCACCTCGCCGGCGAACTGGCCGGGCCGGGCGCGCTCGAGCTGGACCGGCACGCCGGTGCGGGCGAAGATCTCCTCCGCGAAGTCGTACCAGGAGCAGGCCCCCTGCGCCGTGGCGTGGAAGACTCCGAAGGCCCCGCGCTCGCAGAGCACCGCGATCTGCTCGGCCAGGTCGGCGGTGTAGGTGGGACTCAAAAGCTCGTCGTCCACGACCTGCACGCATCCCCGCTCGCGCGCGAGCTGGAGCATGCGCTCGACGAAGTTAGCCCCCTTGCCGCGACAGGGATACCGGCCGTACAGCCCGGAGGTGCGCACGATGGCGTGGCGCGGGTTGGCCTGGCGCACGAGGTGCTCGCCGCAGAGCTTGGTCAGCCCGTAAACATTGAGCGGCCCCGGCGCGTCCGTTTCCTCGTAGGGCCGCCCTTTGCGGCCGTCGAAAACGTAGTCCGTGCTCACATAGAGGACGCTCGCGCCGAGCTCCGCGCTGACCTGCGCCACGTGCTTCGCCCCCAGGGCGTTCACCGCGAAGGCATCGAGGGGCCGCCGCTCGCAGGCCGGCACGTCGTGCAGCGCCGCCGTGAGCAGCACCCAGTCCGGAGCCGCCCGGTGGAGCGCGGCGGCCACCGACTCCAGGCGGCGCACCTCGATCGCCTCGTGCCCCAAGGCGATCACTTCCTGCCCGTGGCGTGCCAGGGCCTCGCAGCAGTCTCGGCCGAGCTGGCCCGTGGCACCGATGACCGCGACCCGCATGATGCCCCTCCCCAGCGAAAGCCGTTCAAGCCACTTGCATCAGCTCCGGCTTGGGATTCAGCTCGCGGAAAACCCGGATGTTGTAGTAGCGGGGGTTGTCGAAGTCGCGGAAATGCTCCAGGTGGTCCGCCAGGTCGTCCACGATCGTCTCGACGTCGCAGCGTGGTTTGAAGCTCAACACGTTGCGCGCCCGCTCGATGCTGACCTTGTAGTTGCGGTAGTCCTCGCGGTGCTCGATCTGGAGGCGGATCGGCCGGCCCAATCGGCGCTCGACGCCCTGTTTTACCAGGTCGGCGATCTCCCCGACGGTGTAGTTGCCCGAGGCGACGTTGAAGATGCCCGAGACGGAGGCGTGGGCCTCGATGGCGCGGATGTAGGCGGCGGCGGCGTCCTGGATGCCGAGGATGGGGCGCCAGATGGCCGGGTTGTGGACGACGATCTTGCCTTCGGCCACCGCCGAGCGGAACATCGCGTTCACCACGAGATCGAGCCGCATCCGCGGGCTGTAGCCGCAGACCGTGCCCTGCCGCAGCGTGATCACGGAAAAGCGCTCCGAGGCCAGCTGCATCACGGCTCGCTCGCCCTGAAGCTTCGAGATTCCGTACGGGTAGTGGCAGACGGCCGGCGCGTCTTCGTCGTAGAGCTCGTTGAGCGTATAGCCGTAGACGGAGCAGGACCCGGCGTAGATCAGCCGCCGCACGCCGGCGCGCGCGGCGACGTAGCCCAGGTAGGCCGGGGCCGAGGCGTTGTAGATGAAGTTCAGGGCCGGGGAAAACTCCGCCATCGGGTCGTTCGACAGACCGGCGAGGAACAGGACCTGGTCGTAGCCGGCCAGGTCCTTCTCGTGGAGGGCGAAGATGTCCTTGTGGAGCACGCCCGCCTCGCGCGGCAGGTGGTTGCCGAACCAGAAGAGGTCGAGCACATCCACGCGGTAGCCGCGCTCGAGCAAGCGCGGGATGAGGTAGGAGCCGATGTAACCGGCCCCGCCCGCGATCAACAGCTTCATGGTCTCGCACCCTCCATGGCAGGCGCCACGCGCGCCTGCGGCGCCGTCCAGCGGAGGGCTTGCGCCTCGGGGCGCGCCAACCACTCGCGCAAGCTGGGGGCGTCGCGGTCCTTGTCCGAGAGAATGGGCCGCGCCACCGGCCACTCGATGCCGATCTCGGGATCGTCCCAGCGGATCCCGCCCTCGCCGCGCGGGTTGTAGAGCGCTGTGCACTTGTACTGGATTTCCGCCCAGTCGGAGAGCGCACAGAAACCCCGCGCGAAACCGGCGGGAGCCCAGATCTGCCGCCGGTCGCGCTCGGAGACCACCGCGCCGTGCCAGCGGCCGAAGGTGGGCGAGCCGAGCCGCAGATCCACGGCGACCAGAAACGCCTCGCCGTGCGTCACCCGCATCAGCTTTCCCATCGGCGGGTCCCACTGGAAATGAAGCCCCCGCACCACGTGGCGCCGCGAGCCCGAGTGGTTGTCCTGGACGAAATGGTCGGGAAGCCCCAGCGCCGCGAACCGATCGCTCCGGAAGCTCTCGTAGAAGAAACCGCGTGCGTCCTCGAAGATCTCGGGGACGAACACGACCACGTCGCCCAACGCCACCTCGTGGATCTGCGTCCGCATCGCATCCCTCCGCCGTGTCGCGGCGGCCTGCACCGATGCAACCGGTCTGCCAGGCGGAAGCCCGCGGCGTCGCGGCCTGGGTAGCCCGGTCCGGCGGCGAAAGCCTGCCGCCGCGCGGAAATCTGCCGCCGGCGGGAAGTCGCGCGTGGCCGGACTTGCACATCGCGCGCGCGGCCCCCACGTTGCTTCGGGGAGACCCGAGGAGGAAACGCGATGGAACCCGATCCGGCCTCGGAACGCGAGTTCGCGCGCATCCCGGTGGAGCTCGCGGCCCGCATCCGCCTGTTGGAAAGCGACGGCGAGGCGCAAGTGCTGGCCCGCGAGCTCCAGGAGCGCCCGAGCGTTTGGAGCGTGCAGGAGGAAACGGAGTTGCAGCGGCTGGCCACGAGCAGTGCCTCGGCACCCGAAGCGGTGCTGGCCCGGGCGCTGCTCGAGGTGGCCGCCCAGCTCCAACGGCTTCGCTACCGGGTACTCCGGCCAGGCCCGCCCATGGAGCCGGCGCGCGTGACCGAGATTTCCGGCTCGGGCCTGCGCCTGAGCACCGAGCGCCTATTGCAACCCGGAACGCGGCTCGAGATTCAGCTCGAGGACGACGAGAACGGCGCGCCCCCGTTGCGGCTGCTCGGCGAGGTGGTCCACGCTTCGGGCAGGGCGCCGGCGTTCTACGGGGTACGGTTCGTGGCGGCCCATCCGGCCGACGCGCGGCGTCTGCTCCGTTTCATTTATGAAATCCAGCGGCGCGCTCTGCGAGGCGCGGGCCGCCGGGGCCCTCAGCAAGCACCTTCCGGCTGAGCCCGCCTCAAGATTCTCCCGCCCGGCCCGATAGATCTCCGTGCCCGCGGGAGCCATGGGGGCTCCGCGACGGGTATGGGTCAGGGCCGCCCGCAGGGCGGCGGCCGCGGCAGGGACGCCGCGGTCAACGAAATCAGGGAGGATCGGGTATGCCAAGCGGTTTCTCCGTGGTCAACAACGTCCAGTCGCTCAACGCGCTCAATCGGCTGGCCCGCACGAACATCGGCCTGTCGAAGACGCTGGAGCGGCTGTCTTCCGGCTTGCGGATCAACTCCGCGGCCGATGACGCGTCGGGCCTGGCCATCGCCGACAGCCTGCGGGCCGACGTCGCCGCGCTCAACCAGGCGGTGCGCAACGCCAACGACGGCATCAGCGTCGTGCAGGTGGCGGACGGCGCCCTGGCGGAGATCTCGAACCTGTTGCAGCGGGCGATGGCGCTCGCGGAGCAGGCAGCGTCCGACACCTCGGGCGAGGACAGCAGCGACGAGAAGAACGCCCTGAACGACGAGTACCAGTCGATCCTGCGCGAGATCAACCGCATCAGCCTCACGGTGGACTTCAACGGCCGCGTGCTGTTCGGCACCTCCGGCGCCACCTTCGACGTCCAGGTCGGTGCCTCGGCCACGCAGGCGAACAACGTGATCACGCTGACGACCTCGGCCCTCGAGGCGGTCGGCACCGGCACGGGCGGGCTGGGACTGACCGGGTCGGGCAGCGGCATCACCGTGACGACGACCGCGCTGCAGACCAAGGCTGGGGCGCAGACCGAGCTGGCCAAAATCCGTGCCGCCATCGACGACATCTCCAGCCGGCGGGGCGATCTCGGCGCGGCACTCAACCGGCTCGAGGCCACGGTGAGCGTCGTCTCCATCCAGGCCCAGAACCTCCAGGCCGCCGAGAGCCGCATCCGGGACGCGGACGTGGCGGCGGAGGTGGTCAACCTGGTCAAGTTCCAGGTCCTGAACCAGACGGGACTCTCCGCCCTGGCGCAGGCCAACGCCAGCGCTCAGAGCGTGCTGTCCCTGTTGCGGTAAGCGCGTGAAAGGGCGCGGGGTCGGGGGCGCACGCCGCCCCCGGCCCCGCCGGAGTGCGGACCGTGGCCACCCCGCTGTCCTTGAACCCCGCACCCGCGCCACCCGCTCCGGACGCTTCGCGCCCCGCGGGGGCGGGCGCGCGATCCCGCGGGGTTCGGCCGGCCGGGCACCCTTCGCCGCCGCTGCCCGAGGCGGTGGAGGCGGCGCTGCGCTCGATCGGCCACCGCTTGATCGTCGGCGACCGGATGGCCGAGTTCTCCTTCGATCGCGAGCTGGGGCGGGTCGTCATCCGTGTCTACTCGGAGACCCAACCCCCGGAGGTGATCCGGCAAATTCCGCCCGAAGAGTTCCTGCGCTTCGCCGCGAAGTTCCGGGAGCTGGTCGGCGTGCTGTTCGAGGGCGTGGCCTGAGGCATCCCATGGCACCCATCGGTTCGCTCAACTTCAGCGGTCTGGCGAGCGGCCTGGACACGAAGGCCATCATCGAGGCGATCCTGCGGGCGGAGCGCAAGCCCGTCGAACGCCTCGAGCTGCGTCAGAGCCGTCTCGGCGCGAGGCAATCGGCGCTGGAAGAGTTGCGCGCGAAACTCCTCGCCTTCCGCGACACGCTGCGCGATCTTTCCAGCCAGCGAACGTTCGCCGGTCGCACGACGGCACTGAGCCAGGAGGGTTTCCTGACGGCCTCCGCCCGGCCGGGGGCGGAAGTCGGCCTGTTCGCGATCGAGGTGCTCCAGCTCGCGGCGGCGCACAAGGTGAAAAGCGACGGGTTTTTCGCCGACGACCAGGGCCTCGTGAGCGACGGCACGATCACGATCCAGTCGGGGGACAACGACCCGATCACGATCGAGGTCTCGGCCGCGAACGGGAACAACTCCCTCGAGGCGGTGCGCGACGCCATCAACGGCGCCCAGGCCGGGGTCCAGGCCTCGATCCTCTTCGACGGTGCTGAGTACCGCCTGATCGTGCGGGCCGAGGAGACCGGGCTGGCCAACGCGCTGGCGATCGCGGACACGACGAACCTCGACCTGGACGATCCGGCCAACGAGGTCGCGGCGGCAGCGGACGCGCTACTGCGCGTGGAGGGCGTGGAGATCACCTCTGCGAGCAACAAGCTCACCCGCGCCATCGACGGCGTCACGCTGAATCTCCTCGCCACCACGAACGGCTCTCCCCTCACGCTGCAGGTCGAAGCCGACGTGGAGGGCGTCATCGAAGGCGTGCGAAAACTCGTCCAGGCCTACAACGAAGTCATCGAGTTCCTCGCCGAGCAGTTCGATCCCGACGACCCCGGACCGCTGGGGAGCGACGCCACGAGCCGGCGCATCCAGCTCCGGTTGCAGAGCCTCGTCACGGCGGGGCTGGCGGGCGTGCCGGTGGGCGCGATCCGGTCGCTGTCCTCCGTCGGTGTCTCCTTCGATGGCCGCACCGGGAAGATGTCGCTCGACACGGGCCGCCTCCAGGAGCTGCTGGAGGAGCGCTTCGACGACGTGAGCCGCCTGTTCGTGGCCTCGGCGACGGCGACCGATCCGAAGGTGAGCTTCGCCAGCTCCACCATCCAGACGCAGGCCGGCGACTACGCCGTGCAGATCACGCAGGCCGCAGAGCGCGCCACCGTCGTGGGCAGCGCCCCGATCCAACCCTCGGGCCTGGAGCAAGACGAGACCCTCACGATCGCTGCCAACGGGAGCTCCGCGACGGTCGCCCTCGCCGCGGGCATGGACATCGCGGCGGTGGTGAATGCGGTGAACGCCGCCCTGCGCGAGCAGGGCGTTGAGGCTTTCGCCAGCGACGACGACGGTTCCTTGCGGATTTCCACGACCCGTTACGGGGCCAACCAGGACCTCGCGGTCTTTTCGGATCTTGCGGACCGTGCCGACGGCAAGCAGAGCGGTTTCGACACCACGCCGGCCACCGATACGGGGGCGGACGTGGCAGGAACGATCGACGGGGTGGCCGCCAGCGGTGCCGGCCAGTTCCTCGCGGCGGGCGAGGGGACGCCCGCGCAGGGGCTCAAGCTCCGCGTCACGGCCACCTCTCAGGACGTGACGGATCGGGGGGGCGACTTCGGCACGATCAGCTTCAGCCCCGGCCTGATGCAGGCTCTGATGGCGGAGCTCGAGACAACGACGCGCTTCGGGGACGGGACGATCGACCGTGCCGAGGATCGGATCGAAGCCGACCTGGAGCGGATCGCGGACGAGATCGAACGCTTCGAAGCCCGACTGGTGGCGCGCGAGGCGCAGCTCGTGCGCATGTTCGCCGAGGCCGAGCGCGCGATCCAGGCGCTCCAGGCGCAGCAATCGGCCCTGGCGGGCTTCCTTGCGTCGTTCTGATCGTCCGAAGAGGGAGGAGCCGGTGGAGCAGACGAGCCGTGACGCCGCCCGTCGCTACGAGACGCAGGAGATCGAGACCGCCGACCCGCTGCGGCGCATCGTGCGCGTCTACGAGCTGGCCTGTCTGCACGGCCGCCGCGCCCGGGCGGCGCTGCAACGCGGGGATGCCGCCGCCAAGGGCCGGGCCGTGCACCGCCTCTCTCGCTGCCTCGGCCTGCTGCGGGAGGTGCTCGATTTCAAGCGGGGCGGAGAGGTGGCCCGCCAGCTCGACCGTGTCTACGAGTATCTCCAGTTCCGTCTCGCCCAAGCCCACCTCCGCAACGACGCCGCTGCCTTCGAGGAGATCTTGGCCCACCTGACGAGCCTGGCGCAGGCCTGGCAAGAGGCCGCAAGCCGGCCGGCTGGGCTGGAGCGCACGCGGTGAGGTCTCGAGGCTCGATGCTGGAGCAGGCGCTGCGCGCCGTCGAGGAGGCCGGTGAGGGACTCGCTCGAGCCATCGACTCCGGCGATCCCGGCGCGCTCGGCGCGGCCGTCGAGGCGCGCGGCCTGCGGGTGGCGGAGCTCGCGGGCGTGCTGGGGGAGGTGGCGCGCTCCGCGGACGCGGAGCTGCGGCGCCGGGCCGCCGAGGGTTGCCGGCGCATCGAAGCCCAGGCGGAAGAGCTGCGCCGCGCCCTGGAGCGACACCTCGCGCGCTGCCGCATGGATCTGCAGCAGAACCGGAGCGTGGGCCGCGCGCTGCGCCGCTACGCGGCGCTCGAGCCCGAGAAGCTCGCGTTCGACCGCTCCGGGTGAGCCGGCTCGAGCCAGCCCTCCCGCTCGAGCTTCCGCAGCTTTTCCAGGAACGTCGTACGCTTGAGCTGCAACAGCTCGGCGGCGCGAGCTTTGTTGCCCTTGCTGATGCGCAACGACTGCAGGATCAGCTCGCGCTCCAGGTGGCTGACCGCCGCTCGCAGGGACAGCCCCTCCTCGGTGAGCACCATCGCGGCGAGCCCTCCCGGCCGTTCCTCCGCGCCCGAGATCTCGCGCGGCAGATGCTGAGGGCCGATCGCCTCCGCCGCCCCGGCCATGATCGTCGCGAACTCGACGGCGTTCTCCAGCTCCCGGACGTTGCCGGGCCAGGAATAATGCAAGAGCGCGCGCAGCGAAGCCGAGGAGAAAACCTTCGGCCCCCGCAGCCCGAGCCGGGCTGCCACGCGCCGGGCGAAGTGCTCCGCGAGCGGCGGGATCTCCTCCGGCCGCTCGCGCAGTGGCGGCAGGGTCACGGGAAACGTGCTCAGGCGATAGTAGAGGTCCAAGCGGAAGAGCCCTTCGTCGACGCGCCGACGGAGGTCCTCGTTCGTGGCGACGACGATACGAACGTCCACCCTCCGCCCCTGGTTGGCCCCGACGCGGATCACGTGACGGTCCTGCAGGACCCGCAGCAACTTGACTTGCGCGGCGGCGCTCATCGTGGCGATCTCGTCCAGAAGCAGCGTCCCGCCGTCGGCCTCCTCGAAGCGTCCCATGCGGTCGCGCTCGGCCCCGGTGAAGGCGCCGCGGACGTGACCGAAAAGCTCGCTCTCCAGCAAATTCTCGGGGATCGCGCCGCAGTGCACCCGCACGAACGGCCCGCGCCGGCGCGCGGGATGGCGTTCATGGAGCAGGCGCGCCGCGAGCTCCTTGCCCACCCCGCTCTCGCCCATCAGCAGCACCGTCGTGTCGAGCGGAGCCGCCCGCTCGAGCTGCTCCACGACGAGCCGCATGGGCTCGCTGGCGACGATCATCGAGGTCGGGGTTTCGGTTTCTAGCGGATGCGATGCGTCCCAGGTCCGCGCTCCATCGCTCGTGCGTTCGCTGCCCGGACGAAGGCCACCCGATCCTTCCATCGCCAACCCCCTCCGCTTCCCACGGTTCCCCTTTCGCAGGTGCGTGTCGCTGGAGCATCCAGAGTTGTGGAATATTGCCGCGGCGAGGGAGAAGTCAAGTCGGAAAAATTTATACCCGCGCGAGTCTACCTGCCGCGCGGTTTCCCGTGGAACCGACGCCCGAGCTGCTCCTGGCGTCGGATCCCCGTCACCTGCCGCGCGCCGCTCGGGGATTTTCGCGGGCAAGCGCTTTGCTCCGGAGCGCGCGGCGATGCGGATCGGTTCACTTTCGCTCGCGCTTTGCTTGCTGTCCGCAGGCGCAGGCGCGGACACCGCGCCGGGTTCGAGCGCGGACGCAAAGCTTCTGGCGGAGCGGCTGGATTGCCGGGACTGCCCGCCCGAGGCGATCGCCGAAGCGCGGCGCTCGCTGCGCCAGCTCGCTGCGGGGCCGACCGAGGCGCCCGAGACGCGCGCCGCCGTCCTGGCCCTGGCCGAAGCGGCCGCGAGAGGCGAGCCCAACCCGGAGGGCGTGGCCGATTTGATGGCGGCCGTCACGCTCTATCCTGAAGAGCCCGCAGCGGCGCGGTGGCTGCCCGTGCTGGCGCAGGCGCAGCTCGCCACAGGCGACGCCCTGGGCGCGCACTTTACCTTCGTGCGCTGGCTGGAACGGGGGGGCGATCTCGATCCGCAGACGCGGCTCCTCGCGGCGGAGAACGCCGTCGGCGTGGGGGACGAAGCTGCGGCTTTCCGCTGGATCGGCGATCTCGACGCGGCGTCGCTGCCCGAGGAGGCGCGCCACCGTCTGGCCCGCGTGCGCCTGAGAGCGGCGACCGCCCTGGGGCGGGACGAGCTGGCGCGGCAGGCGCTGCACGAGCTGAGCGCGGGGGAGCTCGCGCGGGATGCAGAGGCTCTGCTCGCCGCGGCCCAGTTGCTGGAGCGTGCCGGCGAGAGCCAGCAAGCCGCATCGTTGTACGAGCGGTTCGCGAATGTCTATTTGGATCACGCGCGCTGGGCCGAGGCGGCGGTCGCGCTCGGGCGCGTGCGAGCTGCGCTGGGGCAGCCCCAGGCAGCGCGGGCGAGCTTCGAGTGGGTTCTGGAGCGGGCGCCCGGGACCCTGGCAGCGGATCGGGCGCGTTTCGCCCTGGCCCGGCTCGACGCGGGCGGCGACCCTCGCGGGCTTCTGGCCCGGGGGCTGGCGGTGGCGGCGGGCGCGGCGACCGCCCGAGGCGCGGAGGAGATCTGCTGCGCGCTGCTCGACGCGGCCGCCGAACAGCTCGGCCCACTGGCGGCCGCCGAGGTCGCCGGACGGCTCGCTGCGAAAGAAGGATTCGCGGGCCTCGCGGCTCGCAAGTGCGCTGCTGCCAGGATTCAAGGCTGGGCCGCGGGGCTGCTCGAGGGGGCGGACACCGTGCGGGCAGCCGCGCTCGCCCGTGTCCTGGCCGATGGCGGCTTCAAGGTGCCGCGGCAGACGCGGACGCTTCTGGATCGTGCGCGGGCCTCCCTGGGGCTTGTGCCCCTGTGGGATCCGGCGCGCGAGACGCTGCTCGCCGAGGCCCGAGCGGAGGCCGCTGCGGGCCGCTGGGAAGGAGTCCACACCCGGCTCGCCCCGGCGCTGGCCTCGCTCGACCCCACAGCTCCGGAGTGGGCCGTCATGGCGCGCCTCGCTGCCGAGGCCCGCTGGCGCCTCGGCGAGCGAGCCGAAGCGCTCGCACAACTGGAGCAGGCGCTGTCGCGGGTACCGGAGACTTCGCGCCGGCCGCTGCTCGTGCTGCGGGCCGATCTGCTGTTTGCCTCCCGGGCCTTCGACGGAGCGTGCGCCGCCTACGCCGAGGCGGCGCGGCTCGATCGCTCCCCCTGGGTGGACGCCCAGCTCGCGCGCTGCCACGCGCGAGCCTCGGGGCAGGTGCCGTGAGTACGCAGACGCTGTCCCGCGAGAGCTTGCTTCACGAAGCGTTCGCGCGGTTCGAGCGCGCCGCCGTGCACTTGCGGGAAGAGCACGAGCGGCTGCGGCGCAGGGTCGCACGCCTCGAGGCACGTCTCGTCGGCGCGCACCGTCGCCTGCGTGCCGTCCTCGACGCCCTCGATACGGGGGTGGCGGTCGTCGCGGCGGACGGGACGATCGCCGAGACCAACCCCGCCTTCGATCGCCTGGGCCTGGCCCGGAGGGGGGAGCGGCCCGGGGGCGTGCTGGGGGAGCTGATCGCCGGGGCCGGCCGCCGCCGCGCCGCCCGCTGCACCCACGCCGTCGGCGGGCAGGAACGGCATTTGTGCGCCTCGCTGCTGCCGGTAGGAGGCGAGAGCCAGGGATGGGTGCTCGCGGTGAAAGATGTCACCGACCTCAGGCGCGAAGACGAAGAGGGCGAACGCCGGCAGCGGCTGGAGGCCCTGGGCCGCCTGGCGGCAGAGATCGCTCACGAGGTGCGCAACCCCCTCGGGAGCATGCGGCTTTTCGCGGGCATGCTGGGCCGGGATCCCGATCCGTCCACGGTGCGCGAGGCGGCGCAGCAACTGCTGGCGGCGGTGGCCTCGCTCGAGCGCACCGTCTCCAACTTGCTCGCCTTCGCCCGGCCGCCGAGAACGCGCCGCGTCGAGGTGGAACTCGTCGCGCTGGCGAGGGAGATCTGCGGTTGGCTCGCGCCCGCGGCGGCGTTGCGCGGCGTGTGCCTGGAGGGCCCCGAAGGGGGGCCCGCGACCGTGCACGCCGACGGGGAAGCGCTGCGGCAGGTGCTGCTCAACCTGGTGGGCAATGCCTTGGCCGCCTGCCGCCGGGGTGATCGGATTCGGGTGGCGCTCCGCGGCGGGTCTCGGGACGTCGAGCTCATCGTGCAGGACACCGGGTGCGGCATCGCGCCCGAGGATCTGCCGCGCGTGTTCGATCCCTTTTTCAGCAGACGAGAGGGCGGGACGGGTCTCGGGCTCTCCATCGTCCATCGCGTCGTCGAGGATCACGGGGGATGGGTCGGCATCGAGAGCCGGGCGGGAGCGGGCACGACCGTGACGGTGCGGCTGCCGCGCCGCGGCAGCGGAGGGAGATCTCGGTGAGTGGGACGGTATTGATCGTGGACGACGAGCCCCCCATGGCCCGGGCCATGGCCGTGGTCCTGGAGCGGGCGGGCTACCGCGCTGTGACGGCGTCGAGCGCGGAGGCCGGGCTGGAGCGACTGGCCCGGGGCCGCTTCGACCTGGTCATCACGGACCTACGCCTGCCCGGGGGCGATGGGTGCAGTCTCCTGGAACGGTGCCGTTTGCTCTATCCCAGGCTGCCCGTCGTGGTCGTCACCGCCTACGCCTCGGTGGACTCGGCGGTGGCGTGCATGCGCGCGGGCGCGGGGGAGTACCTGCAGAAGCCTTTCGCGCCCGAGGCGCTCGAGCAAGTGGTGGCTCGGCTGCTCCGCGAGCGCAGAAGCGCGCAGCCGCAGGACGTCGAGGCGATCGTCGCGGAGGACCCTGCGACGCGGGCGGCGCTCGAGCTGGCGCTGCGGGCGGCCCGTGCCGAGGCCACGGTCCTGCTCGAGGCGGAGTCGGGCGCGGGCAAAGAGGTCTTCGCCCGGCTGATCCACCGGGAGAGCGCGCGGGCCAAGGGACCGTTCGTGGCTGTCAACTGCGCGGCGTTGCCGCGCGAACTCCTGGAGGCGGAGCTGTTCGGCTACTGCCGAGGCGCTTTCACGGGGGCGGTGCGGGACCGGCGCGGCTACTTCCAGCTCGCCGACGGGGGGACGCTGCTGCTCGACGAGATCGGCGAGATGTCGCCGGAGTTGCAGGCTCGACTGCTGCGCGTCCTTCAGGACCGCTCCGTGCAACCTGTCGGAGCCGAGGCCCCGGTGCAGGTGGACGTGCGCGTCGTCGCGGCCACGAACCGCAACCTCAAGCGCGAGGTCGCGGAGGGTCGCTTTCGGGAGGACCTCTACTACCGGTTGTGCGTGCTGCGGGTGACGATCCCGCCGCTGCGGGAGCGTCCGGCGGACATCGCACCGCTCGCCTGGGCTTTCGCCCGCCGCTTCGCCGGCCCCCAGGCCACGCTGACCGCGGCCGCCCTGGCCAAGCTCGAGGGGCACCGCTGGCCGGGCAACGTGCGAGAGCTCGAGAACGTGATCCAGCGCGCGGCGGTGCTCAGTGGCGGCGCCCGCATCGACGCCGAGCACCTGGAGCTCGACATGCCCCGCGCCGAGCCTGCTCCGAGTGCGCCGCGCTCGCTCGAGGAGGCGGAGCGCGAGGCGATCCGCCTCACCCTGCTCGAGGTGGGAGGCAACCGCACCAAGGCGGCGGAGCGCCTCGGAATCTCGCCGCGCACGCTGCGGCACAAGCTCAAGCGTTACCGCGACCTGGGGGTGCCCGTCGTGGAGGCGTACCGGTGAGCGCACCTCTTCGGCAGGTCCTGGCCGCCTTCCGGCAAGAGCTGGCCGCCCTGCTCTGCCAAGAGGGGGCGTTCGGGCGGGCACGGGGTTTGCCCCCGAGGAAGCGACGATGAGGGTTCTCGGCGATCGCACGTTGGAGGCCATGGGCCGCCTGCTCGACCGCCTCGTACGGAGCGCGGCCGTGACGGCCTCCAACCTGGCGAACGCGGAAACACCCGGCTACCGCGCTCTCGAGGTGCGCTTTCCCGACCTGCTCCGGATGCACCGCGCCGACGTGGAGCGGACCCATCCGCGCCATCTGCAGCCTCCGGGGTCTATCGAGGAGGGTCGGGTGCAGTTCGCGCCGGTGACGCGCGCCCGTCCCGACGGTAACACGGTGGACGTGGAGCGCGAGATGATGCGCCTCGGTGAGCTCCAGGGGCGCTACCGCGCGACGACCGAGATGCTGCGCAAGCGCTTCGCTTTGTTCCTCTATGCCGCGACCGACGGGAGGTTCCAACGATGAGCCTCAAACGGGCCATGGCGATCGCAGCCTCGGCTCTTTCCGCGCAGCGGACGAGGCTGGAACTCGTGGCGTCCAATCTCGCCAACGCGCGCACGACCCGCACGCCGGGGGGCGGTCCCTACCGGCGGCGTCTGCCCGTCTTCGTCGCCCAGCCCCTGGCCGCCTCGCCCGCCCAGCCCCTCGCCGCATCGCTGCAGGCGGTGCGCGTGGCGCGTGTGGTCGAGGATCCCTCCCCCTTCCTCCGACGCTACGAGCCGGGGCACCCCGACGCGGACGAGGCGGGGTTCGTGGCCTACCCCAACGTGGACCCTTTGGCCGAGATGGTGGACCTGCTCACCGCCGCCCGCTCCTACGAGGCCAACGTGACGCTCGTGCGGGCGGCCAGGGAGATGCTGCGCAACACGCTGCAGATTCTGGTGTGAGGGAGGGTGCACGATGGATCCCATCCGCGGGCTCCCCGAGATCGGCGGGATCGAGGCCCTGCGGCCGGCGCCAGGCCGTGGGGCGGCCGAGGGTTTCGCCGAGATGCTGGCCGAGGCGATGCGCGCGGTGGATCGCCTGCAACGGGAAAGCGACGCCGCGCAGCAGGCCCTGGCCGCGGGCGACGACGTCGAGCTGCACGAAGTGCTGATCAAGATCGAGGAAGCGGAGGTGGCGTTCAAGATCATGATGGAAGTGCGCAACAAGCTGGTCGACGCCTACCGCGAGATCATGCGCATGGGCGGCTGATTCGGGTAGGGATGGCCGATGCCAGCGTTGCTCGCTCCGTTGCGCGAGGCGTGGGACAGGCTGAGCGGGGCGCAGAGGGTGCGCCTCGTGCTGGCCGTCGTGGGGCTCGTAGGGCTCGTGTGGGGCGTGAGCCTCTACGCCACTCGCGTGCGCTACGGCGTGCTGTTCAGTCACCTCGACACGGACGACGCGGCACAAGTGATGGCGGCGCTCAGGGAGCGGCAGGTGCCCTATCGCGTGGCAGCCGGCGGGACGGTGATCGAGGTGCCCGCGCCGCGCGTGGACGAGTTGCGCATCGAGCTTGCCGGGGAGGGGTTGCCCCGCGGCGGGGGTGTCGGTTTCGAGATCTTCGACAAGCCGGCCTTCGGCATGTCCGATTTCGTGCAGAACGTCAACTACCGCCGCGCGCTGGAGCGGGAGCTCGCGCGCTCGATCCAGACCCTGGAAGCTGTCGAGTCCGCGCGGGTCCATCTGGCGTTGCCGCGGCCGAGCGTGTTCGCCGACGAAGCGCGCGAGCCGAGCGCCTCGGTGATCGTTCGCTTGCGCGGCGGGTCCGCCCTGCCCTCGGAGCAGGCGCGCGCCATCGCGCACCTCGTGGCGAGCGGTGTGGACGGATTGGAGCCG
Organism: Acidobacteriota bacterium; assembly: GCA_037447115.1. GTDB lineage: Bacteria > Acidobacteriota > Polarisedimenticolia > Polarisedimenticolales > JBBIHH01 > JBBIHH01. The sequence goes on from JBBIHH010000004.1 coordinate 125,545, forward strand.
CGGCACGTGAGCATCGTGGACGCCCAGGGCCGGATGCTCCACGCCGGCGGCGAGGCGGAACCGCTGGGTCTGAGCGGTTCCCAGCTCGAAGCCAAGCGACAGAGGGAGCGCGAGATCGAGCGCACGCTGGTGTCGATTCTCGAGCCCGTCGTCGGCCGGGGCCGCGTGCGCGCCAGCGCCACCGTGGAGCTCGATTACCGGCGCGTGGAGCGCGTCGAGGAAACCTTCGACCCCGAGAGCGCGGTCGTGCGCAGCGAGGTGCGTACGAAAACACGCAGCGAAAGCGCCGGTACGGGCGGCGTGCCGGGCACGGCCAGCAACCTGCCCGACGAAGCAGGCGGCCCCGCGGCCGCGGCCCTCGGGGGTCAGGAGAGTCAATCCACGACGACGAATTTCGAGGTGGCCAAGACCGTGGAGACGATCGAGGAGCCGGTGGGCCGGATGGTGCGGCAATCGGTGGCGGTGATCGTGGACCACGCGCTCGTGACGCGCACCGACGCCCAGGGCGCCACGGTGCGCGAGATGGCGCCGAGATCCGAGGAGGAGATGAACCGCATTCGGGACATCGTGCGCGCCGCGGTGGGCTACGATGCCGCGCGGGGGGACGTGCTGATCGTCGAGAACGTCCCCTTCGAAGCCCCGCCGGAGGAGCCCGTCCCCGGGAGCGCCTCCGGTGCGTGGCTCGATCTCGTGCCGCGCGTGGCCCGTTACGCCGCGCTTCCCGCGGCGGTGCTGTTGATCATCTTGCTCGTGGTCCGGCCCGGGATCGCCGTTCTGCGCGAGCTGCGTTCCCGCGCGAGCTCGGGCACGGCATTGCCGGCCACGGTGGCCGAGCTGCAGGCGCGGCTCTCCCGGGGCGAGCTTTCGACTGGAGCGCCGGGAGCGCCCGGACTGAGGGGCCGACTGATCCAGGCTGCGGCGGAGGACCCGCAGGCGGCGGCGCTCGTCGTGCGCAGCTGGCTGCGGGAGGATCGCTCGGCCTGAGGGCCGGGCAGGTCGGATCGAGGGAGTCGCGATGCAGCCACAGCTTGCCGGGCCCCGCAAGGCGGCGGTCCTGATGGTGCTCATGGGGGAGGAGGTGGCGGCGAAGCTGATGCGCCATCTCCAGGAAGACGAGATCGCAGCGATCACCCGCGAGGTCGCCTCGCTGGAGGTCATCCCTCCCGAGGTCGCTCAGCAGGTGCTCGAGGCCTACTTCCTCGACGCCGTGCGCCCTCCCGAGGACCGTGGGGGCCCCGAGGTCGCGGAGCGCATCCTCGCCAAGCTCGCCCTGCCGGAAGCGTTGCGCCGCCGCTGGCTGCGCGGCGACACGGGGGAACTCGTCGAAGCGCTCGGGCCGCTGCTGGAGAGCCCGCCCCGGGCGCTGGCCAAGGCGCTGGAGGAGGAGCACCCCCAGACGCGTGCCCTGGTCGTGCTGCACCTGCCCCCGCGGCGGGGCGCGGCGGTGCTGCGCGCGCTGCCCGAGGCCGCGCGGGCGGAGACGGTGTTGCGCATGAGCGCCCTCCGGCGCGTGCGCGAGGAGGTTCTGGGCGAGGTGGCCGCGTCGCTGCGCGAGCGGCTCGGCGGTGCGGAAGCTCCAGGGGCGGAGGAGGAGGCAAGCGGCCAGAGCACCGAGCGCACCGTCGAAATCCTGCGCCGCATGCCGCGGGCCGAGGTGCGGGATCTGCTCGCGGCGCTCGAGTCGGTGGACCCGGAGCGCGCCGAGGCTTTGCGCCGCAAGCTCTTCACCTTCGAGTCTCTCGTGCAGGCGGACGACCGGGGCATCCAGGAGCTGCTGCGCAAGGTGGAGACGAAGACGCTCGCCGTGGCGTTGCAGGGAGCCGGCGAGACCCTGACGGGCAAGTTCCTGAAGAACTTGTCGGAGCGTGCCGCGGGCATGCTGCGCGAGGAAATGGAATACTCCGCCAAGGCCCGCCCCGCGGACATCGAGAGCACCCGGCAGGCGATCCTGAAGCAGGCCCTCGAGCTGGAGCAGGAAGACAAGCTTCGCTTCGAGGAGGAAGCCGAGGACGGAGCGGGATCGTGAGCTCGCAGCTCCGCCGGGCCCGCATCATCGCCGCCCCCGAGGCGGCGGTGCGCCCGTTTCCCTCGGCCGGAAGCGCCGACGACACCCGTGGGAGCGACGGGGTGGCGTCGCTGCGCGAGCAGGCGCGCCGGGAGGGTTTCGAGCAGGGGTGGCGGCAGGCGCAGGAGACCTTCGAGGCGGAGACGCGGGCGTTCCGCCAGCAGATGGCGGCGAGCCTGGAGCGCATGGCGGGGATGCTGGAGGCCATGATCTCCGAGTACCGGGAGCGCCTGCTCGCTCTGGCCGTGGACGTGGGCGCGCGCATCGCGCGGGCGCGCATCGCCGCGGGCGATCCGGTGGCTGCGCGCGCGCTGGAGGAGGCGCTGGCGCTGCTGCCCCGGGACTGCACCGCGCGCGTGCGGGCGCATCCCGAGGACGCGGCGGCGCTGCGCGAGCACTTCGCCGGGGTCCTCGGGGAGGGGCGCGTCGAGCTCGTGGAGGACGCGACGGTCTCGCGCGGCGGCTGCCGTGTCGAGAGCGAGGCGGGCGTGGTGGACGCCACGTTCGAGACGGCGCTGGAGCTCGCGCGCCAGGCGGTCCTCGGCGAGGGGCAGGCGCCTTGAACGACCTGGGCGCTCGCATCGAAGCGGCGCGCGCGCGCCTGCGCGAGGCGCGGTTGTTCCGTGCCGAGGGCAGGGTCGTGCGCGTGGCCGGCCTGGCCGTCGAAAGCCAAGGACCGCCGGCGGCGGTGGGCGAGGCGTGCCTGCTGCTCTATCCGGACGGCAAGCTCGCAGCTCGGGGTGAGGTGGTCGGCTTCCACGGCCACCGGGTCTTCTCCATGCCCACCGACAGGCTCCACGGGCTGAGCGTCGGAGCGCGGGTCGTGGCGCTCGGCGCACGGCCCAGGGTGCCGGTGGGCGAGGCACTGCTCGGGCGCGTCCTCGACGCCGACGGCCGGCCTCTCGACGGCAAGCCCGCTCCCCACGCACCGGACAGCCGCGCCCTCGAGGCCGAAGCGCCGCGCGCCCTCAGGCGCCGCAGGATTCGCGAGCCGTTCGTGACGGGGGTCCGGGCGGTGGACGCGTTCCTGACGCTCGGCCGCGGTCAGCGCGTGGGGATCTTCGCCGGCAGCGGTGTGGGGAAAAGCACGCTGCTGGGCATGATCGCTCGCCACGCCAGAGCCGACGTGGCGGTGGTGGCGCTCGTGGGCGAGCGGGGCCGCGAGGTGCGAGACTTCATCGAGGGCGAGCTCGGCGCGCGCGGCCTGGAGCACAGCGTGGTCCTCGTGGCCACCTCCGACGAGCCGGCCCTCAGGCGCATCCGCGCGGCCCACACGGCGATGGCGGTGGCGGAGTACTTCCGCGACCAGGGGCGCCACGTGGTGTTCCTCATGGACTCGCTCACCCGGGTCGCCATGGCTCAGCGCGAAGTCGGACTTTCTCTCGGGGAGCCTCCTTCGAGCAAGGGATACCCCCCTTCCGTGTTCTCCCTGCTCGCGCGGCTCGTGGAGCGCGCCGGTGCGGTGGAAGGCGGCGGCGCGATCACCGGGATCTACGCGGTCTACGTCGAGGGGGACGACCTGGCCGATCCCATCGCCGACGCGGCGAGGAGTCTTCTCGACGGTCACCTCGTTCTGTCCCGCGACCTCGCCTCGCGCGGGCACTACCCTGCGGTGGACGTGCTGGCCAGCATCAGCCGCCTCATGCCGCGCGTGGTCGGGCAGGACCACGCCCGCGCCGCCGAGACCGCGCGCCGGTGGCTGGCGGCCTACCGCGCCGCGGAGGATCTCGTGTTGCTCGGGGCCTACAAAGAAGGCACGGACCCCGACGTGGACCGCGCGTTGAGGGCGCGCGCGGCCATGGAGCGCTTGCTGCGCCAGGGGGCGGAGGACGGGGCCAGCTTCGAAGAGACCCTGGAGCGCCTGAGCGAGCTCCTCGCCGCCGGCGAGGGAGGCAAGGCGTGAGCGCGCGGCACGAGAGGCTAGGGCGCCTCGTGCGACTGCGCCGCGCGACTCACCGCCTGGCGCGCACGGAGCTGGCGGCGCGGCTCGCGGACGAGCGAGCGGCAGAGGCCGGGCTCGAACGGGCATCCGAGACGACCTCCGCCTGGGCGCGGACGCTTCTCCGTGAAGGGGAGGTGCTGGAGGGGCAGGGGCTGAGGGACGGCGCGGCGTGGCTCGGCGAACTCCAGCGCTGGCGGGAGGCGGCCGAAGCGGCGCGAGAAAGGGCCGCCCAGGAGGCGGGGCGGGCGGCGGCGCGCTACGGCGAGGCGCGGCGGCAGTTGCACGTGGTAGAGCGGCTGCAGGCGCGCTGGCGGGCGGTTTGGCTGGGCGAGCGGGACCGCCGAGAGCAACGCTGGCTCGACGATCTGTACCTGTCGGGTTGGTCGGGCGGCGGGAGAGGAGAACGGCGATGAAAGCTTGCGCGAGAGCGTTGCTGGCGTCGGTGCTGGTGGCCGATCTCGTGGTGGTCGTCGGTTTGGCGGGCGGCGCGGTTTCGGGGCTGGGCGTGTGGGCGGACGAGGCGGCGACGGAAAGCACGGGCACGCTGTCCGACGAAAACGCGCGAGAAGGCCCCCTCCCCCAGGAGGCCGAATCACTTGCCCGCCTGGGGCGGGAGTTGGCCGAACGCCTGCGCGAGCTGGAGCGACGGGAAGCGGAGCTGGCGGAGCTCGGGCGCGCGGAGGAGGTGCTGCGCCGCGCCGGCATCGTTCCCGTTCCGGATGGGCCCGATGCCGGCGAGGACGCTTCTTCCGAGGTCGCACGGACGGAGGCTGCGCAAGCACACGCTGCCGGTCCCAGCGCGTTCGATCGGCTCCGCCGCGCCTACGAGAACATGGAACCCGACACCGCCGCCCAGGCGCTTTCGGCCCTCGCCCGGAGGGACCGCGAAGCGGTCATCGCGCTGCTTGCCGCGTGGAACCCCCGCGTCTCGGGAGCCATTCTCGATGCGCTGACGCGTGCCGATGCGGCCCTCGCCGCGGAGCTGTCCTACGAAGTCTGGAAGCGAAGCGGCAAACCCGTGCCCGAGCTGGCCAAAGCCGGCCGCTGACGATCGGCCGCCCTGGAGCGAAGCCGGCGGGTCCGAGCCGACGCCGATCCTTGGCACGCCTCCTGCTGCCCACGGGCCGCGGAGGTTCCATGGGCGACTTTTTCGCGTGGCTGCTCCGACCCTTCGCCCCGACCGGCGGCGGCGCGCGACCCGACCCGGAGAGGATGCACCGATTTCTCCCTGAACCCGAGGGTTACGCCCCGTTCGCCGCTTGGCTCGAACACCGTGTCGGGGTGCAGAGGCTCTCGCCCGGTGCCGGAGCGCCGCTCGTCTCGCCGGCCCGGTCCGCTTCCGCAAACCTCCACGCTACGGGCGCCCGTGAGGAGGAGCGACCCGAGCGCTCATCCGCGGGCGAGCTCTCTTTCCCGGCGGATCTGCTCGCGCGTCCGCTCGTGCCGCCGCGGGTCGGGGCGCCCGCCACCGGTGCGGCTGTTCCGCCTGCGGGGCAACCTCCGGAGCACAGCGCCGGGGTTCTCGAGAATAGCCCGTTCTTCCCTGAGGCGAACAGCACCTCCGGCCCGGTGCCTCGCGAGATGGGTACGAGTGCTCCGGCTGCGCCTGGAACTTCCGTTTCTCTTCCGGGAGCGGCGGTCCCTGGGCAGCCGGCGCTCGAGCGAGACCTCGGGGTCCGCGCGTTCGAGAACGACAGCGAGGGTGGCGGAACGCAAGAGGCCACTTTCGCACGGGCGCTGGCGATGGCGCATACCTTTCCGGCCCCCGCGCCCATGGAGGCTCTTGCGCAAGGGGCCCGCGGTGCCGAAGCGGCGTTTCCGGCTCGCGAAGCGAGCGTGAACGGTCCAGGTGCGGCAGGCCGCCGCGAGGGGGCGGATCGCGCCGCGCGGGGGCAGGACCGCCCTGCGGCACTGGCGCCGAGCGTGCCCTCCCCACCCGAACCGTCCGCTCCGGCGATGGACGGTCTCGGGATGTTCCCGGGGTTGAAGCCCGACGCTCTCGCCAGCCTGTCCCCCGAAGCTTTGCCTCCCGAAAGGACCGCTCGGGCGGATGCGCCGCAGGAAGAGCGCATCGTGAATGCCGCGTCGCGGGGCCCCGCCCTGGGGGTCGATCGCTTTTCTGCGCTGCCGGAGCGGGCGACCGCAGCTCCCCACACCGAAGCGCTCGGAGGCGAAGGGCTCCGCGAACGCACGGACCGACCCCGGGAGACTTCCGCAGAGGACTCCGGCCCCGACAGCCGGGCCGCCGCGTCGGCTTTTCTTGGCCATCGCATGCACCCGAACCGGCGGACCTCGCGATCGCTCGCTCTGGAGCCGTTCGGGGAGGCCGCGGAGGCCGTTTGGCGCGGGCAGGGGACGGACGCGACCGAGGCTCGCTCCTTTCTGGCCGATGCGCGGCACGTCGCGAGGTCTTCCGAAGCAGGCGAACCCGCGAGCGCCCTCGAGGCGCCTGCGCGCCCCAGGCCGCGCTTCACGCCGGCTCCACCGGAGCTGGCGAAGCCGGGGCCGCCGCGCGCCGCCGAGCGCGAGGCTCCCTCGCCGGAAAGCGTTCCCGAGAACGAGCCGCCCGCCGCCAGCGCTCCGGAGCGGAGAGAAGCGGGCGCGCAGGACAGGGCGCGAGCCGTCTCGGCGGTGCGCGCCACGCCCGCCGGCCCGGAGCCCGTGAGCGGGTCGTCCGCGGCGCGTTCGATGCCGCCCCCCTTCTGGGCGGGGGAGCCTTCGGCGCCGGTTCTCGCGAGCGGTCACGAAGCGCTGATCCGGACGATTCTCTCCCGAGCGCGGCTGCTTCTACCCGAAGGGGCGGTGGAGCTCCGCTTCCGGCTCGAGCCCCCGGAGTTCGGCGCGCTGCGGGTGCGGCTTCGAGCGCGAGGCGAGCGCCTGCGCGTCGAGATCGTGGCGCAGCATTCGGGGGCCCTCGAGGGCCTGCGCGCCGCCGCATCGCGTTTGGAGCAACAGCTTCAGGCGGCGGGCTTTCGGGACACCGAAGTGTGGCTCGCCCACGGCGACCAGCAGGAACCGCGCGAGCGGCACGCCGCCGGCGACGAGAATCCCGCACGAGTCTCGCGCCTCGGCCGAGGCCGGTGGCCGCCGGCGACGGGCGCTGCGGCGTCCGCCGAGCGCGGCTCCGAGGCGCTCCATGAGCGCTCGCGCCTGAACCGTCTCGTCTGAACCCGAGCTCGTCCCCTAGCGAGCCCCGCCATCGACAGCCACGGTTCTCGCGGTGTGCGCGCTCAGGGTTGCGGAGGTCGCTTGCCGCGCCGCGGCAAGCGGATGCCGATCGCAAGAGGCGAGCCGGGGAGCATGGCCCAGCGTGGCGCGAGCGCGCCCTTGGCACCAAAGCTGCTCTTCGCACTGCGCGAGCTAGGGAGGATGACGCGATGCTCGACCCGTTGAATGGCAGCGTCGCCGGCTCGGCGCCGCAGCCGAGCGCGAGCGCGCCCCCATCGCTCGGCGAGCTCGGCCGGAGCGATTTTCTCCGATTGCTCATCGCCCAACTGGAACATCAGGATCCCCTCCAACCTGCCCGCGACCGCGAGTTCGTCGCCGAGCTCGCCACGTTCTCGAGCCTCGAGCAGTTGATCGGCGTGAATCAGAATTTGCGCCAGCTGGCCCTGGCCCAGGCCACCTTGGTCAACGCGCAGGCGCTCAATCTGATCGGCAAGGAGGCGCTGGTGGAAAGCGGGGACACGATCGAGGTACGCCGCGGGCTGCCGAGCCGCCTCGTTTACGCCTTGCCCAGGCCGGCGGCGCGAGCGACGCTCACCATTCTCCGGCCCGACGGCAGCCCGCTGCGCGTCTTCGAGCTGGAGCGCACGCCCGGGGGGCGTTTCGTGCTTCCGTGGGACGGCACCGATGCGGACGGGCGACCGGTTCCCGACGGGAGCTACCGCTTCGAGGTCCACGCGACGGATCTTCAGGGCGAGCCGATGGCGCTCGCCCTGTTCCAGGCGCTTCCCATCGACGGCGTCCAGTTCGGCGCCGAGGGGGTGACGCTGGTCTCCGGCACGCAGGAGATCCCGTTCGATCGCATCGTCGAGATCCGCGCCGAAAGCGGCGCGCAAGACTGAGGAGGGACGGCCATGGCATTCGGATCGTTTTTCGCCGGGCTCTCGGGACTGCAGGCCAACAGCAGCCGCCTGAGCGTCATCGGCAACAATCTGGCCAACATCAACACCATCGGCTTCAAGGGAAGCCGCGTGACCTTCCAGGACATCTTCAGCCAGCCCGGGGGCGGGGCCGGCATCAACGGCGCCGGCAATCCCCTGCAGGTGGGCCTGGGCTCCCAGGTGGCGAGCATCGATCAGATTTTCACCCAGGGTTCGCTGCAGACGACGGGACTCGTCACCGATGTCGCGATCCAGGGCAACGGCTTCTTCGTGCTCGCGAGCCTCGCCGGCGGGCAGGCCTTCACCCGCGCGGGCAACTTCACCTTCGACAAGGACGGCTTTCTCGTGACCCCCAGCGGCTTCTTCGTCCAGGGGTACACCACGCGCGACGCCAACGGCAACATCGTCACCTCGGGGGCGATCACGAACATTCGGATTCCCGCGGGACTCACCGCGCCTCCCAGGGCCACGAGCTTCATCACGAACGTGATCAACCTCAGCGCGGACGCGCGCGTGGACGATCCCCTCACCGCGATCGACGAGGCGGAGGTGTTCTCCACCAGCTTGGCCATCTTCGATTCCCTCGGGGCGCGCCACAACCTCACGTTCAACTTCCGCCCCGTCGACAGCGACGGCGACGGTTTTCTCGACGAGTGGAGCTACGAGGTCACGGCTCCGGGCGAGGAGGTGGCGGGCGGCACGGCCGGAACGCCGTTCGTCATCGCCTCGGGGACCATCGCCTTCGACGCCAACGGACGGCTGGTGCAGCCGAGCGGCAATGTGGCCTTGAGCGTCCCGGGATGGACCAACGGTGCCGCGGCGCAGGCCATCGAGTGGCGCCTGTTCGACGACAACGGCGAGGGCATCCTTACGGGCTTTTCCGGGCCCTCCTCCACCTCGGCCACGAACCAGGACGGCTTCAGCGTCGGGCAGCTCAGGACGCTGACGATCGACCAGGACGGCCTCATCTCGGGGATTTTCACCAACGGCGTGACGCTCCAGCTCGCCCGCTTCGCCCTGGCCACGTTCAACAACAACAATGGCTTGCTCACGGCAGGGCAGAACCTGTTCCTGGAGACGAACGCCTCGGGGCCGCCCACCATCGGCGGCGCCAACTCGGGCGGCCGCGGCGTGACGCGCGCGAGCAGCCTGGAGCTGGCGAACGTGGACATCACGCAGGAGTTCACCGATTTGATCATCAGCCAGCGGGGTTACCAGGCGAACAGCCGCATCATCACCACCACCGACGAAGTGATCCAGGAGGCGTTGAACCTCAAGCGCTGACGCTCCTGGTTTGGCAAGTCCCTGCGGTGCGGGCCGCCGACCCGGCGGCCCGTTTTTTCCATTCGCCTCGAGAGCGGCGGCTGGCTCCCGGCGAACGGGTCGCGCCGGCCCCTAGCGAACGCCAGCCTGGAGGGGCGCTTTTTCGCCCGCTCTTTTCTTCCAGGACGAGCGGGGCCAGCCCCCGTCCCTAAAGTTTCCGGGCTTTCCGCCGATGCGATCGTTCCGTTCCGCCTCCTGGAGGATGTCCGAGCGTGGCCACGCCAGCCGATGCGTTGGAGCGCCTCCCCGGCGATCCGGAAAGCCTGTTCCAGGGTCACTTCCACCTTCCCCCGCTGCCGGCGCTCGTCGCGCGCGTGGACGAGGCCATCCGCTCCGGCTCGGCCACCGCGCGGCAAGTCGCCACGTGGATCGGCACCGACGCTGGCCTGGCGGCGGACGTGCTGAAGCTCGTGAACTCCGCCTACTACGGCCTGCCCCACAGGATCAGCGACCTGACCCACGCCGTCGCCTACCTCGGCCTGGCCGAAATACACCGCCTCGTCATCGCGCTGGCGGCGACACGCACGCTGGTTCCCGAGGACCGGCGCGAGCTCGAACGCTTCTGGCGCCACGCCTACCACACCGCGCTGGTCGCTCGCGATCTCGCGCGCAGCCGCATGAATCACGTGGAACCGCAGGAGGTGTCGCTCGCGGCCCTGCTCCACGACGTCGGCAAGCTGATCTACCTGTGCTTCTTCCCGCGCCACCTCGCGGCGCTGGAGCGTTGGGCTCGCGAGCATGGTACGTACTTGAGCGAGGCCGAGGTCGCCCTGTCATGGCCGTCGCACGGTCTGCTCGGCGCCTATCTCTGCCGCCACTGGCGGCTGCCGGCGTTCGCGGAGCGCTGCTGCGCCAGGCACGAGCTGGCCGACCTCGCCGGCCACGCGGCGGCCCCCCTCGATGACCGGCAACGGGTGGTGGCGCTGGCCAACCTCCTCGTGAACCTCCGTACTCCGAACCTCCACGAGCTCGCCCGCGAGCGCACCCGGCAGGCACTGCGCGAGGCGCTCGGCTGCGAAGGGGACGCGCTCCTGCTGCTCATGGCCGATGTTTGCGAGCGCGAGCGGGAGGTGGAGAATTTCCTTTCCACGCTGCGAGCCTCGTAGGTCCCGGGGCTGCGGGACCGGCGCTACCCCGCCGTAACCGGCGCGCCGAGCCCACGGAGGGGGTCGGCGTCGGAATCCCGCGCGGCGATGCGGGCGGCGGTGTCGGCGGCCCGCCACCGGGCAGCCAGGGGAGCGCGTTTTCTTTCGTCTTTTCCGGCTTTGCCCGCCGGCCGGCCTGGTACAGGCGTTGCTCCGCCCCCGGCCCGGAGGTGGGTGCGTGAGCCGAGCCTCGCAGGCGAAGGGGCATCCGTACTGCGGGTTCGAAGCGGTACCCCTGCGCGTCGCGGTGCGCGTGGGAGGAACCACGCTCACGCTCAGGCGGCTCGCGGCCCTCGAGCCGGGCAGCGTGATCGTGCTGGATCGCCCCGTCGGCGCTCCGATGGACCTGATCGTGCACGACCGCAAGCTCGCCCGCGTCGAGGCCTTCGCCCTGGGCGGCGGCGTGGGGCTCAAGCTCGCGGCGGTAGCCGAACAGGACGACACCGATGGCGCTTGAGTCGGGCGGGGACGCGGCGCTGCTGTGGGCCGCGCTGCGCGCGGGCGCGGCGCTGCTCGTGCTGAGCCTCCTGGCCTGGGCCTGGATGCACTGGCGCGGGCGCGCCCACGAGCGCCGCTCTGCCCTGCGCGTCGTGGACCGCACGTGGCTCGCCCGCGGGGCGAGCGCGGTCCTGCTGGAGGGCGCCGGCCGG
>JBBIHH010000005.1:0-129911 GCA_037447115.1 Acidobacteriota bacterium
ACGGCGCGAGCCGGCAACGACGCCGGGTCCGCCCCGGCGGCACGCCGCACCCACAGCCGCACGGCCCGCGCCGGGGACGCCGGCGGAAGGGCGGCCTCGATCGCGTCGCCCCAGGAGCAGAGGTAGTAGTCGGCGACGAACCGCGCGAGTTCGAGAAGCTCCAGCGTGGGCCGGGGCGCGTCGTCCAGGACCGCCTCGATCGGCCGGAGCGTGACCCCCTCCTCCGGAGCGGGGGCCGGAAAGGCCACCACCGTCCCCACGGCCCGGCGCGGGCCGAAGGGAACCCGCACGCGCGAGCCCACCTCGACCTTCGCTGCCAGCGGCTCAGGCACGCGGTAGGTGAACAGGCGGCGCAGCGGCACGGCGATGGCGACCTCGGCGTGGAGCGGCCGCTCCGCGCCGCCACTCACGGATCCTGATCCATCCGGGCGCGCGCCGCCTTGAGATCCTCCCAAACCTTGCGCCGGTTCTCGGGCGTGTACTGCCGCAAGAGATAGGCGGGATGGAAGGTGGGCATCACGGGGATCCCGCGGAAGGCGTGCCAGCGGCCGCGAATCCGGGTGATCCCCTCCCGGGTGCCGAGGAGCGTCTGCGCGGCAGGGCCGCCCAGGGCCACGATGACTTTGGGCCGGATCGCCTCGATCTGCGCGAAGAGAAACGGCGCGCACGTGGCGATCTCGTCCGGCAGCGGCGCCCGGTTCTCCGGTGGCCGGCACTTCACTACGTTGGCGATGTAGACCTCCTCCCGCCGGAGGCCGATCGCCCGGATCATCTCGTTGAGCTTTTGGCCGGCCCGGCCGACGAAGGGCTCGCCTTGGGCGTCCTCGTCGGCCCCCGGTCCCTCGCCGACGAACATCATCCTGGCCCGCGGGTTGCCCACGCCGAAAACGATGTGGGTGCGGCCCTGGTGCAGGCGGCAGCGGGTGCACTCGCCGAGCTCCTCGCGAATCTCCGCCAGGCCTCGCGCCGGATCCCTCTCCGCCGTAGCCTCGGCGGCGAGCGGGAAGAGCTCCCCGCACTGCGCGCGCGAGGGTCGCGGCGCGGCGGGCTCCTCGGGGGCGTCCTCCTGCGCCAGCCCGGCTCGAGCGCCGACAGGCGCCTGGGGCGCCTCGCGCGCGGCTCCCACAGCGAGCTCCCGCACGCCGATCTCCCGCAAGTACTCCAGCCATTCCCGCAGTCCCGGAGCGAGCGTCTCGTTCACCGCAAACGCTCCGCCACCCGATCGAGGATCGCCTCCGCCACCGCGCCCTTGGGAGCGCGGGGCACCTCGTGCACGCCTCCCCAGCGGTCCAGGATCACGACCGCGTTTTCCTCCGCCTCCATACCGAGACCGGGCTGGGAAACGTCGTTGGCGACGATGAAGTCCACGCCCTTGCTCTCGAGCTTGGCCCGCGCGTTCTCGACCAGCCGCTCCGTCTCCGCGGCGAAGCCGACGAGCAGGCCCCGGCGCGGGCGCCGCGCGAGCTCGCTCAGGATGTCCGGCGTGGGTTCGAGGGTGAGCGTGGCAGGCCCGGAGTTCTTCTTGATCTTGTGCGGCCGAGGTGCGGGAGCGAAATCGGCGACGGCGGCGGCCATCAGGACGGCGTCCGCCTCCGGCGCGCGCGCGAGAACCGCGTCGCGCATCTCCGCCGCGGTTTCGACCTCGAGGCGCTCCACCCCGTACGGGGGCGCGAGGGCGACGGGACCGCTCACGAGGACCACCCGGGCACCCCGGCGGCGGGCCGCCTCCGCCAGCGCGTAACCCATCTTTCCCGACGAGCGGTTGGAGAGAAAACGGACCGGGTCGAGGGGTTCGCGCGTGGGACCGGCGGTCACGAGAAACGTGCGGCCCTCGAGCTCGCGGCCGCGGCGCGCCGCCTCCAGCACGGCCTCGGCGATCACCGCGGGCTCGGCCAGGCGGCCCCAACCGCTCTCCCGCTCCGCCATCGGCCCCTCGTCGGGCCCCACGAAGCGCACCCCCCGGCCCCGCAGCAGGGCCGCGTTGGCCTGGGTCGCCGGGTGCAGCCACATGCGGGGATTCATGGCCGGAGCGATCACGACGGGGCAGGTGACGGCCAGATAGAGCGTCGTCAGCAGATCGTCGGCCACGCCGCGGGCGAGCTTGGCTACGACGTTGGCCGTGGCCGGCGCGACAGCGAAGACGTCGAGTTCGCGGGCGAGACCGAGGTGCTCGATCCCCTCCTCGCTGTGCGGATCGAAGGGATCGAGCAGCACCGGCCGGTGGGACAGCGCCTGGAACGTGAGGGGCGAGACAAAGCGCGTGGCGTTGGCGGTGAGGACGACGCGGACGTCGGCTCCCGCGCGCTCCAGCAGGCGCACGACCTCGCACGCCTTGTAGGCGGCGATGCCCCCGCTCACTCCCAGGACCACGCGCACCACGAGGGCCTCACGCCTCCTCGCGCTCCGGCTCGTCCCCTTCCTGCTGGGCCTGGGCCTCGGCCGCCCGCTCCGGGTCCCAGAGCTTGATCAGCCCCGCGGCGACCTCTTCCTGGGCAATCACGGTCGGCTTGCGATGCTTCGATTGCAAGCGCGGCCGGACGCCCGCCTGCAACTGCTCCGCCCGCAGCGCGGCGAGCGTGGCGAACCTGTACTTGCTGTCGAGATCCTCCGGCAACTTGAACATGCGGCATCACTCCTCTGGCTCGCCGGAGGCGTCCTCGCCTCCGGCACGCGGGAAGGTGGCGAGGATCCGCTCGGCCTCGCCCCGCTGGCGGGAGGTGCGGCAGCGCTCGGCGCGCACGATGGCCGCCAACTTCCGCACCGCCGCGTCCAGCTCCTCGTTCACCACCACGTAATCATAGCGGGAATACTCGGCGGCTTCCTCCCGCGCTCGCGCCAAGCGGCGAGCGAGGGCCTCCGGTCCCTCGGTCCTGCGCGCGCGCAGGCGTGCCTGGAGCGTCGCGAAATCGGGAGGCAGGACGAAGATCCCTACGGACTCGACCCCCGCCCGGCACACCTGGCGCGCGCCTTGGGTATCGATGTCGAGCAGCAGATCGAGCCCCGCCGCGAGCGCCGCTTCCGTCGCCGTGCGGCCCGTGCCGTAGAGGTGGCCGTAGACCTCCGCCCACTCCAGGAACTCCCCCTGCGCCACCATGCGCTCGAACGTCTCCCGGCTGACGAAGTGGTACTCGCGCCCGTCCGTCTCGTCGGCCCGCCGGGGGCGCGTGGTGTAGGAGATCGAGAACTCGAGCCCCTCCACCTCGCGCAGCAGCCGCCGGGCCAGGCTCGACTTGCCCGTGCCGGAAGGCGCCGAGAGCACGAAGAGGATCCCGCGCCGCCGCGCCTGCACGGCTCACTCCAAGTTCTGCGCCTGCTCGCGCATCTTCTCGGCCTCCGCCTTGATGGCGAGCGCCAGGCGGCTGATCTCCAGCTCGGCGGCTTTGGCGTTGATCGTGTTCGCTTCGCGCAAAACCTCCTGGAGCAAGAAATCGAGCTGCCGGCCGGGCGTCTCCGCCGCGCCGCCCTCCAAGAGCCGGCGCATCTCATCCAGATGCCCCCGCAGGCGCACGATCTCCTCCGTCACGTCGGCGCGGTCCGCCAGCAGCGCCACTTCCTGGGCGAGGCGCGCCGGGTCGACCCCACCCTCGGCGACGAGCGCCGCCAGCCGCTGTTGAAGCCGGGCGCGCAGGCGCTCGGGGAGGCCTGCCGCGTGCGCCTCGAGGGCCTCGAGGGCCCGCACGCACCGCTCCACCCGAGCCCCGAGGTCCGCCGCGAGTGCCGCCCCCTCGCGTCGCCTGTCGGCGCGCAGCGCTTCGAGCGCGCGCTCCACCGCTTGCGCCACGAGCTCCCGCAAACTCTGGGGCAGGTCGGCCTCGGCGGCAGGCGGGCGCAGGACGCCCGGGTAGGCGAGCAGCGCGGGGGCGCTCCAGTCTCCCTCGAGCCCGTAGGCCTCCCGGAGCAGCCGGGAGGCCTCGAGCAGGTCCCGGACCAGCCCCCGGTCGACTTCCAGGCCCCCCGGAGCGTCCGCGAGACGTTCCAGCTGCACGCGCAGCTCCACGCGCCCGCGCTGGAACGCGGCCACCACGCGCCGGCGCAGTTCGATCTCGAGCGGCGCGAGCAGGTCCGGCACGCGCACGCGCACGTCGAGGTAGCGATGGTTGGCGCTGCGCGCCTCGGCGACGACGCGCACGCCGGCCCTCTCGACGAGCGCGCGGGCGTAGCCGGTCATCGAGGGCAGGGTGTAGGCGCCCCTCATCGTGCGTGCCCCCCGCCCGCGGCGCGACCTGTCCCCTTCACGCGCGCTGGAGCAAGCGGCCGAACTCCTCGGCCAGCTCGAAGGCCGCGTCCACGTTGCGCGGGTTGCGCGAGTCCAGATACTCGACGTTCACGCCCAGCTTGTCCCGCGGGTAGCCGATCTCGCCGGCGAAGGTGGAGATGCGCTCCCAGACCAGAAGCAACGTCGAGATCGCCGCCTCCCGCATGCTGCGCGCGCCCCGCAGCATGCGGTCCACGTCGGGCGGGATGTAGACGCCCAGGACCTTCTTGGCGAAGTTCAGGTCCTCGGGGCAGACGAACGGGGAAAACGTGAGAAAGATCTTGGGTAGCTCCCGCGGCTCCATGCCACGCGCCAGATCGAGCAAGAGACAGCTCATCCACTCGCCTTCGTAAAGAATCTGCGTGCTGAAGAACGTCAGGCCCGATTCGCGCACCTTGCGCTGGATGCGCGCGGTCTCGTCCAGCGAGGCCGGGCGCGGGACGAACTGGGTGCGGCGCGTGGGGATGATGATCCCCCCGGCGCGCAGCCCCCGCCCGTGGACGAGCTGGGCCGCGGCCGCGACGTCGAGACGCCCGCGATAGTCCTTGCGGCTCGAGTCGGGCCCGACGAGAAACACGTCACGACAACCGAGCTCCTGCACCCGGTCGAGCCAGCGCTCGAACTGCGGTCGCGTGCAGGTGCTGCAGACTTTGTAGAGGCCGATCGTCTTGTCCGTCACGTCCTGGAGCCAGCGCGCGAACTCGTCGTTGGGAACCCGCTCGCGCTCGCGGCCGAACTCCCCGTTGTCCTGGATGTCGGGGACGCTGACGGCGTGGAAGGCGTTGTAGCAGGCGAAGCTCTGGCGCAGCAGGGCGTAGGCCCGCTCGCGATCCCGGCGCGAGGGCGGGCAGGCTTCCAGCAGCACGCGCGCGGCCGGCACAGGCATCGGTTTCCTCGCTCCCCCGGTCGCCACGGCAGCTCTGGCTCCCCGGCGAAACTGCGTCAGACTCTAGCACACGTCCGCTCCAGGGGAGCTTGCCTGCACGGCGGCGAGTTCCGCCAGTACGGCCTCGGCGGCGCGCTCGTTCGCCCCCTTCCCGGAAAGACGTTCCCTGAGGGGCGCGAGAGCGGCGCGGATCGCGGCGGCGCGCGCCGGCTCGAGCAGCGCGCCGAGCTCCCGCGCCACCGCCTCCGGCACGCACCTGCGCTGGATCAGCTCGGGAAAGATCCGCCCTCCGAGCACAAGGTTGGGTAGGGCCACATGCTCCACCCGCACGAACATGCGGCCGAGCAGGTAGGACAGGGGGGCCAGGCGGTAAACGACGACGGCGGGCACACCCGACAGTGCCGCCTCGAGGCTCGCCGTGCCCGAGGCGACGGCGGCGGCGTCGGCGGCCCCCAGGACCTCCGGATCCTCCCCTGTGGCCAGAACGCACCGGGGGAGGCCGGCGGCCTCCACGGCCTGGCGCAGGGGCAGCTCCGCCAGACCTGGGGCCCGGACGAGGAGCCACTGCAGATTGGTCCGCGATCGCTCGAGCTGTCCGGCGGCCTCGAGAAGTACGGGCAGCATCCGCTGGAGCTCGCTCGGCCGGCTCCCTGGGAGAAGAGCCACGGTCGCCCGGTTCGGCTCCAGCCCCAGCCGCCGGCGCACCGCCTCGCGGTCCACGCGGGCCGGGATCCGCTCCACCGCGGGGTGGCCGACGAAGGTGACCGGCACACCGGCTCGCTCGTAGATTTCGACCTCGAACGGGAGAAGGACGAGCATCCGCCGGACCAGGCGCCGCACCGCGCGCAGCCGACCGCGCCGCCAGGCCCAGAGCTGCGGGCTGACGTAGTAGACGACCGGCACCCCCAGATGCCGCGCGCGCCGCGCCAGGGGGAGGTGGAAGTCCGGGAAGTCCACGAAAACCGCCAGGTCGGGCCGGCGCGCGCGCAGCGCTTCCACCAGCCGCGCCCCCGCCTGCCGCAGCGCACGCAAGTGGCGCCAAACCTCCGTGAAGCCCACGACGCTCACCCCGGCGATGGGGTGCAAAATCTCGACGCCCGCAGCCTCCATGGCGGGCCCGCCCATGCCGAACAATTCGAGGCCTGGCTCGCGTCGGCGGAGGTGTTGGGCGAGGGCCCCCGCCAGCCGATCGCCGGAGATCTCCCCGGCCGAGATCAGGATCCGGCTCACGGCAGGCTGCCTTCCGCCGGCGGCTCGGGACCGAGGCCCGTCTCGCGGTCCGCAGCGTCGGTGAGGTCGTCCAGGCGCGCCTGCAGCTCCTGCCGCAGGGCTTCGCGCGTCGCCTCGCTCGCCTCCCGCGCAACGCGCAAAGGCTCCCCGTAGAGGAACAGCCCTCGCGAGAAAAGCCGGGGCACGACGGCGCGGTCCCACGTGCGCAGGCGCCGCGCAGGCCAGGCGGAAAACGCCACGGGCACGATGGGCCGTCCTGTCATCGCCGCGAGGAGCACCACACCGAGCTGGGCGCGGCGGCGGGGGCCCCGCGGGCCGTCGGGGGCGAGTCCGGCGTTGGAGCCCGCCCGGACGCGCCGCACGAGTTCGCGCAGGGCCGCCGAGCCGCCGCGCGTCGTGGACCCACGAACGAAACCGACGCCGAAACGCGAAAGCGTCCGGGCCAGCAACTCGGCGTCGGCGTGGCGGCTGAGCATGGCGGTCATCGGATGCTCCCGCGGGTAGGCATAGGGCATGAGAAGAAAGCGAGCATGCCAGAAGGCCAGGATGTAGCCGCCCGCCTCGGATCGGCTGGCCTCGAGGATCTCGTGCCCGCGGCGTTCGATGCGCATCGTCCGTCCCAAGAGCCGGATGTAGGCGCTGGCCAGCGGCGGGCCGGCCGCGAGTGCGATGAGGCGCCAGAGATCCACGGCTTGCCTGCGCTCCCCGACACCCGCCAGCGGTGCCGGGGGCGGATTATGCCCGACCCGGGGACAGGAGGCGCGAGGGGTCGGTCGCGTTGACCCGGGCTGCCACCCTGGCTATCTTCCCCCGCCCGGAGCGGCCGTGGAGCCTTTCGTTTCCGTCGTCGTCCCGCTGCTGAACGAGGAGCCCTACATCGAGCGCCTGGCCCGCTCCCTGCTGGAGCAGGACTACCCGCGGGACCGTTACGAGATCCTCGTGGCCGACGGGGGCTCGACGGACCGCTCCCTCGAGATCTTGCGCCGGGTGGACCGCGAGGGCCGCATCCGGATCCTCGACAACCCCGGGCGTACGGCTCCGGCAGCGCTCAATGTCGCCCTCGCGGCGGCCCGGGGCGAGGTCATCACGCGCGTGGACGGCCACTCCTACGTGGCGCCGGACTACCTGCGGCAGATCGTACGGGTCATGGAGGAAACGGGCGAAGCGGTCGTCGGGGGTCCCGTGCAGATGGAGGCGGACACGCCTTTCCGCCGGGCCCTGGTGGAGGCGCTGTATTCCAGGATCGGCGTGGGCTCGGTGCCCTACCGCACGCTGCGCCGGCGCGCCTACGTCGAGTCCCTGCAAACCGGCTCCTTCCGCCGCGAGGTGCTGGAGCGCGTCGGGCCGTTCGACGAGACGCTGGCTGTCGTCGAAGACCTGGACATGAACACGCGGATCCGCAAGGCCGGCTACCGGTTGCTGCTCGATCCGTCCATTCGCTTCTGGTACTACCCGCGGCCCAACTTGCGCGCGCTGTGGCGGCAGATCTTCACCGTGGGGCGGGTGAAGGCCTGGATCCTGCAAAAGCACCCCGACATCTTCAAACTGAAATACGTGCTGCCGAGTCTGTTCGTGCTCGGCGGCGTGGCGGCCTTCGGCGCGTCGCTCGTGGGGTTGGGGTGGCACGTCCCGCCGCTCGCGCGAGCCGGCGCGCTCTACGCGGGCGTCTATGGGTTGGCGGTGGTGGGCTTCTCCCTGAGCCGGTGGCCCAAGCTGCGCGGGGATGCCTTCCGGCTGCTCGCGATCCTGCCGACGTTGCACTTGGGTTACGGGCTGGGGTTTCTGCGGGGCGTGCTCGACCTTCCGCTGCGGCCGAAGGCCCCCGGCGCATCCACGAGAGCCGCGTGAACCCGGAACACCTCGAAGCCGAGCGGCTGCTCGCGATCCTCCGCGGGCATTGGGCGCACTTCGACCGGCTGGCGGAGCGGTTTCCCGTGCGCGCGGAGATTTTTCTCGCACTGTGCAAGCTCTGCGACGTGCACCCCACGGTGCATGCGCTGCTCGAGCGGGAGCGACGGCTCGAACGGCTCGGGACCGAGGCGTCTTCCGCCCTGACCCAGCTGCGGAAGAAGTGCCGTCAGGACAATCTCCTGCTCCTCGCCGCGGTCGAGCGGGCGCTCGATCTTCTGGCCGCAGCGGGGATTCACCCTGTCGTGCTCAAGGGGCTGGCCGTCGTGGAGCGGTTCGGCATCGGCTTCGACGAGCGCACCCTGGACGACGCGGACCTGCTCGTGGCGCCCGAGATCTTTCCCCGAGCGCTGGCCGTTCTCGAGGATGCGGGCTGGCGGGCACCCCAGGGGGCGGAGCGGCAGCGCTGGCTGCGGGAGAGCTACCAGATACCCCTGTGGAGCCCGGATCCTATCCCCGCCGTCCTCGAGCTCCACTGGGGGCTCGCCCAGGACGTGCGCTACCGGTTGCAGGTACGGGAGGTGCTGCGCCGCGTGGAATCGCTCCAGGTGTCGGGGCGTCGAGCGTGGCGCCTCGAGGATCACGACGCGGTCGCGCACCTGTTGCTCCATCATCTCCAGCACTACTTCGACCGGCGGCTCAAATGGGCGCTGGATTTGTGGCGGCTCGCGGAACGCGAAGGCTTCGACTGGACCGCCGTGGGCGCGCGCCTGGAGCGCTGGGGCGGCCGCGCCGCCGCCGGGGCTGCGCTCGTGCACCTGGAGCGCTGGTTCCCGGGCCGCCTGCCCGAGCCGGCCCGCCGGGCGCTGCCGCCCCCGAAACTGCGGCTGGCCCTGGCCCTGCCCTTGCGCAGTCGGCATCCGCTCGACCTTTTCCGCCACCGCGCCACGCGGCGGCGGTGGGTGCAGCTCTACCTCGCCGGTCTGTTCGTGGACCGCGCGCGAGACCTGCTCCGCTACACGGTCTGGCGGCGGCGGCGCGCCAGGCTCAGCGCGTAGGGCGCGGAGCCGACGCCTCGCCCAGCTGGGAGACCACGAAGCGGATCTTGCCGGCCCGCGTGCGCGGGATCGCCTCCACGTACACGATCGCGAAATCGAGATCCTCTCCCACCCGCCGTCGAAGCTCCTCCCGCAAGCGACCCTCGTCTGGGGGCCCGTAGCCGGCGCCGCGCACGATGCGAATCTCGATGGAGCCGGGACGCTGCTGGACGATCTGCGCTTCGCGGACGCGTACGAGATCCTTGAACAGGTGATCCAGGCGCCCCAGCCGCACGCCGGACTTGGTCACCACGTAGTCTTCCTGGCGGCCGTCGATCCGATCCAGCACGCGGCCCGGCCGGCCACACGGACAGCTTCGGTCCGTGAACGTGCAAACGTCGTCGGTGTCGTAGCGCAAGAGGGGAAAAGCCGGGTTCGTCAGATTCGTCCCGACGATGCGGAATTGATCCGACTCGCCCGGCAGCGGGAGCAGCTCGACGATGGCGTAGTCCTCGTCGAGGTGCAGGTTGCCCTCGGGACACTGCGACGCGTTGGCCACGCCCTCCGCCATCCCGTAGTGTTCGAGCGGGGCGACGCCGAACGCCTCCCGCATCAACGCCCGCTGCTGCGGCAGCAACGTCTCGGCGCCCGTCGTCACCACCGTGGCCGCGGGTCGCACCGAGCCCTCGAGCGCGTACGAGGCCAGCAAGGCCAGCAACGAGGGGTAGCCGTGAAACCAAGCGGGGCAGCGACGGGCCATCTGGGCCAGGTAGTGCGGGGCGGTATCCGGCGCGAGGTGGTAGGCGCTGAACAGGAGCTGCCGACCCGGGATGTTCCAGCGCCAGTAGGGCGGGCGCCGCTGGCGAGCCGGGACGATGGCGCGCCCGCCGAAATAGAGACACCAGGTGCCGCGGCGGATCCCGTGCCATCCCCGGTAGCGCCACCACACGGCCCATTGTTCCTGATGCGCGCGTCGCGTGACGGGGAAGACGAGACCGGTGCCGGTGGACCCGCTGGTGTGGCTCAGGAACACGCGGTGTCCCCGGGGCCGCTCGGCCCACAAGTCCCGGCCCGCCTGCTGGACTTCCCGGCGGCTGAGGACGGGCAAGTGCCTGAGGTCCGCGGGAGCCTGGATGTCCGCGGCCCTCAGCCCGAGCTTGCGGAACAGGCGCTGGTAGTAGGGGACCGCTTGCGCGGCCTGCTCCACGAGCTGGCGCAAGCGCTGCCGGCGCAGCGCCTCGAGATCCTCCGGCGTGGCGAAGGTGCGGGCCACGTAGCTCTCGTACAGCCTGCGATAGCCGCCCCCGTAGCGCAGCCGGCGGACGCGCCATCCTTCGAGGCTCAAGGCGAGCGTCTGGAGAGGGTGCGGCAGGCGGTCGTAGAGTTTCTCCAGGCTCATCCGCTCGAGGCCCCGAGCGCAGCGAGGGGACGCCAGCCGAAGTGCAGCTCGAACGGCCGTCCGGCCGCGGGTTCGATGTTCGCCAGCGGCACCTGCCGGCCGTCCTCGTCCCAGCACAGGCGCGCCCCCTCCAAGCTCTCGGGAGCCAGAGGCCAGCGGTGCGACGCCCAAGCTTCGCGCACGATGGGGAACAGCGCAGGATCGTAGCCCATCAGGCGGGCGCAGACGGCATCGACCACGACCGGATTGTCGCCGCAGACCAGCACGCGAGCCTCCACGGCGCGCGGCGCCAGGGGGCCGTTGCCTTCCCCGGCCACGATGCCGTCCACGAAGGCGAGGTACGGGCGTACGGCCTGCCCCTCGTTCCAGGCGCCGGTCCCGTCCGCATAGAGCAGCGCGCGGTTGAGGTCCAAGGCCATGCGCCAGCACGTGTCGTTGCCCCACCAGTTGCCCGCGCGCACCGTCCGCTCGCTGTCCCCCAGCAGCGACATCCCCGCGCGGCGGGCCTTGCGGTAGGCCCACGTTCCCAGGCCGGGAACGCGCAGCGCGGCCCGCTGCAGCGCCTTGCGCAACCTCGCCTCCAGGCGCTCCCTCGCGCCCCAATCCGGGTACTCGTCTCCCCCGGTCTCGGGCGCTCCCTCGGTGAAGTGCGGCAGCCAGTTCTTGTCGCCGTTGATGCCCACGAGATTCTTCAGGCAGCAGGTCAAGCCCGTTTTCTTGTGAGTCTTGAGCTTCGGAACGTTGATGAACACATCGCACTTCATCGGAGTCCCCGCGAGAAGGTACTCGTGCCGCTCGCCGCGGTGGTGGGCGTTCACGACGCGCGTGTCGTAATCCGCCCCGTAGTAGCGTCCCGCGCCCGCGTGACCGCACAGCAAGCTGTCGCGGCCGAGGTCCACGCGGACGTAGCCCCGCGGATCCTCGGCGTTCGGACGCCGGTCCACGACGACCCCGTCCCTTCTCCGCCAGACCTCGCGGCGCAAATCCAGCAACTCCACCGCCAGCCTCGGGTGCGAAGCCCGGATCGCTCGGACGCCGGCCAGGAACTCCCCGCGGGAGACGATGCGGTCGAAATCGGCGTAGGTATGCGGGGCATCGCAGATCGCCACCGTCCCCCTTCCGCCCATCAGCTCGCTCAGCTCCTCGACGATCGCCAGGATCAGGGCCGGGTGGGTGATGACGGGGAGCCAGACGTCCTCAGCGTACTCGTGAGATTCCTGGATCCAGTTGGGCTTGACGACGACCAGACGTTCCGCCGGACGGGTCGAGAGGAGATCCGCGATCGGCGCGCGAGCTCGCAGGGCGCGGCGCACGAAGTCGCGGATACGGTCGCGCTCGGCGTAGGAGGCGACCCGGGCAGCGAGGGTCTTTTCCATCGTCAGCTCGCTCCGCGCGCACGCGGACTTTGAATATACACCCTGGCCGCGAGAGTGCTAAGCTAGCGGCCCCGGTTCTCGCAACCCGGGACCGCGCGAGGCGATCCGTGAGCAGCAAACCTCGAGTCCTCGTCACGGGTGGAGCCGGTTTCCTGGGCTCCCACCTCTGCAACCGGCTCCTCCAGGAGGGCTTCGCCGTCATCGCCATGGACAACCTGAGCACGGGGCATCCGGACAACATCGCCCGGCTGTTCGGCAACCCGGACTTCGCGTTCATCCAGCACGACGTCACGAACTACATCTACGTCGAGGGACCGCTGTTCGCCGTGCTTCATTTTGCGAGTCCCGCCAGCCCCCGCGACTACGAGGTGCTTCCCATCCAGACCCTCAAGGTCGGCTCGCTCGGGACCCACAAAGCCCTCGGGCTGGCCAAAGCCAAGCGCGCGCGCTTCCTGCTCGCCTCGACGTCCGAGGTCTACGGGGACCCCCTGGTCCACCCCCAGCCCGAAACGTACTGGGGCAACGTCAATCCGGTGGGCCCGCGGGGCGTCTACGACGAAGCCAAGCGTTTTGCCGAGGCGATGACGATGGCGTATCACCGCGTGCACGGCCTGGACACGAAGATCGCCCGCATCTTCAATACGTTCGGTCCGGGGATGCGCCTCGACGACGGCCGGGCGATCCCGAACTTCATGATCCAGGCCATCCGCGGCGAGCCGCTCACCATCTACGGCGACGGCAGCCAGACGCGCTCCTTCTGTTACGTTTCCGACATGGTCGAAGGGATCTACCGCTTGCTTTTGTCCGAGGTTCATGAGCCGGTCAATCTCGGAAACCCCGAGGAATGGAGCGTGCTCCGGATGGCGGAGACGATCCGCAGGCTCGCGGGAAGCCGCTCGGAGATCGTGCAGCGGCCGCTGCCGGTGGACGATCCTCGGGTGCGGCAACCCGACATCTCCCTCGCCCGGCGCCTGCTCGGCTGGAGCCCGAGCGTCGCCCTCGAAGAGGGCCTGCGGCGCACGCTCCGCTACTTCCGCGAGCGCCTGCGGAGCGCTTGAGGCCCGTGGCGACCCTCGGGGCACAGCTGCGGGCCCTGGCCCACTACAGGCCGGCCCAGATCTATCACCGCCTGCGAACGCGCCTGCGCCAGCGCCTCGTGAGCGCGCGGCCCACTCGCCTGCAACGCCGCCTGCGCCGGCTCGCGGCGCAACCCCCTCCGACACGGGCCCTGCGCTTTCCCGAGGGACTCGAAGCCTTCCTGACGGATCCCGATGTCGCGCCTGCGGACGGCCGCGACGCGCTGGCCCAGGGACGCTTCCGCTTTCTGGGCCGAGAAGTCGCGCTCGGGTTTCCCCCGGACTGGGCGCGCGGCACGCGCGAGGCGCCCTCGCACCTGTGGCGCATGAACCTCCACTACCACCGGTTTCTCCTCGATACCGTGGCGCACGCCCTGCGGGCGCCGGCTCGGGCCGAAGAGGCCTTCGGCGCTGCGGCGCGAGTTCTCGAAGATTGGATGGCGCGTTGCCCCCCCGGAGCGTACCGTGCCTGGAGCGACGCCTGGCAGAGCTACGCCGTTTCCACGCGGATCCTCCACGCCTGGTGCGCTCGACTGGCGCTGGAGGCGTTCCGCGGCGCGAACGCGGGGCGGCTGCGGCGCGCGCTCGACGGCATGGCTTCGGCGAACGCCGCGTTTCTCGAATCGTGGCTCGAGTGGGACGTCCTCGGCAACCATCTGCTGCGGAACGCTTCGGCCCTCGTGGCGGCGGGACGCTGGTTCGGAGGGCCGCTGGGAGAGCGCTGGTGGCGGACCGGGCGGGCGCTGCTGCTGGACCAGCTGGCGCTGCAGATCCTGCCCGACGGGTTCCACGAAGAGCGCACCCCGCTCTACCAGTCCCTCATCCTCGAGGATCTCTTGCTCGTCGGAGCTTTCCCCGAGCCGGATGCCGAGTTGCTGCAGTGGGCCTCGCGGCTCCTCGCCGCGCTCCGTAGCGTCCTTCACCCTGACGGTCACTTCGCCCTGTTCAACGACGCCGCTTTCGGTGTCGCTGCCCCGCCCTGGACCCTGGAGCGCCTGGCCCGGGACGTCGGGGCCGCGGCAGCGCTCGGCCGGGCCGGCGATCTCCCCCATGCCGGTTACTTTCGCTTCGAAGAAGGCGACCACGTGCTGATCGTCGACGCCGGGCCCCTCGGGCCGGACCATCTCCCGGCCCACGCCCACTGCGACGCCCTGTCGTTCGAGTACAGCTTCGCGGGGCGGCGGGTCGTGGTGGACACGGGCGTGGACCGCTACGAGCCCGGACCCGAGCGCGACTACCAGCGCAGCACCGCCGCCCATTCGACCCTGCAGGTGGACGGGCTGGAGCAGGCGGAGTGCTTCGGCTCCTTCCGCATGGGGCGCAGGGCTCGGGTGCGCGGGAGGCGGCTGGACTGGCGCACGGTCGAAGGGGAGCACGACGGCTTCGGCGGCATCGGCCTCCACCGCCGCCGGGTCGAGTGGCTCGGGGCGGCAGGCTTCCGCTGGGCGGACCGGCTCGAGACGACGTCGGGGCGTCCCGTGCACGTCCGGGTCGCGCTCGTCCCGGAGGCGCGCGCGGCGGCGGCCGACGGAGCCTTCGAGTTCGCGTGCCCCGCGGGGCACCGGTTTCGGCTGGAGCTCCCTCGCGGAAGCGAGCTGGTCTTGGAGCCCGGACTGTACTGTTCCAGATTCGGGGACGCCCGCGCCCGTGTGATCGCCGCCACGCGCACGACGGGCCGCTCCGAGCTGCGCTTTCGCCTCGCGCCCGCCTAGGCCGAGCCACGGGCCGCCGGGGCGGAGCCGAGGCCTGCGCAGGCGAGGCTACCGCGAACTCGGCGGCTGCAGCTCCTTCAGTCGCGACAGGATCTCGGGCGCGGGATGCGCGTGGAGGTCCACCCCCAGCGCCTCCGGCATCGGCTCTCCAGGCAAAACCACCACCTTTTCCACCGTCAGCCCTGACGGTCGCTCGCCCAACTCGAGACTCACCCAATCGCTGCCGATCCGCTCCCCGCCCCACCCGAAGCGGACGATCTCCACGGTCAATCGGTCCAGGCGGGTGCGCACCGGGCCGCGCACCCGCAGGGTGGCCGCGATCCTGCCATCCGGCCGCGCCACCCACGACACGAGCTCGACTTGATAGCGGGCGCGGTCCTCGAGCAGCGCCGACGGGTCCGGCGTGCGGCTGCACGCCAACGCGGTACCGACGACGAGCACCGCCCACGCGCTCGGGCGGATCCTCATCCGAGCTCTGCCCTCCCGCCGCGGCGCAATTCCGACGACAGCGGATAGCCGAGCATCCGCAGCGTAGAGCCCACGCACCCTTCGACGCTTTTGATCTCCTGCTCCGAGAGCTGATGCGGCCACTTCGGCAGGTCCTGCCTGACGATCCTGGACGCGATTCGGTCCTGCTCTCCTCGTGTCGTTCTGGCCTCGAGATAGTCCGCGACGCGTTGGATCTCCACGAGCGGATCGCGCAACAGCTTCTCGTAACGCAGCTCCAACCACTGACCGTCGGCAATGGCCGTCCTTTCCGATTCCACGCAATGCACGCACCATGCCCACTGCAGAGCGCAGCACTCGAGCAAGCCGTGGCTCAGGCGCATCGCCCACAGTCCTGGGATCCTGGGACCCCACGGCAACCAGGTGGGGTGACACGTTCGGCGGAGGATGAACGCGGCAGCCCTCGGCAGCGAGGCAACCACCCCGAGCAGGCTGCGCCAATCCCTGACGCGATCGGAAAACCTGGCCCACGTCCGGATACCCCTCCAGACCTGGCGGAAGGCGGGTCCCGTTCGGAGCGCGACGGAGTCGTAAGCCCCCTGACCATGCCCCCGCCATTCCTTGGCCGCGGAGATGGCGACATCGCGGCCGTCGCGAATCAAGTGGATGAACTGCGCCTCGGGAAACACGCGGTGGATGAACGCGACGCGGAGGCAGTTCGCGGGGGTTTTTTCCACGACCCGCTTCGCGTCTCGCTCGGTCGCGAACTGCTGGAACCGCCTCCGGATGTAGGTGACGACGCGCGGGGTGGCGTCCTCGGGTCTCAGACGGTCCCAGGGGCGAAAGGCGTGTCCATACCGCCACACGTAATGCGGCTCGCCCCAGTAGCGGAACCCGGGCAGCCGCGCCAGGATTTCCTCGGCGAGCAGGGTCGTGCCCGAGCGCGCAGCGCCGATGAGGATGACCGGTCGCAGCGCCGCTTCGCCGGTCACCGCGCCTGCCGTCCCGGGCTGCCCGAAGGCGCTCCTCGCAATCGCGCCGCCAACCGCGCACGCTCGCGCAACGCCTCCGCGACCTCCGCCGCTGTCCGGTCCCAACTGAACCTTCGTGCGCGCTCGAGCCCCAGACCGATCAGCCTTTCACGCCGGGGACGGTCCGCGATCACCTCCCGTATCGCCTGCGCCACAGCGGCCGCATCCCGGGGCGGCACGTACCGAGCGGCGTCGCCACATATTTCTCGAGCGTACTCCAGGTCGCTGGCAATGACGGGAACTCCACAGGCCATCGCCTCGACCTGGGAGAGCCCGAACGTCTCGGCCAGCGAGATGCACAGCACGGCCTCGGCGCCTCGGTACCACGGCGGAAGCTCGCGACTCGGAACCGCTCCCGCCAGCTTCACGGCGTCGGCCACCCCCCATCTCCGTGCGCGCCCGACGATCCTCTCCCGATAGTCTCGGTCGGGCTGTCCGCCGATCACCACCAGTTGCAAGTGGGGGATCTGCTTCCGTGCAATCGCCAGCGCGTCGATGGCAGTCTCGATGTTTTTCTGGGGGCGCAGCGTGGAGACGATCAGGACGTACGGCGCGAGGGCGCTTTGCTCTTCCCCGGGTAGTCCTGGTGCGAAGTGCTCCCCCACGCCGTGGTGGACGACGCGCAAGTCGCGGGGGTCCACACCCCAAGAGGCCACCAGGTATCTCCGAAACGCCTCCGATACGACCATGGCCCCGCGCGCGCTCCGAAGCGCACGGCGGGCCAGAAACTCCTGAAACGACCACGCCAGCCGCGCCCCGATCCTCCGGGTCGCCGCCACCGCCGCCGGCGTGTTCCGCATCAGCAGCTGCGAGCGGACACCGCACAGCAGGGGTCCGTAGTTCGCAGGTGTGAAGACCACATCGGCGCGCGTCTGCCGCGCGATCCCCGGCAGCAGGAACTGGGTCTGGAAGTGCCGCTGCAGACTGCCGCGGCTACCGCGGAGCACGCGAACGTCGAACCCGCCCGGTCGCAACCAAGAAAGCTGGTCGGCGGTGCACACCAGCGTCGTCTGCAAGCCCGGACGCTGCGCGAGTCGGGGCAGAACTTCCTCGAGGTAGGTGCGCCCTCCGCCGGCCCGCGAATGGATGGCATTGACCAGCACCCGGATGGGGCGCTCCACGGCCGGACCTCAACCTCGACCCGACTCCGCCACCCGGCGTTTTGTCTCGGCCGCTTCCTCGCCGGACCCGTAATAGTAGTAGCCCGCATAGTAGTAGTCGTAGCCATACGCGCGGCGGGCTTCCGCGGCGTTGAGGACCGCTCCGGCGAACGAGGCCCCGACCTTGTGCAGCTTCGCCACCGCGCTTCTCACCATGTCGCGATCGGTTTTGTTGTGGCGGATGACCAGCAACACGGTGCCCGCCGCATCCGCCAGGATGCTCGCGTCGGCGAGACTCAAGCAAGGTGGCGAGTCCAACAGCACCCAATCGTATTCCGCCCGCACCTCTTCGATCAGGGAGCGGAACCTCTCGCTCCCTAGAAGGTCCGGTGGGTTGGGGGGCAGCGGACCGCTCACAATCGCGTCCACCCCGCTTGCGCTATCCGTGCGGACGACACGTCGCCACTCTCGGGCGCCCGCCGTGCCGACGAACCAGTTCGTCAACCCGGGCTCCCGACTGACGCCGAGCAGACGATGGATCGCCGGTCGCCGGAGATCGCAGTCGATGACCAGCACCTTCTCGCCGGAGCCTCTCAAGGCTCGCGCGAGCTCGACCGTGGTCGTGGACTTCCCCTCCTGCGGTCCGGCACTCGTCACCAGCAAAACCCGTCGCTGGCGGTCGCGACTCACGAACATCAAGCTCGTTCGTAAAGTCTGGTACGCTTCCTTCAACGCCCGGCTGGACGCCGCCTCCCCACCCTTGGGCACGACCGCGAGAGTGTAGAGTCCCGCATAGCGTTCCACGTCTTCCGGAGTGCGCAGGGTGTTGTCCAGATAATCGATCAGCAACACCGTCCCCAGACCGAGCAGCAGCCCAACCACCGCGCCCAAAGCCAGGTTCAAGCGCTTGTTGGGTTTCACCGGACGGCGGGGCGGCATCGCGTAATCGAGCACCGAGACGTTGTTCACGAGCAGCTCGGCATTCAGCGCTACCTCGTTCACCGCCTTGATCATCGCATCATAGATGCGCTTCTGGGTCTCCGCGTCGACCGCTTCGAACTCGTAGCGCGACGTCGCCACCTCGAGCCCGTAGGCAAGCTCCTGGGTCCGATCGATCTCGGCAAGCAGATGCTGCTCGTGCTCGCGCACCAGCTCGTAGTCCGTCCGGAAGCGCTCCACGAGGGTGTCGGTTCGCTCCCGGATCCTCTTCTCGAGCGCCGCCATGTCGGCGAGCTTCTCGCGGTACTCGGGGTGGCGGTTGCCGTACTTCGCCCGCAGCTTCTCGAGGTCCTGCGCCAGCGTCAACCGCACTGCCTCCCACTCCCGGAGTACCGGGTCGCCGCCAATCTCAGGGATCGCCAACAAATCGCCACCGCTTTTCTTGACCTCCTCCACGCGATCGAGCAGGGTCGCCAAGTCTTTGAGGCGGACCCGGGCGTCCCCCAGTTGCTGCTGGAGACGTTGAAGCGTCTGAGCCACGATCGCCTTCTGCTCCGTCGGGTTCAAACGCGCCGTCTCCTTGAGAAACTCGAAACGACCTTTTTCGGCCTCGGTCAGCCGCGAGCGGAGCGGATCCATCAGGCGCTCGATGGACGCCACCGCCACGCGCGCGCTTTGCTTGGCCTGTTCGAGGTTGCGCGCGACGTAGGCGTCCGCAACGGCGTTCGCCCAGCGCGCGACCTCGTGCGGGTCCTCGCCTTCGAAGCTGATCTCGATCAGTCCGGTATCCCGCCGCGATCGGACTTGGATCCTACTGATGAAGGTTCCGGCAGGATCCTCGAGCTCGCGGAAGCGATCGTCCAGGTCCAGCTTCAGGGCGCGGAACGCTCGTTCCCCGACGTCGCGGCTTCGGATGATCTCGAGCTGGGTATTCTGGTATTTCTCTTCCGCGAACCACCCGTAGCCCGCAGCACCCAGCCCGGAAACATCCGCACCCAGATTCAGGTTTCGCGCCTTGGGCTGCACCTCCACCAGCGCCGTGGCACGATAGACCGGAGTGCGGACGAACGTGTACGCGGCGACCGCAGCCGTGGTCACCGCAGCCACCAGAACGATGGTCCAGCGGTTCCGTACGACGAGCCGCCAGTAGTATCGCAGGTCCAGTTCGGCTGTCTCGGCCGGCGCGGCCGATGTCGCCAGCGTAATCCAGGAACGTCTCACGGCCAGCTCCTGTGCCTCCCGGTCAGAGCGCTCGGCGCTTCACGACGACGATGTCACCCGGTTCCAGGTTGGGATCGGGTGCCTGGAGGTCTTCGATTTGAGCCAGATCGTGCACTTGAACGAGCGAGCCGCGATAGAGCCGAATCTCCCTGGGCTTGGCGAGCTCGGACAGTCCTCCCGCCACGGCCAGAGCACGCTGCAGCGTCAAGTCCCGCTCCCAGCGCACCGGTCCAGGTTTACGCACCTCGCCCCGAATGTAACAGTACTCTTCCATCGGGACAACGATCACGTCTCCATGGACGAGGCTTGGGTTCCCCTCTCCGACGATGACCGATCCTCGATCGAAGACCTTGGAGACCCAGCTCCCATCCACCCAACGCTGCAAAATGACGCTCTCCCCCGCTTCCGGGGCGAAGCCCCCCGCGAAAGTTAGCGCCTGCCGCAAGTCCAGTCCACCCCGTAGCGGGATCCGACCCGGGGCGCGTACGAATCCGGTCACGAGAACCCATTGACTGACGTATTCCGTGACCGTGACCCCGACCTGGGGGTCCACCAGGTATCCTTCCGCGAGTCGGCGGGTGATTTCCTGCTCGAGCTCTTCGGACGTCAGCTGCGCGGCTCGCAGCTTGCCCAGGAGAGGCACCATGACCGTGCCGTCCGAGCCCACCATGGTCTGCCACGTACCCGGCTCGGTTCCCAGGATCATGATCTGGAGCCGGTCTCCAGGACCGAGGCGATAGCTGTCCCCGACGTTCTCCCGAGCGAAGAACAACGCCACCCCTTGCTCGGACCACCGGGCCTGAGCGAGGACCTCACCGGGTCGCAGGAAGAGCGTCACGGTCTGCCACGGCCCCTCCACCGCCCGTTCCATGGCGATCACCGCTCCGGCCGTGGCCCTTGCGATATCCTCGGGGAAGGCGGCGTTCGCCGGGATGCGGAGGCGAATGGCCTGGCCCGACTTTTCCAGCCCCAACTCCGCCTGCTTCAGGCCCTGCAGGTGCAGCACGCCCACCGCGTTGACCGGTCCCTGCAATTCGCCCGCAGGGGCGGCCGTCCAAACGGCGGCGAGAGCGATCGCTCCCGCACCCGAGCACCACCTCGACCACGCCCGAACGCCTTGCCTCACCGCCAGCCCCAGCTCACCGCGGTTCCCGCGATCGTGGCACCGTAGTCGGCCACCGGGAACCGCTTCGACTCGCGTTCCTCGCGCGAAACCCAGAGCCTCACCTGAAGGCGCTTCCGTAGAGAGACTATCACCGTGGCTCGGCCGATGGCCAGCCGATCCTTGCGACGCAGTCCGTCGAGGAGGGGGTTGAGCGGAGCGCGGACGACATCGCCGTAGTGGTTTCGATAGAGCTTGCCTTCGAGCTCCAGCGAGAGCGGACCTTGGAGCTCGTACTCCAACAGAAGCCCTAACTGGTTCGAGACAAAAAAGTTGTTGCCCAGGAAGAACGACGGGAACACCTGCCTCGAAACACGCACCGACCCGGAAATGGGCCCTCCCGCATCGTCGGCATAGGCCAACGTACCTACCAGCCCACCGAAGTCTCCGCCGACATCCCCCGTTCCCGAGAAGCGAACTGTTTCCCATGCGGGAGCGATCTCATAGCGGCGGCGGCCGACCCGCCGTTCGAAGACCACGCCGATTCTCGCGCGCTCCTCGTCGCGGAATGCCGCGCCGGGCTGGGGGCAACGGTCGTCGTCGGCCTGGCCGCTCGGGCAGAAGTGATCGGCACGCGCCGCTGCGGCGACGAGCGCGAGCGACCCCAGGGCCCCCTGCCCGAGACCCGCCCCCAGTTCCAGGCCGCGTTGCTCGTAATCGAAGAATCCGGCCGCGACGTCGGATTCGAATCGGAAGCGCGTGTGTTGCAACCGGCTCCAAAACGCCCGCCACCCTTCCCATTGTTTGCTGATCTCCGCTTCCAGGTGCGCGAGCGTGTAGGCGGCGCCACGAAAAATCGCTTCTCCACCCGCGTCGAACTCCTGCGTTTCGGCGACGCCCTCGATCAAGCTCGCTCCGACCTTCGTCCTGTAGAACGCACCGGACGGCGCGTCGATCGCAAAGGCGGCGCGCTTGACATTGAGGACCTCCGCGAACGTGGTTCGGTAGTCGGTCCAGGAACTTTGCACGCCGAACTCCACCCGTCCCCAGCTCAGAGCGCCCTGCGCACCCAACCCTACCTGCCACTGCGCCGCATCGTCGCTCACCAGTGGCAAGCCTCCCAGTTCGCTGCGCCGGAACAGGTTGGAATCCCTCTCGAAGGAAAGCTCGACGCCCGGCGCGAGCGTCCACCGCCCCACGCGGAGCCCCTCGGTCTCCGCTGCGCGAACAGGGCTAGCCCCTGCGAGCAGGCCCAGCGCGCTCGCGCCGATCATGCCCAGCCGCCAACACGACACCATCCCCCACGATCCTCCACACCGGAGGCGCAACGGCCTGTTATCTGCCGATCCGTTGCGCGGCACCCCGATGTCCGGCAACCTGTCCCTCGGAAGTGCAGCTCGTTCGCGATCTGCGCAGCAAGAACCCCGCGGTGATCGCCGCCGGCACGAAGGCCATGACGAGCGCGAGCAGGCCCACAATTGTGCTCTTGGTCATCGTCACCACCACGCCCCCCAGAGCGAAGGCAGCCACGACCGCGTACAAAACGAGCACCGCCGCCGCGTGACTGAGGCCGGCATCCACGAGACGGTGATGGATATGTCCCCGGTCGGGGGCGAAAAGGATCGGCAGATGCCGCGCGACGACCTGAAGCCCGCCTCCCTCCCGCCGCGCCCGTATCACGGCCGTGAAGGATCGCCGGGCAACCGCCAGGGCGGTATCGATCAACGGGACCCCCAGCACGAGCAGCGGCAGGCCCATGGCGACGGCGGTCGCGCCCTTCTGGCTGCCGCGGACCGAAATCACGGACAGCACGAATCCCAAGAACAGGCTGCCGCAATCGCCCAGAAACATGCGTGCCGGCCGGAAGTTATAGGGCAGGAAACCGGCGAGGCTACCCAGCAAAGCGAGGCTGGCCGCCGTCACCCCGAGATGGCCCATGTGGACGGCCACGACGGCGACGGCGCTCGTCATGATCAAGGCCCCACCGGCCGCGAGTCCGTCGAGACCATCGAGGAGATTCATGGCGTTGCACGCGGCGAGGATCCAAAGCAGGGTGACGGGGAGCGAGAGCAGCCCCAAATCGTACGCTCCTCCGTCGAAGGGAACGGAGACTCGCTCGATACGGAAGCCAGCCAACCATACGGCGAAAGCGGCGAGTCCTTGAAAGGCGAACTTCGTTTTGTAGCTCAACCCGCGCAGATCGTCCACGAGGCCCACGACGAACAGTCCCAGGGACGTGGCGACGAAGACATGCCAGTAGACGGTGACGGTGCCGGTTCCAAGCAGGGTGCCCCTCTGCATGGCCACCACGCCCAGACCTGCGAGGAAGCCTGTCACCACCGCAATCCCCCCGACTCGCGGCACAGGTTCGGTGTGCGCCTTCCGAGCGTCGGGCACGTCGAACGCTCGAAACCGCCGCGCCCAGCGAATGACGAGTGGGGAGACCGCCCACGCCGCCAGGCAAGACACCAGCACGGCCTGGAGCGCCAGGATCTTCACACCTGCACTCTCCTCCGCGATGAGCCGCGCTGAATATACGGTGATTTTCCTGGGGCGGCGGCCGGCGCGGTCCGGGGGGCCCGTCCGGCTCAGGTCCGGGGAAATTCCTCGCGCCTGGCCGGCACGACCAAACCCAGCCCGCGGCCCACCAGCAACGCACCCCCGACGACGAGCCAGATTTTAAAAAACCCCGCCACCCACTGGCCGGTGTTCGTCTCGAAGTGCATGACATGCACCAGCAAGCTCACGTAGAAGCCGCCACGCACCGGGTCGACCCAGGCGTGACGGCCCCAGTGCTCGTAGAACCACCGCAACGATATCCCGGCCACCCCCATCCCTAGCAACACGGCCGGAACCCCCCAGTTCCAGTACAGCTCCCCCACCAGGGTCGGGGCGATCGCCGTTCGATCGTCGAGCGGATGGATCAGATGGAAGCGTTGGCCGAACTCCCCGCCCAAGGAAATGACGGGCTTCCCGGGCCACAGCACCCTCGGGATGAGCACCGAAATCGGGCCCAGCACCAGGGTCCGTCCTCGCTCGTAGTCCACGGTGTGCCCCACGTCCCGGATCACGGCCGCCACGGACATCACCATGCCGAGACGTCGCATGAGCGCGTGCAGGCTGCTGTCCTTGTACTGCTCCCAGTCCCATCCGCGTACGTCCTCCAGCGTCTCCCGAACTGCCCAACCCTCCCAAGTGACGAGGGAGTAGTTCTTGTAGGTGTTGTAGACGGGAAAGAGCACGAACACCGCCACGAGGGCGAGGACCGCCATCGCGCGCCACGGGAAACGCCTCCGGCTATACCACAGGGCGATCAAGGGAATGCCCGCCAACTCCAAGAAACGTGCCTTGCTCCCGAAAGACAGCAACAGGATGGCCACCGCCATCGCCCCCAGACAAACCCCGGCCAGAAGCATCCCCCTGCGTCGCCCTTGTTTCAGGTATGCGTACCACCACCAGAACCACGCCACATCGAACAGGGGCACGGCGTGACTGGCCGCGGACAGCAGAGGAGCCACCTCGCCGTAAGTCTTGATTAGCGCCAGCTGTCGAAGACCCGCCAGAACCCCCACGAGTCCCACGAGACCCGCGAGCACGGCGACCCACGGGGAACGGAGCTCCCAACGGGCGACGCCAGGCCGGGCCCTGGGCAAGCCATAGCCGAGCACGAACACCCCGTAGCCCGCCGCCGCCAGCGCGCAGGCGGGCAAGAGGTAGGGGTACAGGCTGGCGATCCGGAGTTCCTGCGGAAACGTCGTGAAATACACGGTACCGACGCCGAAATACATCATGTACAACAACGAAAAAGGAAGGAACACTTCGAAGAGATCGAACGGTTCCCGACGCAAGCCTAAATAGAGGACCGCCAGGGCCCCCATTCCCGCCGTCAACAGCGCCGCAGCCCACGCCGCGAAGTACAACGCTGCCAGCAGAAACGCCACCGCGCAAAAACAGGCGAGCGCCGCGTGGAGGGTGCGCTGGCGTCCCGCTGCGGGTAACTCCGCCTGCACTCGCGCCGTGGCGAGGTGTCGTTCATCGCCTGGCATCGCAAGGTCCCGTCCCGCGGAAACGAAATGTACCCGTTTTCGCCGCAGAAGCAAGATATCCGGGGATCGTTGTTCCCTGCCTGCTCACAGCTGCTGGAGGTCGACTCCGTAGGCCCGCTCGATCGCTCGGCGAACAGCTTCCAGTTCGTAACTGTCGCCGAACCGGGCCTGCATCCGGTTGAACACCCCTACGGCGGACGCTGCGTCTCCCTGCGCGAGGTGCAACTCGATCAGTCTTTCGTACGCGCGCACATCGGTCGGCGCCACGACCGTCGCCCAGTGGAGCGCCTCCTCCGCGGCCGTCTGGTGACCCAGCGCCTGTGCCGTCCGTGCGTAACGCAGGATCAGCCCCACGTCCTGGGGCCGCGATTGCAGTGCTTCGCGCAAGTACCTTAACGCTTCCTCCCCGCGTCCGTCCTTCTCCGCCACCTCCGCCTTGAGGAGCAGCGCCGGCACGACGAAAACCTCGCAGCGCTCAGCTTCAGCGAGCCACACTTGAACGGCCTCGCCCCTCCCGCCCTCGAGCAGGAGCCTCGCCAAATGGTAGGCAATCTCGCAACGCTTGGTTTGACTCTCCGCGAGCGGGAATGCACGTCTCAGGAGCTGTTCCGCATCCGCGATTCTCCCGAGCTCCTGCGCCAACCTCCCCAGGGAAAAGAGATGCTGCGCTCGCCCCAACAGGGGTGCCTTCCCCACCAGGGAACTCGAGACCTCGTAGAAACGCTCGCGAAAGCCGGCCGGGAGATCCCCTTGCCTCAACCGCTCGTGGACCAGGTAATCCGGCTGAGCTCGCGCGGCCCGCTCCAGGGCCCACAAGGCTTCTTCTTGCAATCCGTAATCCAACAGGATGTCCAGCAACTGGTCGTAGTGCCGATAGTTGTTGGGCTCCCCTTCGCCGGCCAGGAGCAAGAGCCCCAGCGCGACACGACCCGCGTAGCCCACGCGGCCCCGGCGATCGCCGAGGACCCACGACAGCTCGATCGGTCGTCCTCGTGCCGCGTACTGTTCGATCCGATGGTAGAGGGCAGCCAGGCCGTCCCAGGGATACCCGGCGGAGGGCGCCGCGCGCAACGCCCGGAGGTAGGCGGCCGCCGCGCGCATCCCGACATCCCTCAAGGCTCGCGCCTCGTCTTCCGCCGTCGGGTGCTGTTCCTGAAGGGAACGGTCCCACAACCCGAGCTCGACCTCGCCGAGCAGCCACGCGGCGGGATACACGTTCGCCCCGGCAATCGCTCTCGGCAAGAGATCGCGCGCCCGATCGTAATCGCCCCGTGCGGCCGCGCGGGCTCCGGCAGCGTACGCATAACCGCTGGCGACCCCGATCCCCGCCCGCACCCCGAACCACGCGACGGCACCGGCCACAGCGGCCGTCGCGAGAAGCCGCCGGCGCGGAAGCGCGGCGCGGACAAAGCTGCCGACCTTACCCGAGGCCGCGCTCGGGCCCTCCTGCGCCGGCAATGCCATCGCCGCCAGCACCACGAACAGTAGAGCATTGGCGGGGATCTGGTGGTTGAAATCCACGAGAGCGTGGAGCGACAGCGACAGCAGACCGACCCCCAAGCCGAACTGCGCCAGGCCTGAACCCTGCGGGGAGCGCAGGCGGCGAAAGACCCGCACCCCGTACCCGAAGGCGAGCCATCCGAGGGCCGAGAAGGCCACGAGCCCTCCCTCGACCAGCACTTGCAGGTAATCGTTGTGCGCGTGGTCCCACATCAGCGGCTCGCCGGCAGGCATGAAGACCGGGAAGACTTCGCCGAAGGCCCCGAAGCCGCAACCCCACAGGGGGAAGGCGCGGACGATATCGAGACAAGTCTGCCAGGCGACGATACGGTCTACAGCCGATATATCTCCCGCGGCAGCGGTCATCAGGTCGCGGTAGCTTTGACCCAATTCCGTGCGATAGAGAATTGCTCCCGCGACGAAAGCAGCCGCAGCCCACGCGACCACAACCCACGTTCGCCGACCCCGGGGCACCCCCAGGAGCGTCACGCTCGCCACCGCCGCCCCGATCAGGACCACCGCGGCCTTGCTCGCTGCGGCAACTGCCGCCAGGCCGCACAGGAGCGCTCCCAGTCCCGGCAACACGGTGCGCGCATCGCGCAACCCCGCAACACCCGCGCGACGCAGGTGCTCGAGGAACGAGGCGAGCAGCCAGGGGGTGGCAAGTTCCATCACGCCCGCGAAATGCGTGCGGTTGACATAGGGGCCGAAGGGCCTTCCTCCCGCCAAAGGCTCGCGGACCCACAGCAGCTTTCCGTTCGCGAAAAGAAGCTGCAGCAAGCCCTGGAGCGCGAGCGACGCGAGGAGGGCGAAAACCACCATCCGGTAGTAATGCGCGCGCGTCTCGTCCGCTGCTCTGCGGCGCACGACCACGAAGGCCGCGAGCAGCGCCAGATACCAAAAGAGTCTTTCCGCGGTCGCCGCAGGCTCCAGCGACAGCGGCCTGAAGCGGGAGAAAGCCGGGAGGACCCCTTGCAGGAAGCGCTCTTCGGATACCGGCAGGGGCGGGAGATCGAACTGCTCGTCGCTGCGTTGCAGGGCGGCTCGTTCCAACGCCCGCAGGGGATCCGCGGCGTCCCGGTCCGCGTCGCCCGGAAAGGCGCTCTGGTGGATCGCTACCGCACGGGGACTGAGATACTTCAGGACCGAGGGAGGCAGAGGGAGCAACTGGAAGCAGGCGACGAGCGGCAGCAGCAGACTCGGCAACAGCCATCGCTCGGCTCTGGTGAACTGGACTGCGGCAAAACCCGTCTTGAGGGCCAGCACACCGCCGGCGCAGACCAGCAGAAACGCCGCCGAGCGGTGCGCCCACAGCTCGCCTCCCCCGAAGCACCACGGCAACGCCCAGACCGCCGCGAGGACCAGCCAGTCCTCCGCCTTCAGATTCTCACGCAGTGCTTCCAGTCGCTCCCGCAGCACGAAGTTCCCCCCGAACGGTTAGCTCGGACGACCCCGGGTTACGCAGCAGAGCTGTCGCGAAAGGGCGAAGATCCCAGAGTCACCGGACACGCGCGGACTCGCAAATGCGAGAGCTACCCCGTGGGGCGACTCGGGCGTCGCGGGCACGCCGAGGCACCCTCCGGTTCGCGCTCGCCGCCGACAGCTCCCGCGAAACCCGGGATGATACACGAAGCGCCCATCGCGCGCGCATCCGCTTCCCCTTCTAGAGTGACGCGTCTTTCCCTCTCGCTCCTGGGCCCGCCGGCTCGCCCGGGCGACATCGCCACTTCCCGTCATGCGGAACCTCCCTTCGAGCCGATAGCCCTCGCCGGGGAGCGGTGCTACGATCGCACCTTTCGCGGGGACCGTCGTCGCGCCATCGGATTTTGGACCATGAACCATGACGCTAGCCTGTTGCACTCCCTCGCGCATCTCGCGAGGCGGCTCTTCCCGAAAAGTTCTTATCGCAGGGATGTAGCTCAGACAAGCGTGACCAACATCGCCCTGCTCGCATCCGGTACGCTCTCCGGCGTGGTCCTCGCGCGGCTGCTCGGCCCGCACGGCCGCGGCGAGCTCGCCGCCATCCAGAGCTTTCCGGCGCTCTTTGCCGGGTTGACGACGGTCGGCTTGTTCGAAGCCGTCATCTACCATGCCCGGGGGGACGCCGCCAGGGCCTCCAGGTACGCGACGTCCGCCGCGTTCCTGGCCACCTTGCTTGCGGTTCCGCTCACCCTGGCGGGTGCCGCGCTCGCGCCTCGTATCTTACCCCACTATTCGGAACAGGTCGTCCGCGCGACTCAGGTCTACGTCGCGATCCTCTTTCCCCACGTGCTTCTCGGGGCCGTGGCCTACCGGCTGCGAGCGGCCAACGAGGTCTCTCCCTGGAACCGCCTGCGGCTCGTTCCTTCGCTGATGTGGCTTCTGCTCGTCGCGCTGGCGTGGGGGCTCCGCTACGCCCGTGCCCACGTCCTGGCGTTAGCCTATCTCGCCGCCCTCGTGTCGTTCGCCTGCGGCGCCCTGGTATATTACCGGAGCCGTCTCGACCTGCGCTGGCGTCCCGAGACTCGCGACTGGCCCGCGTTGCT
This sequence comes from Acidobacteriota bacterium, assembly GCA_037447115.1. GTDB lineage: Bacteria > Acidobacteriota > Polarisedimenticolia > Polarisedimenticolales > JBBIHH01 > JBBIHH01. The sequence goes on from JBBIHH010000005.1 coordinate 28,731, forward strand.
CCGCTACGCGCTTCCCCTGACCTTCGCTTCGGCTCCGGAACAAATGGAGCAGCGCCTCGATCAGCTGTTGATCGCGATCCTCCTGACGCCCACGGATCTCGGCTACTATTCCGTCGGCGTGTCCTGGTCCGCGCTGTTGCGGCTGCCCGCTGCGGCCGTCAGCGCGACGGCCTTCCCCCGCAGCGCCGCCCTGGCCACGATGGCCCAGCAACGCGCCTTCTTCCGCCGGGCCGCGCGGCTCCTCGTGGGCTTGACCCTCGCCGCGGGTACCATGCTGGCTCTGATGGCTCCGGCCGCCATTCCCGTGGCTTTCGGAGCGGACTTCGCGGGTGCCGTAGGCGTGGCCATGCTTCTCCTCGTCTCGCAGAGCCTGCGAAATTTCGCGCTGCTGGCGGAGGTCGTGGTCAAGACCGCCGGCAGACCGTCGGCGGTGCTCTATTCCCGATGGGCAGCCTTCGTCGTGCTGATCGCCCTCGCGCCGCTCCTCATCCAGCGCTCCGGGGTCCACGGGGTCGCCTGCGCTACGATCGCCTCGAGCGGAGCGGGTCTGCTGGTGTCGGCTCGGTACGCGCATCGCGCGTTTCGAGCGGGTCAGGACCGCCGGGGACCCAGCTGAAGCAGGCACTGGCACGCATCTCGCAGTTGCGCCGCGGCCGCGGTGGCATCGTGGTTCGCGGCAATGCTGAGGGATCCTTCCCCCAGCCGCTTCCGCAGCGCAGGGTCGTCGCGCAACACCCGCAGGCAATCGGCGAGGGCCTCCTCGTCCCCGCACGGGTATACCATCGCGTTGAAACCCGGCCGGGCCGTATCTGCCGGACCCACGCACCCGACGCGGTCGCTCGCGACCACGGGCAATCCGAAGCACGCTGCCTCGGTAACGACGACCGGATGCGGCTCGTTCTCGGATGTCATGGCAAGTGCATCGCACGCCGCAAAAAATCGCGGGATCTCCCGCTGGTTGACGAACCCCACGACCACGAGCCGCGGGCATCCTCGAGCGAGCCGTCGGAGCTCCGGCGCGAGGGGTCCGTCCCCGACGAACATCGCCCAGGTTTCCCCCTCGGCGGCCATCACGGCCCGCGCCAGGTCCAACGGCCTTTTCCGCGACACGAGCTTGCCGCAGAAAAGCGCGACGAACGCCCCCGGCGGAATACCGAACCGCCTCCGCACCTCCAGCCTGGCCGCCTCGCGATCGGATACCGCCCCCAACAGCCGCTCCCGATCCACGGGGAGGCAACCGCGGAAGATTCGCGCGGCCGGCAGGCCGTAGTGCATGTGGTAGGCGAGATTGCTGTCGCCCACAGCCAGGGCCCCATCGACCCGCGCGTAGAAACGGCGTACCACGAACGCCTTGACTGGCCTCTTCCATAGCGCGACGCGCCTGCCGAACTGCGAATCCGAGTAGAGCAAGACCAACGTGTTGTTCCGCCTCGCCCAGCGGACGGCTCTCCAGTGGGTCCTGTAGGCGTACCCGAAGACCAGGAGCACGTCCGGGGCGAAGCTCGCGAGTGCCTCCTCGATATCCGGGTTATCCAGCGCGGCGAACGTGAGTCTCCTGGGCCGCTCGCGCAAGCTCAGAAACCGATGCTCGTAGCCGTCCGTGAGTGGGATGTCCCACCGGACAGTCACACCGAACCCGGGGTCCACGTACTCCCGCAGGCCCCAGTCGCAGCAGAAAAACACCTGGAGCTGGATCCCGGGAAGCTTCGCAGTTTCCCGATACCATGGAGCGAAATACTGGATCGGATGGCTGACCACCACTGCTAGTCGCAGTGCTTCGCTGCGGGCCGAGTGTCGCGCCCTCTTCGCCGTTTTCCATTCCCCAGGAATCTCGACGCTCACCGCCTGACTGCTCCCTGACCGTGCTGCCGCGCCGCCGCACAGACCTCCACCAGCTCCGCGCACCGGGACTCGTACGTATGGTAGCGGCGCACATGGTGCCACCCCTCGTACCGAATCCTCCGCCGCGCCTCCTCGTCGTCGCGGTATCTCTCGAGCAGGGCCAACAATTCCCGGACATCCCGCCACCACAAGAGATGTTTGCCATGCTCGAAATGTTCCTCGAGACCGGGCACATACTGATGGAGGACCAGGCCCCCGTGGGCCAGCGTCATGTAGACCCGGTTCGACCAGTAACCCTCGGGATCCTGCGGACCGACCCCCACCGCCAGAACGAACGCCGCGCTCCCGCAGACCCCGCCCAAGGTCTCGTCCGCAACCGACGAGAACACGTGTTTCATTCCAGCCTCGCGCCATTTCCTGACGTTTCGCTTGTGGCAATACACGTGGACCCGGTAGCCCCGCGCCTGGACCTGGCGAACGACCTCCAGCCGGTACGGGCTGTGGGGGTTCCCCACGAACGCGAGGTCGCACCGGTGCTCCTCGACCACGCGCTCCGCGAACGGGAACTCCGGTGCCGCTTCCTGCAGCCAGTAGCACGCAATCCCGAGCGACCGGTAATACTCGAAACGTCCGCGCTCTTTGATGAAGGACAGGTGCCACACCTTCGCGCGCGGGATGAACCATTCCCGCTCGCGACGCTGAAAGGGCTCGGCGGAGAGCACGTCGAACAGCCACTGCACCACGAGACTTCCCGGGTTTTCGCGGGGAAGCGCCTCGATCCACCTCCGAGGCATGTCCCGGCAGTGGCTGACCAAGACGACGTCCGCCTGCAACCGGGAAATCCGTCGTCGGAACAGGTAGGGCGGGACCTGGACCGGGACGACCTCGTGCCCCAACTTTCGCAACGCCCGCGCGATGTAGACCTCGGCGCGCACCGTATCGCTACCGCGAACGGGTCCGAAGTTCCCCACGTACGCGATTCTCATGCCTGGCGCTCCATGCCAAGCCACTCGCGCAGATGCCCCTCCAGGCGCGCGACGAAGTGTTCGAAGAGAAACAACTTTTCCACACGGTCGCGACCGGCTTGTCCGTAGCGCGCGCGCAGATCGCGCTCGCTCGCCAAACGGCGGATCGCCGCCGCAAGCCGATCCACGTCGCCGTAAGGGACCAGCAATCCCGTCTCGCCGTCGATGACGACTTCCGGGGCCCCCCCGGCCCGAGCGGCGATGCACGCCTTGGCAAAGTACATGGCCTCGAGGTAGACGATGCCGAAGCCCTCCTGCCCCGAAGGTAGCACAAAGAAGCTACACTCTGCGTACCGGCGCGCCAGCACGTCATCTCCGACTCCTTCCTCGAAGACGACGCGACGGGCGAGCCCGAGTTCGCGAACCAGGTTCTCCAGGCGCGGCTTGTCCGGACCCGAGCCGACGATGCGATACCGCAGATCGGGCGCATCTGGAGCGACGCGGGCCAATGCGAGCAAGGTCGTGTCCACGCCCTTCCGTTCCTGACAGCCGAGCCGGCTCACCGTCAGCATTTCCGGCCCTCCGTTGGGAACGGCGGATGCCCGAATTTTTCGAGCGAGATGCTCGAACTCCGGCGCCAGAGTATTGGGGAGGATGCGGATGCGGTCCGGCGGAACCCCCGCGCCTTCCTGGACGCGCTTGGCGGTGAAGCGGGACACGGCGAAGATCCTCGCGGCTCGCCGCAAGGCGGCCCGTCGGTCCCACGACGGCTCCCCCCAGACTTCCCTCCCATGGGCGATGACGCCGTATTTTTTGGGCAACACGAACGACAGCGCCGCCCCGAGGCTTGCAAGACCCACGTGGCCGAAGAGCAACGCTTCGCTGCCCACAGCAGCTCGGGCCGCCGCCAGGGCGGTGCGGGCTTTACCGTGCCCCGGTGCGCAGGCGACGTGGCGCCATGTTCGCACCTCCGGCGGAATGTCCGCGGGCCGGTCCAGCATGCTGATCACCTTCGCCTGGAGGCCCAGCCCGGAGCCCATTTGCTCGAGCCCCCGGCAGAGCATTTGGTTGAACCGCGGGATGCCGCCGCGTTCCCGAAAGACCATCGACAACACGAGGGCGATGCGCCTGCGTGCTGTCTTCCCGCGGTACCCCGGGATCCTGGCGGTCACGCTCATTGCCGCAGTCCACCGACCCCGCAAGCCTGGAGCGCGGAGCGGAAATGGCAAAGCCCAAACCGGAAGCGCTGGCGCAGGCGCCCCATCACCGCCCGCCCCCGACGGACCCGGCGGAGCCCGCGCGCCCTCGTGCGACACAGACCTTCTCCAGCACGTCCGCGATGCGAGCTGCCGCCCGGCCATCCCACAATTCGGGCCGACGGGGTTCCGCTGCCGCGGCGAGGGCGTCGGCGAGCGCACGCCGGATGCGTTCGGGTGTGGTCCCTCCCAAGCGGTTCGTGCCCTCGACGAGGGTCACGGGACGTTCCGTGTTGTTCCGCAGCGTCACGCACGGAACCCCGAGGATGGTCGTTTCCTCTTGGATCCCGCCGGAATCGGTGAGGACCACGCGCGCCCGCGTCATGAGTCCCAGGAATTCCAGGTAACCCAGGGGCGGCAAAACCCTCAGTCTGGGCGCGCGGCCCTCGAGGCCTATTCTCGAAAGCGCCGGCCGAGTTCGCGGGTGGGCCGGAAAGAGCACGGGAAAATCCGCGGAAAGCTCCACGATCGGTTCGAGGATGCCCCGCAAGACCTCGGAGTCGTCCACGTTCGACGGCCGGTGCAGGGTCAGCAGCGCATACTTTCCGGGCTCGACACCCATGCGGCGCGGCATGTCCAGGGACTCGGCGCGCTCGCGAAACCGGAGCAACGTGTCAATCATCACGTTGCCCGTGAAGAACACCCTGTCGCTCGGGATGCCCTCCCGGGCCAGATTCTCGAGGCCGCTGCGCTCCGTGACGAACAGCCAGGTCGAGACCGCGTCCGTGACGATACGGTTGATCTCCTCCGGCATGGTACGGTCGAAGCTGCGCAGTCCCGCCTCGACGTGCGCCACGGGGATACCGAGCTTCACCGCCACGAGCGCGGCGGCGGCGGTGGAGTTCACATCCCCCACCACCACCACGGCCCACGGCCGCCGCTCCACGAGGACAGGCTCGAGCCGCAGCATGATCTCCGCGGTCTGCCGGGCGTGGCTGGCCGAACCCACGCCCAAGCGAACCTCCGGCTCGGGGATGCCGAGCTGCTCGAAGAGGAGGTCGGAAAGCTCGCGGTCGTAATGCTGCCCCGTGTGGACGATCACCGGCCGGAACAACCCGCCCTTCTGCAACGCCGCCGCCACCGGCGCGATCTTCATGAAGTTCGGGCGGGCGCCGCCAATGAGAAAGATTTCCTCTTTTTCCCTCACAACAGGTCCTCGCGGCCCTCACGCTCCAGCGCGCGAACCGCGTCCCGCACGCGCTCGGCGTGCCCGCGCGAGACCACGAGCAACGCATCCGCCGTGTCCACGACCACGACACCCGGCAAATCCACGAGCGCCACGCAGGGTCGCTCGCTGAAGACGACGCTCCCGCCGCTGTCGAGCAAGATATGGCGGCGGTCGACGGCGCGACCTGCGGCCTCGCGCAGCCGCGCGGCCGCATCCCACGACCCGACATCCTCCCATCCTGCATCCAGGGGCACCACGTAGACGCCCTTGGCTTTTTCCATCACCGCATAATCTACGGAGTTCCTTTCCGCGTGCGACCAATGCTCCGTCTTGCCGGAGGCCGCGGCCCGCACGGCCCGAAGCGTCCGCGGGGCGTGCCGCCCCAGCTCCTCGAGGAAACGCCCCACCTCCCAGACGAACATGCCCCCGTTCCAGAGGTAGCGCCCCGAACGCAGGTAGCGTCGGGCGCGAGCGAGGTCGGGTTTCTCGACGAAGCGTTCCACCGGCACGGCACGGCCCGTCCGGGCAACCGAGGCGCACTTGACGTAGCCGAAACCCGTGGCGGGCCGGTCCGGGCGGATACCGAAGCAGACGAGAGCCCCCCGTGCGGCGGCGGCGACCGCGACCCGGACGGTGCGGGCGAAGGCCCCCGTCTTGCGGACCACGTGGTCCGTGGGAAAAACTGCGACGATCGCCTCGGGATGTCGCCCCTCGATGACGGCACAGGCGAGGCCGATGGCGGGTGCGGTGTCGCGCGGCGAGGGTTCCAGGATCAGCCGCCTGCGCCCGAGCTCCGGGAGCATCTTGCGTACGGCCGGGGCGAGCGCCTCGGGCGTGACGACCCAGATCCGCTCGGCGGGGGCGAGCTTCCGCACGCGCTCCCAGGTGGCCAGAAGCAGAGGCTTGCCATCCGCGAGGGGGAGGAACTGCTTGGGCCAGCGCCGCCGGCTCAGGGGCCAGAACCGCGTGCCGCCGCCCCCGGCGAGCAAGACCACGTGCAGCCGCGCCATCGTTCCGGCCTGCGCCATCCTCGCTCCTGGCATCGCGTCTAGTCGTTGATGGCGAGAAGTTCCCAGGACCTGCCGAACAAGCGGCGCATGCCGGGTAGGCGCAGCAGGAGCGGGATGGCGTCCACGGCGCCCAGCCGGCCGGCCAGGGGCACCCCCCCCATGGCCACGAGGTGAACGACCCGGAAGCCCTGGTCCTCGACCATCAGCCGCACGGCGCTCTTGGTGAACCCGCGGACGTGCGTGTAGTCGTTCCACACCACCCACGGATACTCCATGGGCACGGAGAGCAGAAGCTTCCCTCCAGGTTTCAGGACACGACGGATCTCGGCCAACAGCGACCCGGGGTCGCGCACGTGCTCCACGACATCCTTGGCCACGACCGCATCGAAGCTGGCGCCACGAAAAGGCAGTTCTCCATCGGAAAGATCCGCGAGAATGACGCTCTCGTGGGCGCGAGCCTCGCGCAGCGCGGCGAAGTCGTGGTCCAGACCGAACACCCGTCGGCGCCTGGCCTGCGCGCCGCGTCCCAGATCGCCGACACCGCACCCCAGGTCGAGGATCTCCCGCGCCGGACCCAGCAACCGGTCGTAGCGGCGCACGAGCGACGGCGCGAAACGCCCTGCCCGCCGGTAGTAGCGGCGCTTCCCGCCGAACGCCCATGCGCGCCCTGCGACTGCCGCCCCGCCCTTCACCCCCACGCCTCCCAGGTTCGCCGCAGCCCCTCGCGCAAGCCCACCCGGGGCTCGAAGCCCAACCACTTCCGCGCGCGCTCCACGGCCGCCAGCGAGTGGCGGATGTCCCCCGGGCGGGGCTGGCTGTAGACGCGCTCCACGCGGTGCCCGGCGAGGGCTTCCAGTTCCTGCAGCAAGCCGTTGAGGCTCGTCCGCTCGCCGCACGCCACGTTGAAAGCCTGCCCCCATGCCTCCGGCCCCGCCGCGCGCGCCCGCAGATTGGCCTCGACGGCGTTGGCGACGTAGGTGAAATCCCGCGTCTGCTCCCCGTCCCCGTACACGGTGGGCCGGGCGCCATCGCGAATCGCCTGGATGAAGCGGGGGATGACGGCCGCGTACTCGCTGTCGGGATCCTGGCGCGGGCCGAAGACGTTGAAATACCGCAGGCAAACCGCGGGCAGGCCATAGAGGCGGTGGAAAAGGCGGCAGTAGGTCTCCGCGGCGAGCTTCTGCAGGCCGTAGGGCGAGACGGGCGCGGGGGGCGTCGTTTCCTCCTTGGGCAGCGCTTCGCTCTCGCCGTAGACCGACGAGGACGAGGCGAAGACGAAGCGCTCCACCCGCGTCTCCCGTGCCGCGAGCAGAAGGTTCAGCGTGCCCGTGACATTCACCTCGTGCGTGGTCCGCGGATCGGCCACCGAGCGTTGCACCGAGGGGATCGCGGCCTGGTGGAAGACGTAGGCGCAACCGCGCACCGCACGCCGGCAATCCTCGGCGTCGCGGATGTCCCCTTGGAGGAGCTCGAAGCTGCCCCCGCCCTCGGCTGCCCACCGCTCGGCCTGCTCCAGGTTCTCGCGGCGGCCCGTGGAGAAGTTGTCCAGCACGCGCACGTGCTCGCCCCGCCGCAGCAGGGCTTCGACGAGGTGCGAGCCGATGAAGCCTGCCCCGCCGGTGACGAGCGAGCGGGGTCGTTCAGCCACGGCCCACCCCGTAGTAACGGAAGCCCGCGCGGCGCACCTTCTCCGGGTCGTAGACGTTGCGCAGGTCCACGATGACCGGCTCTTTCATCAGGGCTTTGAGGCGCCCGATATCGAGGCCGCGAAACTGGTTCCACTCCGTCGCCACCACCAGCGCCTCCGCGCCTTCCACCGTCTCGTACTCGTCCGCACAGTAGACGACATCGTTCCGGCCGCTGGCCCTGGCGGCTTCCATGGCGGCGGGATCGAAGGCCCGCACGCGGGCCCCCGCCTCGCGCAGACGATCCAGGATCGCCAGGGCCGGAGATTCCCTGAGGTCGTCCGTGTTGGGCTTGAAGCTCAAGCCGAGCTGGGCGACCGTCTTGCCCGAGAGCTCCCCGCCCACGGCGCGGCGAATCTTCTCGATCATCCGCGGGATCCGAGAGCGGTTGACCTCCAGCACGGCGCGCACGATCCTCAAATCCACGCCCTGTTCGCGCGCGAACTCGATCACCGCCCGCGTGTCCTTCGGGAAGCACGAGCCGCCGAAGCCCGGCCCCGGGTGCAGAAACTTCGGGCCGATCCTGCGGTCGAGACCCATCCCCCGGGCCACGGCGTGCACGTCGGCGCCCACGGCCTCGCACAGATCCGCCATCTCGTTGATGAACGAGATCTTCGTCGCCAGGAACGCGTTCGACGCGTACTTGATCACCTCCGCCGTCACCACATCGGTGACGACGAACGGAACCTCGATCAGGTAGAGCGGGCGGTAGAGATCCCTCAGGATGGCGGTCGCCGTTTCGTCCTCGGTCCCGAGGACGACCCGGTTCGGCCGCATGAAGTCCTCGATGGCCGAGCCCTCCCGCAGGAACTCCGGGTTCGAAGCCACGCTGAAGGCATGGGGTTCGCGGCGATGCCGCTCGATGATTTCGCGCACCATGCGGCCCGTCCCCGCGGGCACGGTGCTCTTGGTCACGACGAGCTTGTAGGCGTCGAGGTTCTCGCCGATCGCGCGGGCGACCTCCTGGACGAACGAAAGGTCCGCGCGGCCGTCGTTGCCCTGCGGGGTCCCGACGGCGATGAAAACCACCAGGGATTCGCGGATGGCCCGCGGCAGATCGGTGGTGAACTCGAGCCGCCCCGCCGCCAGGTTGCGCCGCACGAGCCCCTCGAGGCCCGGTTCGTAGATCGGGACCTCGCCGCGCTTGAGCCGCTCGATCTTCGCCTCGTCCTTGTCCACCCCGATGACGTGGTTGCCGAATTCGGCGAAGCACGCGCCGGTCACGAGGCCCACGTACCCGGTTCCCACGACGGCCAGGTTCACCGCTCACCTCCCCCGACCGAGCGTTCCTGCGCGTGAAACCACTCCACGAAGCGGGCCAGGCCCTCCTCGAGGCCGACCCTCGGCTCCCAGCCGAGCTCGTCGCGGGCGCGCGAGATATCCGCCCAGGTCCGCTCCACGTCCCCCGGCTGAGGCGGCAGGCGCCGCACCCGGGGCTCGACCCCGAGCAGCCGCGCGAGCTTGGCCACGAGCTCGGCCAGCGTCGTGGTGCGCGAGCCGCCGAGATTCCAGATGTGGAAGGCCTCGCAGCGCTCGAGGGCCCGCACGATCCCCTCCACGATGTCGCTCACGTAAGTGTAGTCCCGCGCGGACGACCCGTCCCCGTATTGCTCCACGGGCTCGCCGCGGCTGAGCTGCCGGGTGAACTTGTGGATCGCCATCTCCGGCCGCTGCCGCGGCCCGTAGACCGTGAACAATCGGAGGCACGCCACGGGCAGCCCCAGGAGCCGGTGATACGTATAGCAGAGAAGCTCCCCCGCGCGCTTCGTCGCGCCGTAGGGCGAGAGCGGCTGGTCCACGCGATCGTCTTCCGCGAAGGGCACCTTGGGATTGTCGCCGTACACGGACGAGGAGGACGCGAAGACAAACTTCCGCACCCCGCGACGGCGGCAGGCCTCGAGCAGGCGGACCGTGCCGTCCAGGTTGACCGAGACGTAGAGCTCGGGCTGCGCGATCGAGGGGCGCACCCCGGCACGCGCCGCGAGATGGACTACCGCCTCCACCGGGCCTGCCGAGAAGGCCACCTCCAGGGCCGCCGCGTCCCGGAGATCTCCCTCCACGACCCGCAGCGCGGGTTGATGCCGCACGCGCTCGAGGTTGCCGCGCTTGAGGGCCGGATCGTAGAAGTCGTCGAAGTTGTCCAACACGACCACCTGGCGCCCCTCCGCCAGGAGGCGCTCCACGAGGTGGGAGCCGATGAAGCCCGCGCCGCCGGTGACGAGAACGCTGCCGAGGGTTGGGCCCACTAGAGCTTGTGCACCTTCTTGCCGCCGATCTTGACGCCGCGCGTGGCGTTGCGCGTGTCGAGGACGAGCTGTGCGTGACGCACGATCTGCGCGTAGTCGTAGCCGGAGTGATCCGTGACGATGATCGTCAGGTCGGCGCTGCGCAACGTCGCCGGCGAGAGCCTCACGCGCCGCCAGCTCAACCCCCCGTCCAGCCACAGGCGGGGCACGAACGGATCGTGGTACACCACCCGCGCACCCTGCTCGTGCAGCAGCCGCACCACGTCGAGCGCCGGCGATTCCCGGATATCGCTCGTGTCGCGCTTGTAGGCCACACCCAGGACCAGAATCTTGGACCCCCGGACCGCCTTGCGCTTGCCGTTGAGCAAGGCCCCCGCGCGCCGCACGACGACCTCCGGCATGTGGCTGTTGATGTCGGAAGCGAGCTCGATGAACCGGGCCGAGTAGTTGAGCGTCTTCAGCTTCCACGACAGGTAGTGCGGGTCGAGCGGGATGCAGTGGCCGCCGATCCCGGGACCCGGATAGAAGGGCATGAACCCGAAGGGCTTCGTCGCCGCGCCCTCGATGACCTCCCAGACATCGAGTCCCAGCTTCTCGCACATGAGCGCGATCTCGTTGACGAGTGCGATGTTGACGGCGCGGAACGTGTTCTCGAGCAGCTTGATCATCTCCGCCGTCCGGGTCGAGGAAACGGGGTGCACGCGTTCGAGCGCCTGCCGGTACAGCAGCGCCGCCAGGCGCGTGCAACGCGCCGTGCACCCCCCCACCACCTTCGGCGTGTTGCGTGTCGTCCATTGCCGGTTGCCGGGATCGACGCGCTCCGGCGAGAAGGCGAGGAACACGTCGCTGCCGACCTTGAGGCCCTGCGCCTCGAGTCGCGGCCGCACGACCTCCTCGGTCGTCCCCGGATAGGTCGTGGACTCCAGGATCACGAGCTGCCCGGCTCGGATCTCGCGGGCCACCTGCTCCACGGCATCGACGATGTAGGAAATGTCCGGATCCTTGGTTTTCCGCAGCGGCGTAGGCACGCAGATCACGATGGCGTCGAAGCGGCCGCAACCCCGGTAGGTCTGCTGCCCCTTGAGCGTGCCGGCTTTCACCAGCGCCGCGAGATCGCGGGACGGCACGTCGGCGATGTAGGAGCGGCCGTGGCGCAGCGCCTCGACCCGGTCCGCGTCCACGTCCACGCCCGTGACGGAGAAGCCCGCCCGGGCGAACTCCACCGCCAGCGGCAGGCCCACGTAACCCATGCCGATCACGCCGATCTGGGCTTCCCGCGCGCGGATCCGGCGCTCGAGCTCGCGGGCGGGAGAAAGCTCTGGGGCTGCCTGGGCCATGGGCAAGTTCCGGAGAACCCAAAGGGACCGCGACGGGGAAATATACACGGGCCTCCAGGAGCCGCCAAGTTATCGGGCCTCCCTCGCCCGTTCTCGCCGCCGTTCTAGTCGCTCGGCGCGGTGCGGTGTCGCTCCTCGCGTTCGCGCGCCTTGATGCCCTTCTTCTGGTAGTGCCGCAGGAGCCAGCGGGCGAACTTGCTGTCCTGGACCCCGGCCACCACGTCTTCGATGGCATCGTAGAGGACGCGCTCCCCGACCAGGGCCCCCAGCGTGCCCTCGCCGCGATTGACCTTGTCCGTGATCTCCCGCAGGTTGCGCAGGGTCGCCTGCAGGTCCTCCGCCAGCGCCGCCGAGTACTCGGAGTCGTGCAGCAGGCGACCGAAGAAGGAGTCCTGCGAGTCGAGCCGCTCGGTCAGGCGCCGCAACGACGCCGCCGAGGCCCGGAGGTCCTGGATCGCCTGCTCGGCCGGCCCTTCCTCCTCGAGCAGCGCTCCCAAGGCGCCGGGGCGCTGCGCCAGCTCCGCGGTCAACTCCGCCAGCCGGTCCACGGTCTGCGCAAAACGGTCGAGCGTCCCGCCGAAGGCTTCGTCGTGCAGCAGTCGTCCCACCACACCGCGACCCTGGCGCAGCTCGGCCGTCACGGCACTCAGGTCGTCCAGCACCCGGTTCAGGGCTTCCGCCGTGGGCTTGCCGAACTCCGGATTGTGGATCATCTCTCCCAGCAGGCCTTCGCCCCGCTGGAGGGGGGCGAGGATCTCGCGCAGCGCCAGCGTAATCTCGTTGAGGTTCTCGGCGATGTCCGCACCCTGCTCGAAAAACTCCGGCTGGTCCGCCGAACGGATCGTCGCGCCCTCCGGCAGCTCGGGCAGGGAAGGATCCCCCGGGCTGATGACCACGTATTTCTCGCCGGAGAGGATTTGCAGGTAGCGCAGGGCCGCCTCGCTGTTTTCGCGGATCCGCGGGGCGTAATCGCGCGCGATCCCCAGGACGACCTCGATCCCTTTGGCCTCGGGCTCCGTGGGCAGGCGGATCGCGGTCACCGCCCCGATCTCGACACCGGCCATGGCTACGGGCGAGCCCACCTTGAGCCCGTCGGTGTGGGGGAAGAGGACCCCGTAGTAGGCCTTGGGGGCGAACAGTTGCGAGCTTTCCCCCACGGCCATGACGCCCACGGCGAGCACCACGAGCGCCAGGGCGACGACGATCCCCACGGAGACGTCCCGGGCTGCTTGCCTAGCCATAGCCGCCCCCTTCCAGAAAATTCCGCAACAGCGGGTCGGGCGCGCGGCGCGCTTCCTCTACGGTACCATCGAAGCAGATGCGCCCGTCGCAGAGGAAGGCGATCCGGTCCGCCACCGCGAACGCGGAGTGGATGTCGTGGGTGACGACGATCGAGGTCACCCCCAGCCGCTGCTGGAGATTGCGGATCATGCGGTTGATGTGGTTGGCCAGGATCGGATCGAGACCTGTGGTGGGCTCGTCGTAGAGGATGGCCCGGGGCGCGAGCGCGATCGCCCGGGCCAGGGCGGCACGCTTGCGCATCCCGCCCGAGAGGTCCGCGGGCAGCAGATCCTCCACGTCGGCCAGCTCCACCAACCGCAGCACTTCCCGCACCCGTTCGGCGATGCGCGCCTCCTCCCAATCCGTGTGCTCCCGCAGGGGGAAGGCCACGTTTTCGTAGACCGTCATCGAATCGAACAGCGCGCCGGCCTGGAACAGCATGCCCACCTTCTTGCGCGTCTCGACGAGGGCCTCTTCCTCCAGGCCACTGATCTCCACCCCGTCGACCCAGATCTCCCCCCGGTCCGGGACGTGCAACCCCACCGTATGCCGCAGCAGAACCGACTTGCCCGAACCCGAGCCTCCGAGAACCACGACCGTCTCGCCTTCGCCGACCTCCAAGTGGACGCCCCGCAGCACGGGTTTGGGGCCGAAGGCCTTGTGGACGTCCACGTAGCGGATGAAAGGGCGCCGCACGGGTCAAAACAGCAGGAACGCCTTGGTCAGGAAGAAATCGGAGACGATCACCGAGACCGACCCGAGCACCACCGTGTTCGTCGTGGCCTTGCCCACCCCGTCCGCACCCCCGGTGGCGCGCAAACCGTTGTAGCACGCGATGAGCGCGATGAACACGGCGAAGAACACGCTCTTGCCCAGGCCGCTGCCGATGTCTTGCACCTCCAGCGCGTCGCGCACGTGGGCGATGTAGAACGCCCGACTCTGTCCGACCTCGAACATGGCCATGACCATCCCGCCGAAGATGCCGACCGTCATGGCCAGCACGGTCAGCAGCGGCAGGATGATCACGAGCGCCCCCACCCGCGGCACGACGAGCTTTTTGACGGGGTTGGCCGCCAGCGCGCGCAGCGCGTCCACCTGCTCCGTCACGGCCATCGTCCCGAGTTCGGCCGTGATGCCGGCGCCCACGCGGCCGGCCACGACCAGCGCCGCCAGCACCGGGCCGAGCTCGCGCACGATGGACAACGCCACGATGTCGCCCACGAAGGTCTGCCCCCCGTAGGCTCGCAACGAGTACGCGGTCTGCACCGCCAGCACCATCCCCGTGAACAAAAGCGTCAGGTTCGTGATGGTCAGGGAGCGCACGCCGAGCTGGAAGAGCTGATCCATCCACAGCTCGACCTCGAAGCGTCGCTGGAACGTGCAGCGCAGCACCGCCCACGACAGGCGCACCAGCCCGCCGAGGTAGGCGAAGATTTCGGAAACGGCGCCCCCCATGCGCGTGCCCTCGGGCTTCCCAGGGCCCGCAAGCATAGGGAGCCCGCGCGGCGATGGTCAAGCGGTGGCTATACTGCGCCGGGGATCCGGGGCGATGATCCGTGCGTGCTGGGCCGCCGTCGTCCTCGTCGCGGCCACGGTCGTGCTGGGGACGCCGGCGATGGTCCTCAACATGCTCGTGCCACGCAGCTACGCCACGCTGCGGTTCGGGCGGCTCTGGTCGTGGATCATGCTGCGCACCATCGGCGCCCGCGTGACCTACGAGGGCCTCGAGCACGCCCGCCGCCCGCATCCCTGCATCTTCATGGCGAACCACCAATCCTGGGTGGACATCTGGGTCACGGTGCGCGTCGTGCCTGCGCCTTCCCTCTACGTGGCCAAGCGCTCGATCATGCACATCCCCGTGCTCGGCTGGTGTTTGCACGCCGCGGGTTTCATCGGGATCGATCGCGGCAACCGCGCCCGCGCCATCCGCAGCCTCCAGCGCGCCGCGGAGCGCATTCGCCAGGGCCGCCCCGTGGTGTTTTTCCCCGAGGGAACGCGCAGCCGCAGCGGACGCCTGCAACCCTTCAAGAAGGGCCCCTTCTACCTGGCGCTCCAGGCGGGAGCGCCCGTGGTGCCCGTGGCGATCTCGGGCAGCGGGCGCGTGTGGCCTCCCGGCTCGTGGCGTCCCCGGCCGGGGCCCGTGCGGGTGCGCTTCGCACCCCCCATCGACGTCGCGCGCTACCTGCCCGACGACGTGGACGGGCTGATGGCTGCCGTCTTCGGCGCGATCGCGGAGCGCCTGGAGCCGTGGGAAGCTCCTCCCGCGAGCGCCGCCGCCAGTGAGAGCCCGTGAGCCACGTCCTCGAGCGGCCGCGGCTTCTCCACCGCCTGCGGCGCCTTGTCGCCCGCCAGCCGCACGCCGCCGCCTTGCGAGAGGCGGCCCGAGCCACCGGCGCGGAGGTCTGGCTCGTCGGGGGGTGGGTGCGCGATGCCGCTCTCGGGCTCCAGTCGCGCGACCTCGACGGGATCGTGGTCCGCCGCAGCCGCGCCCTGGTGAGCCATCTCAAGAGGGCGCAAGGCTGGCGCGGCCACCGCGTGCGAAGGCGAGGGATCACGACCTGGCGGTTCGGGACCGCGGCGGGCAGCGTGGATCTCGTGGTGGCCGAGGGGCGGGGCCTGCGAGCCGATCTCGAGCGCCGCGAGGCCACGCTCCAGGCCATCGCCTTCGACCCCGTCCGGGGACGGCTCGCCGATCCGCTGGGGGGGCTGCGGGATCTCCGGCGCGGGAGGCTGCGCGCCCCAGGCCCCGGGGCCTTCCGGGAGGACCCGGTGCGGGTCGTGCGCCTGGCACGCCTGCTCGCCCAGTTTCCCTCGTGGCGCGCCACCCGGACCACCTGGACCCGGGCCGCCGAGGCGGCGCGGGAACTCCGGCGCGCCGCGCCGGAGCGCGTGCGCGACGAACTCGACCGGCTGCTCGCCGCCGCCGCGCCCGAGCGGGGCCTCGCGGCCCTGGCGGCACTCGGGGCTCTGTGGGTGGCGCTCCCCGAGCTCGAGCCGCTGCGGGGCTGCCCCGCCGGGGGCGACCGGTCGGACACCTGGTCCCATACCCTGGAGGCGATCGCGTGGAGCACGAAGGCGCGGCGCTGGCCCGGAGGGAAAGCTCTCGCGGACGCCAGGGCGCACCTCGGCCTGCGTTGGGCGCTTCTGCTCCACGACGTGGCCAAACCGCGAACGCTCTCCTGGAGCGCGGAGGGACGCCCGCGCTTCCACGGCCACGAAATCCTGGGCGCACGCATGGCGAGGGAGATCCTGAAGCGCCTGCGCCAGCGCCGGGAGCTCGTGCGCGATGTGACGTGGCTCGTGGCGGCGCACCTGCGCCCGCACCATCTCGCCGATGCCGGGGCGCCGGCCCGGGGCCTGCGGCGACTGGTGCGCGAGGCCGGAGCGCGGCTTCCCCTGCTGCTCCTGCACGCGGCATGCGATGCCCGTGCCCTCGGCGGTCCGGCGGATCGGCGGCGCTGGCGCCGCCTGCAGGGCGTGTTGCGCCAACTCGAAGCCCTCGACGAGGCGCGCAAGCGCCAGCCCCTGCCGCGACTCGTGTCCGGCGAGGACGTGATGCGGCTTCTGCGGCTCGACCCGGGCCCGCAAGTCGGGCGCGTCCTCGAGGAAATCCAGGAGCTGCACGAAGAAGGGCGCCTGAGTTCGCGGGAGGAGGCGCTCGCCTATCTGGAGCGGCGCGCGCGCGCGGGGGACGGTGCCCGTTGACCGGCCGCTCGCTCCAGGCACTCGAGGGCCAGCTCCGCCTGCCGCCGGCGATGGAAACGCTCCTCGACGGCGGACCTGCCCCGCTGCCCCATCGCCGCGCGCCGGGCCGGATCGAGGCGCAGGTCCAGCACCGCACGTGCCAGCGCCTCCGCATCCCCCGGCGGCACGCACACCCCCGCCCCCGACTCCGCAACGATCGCGGCCGCCTCGCCCTCGACCCCCATCACGATCGGCACCCCCATCGCCATGAACTCGAAGGTCTTCGACGGCACGGCGGTGCGGAAAACGGGATCGGCCTTGAGGTGCACGATCCCCACGTCGAGCGCCCCCAGGTAGATCGGGATCTCTTCGTGGGGTACCGGGTCCCGGAACAGCACCCGGCGGGCTTCCACGCGGCGCGCGTGCTCCTCCAGCGCCTCGCGACGCGCCCCGTCCCCCATGATCAGGAACCACACGTCTCCCTGCGCTTCGCAACGCTTCGCGGCTTGTACGACCGTCTCGAGACCATGGGCCATGCCCGTGGTGCCGATGTAGCCCGCGAGAAACGCGTCCGGGGGCACTCCCAGACGACGGCGCCCCTCGAGGGGCCCGTGGCGCTGCGCGAAGCGGGCTGGATCGACGCCGTTGCGCACCACGTCCACCTTGCCCGCGGGGACCCCGCGCCGCACGAGATCCGTTTTGATCGCCTCGGTCACGGCGATCACCCGTGCCGCTCGCCGGTACAGGTACAGCTCCAGCCGCTCCACGAGATCGAGCAGCCGGCTGTGCGTCGCCCCGACGGCGCGGATCGAGGCGGGCCACAGATCGCGCACCTCGAACACCCAGGGTCGCCGGCGCAACCGCCCGACGACGTGGCCGCCCATGGCGCAGAAAAACGTGGGCGAGCTGGCGAGCGCGACGTCGAACGGGGGAAAACGCCAGCACCAAGCGCTGGCGGAGGCGGCGAAGCTCATGTAATCGAGCGTGCGGCGCAGCACGCCCCGATTGGGCGCCACGTAGGTTCCGACGCGGATCACGCGCAGCCCGTCGCGCTCCTCCACCTGGTAGGGGCGGTTGCGGTAACCCGGGAAGACCCGACCCCGCGGCCAGTTGGGAGCGCAGGTGACGACGGTGACCTCGTGGCCGTGCTCCATCCAAACGCGGGCGTGCTCGTCGGTGCGGAAGCTCAGGGCGGAGATTTCGGGGAGGAACGTATCGACGAGGACCAGGATCTTCACGCCGCGCCGTCCCCGGTCGCCGTCCCCGTGAGGCAGGCCTGCGCCTGGAGCGTCGCGCGGCTGACCCGCAGGATCGCCTCCAAGGGAATGGGCGGCGGGCCGCCCCGGCGGAGGGCCTCCATCAGTGCCGCGATTTCTTCGCGATGGCCCTTGCCCGCGCCGCTCAGTTTGCGCCGGCGCCGGCCGCGGTACAGGGCGCCCCGCTGGTAGTCTTCCACCCATGCGGACACGCCGGCGCCATGCACCTCGAAGCGCTCTTTCTCCAGGCGCGGGTTGCCGCACCCCGCGTAGAGGATCTGGCCCACGCTGCCGTTGTCGAACGCGAGCTGCACGACCCAGTCCTCCGCCGGACCCCGGCGGCGCCCGCAGGCACGGGCTTCGACGAAGCGCAGCGGCGCGTCGCCGCTCATGAAGGAAACGAAATCCACGAAGTGGCACCCCTCGCCCACGAGCCGGCCGCCGCCCACGGCAGGGTCGTTGAGCCAGTGGCCGGGGGGCAGGCGCCCCGCGTTGACCCGGTACTGCACGAGCACCGGCGCACCCTCGCCCACCGCGGCCCGGATCTCCCGCGCCATGGGCGAGAAGCGGCGGTTGAAGCCCAGCATCAGCACACCAGCCGCGCTTCTCGCGGCGTCCTCCACCAGACGGAGCTGATCGGCGTCGAGGGCCAGAGGCTTTTCCACGAACACGTGTTTGCCCGCCCGCAGCGCCGCGGCCGCGAGCGCGGCGTGCGAGTCGTGCCGCGTCGCGATGCAGACGAGGTGCACGTCGGGGTCCTGGAGCACCTCCTCGAACGCCGTCCCGGCCCGGCGGAAGCCGAAGCGCTGCTGCACGTGGCGCGCCGTGAGGCCGTGCGCGGTCACCACGCGCTCCAGGCTCACGTCGCGGCGCCCGTGGAACAAGGGGATCAGCACCGCTTGCGCGAACCCGCCCGCCCCGACGAAAGCCACGCCGACCCGCTCGCCCAGAGGACGGCGCAGCACGGCCGGCGCTGGGGGCGGAGAAGCCTCCTTCTCCTCCGCCTGCCGCGACCGGGGATACTCGATCACCAGACCCAGCGGTGCAGGCGAGCCAGGCTCCTGGCCCAAGAGCAGGCCATACGCCCGGGGCGCTTCCTCGACAGGAAAGCGGTGCGTGATCAGCGGGTCCAGCCGAACCCGCCCCTCCGCCACGAGCTGGAGAAACGCCTCGAGGTTGCGGGTTTCGGTCCAGCGCACGTAGCCGATCGGATAGTCGCGGCCGTGCTCCTCGAAGTCGGGATCGTAACGGCCCGGGCCGTAGGAGCGCGAGATCCGCAGCTCCAGCTCCTTGGCGTAGGCGATGTCGCGCGGGAGAGCGAAGGGCACGAGCCCCACCGCCACGACCCGCGCCCGGTCCCGGCACATCCCCGCCGCCGCGACCATCGGCGCGTCGCTCGTGCTGGCGGCGGTGACGATGACCCGGTCGACGCCGATCCCTTCGCTCCACTCCAGGGCGAAGGCCGCCTGCGCGTCCGCATCGCCCGTCGCCCCCGTCTCCGCGCCCAGCTCGCGGGCCTTCGCTACCAGATCCTCCCGCAGGTCGAAAGCCGCCACGCGCGCCCCGTGGGCGCGCAGGAGCTGCACCGTCAACAGCCCGATCAGCCCGCAGCCGATCACGGCCACGCGCTCCCCCAGACCCGGGGCCGCCTGGCGGACACCCTGCAGGGCAATGGCCCCCAGGGTGGCGAAGGCCGCGTGCTCGAAGGACACCCCGTGCGGGATGGGTGCCGCGAGCTGGACGGGCACGCAGACGACCTCGGCGTGGCTCGCCACGCCCGCGCCGGCGCACGCCACCCGGTCCCCCACGTGGAAGCCGCCGCCCGCACCCGGGCCGACGGCCTCCACCACCCCCGCCGAGGCGTAGCCCAGAACCTGGGGTTCGCTCATGCGCGTGCGCACGCGGCGGTAGGTGGCGAGCAGCCCTTCGCGGCGGATGTTCGCCACCAGCCGGCGCACGAGATCCGGGCGGGCCCGCGCGGTGCGCAGGTACGAGCTGCGGGCGAGGGAGACGGCGCTGCGCTCCGTGCCGGGGGAGATCGCGGAGCAGAGATTGCGGACACGCAGGCAGCCCGGCTTCAACGCAGGCTCGGGCACCTCGGCCACCTCGATGGCTCCCGTGTGCGTGTTCTGGAAAAGCTGCTTCATCGCCCACCCGCGGCGGCACGGGCAATCTAGGACGCCTTCCGGCCTGCCTGCAACGCCCCGCGGTCTTCAGAAGAGCTTGAGCACGGTGAGCAGGAACTCTTGCTTGCCCACGAGCCCCGGAATCTCCGACCCTACCGCCCGGCCGTAGCCGAAGGACACCACGGTCTTCCAGGGCGCCACGAAGTTGCCCGAAAGGCCCAGGCCCGTGAAGGCTTGCCGCCCCGCGGCCGAACGCGCGTCCTCTACGAGCGCGCGCTCCAGGACCACGTCGAAGCGCACGACGTCGAAGAGATTGAAGGCATAGCCTGCACGCGCGATGGCACCCCTGTCGAAACGGACCCCCGTGCCCGAGAAGCCGCTCAAACGGGTGTCGCCGAAAAAGGAGAAGCGGTAGCGGCTGAAGCGATCGAGGTCCGATCCGGCCAGCAGGTTGAGTTCGCCCCGGATCTTCTGGAAGCGCGGCAGGTACCACTCCTTGAACGCGCTCAAGCCCCAGCGACTGAAGCGGTCCGCCAGCGGCTCGGGATCCACGAACGCTTGTGCCGCGTTGTCGAACAGCCCCCAAGGGGCCCAGCGGGAGCGGTGGCTGCGGGAGGCCGCGAGCGTCAGGTTGTAGCCGCGCCGGTTGTACTCGAGCTGGAGCGCGGCGCTGCGTTGCGTGTGATCGGGCGGGAGCACGAAGCTCAGATCCTGCGGGTTCGCGGGATCGTCGCGCCGCGCCTCTCGGGCCGCCGCCGCCTCCTCGTCGTCCGCGTAATCGAGGATCTCCCAGCCCCCGATCAGCGTGAGCTTGAGAAAATCCCCGAGGGGCACGCCGAAGCGCGCCGCCAGGTGCTGGCTGCGAAACTCGATCCGCTCGGGCAGCTGCTCCTCGCCGCCCAGGAACACTTTGTCGTCGCGCCGCAGCGCGAAGCCCGTGGCCTCCAGGGTCCAATCGGCGCGCCGGTGCCAGAGATCGGGCTTGGTGGCGTTGACGAAGGCCAGCACGCCGGCGAAGAAGATATTGAGCTGGATGTTGCGCTGGAAGAGGTTGTAATCGAAGTAGTTGACACCGCCGAGGGGGACGACCGAATCGAGCGAGCTGTCCTTGAACAGCCCCGCTGCCGCGAACCACTGGCTGGTGTCCATCGCTTCCTTGACGGCGCGGCCACCCTCGGGCGTGCGCACCAGGTAGCGATAGCCGGCCTCGGTGTCGCGGAGCATGAGGTGGCGCGAAGCGTAGGCTTCGCGGCGCTGCGCGTCGAAGGCGTCCGGGGGAGGGTTGATCTCGTACTCCGCGAACCCCACCTCCCGCAGCACCACGAAGTTGCGCCCGCCGGCGTTCCAGATTTGCTGGCCGCGGATTTCCGCCAGCATCCAGTACTCCGCCCCGTCGGGCCCGCGCACCGGGCGGTAGAGATCCACCTCCTCGTTCGAGAGCACGGGGGCCTCGAGGTTCGTCTGCACCACGGACGCCTTCAGGCGCACGAACCGCTCGCGATCGATCCACACGCGCCCCTCGTAGAGGCTCTCCCCCGCGCGCGGCCGGGCGGGGGCGAAGGCGAGCACGTAGGCCGCCCGCTCCCCGACCGTCTCCTCCCCCACGAGCCGGTAGACGTAGGTGCGATCGAGCGTGAGGTCGAGCGGCAGCGTGACCACTTTCTCGGGTTGAATCAACGGGAGCTCGGGAAAGCGCTTCCAGCTCACCCGGTTGCCGTTGACGAGGTAGCCGAGCTGCTCCCATTCCAGCGCGTCGCCGCGCTGCCAGAAGTAACGGCTCTCGATGGAGACATCCACGGTGGAGCCCGCCTGGGCGAGTCTGAAGTGGAAATCCACGCGGCCCCTGGCGATCCAGCGCTCCAGCCGGTCGTCCTGGGCGCGCTGGACCTCCTGGTAGCGGGCGATGATTTCCTCCGCCGTCAGCGCGCGCGCCTCGCGCACCTGGAGCGCCTCGCCCGGCAGCGCGACGCCGCCCCGGGCCGCCCGGAAGAGCACGACGACGGGCCGCGGCGCGGCCCACACCCGCAGCCGGACGCTGCCGCCCGCTTGCTCCGCGCGCGTGCGGCGCTCCTGCCCGGTGGCGGGATCGAGGAAGCGGGTGTCGCGCACCTCCGGCAGCGCGAGTTCGAGCCACGCCTCCTCGCCGGCGGCCAAGCCGGCTTCCGAGAGCTGCACGGCGAGGGCGGTCCTTTCCGTTCGGGCATCGAACAGCGCCGCCAGGACCTCGGCCGGACCGCGCTCCCGGTTCGCGGCGTCGCGCAGGCGGGCCTCGGGCAAGGGTGCGGGAGCGAACCCCTCGGCCAGCAGCCGCCCCATCCCCCCGAGCCAGGCGAGATCGGCGGCCCGAGCGAGCGGCTCGCGCCCGACGGGCGTGAGGACCACGGAGGCCGACGTGCCGAGCGCCGCGGCCACGCGCGCCAAGGCGGGCTCCCCCATCAGATGGACCCACAACTCGGGAGCGGGCGGGTGCGCTGCCGCCTCGAGCAACCACGCGGCGAGAGCCTGGCGCAGTCGGACTTCCGCCGTGGCGGAGGGCACGCGCACGGCCACCGCCGTCACGTAGGCCGGCGTGTCGAAGCTCCACAGGGCGCGCTGCCATTCCAGGGCCTCCCAGTCCACCCCGCCTTGCACGATGGCGATCTCCACCCCCATGGCGCGCGCCTCGGCGCGCGCCGCGAGGGCCGTGGCCTTCAACAGAAAGGCGTAGACCTGAGGCTCGAACCCTGCCGCCTGCGGCCCGTCCCAGATCTCGACCGCCGCGAGGGTCGAGCCGGCGCGGCGGACCACGCTCCTCACGAAGCCCAACCATGGCTCGAGTCCTGCCGGCTCGAGCGGCGAGGGCAAGGCGCCAGCCGGGTAGTAGGCAGGGTGGGAACCGGTGACGCACACCACGGCCCGCGATCCACCCGCGGCGATCGCCTGCAGGACCGCATCGAGCGCGGACCACTCCTCGCGGCCTGGCTCGGGCTCCACCTGAGTCCAGGGCACGACGACCCGCACCCGCGGGGGGAGCTCCCGCTGCGCGCTCGCGTCGGCAAGCCCCTCCACGGAGCCGCGTGCCTGCAGGAGCGTGCCGAGATCGAGCCCGACCACTGCCGAGGGAAAAGACGGGCCCGCACCGCCTGCGGGGAGCACCGTACCCAGGATGCAGAGGATCGCTCCGGGCACGCCGGTCAGTCGGAACCGCATCGCCGAGATACCTCGTGTTCAGGAAACCGCAGGAAGGGATCCATTGTTCGCCCCGGCCGGCGCGCTGTCAACGCCCGCATCGCCGGTTCGCGGTCGGGGCTAGACTGGAAGCGGCCCGCCCAGGAGGTCCAGCATGAACGACCGCCGCGACACGATCGTCACCCTTCTCACGGATTTCGGCACCGAGGACACCTACGTGGCGCAGATGAAGGGCGCGGCGCTCGAGATCTACCCGGACCTGCGGTTCGTGGACCTCACGCACCACGTGCCCCCGCAGGACATCGCCGCCGGTGCGGCGCACTGGCGCATCGCGTACCGCGCCTTTCCTCCAGGGACGATCCATGTGGGTGTCGTGGATCCCGGCGTCGGCACGGCGCGGCGCGGGGTGGTCGTGCGAACCGCGCGCTACTGGTTCGTCGCCCCCGACAACGGCCTGCTGACCCTTGTTCTCGAACAGGAAAAGCCCCAGGCGGCGCACGTTCTCGAAGCGCCGCACCTGCGGCGGCCCACCGTGAGCGCGACGTTCCACGGGCGCGACGTGTTCGCGCCCGCCGCCGCCTGGATCGCCCGCGGCGTGCCGATCGAGCAGTTCGGCCGAGCGGCGGGCCCCCTCGCGCGGCTGGAGCTGGAGGCTCCTGTCCTCGAGCCCGCAACCCCTCGCCCCGTCCGCGTGCTCCTCGTGGACCGCTTCGGCAACGTGATGCTCCACGCCGAGCGGGCGCAACTCGAACCGTGGCTCGCGCGCTACAGGGTGCGCGTGGCGACGCCTCGGGGCCCGATCGAGCGCTGGTGCGCCACCTACGGGAGCGCGCCGCCGGGCGAGCCCTTTCTGTTGTTCAACTCTGCGGATTTCCTGGAGATCGCGTGCCGGGAAGCCAGCGCCGCGGCGCGGCTCGGCCTGGAAGCCGGCGCCGAGGTGGAACTCGAACTCGTGGAACGCGCCCCCTCGTGAGGGCGACGGCGCGAGACCGCGCCGCAGGCTGGACCGGCACCCGAGAGTTGGCGGAGATCCGGCGGAGCCCCTCGACCCGGTTGCCCGCCGCGGGGCATGCTAGCTTGAGCCGCGAGGGGGCACGCGGCGGTGCCCCGTCAACCGGGGGAGAGGCGCTCGATGGTAGCGGAGGCGATCCTCCTGGCCGCGCCCGTCCGGACCCCGATCGGCAAGTTCGGCGGGGCTCTGGCCTCGCTCTCGGCCGTGGATCTGGGCGTTCGGGCCGCGCGGGCCGCGCTGGAGCGCGCGGGCCTGCGTCCCGAGGCCGTGGACCAGACCGTGTTCGGCCATGCCCGGCAGGCGGGCTCGGGCCCCAATCCCGCCCGGCAAGTGGCTGTGCGCGCGGGCGTCCCCGTGGAGCGGCCCGCGTTCACGATCAACCAGGCGTGCCTTTCGGGCATGCAGGCGATTCTGGAAGCGGTGCGCTTGATCCGCACAGGCGAAGCCGAAGTCGTGCTCGCCGGGGGCATGGAGTCCATGAGCCGCGTGCCCTACCTGGTCGAGGCGCGCTGGGGGTTTCGCATGGGCCACCAAGCACTCGTGGACGCCATGTACCGCGATGGCTTTCTCGACCCGCTGTGCGGCCAACTCATGGGCGAGACGGCCGAAGCCCTGGCCGAGCGCTACGGGATCAGCCGCGAAGAGCAGGACGCCTACGCCGCGCGGACGCAGCAACGATGCGAGGCCGCGCGCAAGAGCGGGCGTTTTCGCGACGAGATCGTCCCCGTCGAGCTCCCGTCGCGCGACGGCACGCGGCGCGTGAGCGAGGACGAGCACCCGCGCGACGGCGTCACCGCGGAAAGCCTGGCCCGCCTGAAGCCCGTCTTTCGCCCGAACGGCACGGTCACGGCCGGGAACAGCAGCGGGATCACCGACGGCGCCGCCGCCACGCTCGTGCTCTCCGCGAGCGCCGCGCGGCGGCTGGGTGTCGAGGGTTGGGCGAGGGTGGTGGGCTACAGCGTCGCGGGGGTGGATCCCGCGCTCATGGGTCTCGGCCCCGTCCCCGCCGTGCGCAAGCTGGAGCGGGCCACGGGGATCGCGCTGGAGCGCGTGGATCTCGTCGAGTTGAACGAAGCCTTCGCGGCACAGGTCCTGGCGGTCGATCGCGAGCTGCACCTCGACCCCGAGCGACTCAACGTCAACGGCGGCGCCATCGCGCTGGGTCACCCCATCGGCTGCTCCGGTGCGCGGATCGTGGTTACCCTGCTGCACGAGATGGCGCGCCGCGGGGCCCGGCTCGGGCTGGCCACCCTGTGCGTGTCCGGCGGGATGGGCGGGGCGTTGCTGCTGGAGCGGCCCGCGTGAGGCGCGCGCGGGCAGGAGAACGCGTATGGAAGGATTGATCGTCGCCAAGCAAGGTCCCCTGCTGCGACTGACGCTCGACCGTCCACCCCTGAACGTGCTGACGACGGCGCTCATGGAGGCGATGGCCGAGGCCCTGGAGACGGCGGCCGCCGACCCGGACGTGCGGGCGGTGCGGCTCGACGCCCGCGGCAAGGCTTTCTGCGCCGGCGTGGACGTCGGGGAGCACATGGGCGAGGCCCTGCGGCCGATGATGGAAGCCCTGGAGCGGCTGTGCCTCGCGTTCGAGCGCGTCCCGGTGCCCACCGTCGCCGTGGTCGAGGCCGCTGCGCTCGGGGGCGGCTGCGAGCTGGCCCTGGCGACCGACCTCTGCCTCGCGTCGGAGAATGCCACCTTCGGCTTGCCGGAGATCCGTCTCGGTGTCTTCGCCCCTCCGGCCTCCGTGCTGCTGCCGCGGGCCATCGGCGAGCGGCGCGCCCTGGGCCTGCTGCTGACGGGCGAGACGGTCCGCGCCGCCGAAGCCGAGCGCATGGGATTCGTCAACCGCACCTTCCCCGCGGCGAGCTTCGCCGAAGAGGTGGAGCGCTGGTTCGAGCGGCTGCTCGGCCTGTCCGGCGCGGCGCTGCGGCACGCCAAGCGGGCGGTGCGGCTGGCGCGCAGCGGAACCGTCGAGGAGGCGTACCGCGCCCTGGGGCGCTACTACCTCGAGGAGCTGATGCGCTCTCGCGACGCCGAGGAGGGGCTGCGGGCCTTCGTCGAAAAGCGGGCTCCCCGGTGGCAGCACCGCTGAGGGGCATCGGTCGCGCGACCTGCACGGTGCGCAGACGGGCGATGGATCGTCGGTGGGCCGCGACCCAGGCAACGCGCGCGGCCGGCACGCGGGTCTCGCAAGAGCCGGCTCCCGTCTAGCTCGGAGGATCCCATGGGATTGGAACGCGAGTACCGAGGGTTCGATTTCGTCGAGATCGAAGGCTTGCTCACCGAGGAGGAGCGCATGGTGCGCGACACGGTGCGGGCCTTCGTCACCGAGGAGGTGCTGCCGATCATCGGCGAACATTTCGCGCGCGGCACCTTCCCCATGGAGCTCGTGCCCAAGCTGGCGGAACTCGGGCTGCTGGGGGCGAACCTCCAGGGGTACGGTTGCGCGGGCCTCAACAACGTCGCCTACGGCCTGATCAACCAGGAGCTCGAGCGCGGCGACTCGGGACTGCGTTCCTTCGTCTCCGTCACGGGTTCGCTCGTGATGTACCCGATCGCGACCTTCGGCAGCGAGGCGCAGAAAAGGCGCTGGCTTCCCGCGTTGGCCCGGGGCGAGGTCCTCGGGTGCTTCGGGTTGACGGAGCCCGACCACGGCTCCGATCCCTCCGGGATGGAAACGCGCGCCGTCCGGCGCCAGGACCGCTGGATCCTCAACGGCACCAAGGCCTGGATCACGAACGGCTCGATCGCCGACGTGGCGGTGGTCTGGGCGCGCACCGACGAGGGAATTCGCGGTTTTCTGGTGGAAAAGGGGCGGCCCGGCTTTTCCGCCAAGGACCACACGGGCAAGTTCTCCCTGCGCGCCTCGGTGACCTCCGAGCTGAACTTCCAGGACGTGGAGCTGCCCCTCGACGCGGAGCTTCCGGGAGCGCGGGGCCTGAAGGCGGCCCTGAGCTGTCTCACCCAGGCGCGCTACGGCATCGCCTGGGGGACCGTGGGCATGGCCATGGCGGTGTTCGACGAGGCGCTGCGCTACAGCTTGTCCCGCACGCAGTTCGGGCGGCCCATCGCGTCGTTCCAGCTTCTCCAACGCAAGCTGGCGTGGATGGCGACGGAAATCACCAAGAGCCAACTGCTGAACCTCCAGGTGGGCCGCCTCAAGGACGCCGGGCGGGCGAGCTTCACCCACATCTCGATGGCGAAGATGAACGGCTGCCGCGTGGCTCGCGAGTGCACCCGGCTGGCCCGGGAGATCCTCGGCGCCAACGGGATCGCCGACGAGTACCAGACAGGGCGGCATTTCTGCAACATCGAGGCGGTCTACACCTACGAGGGCACGGACGACATCCACACGCTGATCCTCGGAGAAGCCCTGACGGGCATTGCCGCGTTCAGCTGAGTCTCTTTGCCCTTCCCCGCGCGGGACCTAGATTTTTCGGGGGCAGCCCGCCCCGCGCGGGAGCGCCCGGGAGATGCGCCGTGGCTCTGGTCGGCACCCTGTCCACGATGCCGCTGCCCGATCTGTTGCAGTGGGTGGCGCAGGCCCGCAAATCGGGCTGGCTGCGGGTGGAGCGCCAGAAAGTGGCCAAGCGCATCGCCTTCCGCAACGGGCGGGTCGTGTCGTGCGCTTCCGACGAGCCCCGCCAGTTCCTCGGCCAGTTTCTCGTCTCCCGCAGCAGGATCACGGAGGAAACCCTGCGCGAAGCCCTCGCGCGGCAGGAACTCAGCGGACGGCACCTGGGAGCGACGCTGGTCGAGATGGGTGCGCTCAACGAAACGGAACTCAGGCGGCTGCTCCAGGCGCAGGCCGAGGAGATCCTGTTCAGCCTCTTCGAGTGGGAGGAAGCGGTCTTCCGCTTTCAGGACGACGAGGTGCCCGAGGGCGAGATCGCGTTCCCGGTGGACCTCGCGGTGGAAGATGTGCTGCTGCGGGGACTGCAGCGCCTGGACGAGATGCGCCGCATCCGCCGCGTCTTTCCCGACGGCGACATCGTGCTCCGGCGCACGCCCAAGCAGCCTCCCCCCGGCCTCCTGGAGCACGCGGCGGCTCGCCGCGTCTACGGGGCGGTGGACGGGCGCAAGAAGCTGGCCGAGATCCTGCTCCATGCGCGCACCTCGGAATACCTGGCGCTCAAGCTGCTCTTCGAGCTGTACCGGGCGGGCTTCGTGGAGCTGGAGCGCAGCGACACGGTTTCCCCGGCGAGCGGTACGGCAGGGGGGGCTGCCGCAGGCGGGGCCAGCGCAGGCAGCGTCCCGGCCCGCCCCGCGGGCAACCCTCTCGAACGCGACCTGGCCGTCGCCCGCGGGATGGTGCAGGGCGGGGACTACGACGCGGCGCTGGATCTGCTCAACCGGGCCTACGAGGCTCACCCGGGGGAGGAACGGGTGGGCGCGTTGCTCGCCGAGGCCGAGCGGGCCTTCGTCGAGGCCGTCTACCGGGACCGCCTGCCGGCCAACGCGGTTCCCGTGCTGACGCGTCCCCTCGAGGCCCTGACGGGCGATCGTTTCTCCCCCGAGGAGTTCTTCCTGCTCAGCCGCATCAACGGGGCCTGGGACATCAAGTCCATCCTCCAGATCAGCCCCATCCGCGAACTCGAAGCCCTGCGGGCGCTCCTCCGCATGCTCGAGCGGGGCCTGATCGAGTTGCGCCGGGAAGGCTGAGCCCGCGCCGCCCCTGGGCGTCCTCAACCCTCCAGCACCACGACCGCAGCGGCGTAATCGCCGTCGTGGGTCAGGCTCACGTGGATGCCCCGCACGCCGAGCTTGCGGGCGCGCTCGGCGGCTGCGCCCCGCAACACCAGCTGGGGTGGACTGCCCGCCCCTCCGACGACCTCCACATCGAGGAATCCCACACCCTGGCCCCAACCCGTCCCCAGGGCCTTCATGCAGGCTTCCTTGGCGGCAAAACGCGCGGCGAAGGCCCGCGCCGAGTCGGCACGCCGCCGGCACAGCTCGCGCTCGCTCGGAGTGAACACGCGTTCCAGGAACCGCTCCGCCCGCCGAGCCAGGATGGCTGCCAGGCGGCGCACATCCACGAGATCGCTCCCCAGCCCGACGACCATCCGGCGGCCTCCCCGTTTCTCTCCCGTGAACCCGGGTGCCCGGGCGCTATAATAGCCCCGCCGATCCTGCGTGGCTCGAGAGCCTTATCTTATTGAAGCGCCGTAGTTTAATCTGGCGGCGCGCCGGCCCCGAGGGGGGCGGCGCTCGAGACAGCGAGGGTCTCGCGTGAGTCGCGCCGAGTTGCAGATCGCGGAGCGCCTGGGCCTCGAGGGGCTCCGGCGCGCGGTAGACGGGATGCTCGACCAGACGCGCCTGGCGCGCCTGGCGACGCTGTGCGGTGTGCGTTATCCCGGTCTGAGGACACGCTCGCAGCACCGCGAGCGCCTGCTCCAGGACATCCTGGAGCGCTGCGGGCGCGACGCCGCCGTGCGGCGCACGGTCGTGCGCTTCCTGCAGCGCGAAGCTCAGCCCGCTCTGCGCGAATGGTCGAAGCTCGGCGCCGAGGAGCGAGCGCGTCGCGTCCGGGTGGGCGAACAAGTCGCGACGGACGGCACCCTGGGGCTGCACCTGTTCCTGCTCGCCAGCCGCCTGCACGGGAGCGAAGACGATGCGCTGCTCGAGGAACTGCGCCCCCAGGTGCCTCTGGCGGCGCCCGCGCCCGCGGACCCGCAGGCGCTCGAACGCTCCGAGCGCGAGGTGGCCCGCCTGCGCAAGCAGGCCGCCGAGCTGCGCAAGAAAATCAAGCACCTCGAGGACCAGCTGGGCAAAGCGCGGGAGAACGAAAAGCTGCTCAAGAAAGACCTCGTGCAGCGCAAGGGGGAGCTGGCGGAAGCCCGCATGCTGACCGAGAAGCTCCGCCGCGACCTGCAGCGCCTCGGCAGCGCCCCCCTTCAGGCGGCCCCGGCGGATCTCGGCGAGCGCTTCGCCGCGCTCGAGGGCGCCGTGCGCCAGCTCGCGCGCCGGTTCGCCCGCGCGACCGAAGAGAGCCGTGCTCGCGCGGCTGGCTCGCCGCCGGAAGGGGCCTTGGGTGGGCTTCGCGAGGCCATCGAGAGCCTGGGCGCGCGCCTGGAGCAGCACCAGAGCCGAACGGCCTCGCTCTTCACCCAGCTCGTCGAGGAGCTACGCGGCTGGCGCGCGGAGATCGAGCGCCGCCTCGCCGCGGAAGCCCACGCACCCGCACCCAGCGCACCGCGCCGCCGCAGCGGCAAGGCCTCCCGGCTCGGCGTGTTCATCGACGTGCAGAACGTCTACTACGGCGCGCGGCAGTTGAAGGGCAAGCTCGACTTCGACGCCCTGCTGCAGGCGGTGACGCGGGATCGCAAGCTCTTGCAGGCGACCGCCTATGTCGTGGAAACGAAAGAAATCGACCAGTCCGGGTTCATCAGCCTCCTGGAGCAGCGAGGGATCACGGTGCGGCGCAAGCAGCTGAAGGTGCGCGCCGACGGCCCGCCCAAGGGCGACTGGGACATGGAGATGGCCCTCGACATCCTGGACGCCGCGCCCAAGCTGGACGTGGTGGTCCTCGTGTCGGGGGACGGCGACTTCACCTCCCTCGTGCGTCGCGTGAAGGCCATGGGGCCCCGGGTCGAGGTCGTGGGCTTCCCGCGCAGCACGGCCAAGTCCCTCATCGAGGCCGCGGACGGCTTCCAGCCGCTCGATCGCAAGTTCATGATCCGCGAGCCGCGTCACGCACCGGCGGCTCCGGTCGAGGCCGAACCACCCGCAGCCCCCTCCGGAGAAATTTGACGGCGATTCCTCGGCCGCGCGGGGGTGCGCCGCCTTCGATCCCCGCAAGGGGATGCCCCGCTGTCCCCGAGCGCCCTCACACCCCCGCCCGGCCCCAGAGCGCGCGGGCATCGCAGAAGCGCGCCTTCCCTTCGCGCGAGACTTCGAGCAGGCGGCGGCTCTGCCGCCATTCCGGCAGCACGTAGACCGGCTTGCCCTCGACCTCGAAGAACCGCTCCACATGGAAGTGCCCCAAGACGAGCGCATCGTAGCCTCGGGCCAGCCGCTCGGCTGCGTAAGCCCGCACCGTGGTCTCGGGGAGCCCTCCCTTGAAGTTCGGGTTGGCCTCCCGCAGCCTCCTCTCGAGCCAGGCGGCCACGGCCAGCCGCCGGCTCGGCGGAAGCGCGCGGAAAAGACCCCAGGCGGCGCCCGAGCGTGCGACGCGCCGCCAGATGCGGTAGAGGCGGTCGCGCGGGTTCGCGAGATCGCCGTGAATCGCGAGCCAGGTGCGCCCCGCCCAGGGCTGGGCGAACTCGCCCTCGCTGACGGCATCGAACGCCAGCCCGAGGTAGGCGGAGCGGATGCGGAAGTCGCGGTTGCCCTCGACGTAGACCACCTCCACGCCCGCGCGCCGCAGCGCCTGCAGGCGCTCGACGACGAGCCGCTGGTGGGGGCGTTCCAGCTTCCGCTGGCCGATCCAGATGGGGAAGAGGTCCCCCAGCAGGACCACGCGCGACGCGAACCCGGCCAGGCGCTCCAGGAAAGAGAGGAACGCCCCCCCGGCCGGATCGTCCGGCTCGAGGTGCACGTCGCCCACGAACACCAGCTTGCCCGAGCTCACGCGGGGGCCTCGGCGGTCGTCTCCCGCAGCACGGCCTCCCGCACCCGCCCGAACTCGCCTTGCGCGACGGCCGCGCGCAGGCGGGCCATCAATCCGAGGTAATAGGTCAGGTTGTGCAGCGTGTGGAGGCGCGCGGCGAGGATCTCGCGCGCGAGGTAGAGATGGCGCAGGTAGGCGCGGCTGTAATGCCGGCACGTCGCGCAGGGGCAATGCGGATCCAGGGGGTCTCCATCGCGCTTGTAGCGGCTGTGCTTGATGTGGACGCGGCCCTGGGAGGTGAACAGCAGACCGTTGCGCGCGTTGCGGGTAGGGATCACGCAGTCGAAGAGATCGTAACCTGCGGCCACGGCTTCGACGAGATCCTCGGGCCGCCCCACGCCCATCAGATAGCGCGGCCGGTCCTCGGGGAGGAGTTCCGCGGTGAAGGCCGCGGTGGCGTGCATCAGCTCCACAGGCTCGCCGACGCTCAGGCCCCCGACGGCGTAACCGGCGAGGTCCAGCGCCGCGAGTTCCCGGGCGCTGCGCTCGCGCAGCTCGCGGTCGGTCCCGCCCTGGACGATGCCGAACAGCGCCCCCGGGCCCCGGTAGGTCTCGCGAGAGCGGCGGGCCCACTGCGTCGTACGCGCCACCGAGCGCTCCACGACCTCCCGCGGTGCCGGCCAGGGGGGACAGTCGTCGAGGACCATCGCAATGTCCGAGCCCAGCGCCGCCTGCACCTCCATGCTCTTCTCTGGCGTGAACACGTGGAGCGAGCCGTCGAGATGGGAGCGGAAGCGCACGCCGCCATCGTCCACCTCCCGCAGGCTCGCCAGCGAAAAGACTTGAAACCCCCCGGAGTCGGTGAGGATCGGGCCCTCCCAGTGCATGAAGCGGTGCAGCCCGCCGAGTTCCCGGACGATCTCGTGCCCGGGCCTCAGGTAGAGATGGTACGTATTGCAGAGCACGATCTGCGCGCCCGCGTCGCGCAACTCCTCGGGTGTGACCGCTTTCACGGCACCCGCCGTACCCACCGGCAAGAACGCGGGGGTTTCCACGCACCCCCGCGGTGTCCACAGCCGCCCGCGGCGCGCACGGCCGTCCGCGGCGAGAAGCTCGAAGCGCAAGCCCCTCACTGTCGCTCCCGCAGGGGCGTCACGAACATCGCGTCCCCGTAGGAGTAGAAACGGTAACCCAGGCGCAGCGCCTCGCGATAGGCCTCGAGGATTCGCTCCCGCCCCGCGAGGGCGCAGACCAGCATCAGCAGCGTCGAGCGCGGGAGATGGAAATTGGTGACCAGGGCGTCCACGACGCGAAACTCGTAGCCCGGGTAGATGAAACACTCCGTGCGCCCTGCGCCCGGGCGGATGCGCCGGCCCGGCTCGGCCTGCGTCTCCAGAGCGCGAACGACTGTGGTCCCTACGGCCACCACGATCCCCCCTGCGGCGCGCGCTCGGGCCACGGCCTCGGCGGTCTGGGGCGGAATCTCGAACGCTTCCCCATGCATCCGGTGCTCCTCCACCCGCCAGGCGCGCACCGGAAGGAAGGTGCCCGCCCCCACGTGGAGCGTGAGAAAGGCGCAGCGCACCCCGCGCGCCTCGATCCGCTCCAGGAGTTCCCGCGTGAAGTGCAGCCCCGCCGTGGGGGCGGCCACGGCGCCTGGCCGGCTCGCGAACACCGTCTGGTAGCGCTCGCGGTCGAGCCTCCAGCGCGAATCGTCGCGCGTGCGGTGGATGTAGGGCGGCAGCGGCATCCTGCCGTGCTGCGCGAGCCACGCGGGCCAGTCTTCCGGCTCGCGGGTCCACTGGAGCGTCCAGAAGGGCCCTGCGCGAGCGAGGAGGCGCGCCTGCCGGCCGTCCGGAAACACGAGCCATGAACCCGTCCCCAGGCGCCGTCCGGGTTGCGCGAGGCAGCTCCAGCGCCCTTCGCCGACCCGCTCCAGAAGCAGCAGCTCCACCTGCCCTCCCGTGGGGCGGCGCGCGTAGAGCCGGACCGGAAGGACGCGCGTGTCGTTGAAAATCAGCACATCCCCGGGACACAGCAGCTCCGGGAGATCGCGCACGCGGCGGTGCGCGAGTTCTCCGCCCGCACGCGGCACCACGAGCAGGCGCGCCTGATCGCGCTCGGGCAGCGGCTCCTGCGCGACGGCCTCGGGCGGAAGCTCGTAGTCGAAATCCTCGACCTTCATCGGCCGAACATCGCTCCGAGCGCTGCGGGGTTCGGCGGGTGGTCCTCGAAGTCGTCTTCCGGGGGGAGCCTGGAGCGCGCTCGGGCAAAGGGCGCCGAGCGTTCGGGGCCAGACCCGGAGCCCCGACACCCTGACCCGCCCCCCGGACGCTGCCGCCGGTAGGCGCGGCATCGGGAGCATACCAGCGCTGGCGGCTCGCCCGCCAACCCGGGTCCGTCAGCGGGTCGGCATCGCCCAGAGAAGCCACGCGGCGAGAAAGGCAAGCGCCGCCAGCGCGGCCGCAGCCCACCCCCAGGACCGCCTGCGCCGCGGCCTGGGCTGCGCCGCGGGTGCGAGAGGACGGGGTGTCCACGGGCGGCTGCGCTGAAGCATGCGCTGGAACACCTCGCGATTCAGTTTGCCCGTTCCGCACGCCGGGGCGCTGCGGGCGAGCACCCGGTCGAGCTCCAGGCGGCGCCGGGACACCGGCGGATGGGCCAGGGCCCAGGGGCCGACCGCCGGGTCCGCGCGCCTGCCACGCCGCTCCAACCGCTCGAGCCAGTGCATCGCCGCCTCCGGATCGTACCCGAGCCGGCGCACCGCCTCGACGGCCACCCGATCCGCCGCGTGCTCCTGCGCGTCCCCGTAGCCGAAGAGCAAGACGCCCTCCGCCGCTTCGTTCCAGGCGGCCTGCGGCTCGCTCCCCCGCGCGACGGACACCAGACCCGCACCCACGAGCCGACGCGCGCTCGTCTCCGACGCGAGGTGGGCGACCTCGTGACCGACGACGAACGCGAGTTCCGCTTCGTCGCCGCAGGATGCTAGAAGACCCGTACTGAGCACGACGGTCCCGTCCGGAATCGCGAGGCTCAGCAAACGCGAGTCGTCGAACACGGCGACCGTGGGGGAGCCAGCCCGAGCGGGTCCGACGGCTTGGACCAGCCGCCCTAGGAGAGCGTCGAGATAGACCTGCAACGTCTCCGAGCCCACGAACTCGCGACTCGCCGCCAGCGCTCCGCGCAGTTCGGCTGCGGCCGCCTGGGCCAGTCCGGCCTCGATCGGCTCGCCGCGGGGCAGGGTCGCGCACACCGGGCACTCGGCGGGGACCTCGACCCCTGTGGACTCGAGGTAAGGCGAGCCGCAGCCCTCGCAGGCAGGGATCTCTCGGGGCTCTGGCTGCTCGGTCCAGCGACGGCCGCAGTAGGGGCAGCGTACGACCCCTAGACCGCCGAACGCGCCGACCGCTTCGCCCCGCTCGGGAAGGGCTTCCCCGCAGCGCGAGCAGGCGAGCCGCAACGCCGTGGAACTCACGGTCTCGCCCACCGACTCCCCAGCGCCCACCCCGCCAGGCCACCCGCCGCCGCGAGGCCCCCCGCGGCGTACAGGGAAACTCCGGGGATCGCAACCGCCACGACCGCCCCGAGGGCTGCGCCCGACGCCGCCGCTCCCCAGCGCAACCACACGCGGCCGGTGCGCCGTCGGGGTCTCGGGCGGCCTTCGGCCGGCGCCTCCACGTGATAGACGAGGGCGGCAGCGGCGCCGCGCTCGCGCGCGCGGTCGAGGGCGGTGTCCACCAGCCGCGGGGCGAGCGCGGGGTCGTCCATGCCGAAGGCGAGGCGTGCCGGTTCGGGCACCACCGCCCGCACGAGGTAGCCTGGCTGGGGCTTGAGGTCGAACACCGCCTCGCACCGCAGGCAGCGACCCGCGCCACCTACGGCGGGCTCGATGCGGTAGCGCGCGCGGCACTCGGGACAGACGACGATCACCGGAACCCCCGACCGGCGCTAACGTAGGGTCGCCCCGCGGGGCCCGTCAAGCGAGCGCTGCGCTCCCGCAGTTCCGTGGTTCCGGCGCCGCCGGTTGTGGCACGATGGCTCGCAAGGCGAAAGGAGCGCCCGATGCAACTGGAAGGACGGACGATTCTCGTTCTCGGCGGCGCCGGGCTCGTCGGCTTGGCGGTCTGCCGCGAGTTACTCGCGCAACGGCCCGGACGCCTGCTGATCTGCAGCCTGCGCCGGGAGGAGGTGGACGAAGCGCTGGCGGTTTTGCGTCGGCAGTTCCCCGACAGCCCCGCGCAGCTTCTAGGTGTCCACGGCAACGTGTTCGTTCGCACCGAGCTGAAGGACACGCCCCGCGAGGGGCTGCTCGCCGACCGGCGTTGCCGGCGCATGATCCTCGAGGACACGCTGCTGCCGCTGACCGAGGAGGTGCTCCAGCGCTCGTTTCTCTACCGGTTGCTGGTGGAGCACCGGCCGCACGCCGTCGTGGACTGCGTCAACACGGCCACGGCCCTCGCCTACCAGGACCTCTACCGTTCCGCGCAGGAGGTGCTGGAGCATCTCGACGCCGGCCATGGCATCGAGACCTTCCGCCACGTGATCGAGAAGCACCTCTGCACGCTCTACACCCCCCAGCTCGTCCGCCACATCCAGATCCTCTACGAGGGCCTGCGCCGCGCGGGCAGCGAAGTCTACATCAAGATCGGCACCTCGGGCACCGGAGGCATGGGGCTGAACATCCCTTACACGCACAGCGAGGAGCGCCCCTCGCGCATGCTGCTCAGCAAGTCCGCCATGGCGGGAGCGCACACCTTGCTCCTCTTTCTCATGGCGCGCACGCCCGACGCACCCATCGTCAAGGAGATCAAGCCCGCGGCGGCCGTCGCCTGGAAACGGATCGGCTTCGGGCCGATCCTGCGCGGCGGGCGTCCCATCCCCCTCTACGACTGCCCCCCCCAGGCGGCCGTGGATCTCGAGGAGGAGCCGGACCTCGGCGCGTCGCGGGAGTTCGCGCCGCTGGGCGAGGGCGAGCCGCACGTGCTGCGCTCGGTTTTCATCGACACCGGGGAAAACGGCATGTTCTCCCGTGCGGAGTTCGAGGTGGTCACGACCTTGGGCCAGATGGAGTTCGTCACGCCCGAAGAGATCGCGCGCCATGTCCGCTTCGAGCTGCAGGGAATCGCCTCCGGCCACGAGGTGTTGACCGCGCTCGACCACGCCTGCATGGGGCCCACGTACCGGGCGGGTGTCCTGAGGCAGGCGGCGCTGCGCCGGCTCGAGGCGCTGGAGCGCGAGCACGGCGTCGCTTCGGTCGCGTTCGAGATGCTCGGGCCGCCGCGGTTGTCCAAGCTGCTGTTCGAAGCCGAGCTGCTGCGACGCGTCCGGGGCACGGTGGCGCGCATCCTGGAGAGCTCCCCCGCGGCGCTGGCCGAGGACTGCGCGGCGGAGATCGAGCGCAACCAGTCGCTGCGGACGGAGATCCTCTCGGTGGGCATCCCGATCCTGCTCCCCGACGGACGGCGCCTGCTGCGGGGACCGCGGATGGTGATCCCGGCGGCGTGGGACACGGCGGAACCGACCCCCGAACGGCGGGAACGCTGGGCCGAAGAGGGGTGGGTGGATCTGCGGGAGCGCAACTTCCAGGCGTGGCAGCGCCGCTTCCGCTCCATCCGGGAGGAAATCGAGGGGATCGACCGCGAGGACACCTCGTCCCGGCACGACCGCGACCTCGACTACTGGAATGTCGCGGGGGAGATCAACATCGGCAAAGTGCTGGGGTGGTTGTTCATCGCCGAGGAGCGCGGCCTGCGCATGAAAGCCTAGCCGCGCGCATTGAGGGGCTGCGCGTGCCTATGGTATAGTCGCGCGTTCCTCTGCACCGAGCGGGTTCGACCGATCCCGGGGCGCGGCCCCGGGGGTGCCGCGCGCGTGGAGCCGCCGCGGAGGGGCCTCGCCCATGAAGACCTTCGAAACGTCGCGGATCCGCAACGTCGCACTGCTCGGCCACGGCGCCACCGGCAAGACGACGTTGGCCTCCGCCATGCTGTTCCTGGCGGGAGCCGTGCCGCGTTTCGGCCGTGTCGAAGAAGGCAACGCGATCACCGACTTCGACGAAGAAGAGGTGGAACGCAAGCTCTCGCTCCAGACGGCCCTGGCGCACCTCGAGTGGCGGGAGACGAAGATCAATGTCCTCGATACGCCGGGCTACGCGGCGTTCGTGGCGGACGCCTGCTCCGCGCTGGCTGTGGCGGACGCGGCGCTGCTGCTCGTGGACCCGGTGGCCGGGGTGCAGGTGATCACGGAGCGGACCTTCAAGCTCGCCGAGCAGCGCGGCCTGCCTGTGGTCCTGGTGGCCAACAAGATGGACCGCGAACTCGCCTCGGCGGAGCGGCTGGTGGCAGCGCTGCGGGAGCGGTTCGGGCGCACGGTGATGCCCGTGCAGGTGCCGCTCGGGCAGGAGCAGGAGTTTTCGGGCGTGGTGGACCTCGTGGGCCGCAAGGCCCAGCGCTTCGCGGCCGGCACTGGCAAGGCCGAGACCGGGGAGATCCCGGCCGCGCTCGTCGAGCCCGCGGCACGGGCGCGGGCCGAGCTCGTGGAGATGGTCGCCGAGACGGACGATGCGCTGATGGAAGCCTTCTTCGAATCCGGCGAGCTCGACGACGCCCAACTGCGCGCGGGCCTGCGGCGCGCGGTGCTGGAGCGCAAGATTCTCCCCCTGGTCTTCTGCTGCGCGGGCGGGCCGATCGGGGTGCAACCGATCCTCGACGCCATCGTCGATTGGTTGCCCGCCCCGCACGAGCGGGGCCCCTGGAAGGGGAGCGATCCGCACGACGGCGCGGAAGCGGTGCGCGAGGTCTCGAGCGAGGCGCCCGTATCTTTGTTCGTGTTCAAGACCATCGCCGATCCCTTCGCCGGACGCATCTCGCTGTTCCGGGTCTGCTCCGGAACCGTGCGGCCCGATACGCCGCTCGTGAACGTCGTCCGGGGCCACGCGGAGCGCATGTCCGGGCTGTCCACGATCCAGGGCAAACAGCTCGAGCCGGCCGGCGAGCTGCGTGCGGGAGACCTGGGGGCGGTGGCGAAGCTCAAGGACACCCGCACCAGCGACACCCTGGCCGATCCCCACGCGCCGATCCGTTACCCCGCCATCGAGTTCCCGGCCCCGGCGATCTCCTTCGCCGTGGAACCGAAATCCCGAGGCGACGAGGAGAAGATCTCGCAGACGCTGGCGCGCATGACGGAGGAGGACCCGGTGCTGCGCGTCGGTCGCGACCCGCAGACGAACGAACTCCTGCTCTCGGGCACCGGGCAGCTGCATGTGGAGGTGGCGATCGCCAAGATGAAGCGCAAGTTCGGCGTGGACGCGGTGCTCAAGCAGCCCAAGGTGCCCTACCTGGAAACGATCACCCGCAAGGTGGGTCCGGTGGAGGGCAAACACAAGAAGCAAACCGGAGGGCGCGGCCAGTTCGGCGTGTGCGTGATCGAAATCGAGCCCCTGCCGCGCGGCAAGGGTTTCGAGTTCGTGGACAAGATTTTCGGCGGGGCGATCCCGCAGAACTTCCGCCCCGCCGTGCAGAAGGGCATCGAGGAAGCCTCCGCGAAAGGCATCCTCGCGGGCTACCCGGTGGTGGACTTCCGCGTGACGCTCGTCGACGGCAAGTACCATCCGGTGGACTCCTCCGAGCTCGCCTTCAAGATCGCGGGTTCGCTGGCCTTCAAGGACGCCGCCAAGCAGGCGAAGCCGACCATCCTCGAGCCCGTGATGGCCGTGGAGATCACGGTGCCGGAGGAAACCCTGGGCGACATCATGGGCGATCTTTCCGCCCGTCGGGGCAAGCCGCAGGGCATGGAGGCGCAAGGCGGCTACCAGGTGATCCGCGCCCTCGTGCCTCTGGCGGAAATGTTGACGTACGCCTCGACGCTGAAGGCGCTGACCTCCGACCGCGGCACCTTCACCATGGAGTTCGATCACTACGAAGAGGTGCCGGCACAGATCCAGGAGAAGATCATCGCCGAGGCGGCCAAGCAACGGGCCGCGGAGGCCTAGCCCCCGCCCGGGATCGTCGATGGGCGCAGGCAGCGAGATCGCAGCGCGGCCCGAGCGCCGGAGGCCCGGGGCGAGGGTCCGTCCGGAGAGAGGCCGGCGGGGACGGTCGTGCTGAGATGACGCGCGATTTCGTCTACATCGAGGAACTGCCCCGCTACGAGGGCCGGCGCGTCGGCGTGCGAGGTTGGCTGTACCACAAGCGGGCCCAGGGCAAGATCAAGTTTCTCGTCCTGCGCGACGGTAGCGGTTATCTCCAGTGCGTCGCCGCGGCCGACGCGCTGGACCCGCAGACCTTCGCGCGCTGCGACCGCATCCCGCTCGAGTCGTCCCTGGAGGCCGAAGGCACCGTACGGCGGGACCCGCGCGCCCCGGGGGGCTACGAGCTGGGGCTCTCGCGGCTGCAGGTGCTCCACGAAGCGGAGGAGTTTCCCATCCAGCCCAAAGAACACGGCGTCGAGTTTCTCTTCGAGCACCGCCACCTCTACCTGCGCTCGCGCACACCCCAGGCGGTGCTGCGCGTGCGGCACGAGGTTGCGGCGGCTTGCCGGGACTTCCTCCACGAGCGCGGCTTCGTGCTCATCGACTCGCCGATCCTCACCCCCGCCGCCTGCGAGGGCACGACGACTCTGTTCGAAACGGACTACTTCGGCAGCAAGGCCTATCTCACGCAGTCGGGCCAGCTCTACCTCGAACCGGCCTGCATGGCCTTCGGCCGCGTGTACTGCTTCGGCCCCACCTTCCGGGCCGAAAAATCCAAGACCCGCCGCCACCTGACCGAGTTCTGGATGGTGGAGCCCGAGGTGGCGTTCCTCGAACTGCCGGGATTGCTCGAGCTGATCGAGGAGTTC
The DNA here is from genome assembly GCA_037447115.1 of Acidobacteriota bacterium. Lineage (GTDB taxonomy): Bacteria > Acidobacteriota > Polarisedimenticolia > Polarisedimenticolales > JBBIHH01 > JBBIHH01. The sequence continues at coordinate 69,154 of JBBIHH010000005.1, forward strand.
GTGACCTACGTCGTGGCCCGCGTGCTCGAGCGCTGCCGCGAGCCGCTGAAGGTTCTCGAGCGCGACACCTCCAGGCTCGAGCGCGTGCGGCCCCCCTTCGCCCGCATGACCTACGACGAGGCCGCGGCTTTCCTTTCGCTCCCCGAGGCCCAGCAGCGGATGCGCGAGGCGGGGGCGCCGCCGTTCCAGCCCGGTAACGACTTCGGCGGCTTCGACGAGACCCTGCTGACCGAGGCGCGCGACGTGCCGTTGATGGTCACCCATTGGCCCGCGGCGATCAAGGCCTTCTACATGCAGCCCGATCCCGCGAACCCCCAGCGCGTGCTGTGCGTGGACGTGCTCGCCCCCGAGGGCTACGGGGAGATCATCGGCGGCTCGCAACGCATCCACGACTACGAGCTGCTGCGCCGCAGAATCCTCGAGCACGGCCTGCCGGAAGAGGCGTTCCGCTGGTATCTCGACATCCGTCGCTACGGCACGGTGCGCCACAGCGGCTTCGGCATGGGCCTCGAGCGCTGCGTCACGTGGCTGTGCGGCATCCCGCACCTGCGGGAGGCGATCCCCTACCCGCGGCAGATCCACCGCTTGTACCCATGAGCGGCCCCCGCCCCCAGCACCAGGCGCGGGCGCCGCTACGGGTGGGCGTGATCAGCCTCGGCTGCGCCAAGAACCTCGTGGATACGGAGGTGATGCTGGGCCACCTCGAGCGAGCCGGTTGCGCCTTCGTGCGCGATCCCGCGGCTGCCGAGGTGCTGATCGTCAACACCTGCGGCTTCATCGGGCCGGCCAAGGAAGAGTCGATCGAGGCGATCCTGGAGGCCGCGCAGCTCAAGAAGCGCGGCACCTTGCGCCGGCTCGTCGTGGCCGGCTGCCTCGTCCAGCGCTACTCCCGAGCGCTGGTGCGCGAGCTGCCCGAAGTGGACGCCTTCGTCGGCCTGGACGAGATCGAGCGCATCGTGGAGCTCGTTCGGGGCGAGGCGGTCCGCCGCCGCGTGCCCATCTGGGGCCCCTCCCGCTACCTCTACGACGAGCGCACACCGCGCCGGCGCACCACACCGGCCTGGAGCGCCTATCTCAAGATCGCCGAGGGATGCGACCATCGCTGCGCGTTTTGCGCCATCCCCTCGTTCCGGGGCCGCTTCCGCTCCCGGAGTCTCGAGAGCATCCTGCGCGAGGCGCGCGGGCTGGCCGCGGCCGGGGTGCGCGAGCTGAATCTGGTCGCGCAGGACTCGAGCCATTACGGGCGCGACCTGGGGTTGGAGGAAGGCCTGGCCCGCTTGCTGGAAGAACTCGATGCCGTCGAGGGCCTGCGCTGGATCCGCGTGCACTACCTCTACCCCAACACGATCACGCCCCGCCTGATCGAGACGATGGCCCGCCTGCCCCGGGTGGTGAAGTACGTGGACCTGCCGCTGCAGCACGCGGATGCCGAGGTGCTGCGCCGCATGCGGCGCGGGGGCTCGGCCGAGCGCCACCTCGAGCTGCTGGAGGCCCTGCGCGGCGCGATGCCCGACGGGGCGCTGCGCACCACCCTGATCGTCGGCTTCCCGGGCGAGACGGAGGCCGCCTTCGGGTGCCTCGTGGATTTCGTGCAGGCGGCGCGCTTCGACCACCTGGGCGTGTTCCTCTACTCCCACGAAGAGGGTACGGCGGCCGCGGCGGGGCGCGACGATGTCCCGCAGGAGGTGAAGGAAGCGCGCCGGGCACACCTGATGGAGCTTCAGGCCCGGATCGCCGCCGAGCGCAATCGCCGCTGGGTCGGACGCACGGTGGAGGTGCTCGTGGAGGGAACCCACCCCGAGACGGAACTCCTCCTCGTGGGGCGCATGCCCACGCAGGCCCCGGAGGTGGATGGGCAAGTCCTGATCCAAGAGGGAACGGCGAGGGCCGGGGACTTCGTCAAGGTGCGCATCGCCCGCGTCGCCGGCTACGACCTCGTGGGGAGGATCGTGGGTGCCGCCTGAGTCCGTGCTGGCGCGGCGGGGCAGGCGGCGCTGGCACTGGTGGCTCGGGACCGTCCTCGGGGTGGGCTGCGTGCCCCTCGCGCCGGGCACGGCCGCGTCGCTTTTCGCGCTCGCCATCGCCTGGGCCCTCGGGCGCTGCGGCGCGGCTTGGCTCGTCGGCGGCAGCCTCTTGGCCTTCGCGCTCGGCCTGTGGTCCGCGCACACTCTGGCCCGCGAGCTCGGAGAGCCCGATCCCGCGGAGGTCGTGGTGGACGAGGTCTGCGGGCAGCTCCTGGCGATGTGGTTCCTGCCCCCCACGGCAGGCGTCCTCCTGGCGAGCTTTTTCCTCTTCCGCGCGTTCGACATCTTCAAGCCTCCGCCGGGGAGGCTCGCGGAACGGGCGCGGGGAGGCTTGGGTATCATGCTCGACGACGTGGTGGCGGCCGTGTACGCGAACTTGCTCCTGCATGGGGGGCTCTATCTCGCCGGGCGATGGAGTTGAGCGCGTGAAGGTCTATCGGGGGCTCGAGCAGTACCCGGCGGACGCACCTGCCGTGGTCGCGACGGTTGGCAACTACGACGGCGTGCATCTCGGCCACCAGGCGATCCTGCGCGCGCTGGTGGCGGAGGCTCGCCGGCGCCGGCTGCCGGCCCTGGTCGTGAGCTTCGAGCCGCACCCGCTGGCGGTGCTCGCACCGGAGCGCAAGCCAGCCCTGCTGCAGACGCCGCGACAGAAACTCGAAGCGCTGGAGGCGGCCGGTGCCGACGCGGTGCTGATCCAGCGCTTCGACCGCAGCCTCGCCGCGTGCAGCGCCGAGGGCTTCATCCGCGAGGTCCTCGGCGCTCGCCTGCGCCTGGCGGCGCTGTTCGTGGGGGAGAACTTCCGCTTCGGTCGCGGTCAGGAAGGCGACGTCTCGCTGCTGCGACGGCTCGGGGAGGCGCTGGGCTTCGCGGTACACGCGGTGCGCGCGGTCACGGTCGACGGCGAGCGCGTCTCCTCGACCCGCATCCGGGAGGCGGTCCGCGCGGGCCGGGTGCGGGAAGCCGCCCGCCTGCTCGGCCGCCCCTTCGCTGTCGAGGGCTCGGTGGTTCCGGGCGCAGGGCGCGGGGGACCCCTCGGCTTCCCCACGGCCAATCTGGAGGCGGACAACGAGCTGCTGCCGGCCCGCGGGGTGTACATCACCGAAGCGCTGGCTCTGGCCGCCCGCTACGGCTCGGTGACGAACGTCGGGGTGCGGCCCACCTTCGGGGGCTCGAGTCTCGTCGTCGAGGCGCACCTGCTCGGCTTCGAGGGGCATCTCTCGGGGGAACGCATGGAGCTTCGTTTCCTGGAGCGGCTGCGAGACGAGCGACGCTTCGCCTCCCCCGCCGAGCTCGCCGATCAGATCGCCCGCGACCGGGCGGCGGCAGAGTCGTACTTCCAGAACGCCGTGTGGGAGGCGGGAGGCTCGCGTCGACGATGACGCCCCTCCGCGACGACCGAGGCTCGAGCCCTGCCATGCGGGGGCGTTTCGTCACCTTCGAAGGCATCGAAGGCTCGGGCAAGTCCACCCAGATCGGGCGCCTCGCCCGGCGCTTGCGAGAGGCCGGTTTGGCCGTGGTGACGACACGCGAGCCCGGGGGCACGGCCTTCGGCCAGCGCCTGCGCCAGGTGCTGCTCGACCCCCAGGGCGAGCCGCTCGATCCGCTCGCGGAGCTGCTGCTCTACGCGGCGGACCGGGCGCAGCACGTGGGGCGCGTGATCCAGCCCGCGCTCGCCGGAGGCCGGGTGGTCGTCTGCGACCGTTTCGCGGACGCCTCGCTCGCCTACCAGGGATACGGCCGGGGGCTCGCCCTCGAATGGGTGCGCGCCCTGCACCGTCGGCCCCCGCTCGATCTCCGGCCGGACCGCACGATCCTGCTCGATCTCGACCCGCGCTTGGCGATCGGCCGCGCTCGGGACCGCAACGCCGCCGGCCGCTTGCAGCGCGAGGGTCGTTTCGAAGCGGAAGACCTGGCTTTCCACGAGCGCGTGCGCGCGGGCTACCTGGCCTTGGCGCGGGAGGAGCCCGAGCGGATCCATGTCGTCGCCGCGCACGGGGACGAGGCCGAGGTCGAGGCGCGCGTCCGCGAAGCCCTGAGCGATCTCTTCCCGGAACTGGGGGAAGGGGCGTGAGCTTCGCGGAGATTCTCGGGCACGAGCGCCCGGTCGCTCTCCTCCAGCGCGCCATCGCTGTGGGGCGGGTGCCCCACGCCCTGCTCTTCTACGGTCCCGAGGGTGTGGGCAAGGGGACGGTGGCGCGGGCTTTCGCGGGTACCTTGCTGTGCGAGTCGGGCAGCGGCGACGCCTGCGGCCGCTGCGGCCCGTGCCGTCGCGTGCGCGGGGGAACGCACCCGGACCTCATGGTCCTCAGGCGCCAGCCGAGCGAGCTGCGCCAGGGCGCCTCGCTGGCGGACGCGAAGGAAGAGGAAGGCACGGGCAAGGTCAGCGCGGAGATCCGGGTGTTCCAGATTCGCGAGCTCGCCGTCCACGTGGCCCACGCGCCGCGGGAGGGGCGCTGGCGCGTCGTCCTCATCGAGCCTGCGGACCGCATGAACGCGGAGGCGCAGAACGCCCTGCTCAAGACTCTGGAGGAACCGCCGGGGCGGATGGTGATCGTGCTCGTCACGTCGCGCCCCTACCGGCTCCTGCCGACGGTGCGCTCGCGCTGCCTCGCCGTCGGCTTCGCGCCGCTGCCGGTGGCGGCGCTGGCTCGGGCCCTGCGCGGGCGCGGGATGCCCGCGCCCGAGGCCGAGTCCCGCGCGGCGCTCGCTCAGGGCTGCCCGGGCCGTGCCCTGGAGCTCGACCTCGAGGCCCTGGCCGAGCAGCGGGCGCGCATCCTCGAAGCCTGGTCCTCGCTGAGCGCGAACCCGGAACAGCTCGCCCTGCTCCCGCGCTGGGTGCGCGCGTTCCCCTCGGGCCACGAGGACGACCTTTGGGCCGGCCTCGAACTGCTGGAGTCCCTGGCCCGCGATGTCCTGCGGCTCGCGGTGGAGGGCACGCAGGCGGAGATCATGCACCGCGATGCGCGGCCCGCTCTGGAGGCTCTCGCCCAGCGCACCCCGCCGGGGCGGGCTGCCGAGCTCGTGCGCAGCCTGGAGCGCCTGCGGGACGACCTGCGCTTTCATCTCAACCGCAACGTCGTTCTGCAAGCCCTCCTGGCGGCCCTGGCCGGGGGCCCGCTGCCCTGAACGAAATCAGCGGCGGGGGCGAATGTCGCCGGGATTGAAGTAGCCCAGACGCAGGTCGGGGAAGCGCCGTCGGAGCACCTCCAGCCAGCGCCACACCCCCAGGGGTTGCCCTTCGCCGAGCCAGGGCCGCATGCGCTCGAGATAGACATCGGGGTCCACGTTGAGGTTGCGCAACTGAAGCATGTCGAGCGGCACGGCTTCAATCCAGCGGCACAGCGCGTCGAGCTCCCGCGGCGCATCGCTCACGCCGGGAAACACGAAGTAGTTCAAGGCCACGAACCCGCCCTCCTGTTTGGCGATCCGCGCCGAGCGTCGCACCTCCTCGAAACTGTAGCCCCGGGGTCGGTAGTACGCCTCGTAGAGTTCGGACCGCGCGCTGTTCGTCGAGATGCGGATGCTGTCCAGTCCCGCGCGGCAGAGGGCCTGGATGGCCTCGGGCCGCGAGGCGTTCGTGTTCAGGTGGACCACACCGGGCGCGGTGGCGCGACGGATACCGCGGATCGCCTGAGCCAGAACGTCGACCTGCAACAGTGGCTCGCCTTCGCAGCCCTGACCGAAGCTCACGATCGGGTCTCGGGCCACACCCTCGAGGTGGCCCACCGCGACCTCCACCAGCTCCCCGGGTTCGGGCACGAAGTCGATCCGGCGGTGGCTGGCGGGAAAGCCGAAGCCGTCTTCCGGGCGCTGGGCGGAGATGCACCCCACGCAGGCGGCGTTGCACCCAGGAGCCGCGGGCAAGGGTGCCTCGAAGCGGCCGAGGAAGTAGTTCTGCGCCGCCCGGCACTGGTACTGCAGCGCGCAGACGGTCAGATGGCGGATGAGCCGGTTGCGCGGGAAGGCGCGCCGACGGCCCGCGACGGCTTCGCGCACGGCATCGAGGTCGAAGCGCCACGGGTCCTGGCGGATATCCGGGTCCACGCGCAGGCCGCAGGAAACCAGCCGGCCCTCGCGCACGCCGAGCGGGGCATACGCGTACAGCGGCAGGGCCGGCGCCCCGCGCACAGGCACGCAAGCCGGCAGCTCGGTCCGCAGGTAGGCGGGGGCCAAGAAACAGGCGGCGGCGAAGCCGCGCGTCGGCTCGAGCACCTCGAAGCGCTCGCGGCGGGCGTCGTAACCCACGGCGAGCCGCCCCTCGAGCACGAACAGATCGCTCCCTGCGGGCAGCGGCAGGATTTCCTCTTCCAGGGGCAAGCGCCAGCGCTGGCCGTCGAAGACCGCGAGTTCCCAGTCCGGGTGCTCCAACACCCGGCCCCGCGCGTCGGCGAAGGCGAGGCGCACGGGCGGCGAGAGCGTTCGTTGCCCGCGCGTCATGCCGGACGACCCTCCGCAGCCGCCGAGGTCGGGCGCAACGGCACGAAGGAGGCGACGATCTCCACATGGGCGGTCTGGGGGAAAAGATCGAGGGGCAACGCCTCTTTCAGCTCGTAGCCGGCTTGCCGCAATCCGGCGGTGTCGCGTGCGAAGGTGGCAGGATCGCACGAGACGAGCACGATGGTGCGCGGGCGCCGCGCGGCTATCGCGGCCGGGACGCGCGGGCCCAGGCCGGTGCGGGGCGGGTCGGCCACCACCAGGTCGACCTGAGCGGGCGCAGCCGAGCCGAGGTAGTCCTCCACCCTCGCGTGAACGTAGCGCACGCGGAGTCGCGCGCGCCGGGCCGCTTCCGCTCCCGCCCGCACCGCCGCCCCATCGGCGTCGCACACCACCACCTCCACTCCGAGCCGTGCGAGGAGCCAGGCGAACGGCCCCACCCCGCCGTAGAGGTCCCACGCCCGGTCGCCCCGGCGCGGCGCGAGCAGCCGCACGACCTCCCGCGCGAGCCGTGCCGCGCCGGCGCGGTGCACCTGCGCGAAGCTCAGGGCCGGCACGCGCCAGCGCACCCCTTCCACGACCTCCTCGAGCTCCCCGCGGCCCCACACGACCCTGAAGCGCTGAAGGCCCCGTCTTGAAGAACTCTTGTAGACCACGAGGCCCGCGAAACCGGGAACCTGCTCCCTCAGGAATCGAGCGCAAGCCTCCGCCGAGGCGAGCCGGCCCGAGGGGCTGCCCACCGCGAGAAGGCTCTTCCCCAGAGAAGAGACCCGTACGTGCAGGCGCAGCTCCCCGTCGCGCAGCGCGGGCTCCTCCCGCCCCGGCCCCCGTGTGAACCACGCGCGGGCAGCCGACCACAAAGGCTGGCCGGCTTCCTGGAGCAGCAGGCAGCGGGAGACGTCCACGACCTCGCCCCCCGCCCCCGGAGGATGAAATCCGAAAACGACCCGGCCGCCCTGGTGCGCGACAACGGGCTCTACGCGATCCCGATAGCCCAACCCGGGAGGAACGAGCAGCGTGGGCGCCACCGGGGGGTCCTCCATGGCTGCCAGCCGGCGGAGACAATCCACGACGATCTCCCGCTTCCAGCGCCCCTGCGCTCGGCGCCGCAGGGGCATCCAGGGACAGCCCCCGCAGCGGGGTTGCACCGGACAAGGCGGTTTCCTCCCCTCGCCTCCGGGACTCAACCGCTCCACCACCTCTCCGAGAACCCACCCCCGGCGGCGGCGCACAGCCCGGACGCGATGCCGCTCTCCGGGAAACGCTCCGGGGATGATCCACACGGGCCCGCCGGGACGTGCCAGACCGGCACCTCCGGGAATGAGACGCTCGATCTCGACGACCACGATATCCTGGGACCTCTTTCCCGCGAGCATCAATATCTAGCGTACCCCCTTGACACGGACGCGGAACCTGAGGTAGGGTCGCCCCGATCGGGCACGGTGCGGGTGCCGCGGGCCCCGCGGGGAGGTTAAACCCCATGAAGGTCTCGTTCCCGCCCGGGCGCTGCTCGCTCTCCCCGGCCGGATGGCGACCCATTCCAATCCGAGGGGGGCCAACCCCCCCGCCCGCCAAGTGTTCGCGGACCCTGTTGCGAACGCGCGGGGTTCCGCGTCAACGGGAATCCCACCCTTTTTGTCTCGACCCGTGCCTGGGTGGCCTTGCACCGGGGAGAGCGAGCAGCGCCCGAGCAAAACCCCGTCCTGGAAAAGCAGAAAGCCGTCCACTCTTGCGGCTTTACAGTCCCCGCGCACCGCGGTACGTTTCCCCGGGGTCACACCCTAAGGTGGGGCGCGCAGGGTCCGGCCGACGACGGGGGGGATCCGGCCGGAACCTGCGCCGCTCCGCTCGCCAGGCGTTGCCTGCCTCCCGCGCCGGGGAGCGCAAGGCACTGGCCGTAAGGGTGGCGGAAAACTTCCGCCACCTTTTTTTTGGTTTCTCGCTCAGTAGCTCTCCAGAGCACGAAGATACTGCTCCAAGTTGCGCCGGGTCTCCTCCACGTGGTCGCCCCCGAATTTGCGGAGCATCTCGTCCGCCAGCACGAGGCAGGTCATCGCCTCGCCCACCACGCCGGCGGCCACGATGGGGATCGTGTCCGTGCGCTCGCGAGCCGCTTCCGTCGCCTCTTTGGTCACGAGATCCACCGTGGGCAGCGGGCGCGGCAAGGTGGCGAGAGGCTTGAGGTAGCCCCGCACGCGAATCGTGCTTCCGTTGCTCATCCCGCCCTCGATGCCTCCCGCCCGGTTCGTGGGCCTGACGAAGCTCCGGCGGGCGGCGTCGTAGGCGATAGCGTCGTGGTGCTCGCTGCCCGCCCGGGCTGCCGCTTCGATGCCCTCCCCCACCGCCGCCGCCTTCACGCCCTGGATGGAAAGGATCGCCCCGCCCAGCCGGCCGTCGAGCCTGCGGTCCCAGTGGACGTGGCTTCCGAGACCCGGCGGCACCCCTTGGGCCAGGACCTCGAAGACGCCGCCGATCGAGTCGCGCTCCTGCCGCGCGCGCTCGATCTCCTGCACCATCCGCTGCACGGCCTGCGCGTCCAGGCAGCGCAGGGGCGCATCGTCGGGAAGCTGCAGCAATCGCTCGAAGCCATCCTCGGGCAGATCCGGCGCGCGGACCCCACCCACAGCCACGGTATGGCTCGTCACCTCGACACCCAGTGCGCGCAGCAGGCAGCGCGCCGCAGCGCCGGCAGCCGTGCGCGCCGCAGTCTCTCGTGCGCTCGCCCGCTCCAGGATGTCCCGCGCGTCGTGCGTGGCGTACTTCAACGCGCCCGCCAGATCCGCGTGCCCCGGGCGCGGGCGCGTCACGCTACGTCGGGCTGCGGCCGCCTCGGGGGCGCGCTCCGGGTCCATCGCCTCGCGCCAGTTCTCGTAGTCCAGGTTGCGGATCAGCATCGCCACGGGAGCCCCGATCGTGCGCCCGAAGCGCAGCCCGCCGAGAAATTCCACACGATCGCGCTCGATGCGCATCCGCCCCCCGCGGCCGTAGCCCCCCATGCGGCGGCGCAGATCGCGGTCGATCACCTCGCGCTCCAGAGCGAGGCCGGCGGGCAGCCCCTCGACAATCACGCACAGGGCCGGCCCGTGGGACTCGCCGGCCGTCAGAAAACGCAGCGCCATCCTGCCTCGTCGGCGCGCCGCGGGCGCGCGCCTCAGGCTAGCACACGCCGCGCTTGACCCTGCGCAAGGCCGGGGACTAACCTTGCGCGCCAGTCGAGGCCAGGGCGATGGAGGTTCTCACCGGAGAAGAGATGCGGCGCGTGGACCGCCGCGCCATCGAGGAGCTCGGTATCGCCAGCCTGCTGTTGATGGAATCCGCAGGCCGAGGCGTGGCGGAGGCGCTGCTCGAGGACTACCCCGATGCAGCCGCCCGGGGCGTGGTCGTGTTGTGCGGGAAGGGGAACAACGGCGGCGACGGTCTGGCGGCGGCGCGTCATCTGGCGCGACTCGGCGTCCCGCCCCGCGTGCTCCTGCTTGCCGAGGCCCGCGCGCTCCAGGGTGACGCGCAGATCCAGTGGCGTGCCGCCCGCGGCAGCGGCCTGCTCGTCGAGGAGATCCCGGACGCTGCGGCCTGGGCCGCCGTGCGCGCGGTGCTGGAGCGGCGCGTGATCGTCGTCGACGCCCTGCTGGGTACCGGGGCCCGAGGCGGAGCGCGCGGCTTCGTGGGCGAGGTCGTCCAGGACATCAACCGCTCTGCCGCCGACGTGGTTGCCGTGGATCTGCCCTCGGGTCTCGACGCGGACACGGCGGCGGTGACGGGTCCCGCGGTGGGAGCGGATCGGACGTATACCCTCTGCCGGCCGAAGCTCCCGCTCGTGGCGGAACCGGCGGCTCTGCACGCCGGAATGTGGCGGGTGATTCCCATCGGAATCCCGGACGACGTCGTACGAGCCGAGCGCCCGCGTTACGAGTGGCTCGACGCTCAAGCCGTGCGGGCGCTGCTCGGCAGGCGCGAGTCCCATAGCCACAAAGGCACCTTCGGGCACCTGCTCGTCGTGGCTGGCTCGCGCGGCAAGAGCGGGGCCGCGGCCCTGGTGGCCCGGGCGGCTCTGCGCTCCGGTGTGGGCCTCGTCACGGTCGCTACCGCCGCCTCGGCACAGCCCACGGTGGCCTCGCACTGGGCGGAGGTGATGACGGAACCGCTTCCGGAAACCCGAGAGGGGTCCATCTCGGAGCCCGCGCTGGGGCGGGTGCTGGAGCTCCTGGCGCGAAGGCAGGCACTGGCTCTCGGGCCCGGCTTGGGCACAGCCCGCCCGACGGCGACTCTCGTGCACGAACTCCTGGACCGGCGCGGCGCCCCGGCGGTCGCCGATGCGGATGCGCTCAACGTGTACGCCGAGATCCCGGAACGGCTGCGCGCGGGGGCGTGGCCCCTCGTCCTGACACCTCACCCGGGCGAAGCGGCCCGGCTGCTGGGCACGAGCACCTCGGACGTCCAGTCGGATCGGCTGGTGGCTGCCCGCGCGCTGGCGGAGCGAACCGGTGCGGTGGTCGTGCTCAAGGGGCACCGCACGCTCGTGGCCGCGCCGGACGGGAGGGTGGCGTTCAACTCGACCGGCAATCCCGGTATGGCCACCGCAGGTACCGGCGACGTGCTCACCGGCATCGTGGGCGCCTACCTCGCCCGCGGGCTCGAGGCTCTCGACGCCGCGCGCCTGGCCGTGTACGTGCACGGCCGCGCAGGCGACCTGGTGGCCCAAACGCTCGGGGAAGAGTCCCTGGTGGCCGGCGACTTGATCCAGGCGCTCCCGCAGGTTCTGGCCGAACTCGCCGCCGCCGCCGAGCCTCACGCGTGGTGAAGCGGCGCGCGGATCGGCGGGAGCGCCGCGGGGCCGGGGGTGGGGTGCAGATTGGGGGAACCGTCCGCACGCGGAGCGAGGAGGAAACCCGCGCGCTCGGGCGCAGGCTGGCTTCCGCCTTGCGCGGAGGGGAGTGGATCGCCCTGGAGGGCGCCCTCGGCCTGGGCAAAACGGTGCTCGTCAAAGGCATCGCCGAGGGTCTGGGAATCCCGCCCGAAGAGGTGACCTCTCCCACGTTCACGCTCGTGCAACTCTACGGTGGGGGCCGGCTACCGCTGGCGCACGTGGATCTCTATCGGCTGGACGCGCCTGGCGAGCTGACCACGGTCGGGCTGGACGAGCTCGACCGCGGGGGCGCGGTCGTGGTCGTGGAATGGGGCGAGAAGCTCCCTCCCGCCATGCGCCGCCGGGCGATCCGCGTGCGGCTGCGCGACCTGGGCGAACAGACGCGGGAGTTCACCCTCGAACCGCCCGAGCTTTCCTAGGCCGATCCCCGCAGCCGATCCAGACGCCCGTGTGCCTACTCCAGGCGGTAGTTCGGCGCCTCCTTGGTGATGATCACGTCGTGGGCGTGGGACTCCCTGAGACCCGCGCTCGTGATGCGCACGAAGCGTGCCTCCCGCTGCAGCGTGGGGATGTCCTTGCAGCCCACGTAGCCCATCCCGGCGCGCAGCCCCCCGACGAGCTGGCGCACGAGGGCCGAGAGGGGTCCCTTGTACGGCACGCGGCCCTCGATGCCCTCGGGGACGAGCTCCGATTCGTCGAAGGCGTCGCTTTGGAAGTACCGGTCCCGGGATCCGCGGCGCAGCGCCCCGAGCGAGCCCATCCCGCGGTACTCCTTGAACGTCCGGCCCTGGTACAGCACGGTGTCGCCGGGGGACTCCTCCGTCCCAGCGAACAGGCTGCCGATCATGACCGACGAGGCCCCCGCGGCGAGCGCCTTGGTGATGTCGCCGGAAAACTTGATGCCGCCGTCCGCGATGACCGGCACATCGTGCTCGGCACACACGCGCGAGGCCTCGGCAATGGCAGTGATCTGCGGCATGCCCGCACCCGTCACGACGCGGGTTGTGCAGATGCTGCCGGGACCCACGCCCACCTTGACCGCGTCCACCCCGCGCTCCACGAGCGCCCGCGCACCCTCGCGGGTGCCCACATTGCCCGCTGCGAGCTGCACGTGGGGAAAGCGCTCGCGCAGGCGCTCCACGGCCCGCAACACCCCCTCGCTGTGCCCGTGGGCCGTATCGACGACCAGCAGGTCCGCGCCGGCGTCGACGAGCGCTTGGGCCCGATCGAGGACATCCGCGCCGGCGCCCACCGCCGCCCCCACCCGCAGGCGCCGCAGCTCGTCCTTGCACGCATGCGGGTACTTGATCTGTTTCTGGATGTCCTTGACCGTGATCAGCCCCTTGAGGCGGAACTGCTCGTCCACCACCGGCAACTTCTCGATGCGATGCCGGTGCAGGAGTTCCTTCGCCTCCTCGAGCGTGGTGCCCACCGGCACGGTGACCAGGTTGCCCGTCGTCATCAGTTCCCGGATCGGTCGGTCCGTGGCGGTACAGAAGCGCAGGTCTCGGTTCGTCAGGATCCCCACCAGGCGTCCGTCCCGGTCGGTGATGGGCACGCCGGAGATGCGGTAGCGGCGCATCACCTCCAGGGCCTCGTAGACCTTCTGCTCGGGGGACATGGTGATGGGGTTGACGATCATCCCCGATTCGGAGCGCTTGACCTTGTCCACCTCCGCTGCCTGGGCCTCGATGGGCAGGTTGCGGTGGATGACCCCGATGCCTCCCTCCTGGGCGAGGGCGATGGCGAGCTGGGACTCGGTCACGGTGTCCATCGCCGCGGAGACGAGAGGGATGTGCAGCACGATGCCCCGCGTGCAGCGCGTGCGGGTGTCCACCTCCGAGGGCAGCACGGCGGAGTGCGCCGGTACGAGCAGCACGTCGTCGAAGGTCAGCGCCTCCGGAAGCGGGTACTCGAGCATCCGTCCTCCCGAACGAGGGTGGCGCCCATTCTAGAAGAAACCGCCCGCCGCGCCATGGCCGGCGCCCGTCCGAGCCGGGTTCAGCGTACGGCCTGGACGGCCCCCGGGGCGCCGTGACATTTCTTGTACTTCTTCCCGGAACCGCAGGGGCAGGGATCGTTGCGGCCCACCTTGGCGCTGCGACGCACGGGCGCGGCGGCCGTCGCCACGGCCCCGGCCCGGGAGCGGGAAGCCGCGGCGAAGATCCGCTCCTGCTCGCGCCGGCGGCGTTCCTCCTCGCGCCGGCGCTCCTCCTCGCTCATCGGCTCCATGCGGAACAGGAAACGCACCGCGTCGTTCTCGACGCGCTCCTTCATCTGCGCGAACATCTCGAACGACTCTTTCTTGTACTCCACGAGCGGGTCGCGCTGCCCGTAGGCCCGCAACCCGATGCCCTCTTTCAGATGATCCATCGCCAGCAGGTGATCCTTCCACGCGGCATCGATGATCTGCAGCAGGACGTGGCGCTCGTACTGGCGCATGAGCTCCGCGCCCACCCGCGACTCCTTCTCCTCGTAGCGGCGCACCACGCGCCCCCACAGCGTCTCTTCCAGCGTTTCGAGCGGCAACGCCGCCAGGTCCAGGCCCTCCGCCTCCGGGTCGAAACCGTAGAAATGGATCAGCTGCTGCCGGAACGCATCGTACTGGCGCGCCGCCGCATCCTCGTGGGCCAGGTAATCCTCGATCAGGTAACCGAGGAGCTCGCGCGCCTTGCCCAACACGTACTCGCGCTGCTCTTTGCCTTCGAGCAACTCGCGCCGCAGGCTGTAGACCTCGGTGCGCTGCTTGTTGATCACGTCGTCGTACTCGAGCAGGTGCTTGCGGATCTCGAAGTTGCGCTGCTCGACCTGGCGCTGCGCCCGCTCGATGGCGCGGGTCACCATCTTGGATTCGATCGGCACCCCCTCTTCCATCCCCAGGCGCTTCATCGCCGCCTTGAGCCGCTCCCCGGTGAAGATGCGCATCAGGTCGTCGTCGAGACTGAGGAAAAAACGCGAGGACCCCGGGTCGCCCTGCCGGCCCGCGCGGCCGCGCAACTGATTGTCGATCCGGCGCGCCTCGTGGCGCTCCGTACCGACGATGTGCAACCCACCGAGACTGACGACCTTGTCGTGCTCCTCCTTGCATTGCTTCTTGTAGCGCAGGAGGGCTTCGGCGTAGGCCGGTTCCCACTCCGGCGAGCCCGGCTCCGTGCCGCGGCTCAGCACCTCCTTGCGCGCCAGGAACTCCGGGTTGCCTCCGAGCAGAATGTCCGTGCCGCGGCCCGCCATGTTGGTCGCGATCGTCACCGCCCCCAGCCGGCCCGCTTGCGCCACGATCTCCGCCTCCATCTCGTGGTACTTCGCGTTGAGCACCACGTGCCTGATCCCGCGCCGGCGCAGCAATTCCGAGAGCTTTTCCGACTTCTCGATGGAAACCGTCCCGACCAGCACCGGCTGCCCGCGCTCGTGGTAGGCCTCGATCTCCTCCACCACGGCGTTCCATTTTTCCTGCTCCGTGCGGTAGACCACGTCCGGATGCTCGATGCGAATCAAGGGCTTGTTCGTGGGGATGACGACCACCTCCAGGCCGTAGATCTTGTCGAACTCCACGGCCTCGGTATCGGCCGTGCCCGTCATGCCGGCCAGCTTCGCGTACATGCGGAAGTAGTTCTGGAAGGTGATCGTGGCCAGCGTCTGGTTCTCGCGCTCGATCTTCACCCCTTCCTTGGCCTCGATGGCCTGGTGCAACCCGTCGCTCCAGCGCCGCCCAGGCATCAGGCGTCCCGTGAACTCATCCACGATGATCACCTGGCCGTCCTTGACCACGTAGTCCACGTCGCGCTTGAAGAGGACGTGCGCCCGCAGCGCCTGGTTGACGTGGTGCACGACGTTCATGTAGGCGGGATCGTAGAGGTTCTCGATGCCGAGCAGCTTCTGGCAGTGCTCGATGCCCTGCTCCGTGAGGGTCACGGTGCGGGCCTTCTCGTCCACGATGTAGTCGCCCGTGTCCTCGAACTCGTACTCCTTGCCTCCCTGAATCACCGCTCCCCGGCGCAGCTTGGGAATGATGCGATCGATGCGGTAGTAAAGCTCGGTCGACTCTTCGGCAGGCCCGGAGATGATCAGCGGCGTGCGGGCCTCGTCGATCAGGATCGAGTCCACCTCGTCCACGATCGCGTAGGCATGGCCGCGCTGCACCATGCCCTCCAGCGAGAACTTCATGTTGTCCCGCAGGTAGTCGAAGCCGAACTCGTTGTTGGTGCCGTAGGTGATGTCCGCCGCGTAGGCCTCCTTGCGGGCCCGGTCGTCCATGTCGTGCTGGATCACGCCCACGCTCATCCCGAGGAACCTGTAGATGCGGCCCATCCACTCCGCGTCGCGCCGCGCCAGGTAGTCGTTGACCGTGACGATGTGCACGCCCCGCCCCGTCAGGGCGTTGAGATACGCGGGCAAGGTCGCCACCAGCGTCTTGCCCTCGCCGGTCTTCATCTCGGCGATCTTGCCCTGGTGCAGGACGATGCCGCCGATGAGCTGCACGTCGAAATGCCGCATCTCGAGCACGCGGCGGGCCGCCTCGCGCACGACAGCGAAAGCCTCGGGCAACAGCTCGTCGAGGCTTTCCCCCTGGGCGTGGCGCTGGCGGAATTCGGCTTGCTTGGCCCGCAGCGCCTCGTCGGAAAGCTCTCGCGTGTGGGGCTCGAGCGCGTTGATGCGCTCGACGATGGGGCGCAACTTCTTCAGCGTGCGCTCGTTCTTGGAACCGAAGATTTTGGTCAGCAGGGCCTGCACCATGGGAACGTTTCCCGGCTCGTGTCTCGGGTGCAGTATAACAGCCCGCCCGCCCTAGGGCCGCGCGCCGTCCTCGCGCGCCCTGTCCGGGCGGGGCGCCGCGCGCGGATGGCAGGGGCGGAAAAACAGCCGGTGGACGAGTCCCAGCAGCGCACGGTCCGCGCGCCGAAGTCGGACGCCCAGCGCGGGGTGCATGCGTTCCGCCCAGCCGGCCGCCAGGCCCCACAGGAGCCCGTGCCAGCCCAGGGCCCAGGCGTAGGCACGCGCGCGGGTGGCGCCGAGATCGAACCACTGCGCCCCGCGGCGCACGGCGACGACGCGGCCGAGGACCTGCTCTGCAGCCAGCGGGGGGTCGAGCCTCGGCGCCCCGTCGCCACGCGTGCGCAACACGGTCCGGCCTCCGCGCCGGGTGCGACCGAGGAAGCGGTGCACCACCAGCAGCCCTGCTTGACGGAACAGCAGCAGATCGCCCCGCCTGGGGCGCGCCGACCCGAACGCCACGGCCACCTGATCGCCCGGCTCCAGGCTGGGGCGCATGCTCTCCCCGCAGATCTCGAGCGCGGCCTGCCGCCCCGCGCGGCCCATGAGATCCACGGCCGCGTCGAGCAGGCGCACTTCAAGCTCCCCTCGCACGCGCGTCCCTTGGGTGGTCGTTCCCGGAAAAAAGTCCACCCCCTCCGGGCCTGCGGGGGGGCATGGCCATCAGACCCGGAGGGGGCGTGACACTGACCAGGAGGAGGTCATGTCGCACCCCAGCGAGAGAGCAAGCAAAATGCCAGCATCCGCCTGCCGCCCCCAGCTCGCCCCGGAGCCGCGAATCCCGGGTTTTTCGCTACCCGCTCCGCCTGGGGGGTGGACATCCCCTGTCCACTGCCGACGCCACGCTGACACTGGGCGGCCATCCGCGCGCCGCTTTGGCGCCCGCCGCCGCGTCACTGGGACGCGGCCCCCGAGGCGGCCTCGCGCAACAGGCTGCGGGCGATGACCAGCCGCTGAATCTGATTCGTGCCCTCGTAGATCTGGGTGATCTTCGCGTCCCGCATGTACTTCTCGATCGGGTAATCCTTGATGTAACCGTAGCCGCCGAACAGCTGCACGGCGTCGGTGGTCACTCGCATCGCCACGTCGGTCGCGTAGAGTTTGGCCATCGCCGAGAGCTTGGACAGATTGCGCGCCCCAGCGTCGGCCGCCCGGGCCGCGGCGTAGACGAGCTGGCGCGCCGCCTCGATCTCCGTGGCCATGTCCGCTAGCATCCACTGGATCCCCTGGAAGGTGTTGATCGCCTGTCCGAACTGCTTGCGCCGGCCCGTGTACTCGAGGGCCAGCTCGAAGGCCCCCTGGGCCAACCCCAGCGCCTGCGCCGCCACGCCCGGCCGCGCCAGGTCCAGGGTCATCATCGCGTGTTTGAAGCCCAGTCCTTCCACGCCGCCCAGCAGGTTCGCCGCCGGCACGCGACAGTTCTCGAGATGGATCTCCACCACGGGAACGCAGCGGATGCCCATCTTGTCCTCGTGTTTGCCCACGCGGTAGCCGGGCGTGCCCTGCTCGACCACGAGCGCCGAGATGCCCCGCGCTCCCCGCCCCGGCTGGGTCACGGCGAAGATCGTGTTGAGCGACGCCACGGCCCCGCCGGTATTCCACTTCTTCAAACCGTTGAGGACGTAGACATCCCCCTCGCGCCTCGCCTGGGTGGTCATGGACGCCGCATCCGAGCCCGCCTCGGGCTCGGAGAGACCGAAGGCGATCAGTTTCTCTCCCGAGGCGATATCCGGCAGCCAGCGGCGCTTCTGCTCGTCGGTGCCGCCGAGAAGAATGGGAAACGAGCCGAGCGCGTTGACGGCGTACGCCACACCCATGCCGCCGCAGGCTCGCGAGAACTGCTCGATGACCAGGCACAGATTGAGAATCCCTGCGCCCTCCCCGCCGTACTCCTTGGGGATCCACACGCCCGACAGTCCCGCCTCCCGGATCGCTCGCTGGACCTCCCAGGGATAGGTTTGCTCCCGGTCGTATTTCTCCGCGAGAGGTCGCATCACCTTCTCGGCGATGTGGCGCGCGCGCTCGATGTACTCCAGGTTGCGCGCGTCGAGAAGTTCCTTCGTCACACCGAGGTACACCGCATCCCTCCCCGGCCCCCCGCCGCGCGGCGCTCCCGTCACGGTCCCTCGGCCGAAGCCGGGCAATCTAGCACCGGGGCAGACCTCAGTCGAGAAAGACAAACAGCACCCCGAGGCCGGCCACCGCCAGGCCACTCGCGGTTTCCAGATGCCGGGCGCTGCCGGGCAGGCGCACCCGGCGCGCCAGCCGCACTCCGGCGGCGGAGAGGCCGGCGACCACGGGCAGCGTCGCCGCAGTGTAGGCGATCCCCACGGCCAGCAGATGCGAACCCCCGAACTCGGCGGCAGCGAGGAAAAGCGGCAGGAGCAGCACGCAGGGGTTCAACCCCACGACCACCGCCAGGGCCACCGCGCCGACTTCGTCGGGATCCTGGATCCAGCGCTCGTCGGCGTGATAGTGCAGGTGCTGGGGGTGGGCGGGGCCCTCGTCGCCGGGGCAGGCACCCTGCCGCGAGCGGTGCAGCCACGCCCCGCCCGGGTGGAAATGCGCCCCCTTGCGCCAGGCCCAGCCCGCGTAGAGCAGGCCGCTCGCCACGAGCAAGAGACCGCTCGTGAGGTGCAGCGTCTGCCCCCACCGCTCCGCGGCGAGGCGCCCCGCGGCGAGGGCGAGGACTCCCAGCAGCAGGGACAACGTGCTGTGCAGCGTCGCGGACAGCAGCGCCGCTGCGGCCGCGCGCCTTCCGCTCCATCCTCGGGCGCGCCCGGCGAGCACGAACGGAAGCCAGTGATCGGGAATGACCGTGTGCACCACCGCCGTCACCGCGGCTGCGGCGGCGAGCCACCCGGGGCTCACGCCGACTCGTGCGGTGAGGTGCCGTGGGCGAACGCCGAGGCGCGTACCTCGCGGATCACCGTGACCTTGATCTTGCCCGGATAGTCCACCTCGGATTGGATCCGCGACGCCAGATCGGAGGCGAGCAGCGCCGCCCGGGCGTCATCGAGCTTCGTCGCGCATGCGATGACCCGGATCTCGCGTCCCGCGTGGAGTGCGTAGGACTGCTCCACTCCCTCCATGGAATTCGCCAGCTCCTCGAGCTTCTCGATGCGCCGGATGTACTCGGCCACCGAACGGCGCCGGGCCCCCGGGCGCGCTCCCGACAGCGCGTCCGCCGCGGCCACGAGCACCGAGTAGGGCGTGGTCACCTCGCAGTCCTCGTGGTGCGAGGCGATGGCGTTGATCACCTCTTCCGGTTCCCCGTAGCGGCGGGCCAGTTCGGCGCCGATCTCGGGATGGGTGCCCTCCCGCTCGTAATCCACCGCCTTGCCGATGTCGTGCAGCAGCCCCGCCCGCCGCGCGAGGTGCTCGTCGAGACCGAGTTCCACGGCCATCATGCCCGTCAGGTACGCCACCTCTTTGGAGTGCAGGAGCACGTTCTGCCCATAGGAGGAGCGGTACTTCAACCGGCCGAGGAGCTGCACGATCTCGGGATGCACCCCGCGCAGGCCCAGTTCCTTGACCGTCTCGCGGCCCGCACGGCGCATCTCCTCCTCGAGTCGCCGCCGCACCTTGCGCGCCGCCTCTTCGATGCGGCGGGGATGGATGGCGCCGTCCTGCAGCAGTTCCTCGAGAACCCGCCGTCCCAGCTCGCGGTGGACCGGGTTGAAGGCGGACAAGGTCACCACGTCGGAGCCTTCCTCGACGAGGAGCTGCACTCCGGTGGCCTTCTCGAAGGCGCGGATGTTCCTCCCTTCCTGGCCGATGATGCGTCCCTTGAGATTGTCCCCCGCGGGCAAGGGGAACTGCGTGACGGTGCGCTCCGCGCTGAACTCGGAGGCGGCGCGTTCCACTGCCAGGGAGATGATCTTGATCGCCTCCATCTCCGCCGTACGCTGCGCCTCGTCCTTGATCTGCTTGATCAACGCCGCCGCTTCGTAGCGCGCTTCGGCGCGCAGATTCTCCAGCAGTTGCTGGCGCGCCTCCTCGCGGCTCATGCCCGAAATTCGTTCCAGTCGCTCGTTCTGGAGCTCCACGAGCTCGGCCGCCTTGGCCCGCAGCGCCTCCAGTTCCGCTTCGCGGGCCGCGAGGGCTTGCCGATGGGTCTCGAGGGCCTCTTCGCGCTGCTCGAGGCCGGCCTGCGCTTCCTCGAGCTGGCGGCGCTTGCGCTCGAGTTCCCGCTCCCGGCCCAGAAGCTGCGCCCGGCGCTGGCGCCAGTCCTGCTCCCGGCGCTCGCGCTCGCGCTGCACCTCCTGGCGCGCCTGGAGCAGAACTTCCCGGCGCTGCTTGCGCGCTTCGCGCCTCGCCTGCCGGAGAAACTCATCCGCCCGCCTGCGCGCTCGCTCCAGGCTGCGCGCCCCGAGCCGGTCATTGAACCACCAGCCGAGCATGCCGCCCAACGCCGCGAGAACGCCCGCGGCGAGCGCGGCCAGCAGAGGGTGTTCGGCCAACCAGACCATGGGCTCTCCTTGGCGGGGAAATGTACCACCCCTCCCGGCGCACCGTCAAAGCCGCCTGAAGCGCAATTCCTTGAGCAACAAAGACTTTGCTAGGGAAGCTTCCTCGAGCCGCCCCCGGGCTTCGCTCGCGCCTGCGTCTCAGCGGGCCGCGCTACCCAGCTGGCGCTTGCGCAGGCGCAGGGCCCGGGGGGTGACCTCCACGCACTCGTCGTCGCGGACGAACTCGAGCGCCTGCTCCAGGCTCAAGCTGCGCGGAGGGACGAGGGGAGCTCGGGGCCGCTCCCCGACCGCACCCGCATCCGCACGGGACCACGCATCCGGACCCACCTTGCAGACGTTGACCCGCATGTCGCGCGGCGCCGAGTGCTCGCCCACGATCATGCCTTCGTAGACCTCGTCGTCCGGCCCGAGGAAGAGGCTGCCTCGCTGCTGAAGGTGGGCCAGGGCGTAGGCCGTGGCGCGTCCCGAGCGATCCGATACGAGCGCGCCCGTCGCCCGGCGCCGCTTCTGGCCGTTCCAGGGGCTGTAGGTCTCGAAGCGGTGGGCCATGATGCCTAGGCCCTTGGTGTCGTGGAGGAGCTCGGAGCGAAAACCGATCAGGCCTCGCGTGGGGATCTGGAAGATCATGCGCACCCAACCGCTGCCGTGATTGATCATGCGCACCAGGCGCGCCTCGCGCTCTGCCGCTTTCTCGCGCACCACCGCCGCCGCCGCCTCGGGGCAGTCCACCAGGAGTCGTTCCACGGGCTCTTCGCGGCCCCCCTCGCGCAACAGGACCTCCGGGCCGCTGACGGTCATCTCGTAGCCTTCGCGCCGCAGCCCCTCGAGGAACATCGCCAGCTGCAGCTCGTTGCGGCCCCGGATGCGGAAGCTGTCCGGCCGTTCGCCCGCCTCGACCTCCAGCGTCACGTTCCCGAGCGCCTCCCGGTAGAGCCGCTCGCGCAGCTTCTCGGCGCTGGCGAACCGCCCGTCTTGCCCGGCCATCGGGGAGTCGTTGGGCGCCACGTCGACCGCCAGGGTGGGCGGATCGAGCGGCAGGGCCGGCAGCGCTTCCGGCCGCTCGGCCGCGGCCAGCGTCTCGCCGATGGAGACCTGGCCCACACCGCCGAGGACCACGATCGTCTCGGGCCCGGCATGCGCTGCCGGCCGCCATTCGAGCCCCTCGTAGACGTAGAGGGCGCTCCAGGTCCCTGGAACCACGCGGCCATCGAGACAGCAGCGCACGAGCGACTGGCCCCGTTCCAGCCGGCCCCGCACGACCTGTCCGACCGCGAGGCGCCCGTAGAAGTCGTCGTAATCGAGATCGAAGACACGCACCTGCACCGGTTGGTCCTCGCCCGCGGCGTTCGGCGGAACCTGGGCGATCAACCCCTCGAGCAACGGTCGCAGGGACCGCTCGGGCCCCCGAAGATCCGTGCGGCACGTCCCGGCCCAGGCGTTCGTGTAGTAGACGGGAAAGCGCTGCTGCGCTTCGCTCGCTTCCAGATCGCGGAACAGGGCGCGCACCTCCTCGAGAACCTGAGCGGGACGCGCGTCCGGACGATCCATCTTGTTGAGGACGAGCACGGGCACGAGCCCCGCCTCGAGGGCGCGCCCGAGGGCGATGCGCACCTGCGGCGCGGGTCCCTCCGCAGCGTCCACAACGAACAGCAACCCTCGCGCGGCGCGGAGCGTACGCTCCAGCGCCCCGAGATCGGCTTGCACCGGAAGATCCAAGAGCTGAAGGCGGAAGCCCCGATAGACGATGCCGGTGACCCGGGGAAGAAGCGCGACGAGCTTGTCCCGCTCGAAGGTGTCGTCCGGGCCCACCGTGTCGGGCAGCTCGCCGCGGGCTTCGAGTTCGGCCTCCCACAGCATGCGATCCACGAGCGTGGTCTTGCCGTGATCCACGTGGGCCAGTACCGCCAGCGTGCGCACGCTAGGGCTCGTCGCTCGGACCATGGACGCTGCCTCTCGGGAATCCCGGCCCATGCCGGGCGGCCGGCGACCGGGGGCGCGATGCGACGCCACTCTAGCACTGTTGCGGCTGCGAGCTCAAGCGGGTCGGGAATGGCGCGTCAGGGGCACGCGTTAGCTCCTCGGGAGGGGCGGCATGGAGCGACACGCGCCCGCCAAGTCGGTCGCTCGCACCCAAGCCAACGGGGCCATCGAGCGCTGGATCCAGAGCGCCCTGGCCTATGTGCCCGCCGTGGCCCGCCGCTTCGCTCACTGCGGGATCCCTCTGGACGAACTCCTCGCCGCCGGCAACCTGGGGCTCGTGCAGGCCGCGCTGCGCTACGATCCCAGCCGCAACATCCGCTTTATCACCTACGCCGACTGGTGGATTCGCAAGGCGATGTTGCAGGCGATCCAGGAGCAGTCTGGCCCCGTCCGCCTGCCCCGTTACCGCCTCGATCAGCTCCGCAGGCTGCGGGACGCCCGCGCGCGCATGGAACAGACGCTGGGGGCCCCCCCGAGCGCGGAGGCCCTCGCCCGCACGTGCAAGCTGCCCCTCAGGGAGGTGGAGGCCCTCCTGACGCTCGAAGGCCGCGGGGTGTCGCTCGATCAACCCTTGGGGCCGGACCGCGAGGCGATGAGCGCCTTCATCGCCGATGCCCCCGAGCGCTCGCCGCAGGAGCACCTCGTGCGCAGCGACTTCGTCCGCTACCTGCGCGCGCTGCTCTCCAGGCTGGACGCCCGGTCCGTGGAGGTGCTGACCTTGCGCTACGGCCTCGACGACGCCCCGCCGCGCACGCTGCGGGAGGTGGGGCGCTGCCTCGGCCTCAGCCGGGAGCGCGTGCGGCAGATCGAGCGTCGGGCGCTGCACCAGCTGCGCGACCACCTGCGCCAGGCCGGCCACCTCTGAGGTCGCGGCGCGGTCCTTGTCCAGCCCGGCGTGGCCCTGCCAGAATGCCCCCGTGCACGACGAAGAAGCCGCACGTCTTGAGCGCATTTACGAGGCCCTCGACATGGGCGACCCGGCGCAGGCTCACGGCCTGGCCCTCGAGGGGCTGCGGGAAGAGGGCGAAGATCCGGTGCTGCGCTACCTGGCCGGCGTGGCCCTGCTGGAGCTCGACGACCCCTCGGGAGCGCTGGAGCATCTGGAACAGGCGGTGCGGCTCGATCCCGCGGACCCGGACTGCCGGGTCGCCCTGGCGCGCGCTCTGTTCCGGCTGGCTCGTTTCGGCGATGCGCTACGCCACGCGGCGCGGGCCCTCGAGACCCACCCCGAGCTTCCGGAGGCCCACGAGGTGATGGCGTTGCTGCTGGAGCGAGAGGGCAAGTATGCCGAGGCCGACCGGCACCTGGCGCGGGCGGCGCGGCTCGACCCCGAGTCCTATCCGCTGCCGCGGCGGCTTCCGCGCGAGGCCTTCGAGGCGCAGGTCAAGGCGGCCGCGGCGCGGCTGCCGGAACGGTTTCGCCGACACTTGGACGAGGTCGTGGTGACCGTGGAGGATCTGCCCTCGGAGGATATCCTGACCCAGGAGCAGCCGCCGCTCGACCCGGAACTGCTCGGCCTGTTCGTCGGCGTGGCGCTTCCGGAGCGATCCGTCTTCTCCGCCGGCGGCGAACTCCCGCCGCGCATCCTGCTTTTCCAGCGCAACCTGGAGCGCTACGCCACCGAGCCCGAGGCGCTGCGCGAGGAGATCGCCGTCACGCTCTACCACGAGCTCGGTCACTACCTCGGCCTCGACGAAGCAGAACTCGAAGCCATCGATCTCGGCTGAGGCGGATCGCGGGCCGCTGCGCCGCGGCTGCTCAGCCCTCGCGTCCGTCGGCGGGGGAGGTATCCGCCGGGCGCAGGGCCTCGCCTTCGATCCACACCGCGCCGTGCTCGAGGTACTCTTTTTTCCAGATCGGCAGGCGCTCCTTGAGCGTTTCGACGAGATGCCGGCAGGCCTCGAAGGCCTCGGCCCGATGCGGGGCGGAAACGGCGATGGCCATCGAAACCTCGCCGATCTCGAGCACCCCGGTGCGGTGCACGGCGGCGACGCGGCATCCGGGAAAACGCGTCCGCACGGCTTCGGCGATGCGCTCGAGTTCGCGTTGCGCCATCGGGGGGTAGGCGTCGTACTCGAGGCGTCGGACGGACCGGCCCCGATGCTGCGCCCGCACGGTGCCCAGGAACACGACGAGCGCCCCCGCACCGGGGTCGCGCACCGCCTCGAGCACCGGGTCGAGGCGGATCGGTTCGGGCTGTACGCGAACCATCGCTCCCTCAACCGCCGCTGACCGGCGGCAGGAACGCGACCTCTTGCACCCCCCGCAGCGGCCGGTCCCACGTGGCGTACTCCAGATCCAGCGCCACGAGCGGACGCGGCGACCAGGAAGCCAGCCGCGGATGGCGCACGACAAGGTCCTGCCACAGCCGGGCCACGTCGGCGTCGTCCGCCACTTCCACGCACTCCTCCCGGCGGCCGACCCACTCCGCCAGGGAGGCAAAATAGCGTACCCGGATCCTCATCGCGCCCGTCCCCTGGCCCGCAGCCTACCCGTCACGCCGCGCCCCGCACCAGGGCCGTGGCCCGCGCGACGACGCGCCGCGCCACCTCGTCCAGCGAGCCCTCGAGCACGATCCCCGAGGCGTTCCGGTGGCCCCCACCGCCGAACTCGGCGGCCAGCCGCCGCACGTCGAGCTCCCCTTTGGAGCGCAGCGACGCCTTGACGCGACGATCTGCCAGCTCGCGAAAGAGGATCGCGATCCGTACCCCCTCGATCGCCAAGAGCGGCGTCGTCATCTCGGAGGTGTCCTCGTCCTCGGCGCCGTAGCGCGCGACCTCTTCGCGCGTGATACTCACCCACGCCACCGCGCCGTCGGCGTCGAGGCGCAGGCCCGCAAGCGCGTGGCCCAGCAGTCGCGTGTAGGCGGCGCTGTTGCGCTCGTAGATCTGTCGGTAGCAGCGCGCCGGCTCGACCCCGGCACGCACGAGCTCGGCGGCGATGCCGAAGGCGCGTGCCGTGGCGGAGTTGAATCGGAAGAACCCCGTATCGGTCGCGATCCCGACAAAGAGGGGCTCCGCGAGCTCGGCGTCCACGGCGGGCACCTCGGGGCGCACGAGCTCGTAGACGATCTCGGCGGTCGCGCAGGCGGCCTGGTCGAGGATGTTCTGTCCCCAGGGCGTGGCGCGTGTGGGGTGGTGGTCGATGCACAGGACCCGATCGGCCCGCTCGCGCAGCACCATCTCCATGCGCCCCAGACGGTCCGGCGCCGAGTTGTCGAGCAGGACGATCTGCTCCGCCTGTGCCAAGAGCGGATCATGGTGCGGCGGGTCGTAGAGTTCGAAGGGAACGTCCCGATCCTCGAGGAAGCGCAGGGCCCGGGGAGCGGGGTCGGGATTCACGATCCGCACCTCGAAGCCGAGGCGGCGCAGCGCGCGTGCCAGCGCGACCTGCGAGCCGATGGCATCGCCGTCGGGATTGAGGTGGGTCGTGAGCACGACCCGTCCCCCGCGAGCAAGTAGAGCCCGAAACGCCTGGCCCGCCGCCTCGGAGATCATCGGGATCTCCCGACGCGCGTGCCGAGCCTCCCTTGCCGGTAGGCCTGGGCGGCCTCGAGGTAGCGTCGGACCCCCTCGGCCATGCGGCGCCGGAGAGCCTCGTCCACTTTCCCCACGATACGGGCCGGCACCCCGGCGGCCACGGTTCCCGCAGGCACGGTGAAGGCCTCCCGCACCACCGCGCCCGCGGCGACCAGGGCACCGCGGCCCACATGCGAACCGCTGAGCAACACCGCACCCATCCCGATCAGCGCGTCGTCCTCGATGGTGCATCCGTGCACGACCGCACGATGCCCCACGCTGACCCGCGCGCCGATACGCACCGGGAATCCCACGTCCACGTGAACCACGCACAGATCCTGGATATTCGTCGCCTCGGCCACCTCGATCGGGGCGAGATCGCCGCGCAGCACGCAGCCGTACCACACCGAGGCCTCCGCGCCTACGCTCACCTGCCCCGTCAGCACCACACCCGGGGCGACCCAGGCGCGCTCGTGGACGCGCACGCGCTGCGGGAGGCAACCACCTCCGGAGGCCGGCTGGGAGTGTTTGGCGGGGGACACCGTGGGACTCCGGGCAAAGAAAGCCGGGCAGCGTACTCTCCAGCCGGGTCCCTGTCAACCGCGGGCGCCGCTGGGTTCGCGGTCGAGCAGGGCACGAAGAATCAGGGCCTGGTAGTGCGCGTCGTAGTCGGCGCGATGCACACGCGCGGGATCCTGGGGGGGGAGCCCCAGCAGACGCTGGAGGTTCTCCTTCGAGGTTTCGTTCCAGGAGATCCCGAGCCGCCCCATGGCCAGGCTCTTGCTGTCGAGGGCTTTGTAGCCGAAGGGGTTGTCCAGACCGAAGTGCGCGAAGTAGTACGCCACGTAGGCCCAGTCGAAGACGGCATTGTGACCCACGAACACCGGCCACTCGCGGGAGGGTGCATTGTGGGTCTCCACCCAGCTCTTGAATCGCGCCATGGCTTCGGCCGGCTCGAGCCCCTCCCGCTCGAGGCGCGCCACGTCGAGTCCGCACACCTCCAACGCCTCGGGGTCGAACCCGGGAAACACCGGTTTGATCTCCACGTAGAACGACGGGCCGAGCTCGTGGTGGTCGCCTTCGGGGCGCAACACCGTGGCCCCGATGCTGAGCAGGTTGTAGAAGGGCGGCAGCGGGCCCGAAGCTTCGCAATCCACGCAGAAATACGTCATCGTCAGAAGCTCTCCTTTGCCGTCACGAGCACCTGCACGCCCTGGACCGCCTCGAACCGCCGCAGAGGCAGGGCCACATCCACGTGCAACACCGAGCCCTGCGGCGCCCGGCTCGAGGCGAAGCGCAACCCCGCGCCCGCGTCGGCAAGCCAGGGACGGGCCGCGCTGTGGCCGTCGAACCACGCGCGCCCCGCGTCCACGAACACGGCCCCGCCCATGTAGAACAGGCGCCACAGGTGCCACGGCCCGTAGAAGCGCTGCTCCACGCTCAGCCTTACGCTCCGATCGCCGTCCTGAAAACGCAAGGGGTATCCCCGCAACCCGTTGTCCCCCCCGAGCAGCAACTGAACGTCCTCGTCGAGGCGCTGCGCAGCCTCGACGAGCAAGGCCACCACGAGGCGATGCGGCCCCCAGTCGCGCCAATCATAGCGGGCGCGCAGCCCCAGCCGCAGATGCTCCATTCGCCCCTCGCCCCGACGTCCCGCCAGATCCAAGCCCGCGCGCCACAGGCCGCGCTCGCCGATCTGCGCCCCGTGGCTCGCCGCGGCCGCGAAGATCCAACGCGCCCGATCCGCCCCGAAGGCGGGCAGGGCACGGCCCAGGCGCAGGCGCCAGCGCCAGCCGAGGTGCAGATCCTCGGTGCGCACGAGCGTGTCCACATCGTGCAGCTGCGCGAATTTGTCTTCGATCGCTTCGAACTCGATCCAAGGGTAGGCCAGCGTGCGCGGGACGGGCAGCACGCTCGTCTCGCCCGGCCGTGAAGAGAAGCGGTGACGCTCGAAGGCGAACCCCGCCCGCCAGCGCCGCGTCCAACCCTGCTGGAGGCCTCGGGAAAACCCGGCGAACCATTCCGAGCGCAGCTCCCGGTGGCGAAATCGCTGCAGGACTTCGCCCCCGGCGTAGTGGGTATCCACGCGATCGTCCGACCGATGCTCCACGCCCCAGGCGTGGCGTGCCGCGAGGGCGTAGAAGGGGCGCTGCAGCTCGAAGGCGCGGGCCCTGCCGTCGCTGTTGTCCGCGTAGACCAGGGCGAGCCGGATGCGGTGGCCCTGGAGATCGGCGTCGCTGTAGCGCACGAGCCGTTCGCTGCGATCGACCCGCTGGCGCTGCTCGAACTCCAGCCGCTTGCCCCAACCCAAGAGGTTCGCATCCTCGAGGCCGACCCGAAACTCGTTGCGCCCGCCGCGCCGCTCGACGCCCGCCCCGAGGCGCAGGGTCCACACGTCCCGCGTCTCGACGAGGATGTCCACGAAACCGCCCGCGTAGCGCACCGGCCGAATCCTCGCATCGTAGAGGTAGCCCATCGTGCGCAACAGCCGCTCCGATTCCTCGAGCACACGGCGGGAATAGGAATCCCCGGGGCGAAACAACAACAGCCGCCGGATGACCCGCTCGCGGGTGCGCCGGTGCAGACGGTTGGCCAGGCGGAACAGCGGCCGGTTCTCTTGCGGCACGCTCGTGTCGAAGATCTCTCCGACCCGGATCTCCACCGCGCCCACCCGCGCGCCGAGCCGTTCCAGCGTGGCATCGTCGGGCACGGTCTCGGCCGCAGCGGACCCGCCGCACAGCACGAACACGGCCAGCACGAGGCCGGCTGGACGGGCCGGGAGCTTCCCCCCTGCGCCCCCGCGCCTCGTCGGATGGCACGCCAGGGGCGAAGGGGTCGGGTAGACTAGGCCCGTGCGCGTGCGCACGGGACTCGAGCGGCTGCTCGACGAGGGGCCGCGGGTGGCGGGGCTGGGCCGCGGCGCGCGGGTGGGGCTGCTGGCCCACGCCGCCTCGGTGGATGCGAGCCTGCGGCACGCACTCGAGTGCTTGGGCGAAGCCACAGGGCTGCGCGTCGTGAAGTTGTTCGCGCCGGAGCATGGGCTGCGCGGCGCCGCGCAGGACATGGAAGCCGTCACGGACACCGAGGATCCTGAAACGGGCCTACCCGTCGTGAGCCTCTACGGAACGAACCCGCACAGCCTGCGCCCCGCTCCCGAGGCGCTCGCCGACCTCGATGCCGTCCTCTGCGACCTGCAGGACGTCGGGGCGCGCTACTACACGTTCGCGGCGACGATCACCCTCGTCATGGAAACGGCCGCGCAGGTCGGCGTGCCCGTGGTCGTGCTCGACCGGCCCAACCCGCTCGACGGGCGGACCCTCGAGGGCCCGGTCCTCGACCCGGCCTGCGCTTCGTTCGTGGGCCGCTTCCCCCTGCCCATCCGCCACGGCTTGACCATCGGAGAACTGGCCCACCTGGCCCACGGTCTTTTCGGTGTCGGGGAGAAAGTGCGCGTGGTGGCGATGGAAGGCTGGCGCCGCCCTATGCGCTACGAGCACACCGGCCTCCCCTGGGTCGCCCCGTCCCCGAACATGCCCACCCTCGACACCGCGAGGGTGTATCCCGGCGGGTGCCTGCTGGAAGGGACGAATCTTTCCGAAGGACGCGGGACGACGAAGCCTTTCGAGCTGGCGGGGGCGCCCTGGCTGCGCGCCGGCGAACTGGCCCGCACGCTCCGCGAGCTCGGGCTGCCGGGCGCGAGCTTCCGTGCCGCATGGTTCCGCCCGGCGTTCCACAAGCACGCCGGCAGGACGTGCGCCGGAGTCCAAGTTCATCTCTCCGACCCCCAGCGCTTCCGTGCCGTGCGAACGTACCTGGAGCTCATCGCGGCCGCACGCCGGCAGGCCCCGGACCGCTTCGACTGGCGCCGCGAACCCTACGAGTTCGAGCACGGCCGGCTGGCCATCGACCTCCTGCTGGGCGACCCCACCCTGCGCCCCGCCCTCGAAAGCGGTGTGCCCGTCGAGGAGCTCGAAGCCGCGTGGCAACCTGAGCTGGAGCGCTTCGCCCGTAGCCGCCGCCCCTTTCTCCTCTACCCCGAGGGGTGAGGCCCTCCGAGGGGCGGAGGGGCACCCGGCTCGGGATCCTCCGCCGTGGGGGGGACGAGCCGGCGGAAACTCTCCGCCACGCCCCGCTGTTGCTCCCAGAGTTTGCCGTGCTTGAGCAGGACCGTGTACGCGCTTCCCCAAGCGATGAGCCAGCCTCGCAATCCGTCGAGGAAACCCCCACGCCACAGATAACACTTGAGGAAGGCCGCGAGGGGCAACAGGACGAGCTGCGCCGCCCCCGAGCGCCGCCCGCGCGCGCGCAGATCGCCGGCCGCGAGCGCGCTGTAGTGGTCCATGCGTCTGACGTAGTCGCCGAGACTGCGGTAGCTCAGGTGCAGGATCGTTCCCGGCAGCGACCGCACGCAGCTTCCGGGGTACAGCCGCACGCGCTCGTGAACGGACCCGCCTTCGAAACGCCCTCGGTCGCGGCGAAACAGCCGCAACTGTTCGTCGCGCCCCCAACTGAACCGTACAAACGCCCCGCAGAACGCCGTCCGCCGCCGCAGGCGGTAGCCGTCGGCGCGGGCCGCCGCAAGTTCCTCCTGGATGGCGCGGGCCGCTTCGGCGTCGAGCCACTCGTCCGCGTCGAGGCTCAGGACCCACCGGTGCCGCGCCGCCTCGAGAGCCCGGTTCTTCTGCGCGGCGTAGCCGAGCCAGGGCTGCACCAGCACGCGGGCTCCGCAACGGCGCGCGATCTCTTGCGTGGCGTCGTGCGAGCCGGAGTCCACGACGAGGCGTTCCTCGGCCCAGGCGACGCTCTCGAGGCAGCGCGCGAGATTGCGCGCCTCGTTGTAGGTCACCACGGTCACCGAGAGAGGCTCCCGCATTGGTGCCCGGGCAGCATAGCAGGGTCGGCGAAGGAGAAAAGACACGGGTCGGGCGCGCCAGAGGCCCGCCCGACCCCGGGGCCGGGCCTCCCCGGGGGGGATTCGGGGAGCCCGAGCGGAAGGCAGCTTTAGCGTACCGCGCCCCGTACCAAAGGCGCAGCTCGGGGAAACGTTTCGCGCGGACGAGCCGTCCGCAGCCGCGATCGAGCGTTGTCAGGGAAAGGCCGGTGGAGGCTCGCTGCGCAGGGGCTCCGGAGCGTCGACGGCACCGAGCTCGCGGGCCACGCGCGCCACAGGACGCACGAGCTCCACGAATCGGCGTACCAGCACCGCCTCCGGCTCGCTGCTTTCTCGTTCCTCGCCGAACAGCCCGGCCCAGGGGGTCGGCGGGCGCGGATAGACGCGCAGCCGCAGCGGGGCATCGGGGGGCAGGCCCGCAGCTTCCCGGACGAGCTTCAGCGCCACCTCGTAACCCCCCAGGGCGTCCACGAGACCCAGGCGCTGCGCATCCTCGCCGGACCAGATGCGTCCCTTGGCGATCTCCCGCACCCGCTCCAGGGGCAACCCTCTGCCCTGGGCGACCTTCCCCGTGAAGTCGTCGTAGACCCGGTCCAGCCACTCCTGGAAGCGTTTCCACTCGCTGGGCGAATAGTCGCGGGTATCCGACCAGATGGAGGCGTGCGCGCTCGTGTGCACCTCGTCGAAGCTGACGCCGAGCTTGTTCCAGAAGCCCGTCGTGAGCAGCTTCCCCCCCAGGACACCGATCGACCCCGTGACCGTGCCGGGTTGCGCCACGATCTTGTCGGCAGCCATGGCCACGAAGTAGCCGCCGGATCCGGCCACGTTGCCCATGCTCACCACCACGGGCTTGCCCGCGTCCCGGGCGCGCACGACCTCGCGCCAGATCGCGTCCGAGGCCACATAGGACCCTCCGGGGCTGTCCACACGGAAGAGGATCGCCCTCACGTCGTCGTCGGCCACGGCCTTGCGAAACGCATCGGTGACGGTGTCGGAGCCCATGGACCAGCCGAACAGGGGATCGTATTCGCTCTTGCCACGGCCGACTCCTCCCAGGCCGAAAATCAGCGCCACGGTCTCCCCGCGCATGTGGGGGCGGCCGGCCCGGGCGAGATAGCGACGCAGAAAAAGGAAGCGCGCCCGGGCACCCGCCCGCTCTTTCGCCAGGGCGTAGACCTCGTCGCGGTAGCGCAAGCCGTCCACGAGCCCCGCCTCCACGGCTTCCTGCCCGAGAAATGGCCCGCGGTCGATCAGGCGCGCCACGGCCTTCTCCTCCAGGCCCCGCCCCTCGGCGATCCCCCGGACGATCTGCCGGAAGTGAGCGTCCATCAGCGCCGCCGTGGCCTCGCGATGGGCCGGCGTGTACTTGCGCTCCGTGAACACGTTCATCGCGTTCTTGTACTCGTGGCGGTGATCCATCCGCGGCACGATGCCGAGCTTGTCCAGGGTTCCGCGCAGAAAGGGCGTCTCGTAGATCAGGCCCGTGAGCCCCACGTCGCCCGAAGGCTGGAGGTAGATTTCATCGAAAGCGGCGGCTAGGTAATAGGCGGCGTTGCCGGGCCCGACCTCGCCGAAGGTCTCGGCGTAAGCGAGGGCGAACTTCCCCCGCGCGCGGAAGCTCGCGATCGCATCCCGGGCCTCCTGCACCTGGGCCAGTCCCATGGGAGAGGTACCCACGCGGGCCACGAGCCCCAGGACGCGCTTGTCCTCCGCCGCCCGCGCGAGGGCGTCCACCAAGTCGCGCACGGTCAGGGGCCGAGGGCCGAACAGGCGCGCCCACGGAACTTCCGGCACGTACTCCTCCAGTCCCTCTTCGAAGTCGAGCTCCAGGACGATCTGGCGCGGCAGGTGCTTCCTGCTGGCCACCGCGGCCAGGGTTAGACCCGTGAGCAGCAACAAGAACATGACCACTGCCCCGAAAACCGCCAGGAGAATCCAGACGACCTTGCGCATGGGACCGCCCCTCCTAGGCCGGAGGCTCGTTCCTCGATCCGCTTCCTTGTACGGGAGCCGAATGGGCCGGTTTCAGGCGGCCCGCGGTGCCGAAAGGCCCACGCCCTGGCGTATACTGTTGCCGTCGAGCAGGAGGTGCAAGATGCGTCCTATCCTGCGGGTTGTCGTCCCCATCGGGGTCGGGATCGCCCTGCTCGCCTCCGTGGCGTGGGCGGATCATCCCACGCCCTATCTGTACGAGCGGGGCGACCTCCCGTGGCCCAAGCTCGGGCCGATTCGCGGTCCGGTGATCCCGCCGCTTCCCGCGCCGCCACGGATCATCCGCACGAACCCCCCGCCGGCCCTCCCGCAGACGGCATCTCGGGGGGCGCCGCAGACGGAGTTCGCCGGAGCGACGCGCGGCGACGATTCGCCACTCGGCCTGTCCGAGCGCCTGGGTAGCGGAGGCGCGGTGTGGCCGGCGGCGGGGCGATTCGCGCCCGTCGCCGACGCGCGCTTGCGCGCCGAGCGCGGCATCAAGCGCACGATCCGGCTGCTGGACTGAGCGCGGATCGGGCGCGGCCCGCCGAGGACGAGCCGCGGAGCCGCGGTTCGGAGCGCCCGGGCGTTCCCTAGCGCGCAGCTTGCGGCGCAGGGGGAGGAGTCTTCGCTGGGACTGGTGGAGCTGAGGGGAGTCGAACCCCCGACCTCATGACTGCCAGTCATGCGCTCTCCCAGCTGAGCTACAGCCCCACGTGACTCGAAGCCGGCCGCGGGGGATTCTCGCATGCCTCCGTCGGCAACGTCAAGAAACGACCGCGCCGCGCGCCTCAGCGCGTCGCTGCTATCCTGAGGCTCGGCAGCCCCGAGGAAGCGGCCGGGGCCCGGTGGCCCCCCCGGTCTTCAAAACCGGTCGTCGGGCGGCTCGTTCCGTCCGGGGTGGGTTCGACTCCCACGCGCTTCCGCCATACCTTCGGCGCGTGCGACTCCCGCGTCAGCGGGCGGGACCCCCTGGCCCCGCGCGCTCGAGGGAGGTCGCCGCGGGAGGAGCTAGCCACGATGCCCCTGGCGCTCGCGATCCACGGCGGTGCGTGGAACATCCCGGATGCCCTGGCGGCGGCGCAGGCCGACTCCCTGCGGCGGGTCGGCTCGATCGCGTGGGCGGCTTTGTGTCGCGGGCGCGCGGCGCTCGACGTCGTGGAAGAGGCCGTGCGCGCACTGGAAGACGACCCCCTCTTCAATGCGGGGCGCGGGGCTCACCTCAACGCGGCGGGCGAGGTCGAACTCGACGCCTCGATCATGGAGGGGACGACGTTGCGCGCCGGGGCGGTGGGAGCGGTTCGGCACCTGCGGCACCCGGTCACGCTCGCGCGCCATGTCCTGGAACGCTCGCCCCACGTCCTGCTCGTCGGAGAGGGCGCGCTCCAGTTCGCACGCCGGTGCGGCATGCCGCTTTGCCGGACGGCGTCCCTGCTCGTGGGACGCGAACGGGAGCGCTACTTGCGCGTGCGCCGCGGCGCCCGAAATCTGGTGACGCGGGAGTTCCACCCGCGCCGAGCCGTCCCCGGGGACACGGTGGGCGCCGTGGCGTTGGACCGGCGGCGCCGCCTCGCGGCGGCGACCTCGACCGGCGGCACGCAGCACAAGGCGCCGGGACGGGTGGGGGACAGCGCGATCGTAGGTGCCGGCACCTACGCGGACGACGGCGCGGGCGCGGTTTCGTGCACGGGATGGGGCGAGGCCATCCTTCGCCTGGCTCTTGCCCGGCGAGTCGTGGAAAAACTGGAGGCGGGCTGGGACGCCTCCCGCGCAGCGCGCCACGCCATCCGCTGCCTGGAGCGCGTGGAGGGCCTCGGAGGCGTGATCGTCGTGGATCGGAGCGGAGGGGTCGCAAGCGCCTGCAACACGCCGCGCATGGCGCGCGCGCTCGTCAGCGAGGGCCGCCCCTTGAGGGTCTGCCTGGCGGGGGCGCGGCGCCGGTGAGGCTGCCGCGGGCACTGGCTTGGGTGCTCGTGGGCGGCGCGAGCTTCACGGCGGGCTTGCTACGCCGCTTCCACGACGAGACCCCCCGATCCCCTTTCGTCCACCCCGCCGTAGGGAGCTTGCTGTTCGCAGGCCTGATCCTGCTGATCCTGGCGGGCGCGCGGGAAAGGGCGCTGGGACCGAACCGCGGCGCCGGAGTGCGCCTGGGCACCCTGACGCCACTGATGTTGATGCTGTTCCTGGAAAAGTGGGTGGCGAACACCTGGTACGCCCCGCTATTCGCTGCGTGGGGTCCAGCGTCCGGCCCCGAAGCCCTGGTCGATGCCCGCTTCCGCGCCTTCGCAGGGGGAGGGCTCCTGGTCGTGTGCGCGCTGCTGGCGGGATCGTTCCCCCCTGTGCGACGCCGCTTGTTGCGGGCTGCGGGCCGCTCGGCCTGGACCACGGGCTTCCTGGCGGCGCTCCTCGGGATCGCGGGTTGCTACGCGCTGCTGGGGGGCGCTGGAGTAGCCCTGGGGCAGCCCATGCGGCTCGCGACATTCATGGCCGGCCCTTTGATGGCCTGGACCCTCGCCGGGCAGGCCCTGCTGGCGCTGGGTGAGGAAGGCTACTACCGGGGTCTGCTGCTGTTCGAGCTGCAGCGCATCGCGCCGCGCCTTGGCGTGCGGCGGCCCGCCGCGCGCCGCTGGTTGGCGCTTGTCTGGACGAGCGCCCTGTTCGCTCTGGAGCACTTCACCTGGCAGGAGAGCCTCGAAGCGATGGCGCGCCGCGGCGTGTTCACGTTCTTTCTCGGGATGCTCCTCGGCATCGCCGTCCTTGCAGCGGGCAATGTTCCGCTCGCCGCGTTGCTCCATGCATTCACGAACTGGGCCGTCCTCGGTGCCGTGCCGCTCTACACCGACGAGACGGGCGGTGCACTTTTACCCCCCGGGGTCTACATCGGTCTCGCCTTGAGCTTGGCATTCGTGGCACTGTTCGCGCTGCGGCGCGGGCGCTCAGGCCTGCGTTGAGGCACCGCGTTGCGCCGCCCGGAGCGCTCCGGCGAGATCGGGGCGAACCTCGAGGATTTCGGTGAGGCGCACGAGGTCGAGCACCCGCCGCACCTCCGGCTGCAACCCCGTGAACACCAGCCGGCGTCGAGCCAGTCGCGCACGCTTGAAGACGCTCACGAGCACCCCGACCCCGGCCGAATCGAGAAAGGCCACACTCTCGAGATCCACGACAATGGCCGGTGCCCGATCCAGGAGCGCGAGAATCCCCTCGCGCACCTGCTTCGCGGACGCGGCATCGAGAACCGTGTCGCCCGCCAGCCGTACGACCCAGGCCCCGTCCCGCTGTTCGTGCTCGATCCTCATGGGTCCCCCACGCCGCTCCAGGGCGGCCGCTCGGCGCGCAACCATGCCTCGACAGTCTCCCCCCTCCCCTCGCGAACGACTCGCACCATCTCGCGTACCAGCTCGGCGATGCGCCGGGCCCCCTCGGCAATGGCCCGCACGGCACGGACCGCTTCCTCGTCCCCCTGGAGGCGGGCCTCAAGGAGCTGGGCGCGCCCCAGGACGGCGGTGAGCGGGTTGTTGATCTTGTGGCTGAGCACACCCAAGGTCTGCAGGATCGCGTGGAGGCGCTCGAGCCGGTGGCGTCGTTCGATCGCCTCGTGGCGGTTCGTGACGTCGGCGAAGACCACGACCTCCGCGGCCTCGCCTTCTTGAAGGTCGCGGCGCGATACCCACCACAGTCGCTCGCCTCCCCCGGGCCTGCGGTGCCTGTACTCTCCGTCCTGCCCGCGGCCCACGCTCCCCAGCCAGGCGCTCGCGTCCCAGCCGGGCAGGTCCTCCGGACAGACACCGGTCAGGCGTGCCGCCGCCGGGTTGGCCTGCAGTACCCGCCCCGCGCGATCGAGCACCAGCACCCCGTGGTCCACGGCCCCCAGCACCGCGTCGAGCTGCCGGCGCGCTTGCTCTGCGGTGCGCCAGGCGGCCTCGAGCTGGGCTTGCTTGCGGCGCAGCACCGCGGCCGCTTCGGCACGCGCCTTCAGCGCCGCGGCCTGGGCCGCGAACATCACGAGCGCGCG
Organism: Acidobacteriota bacterium; assembly: GCA_037447115.1. Classification (GTDB taxonomy): domain Bacteria; phylum Acidobacteriota; class Polarisedimenticolia; order Polarisedimenticolales; family JBBIHH01; genus JBBIHH01. The sequence goes on from JBBIHH010000005.1 coordinate 106,093, forward strand.
CAGTTTCTTGGCGCCCTCGAGGGTCGTCGGACCCGAACGCGGATCGAGCGCCTCCACAGGCAGCGCCTCGAGCCGCGATTCGTACTCGTCGAGCAGTCGATCGAGCAGGGCATCGAGATCCTCGGAACACTCGATGAGCTCGATGCTCAGGCCGTGGATGCGGCACAGGTCCGCCAGGTCGGGCTCCACGTGGCCCCACGGTTGGAGGCCCAAGTCCAGTCGCGACGGGTTGGCGTCCATCGATCCCTCGCTACGCGCCCGCGGGCGCACTGTGGGCCGCTATGGCAGCCGCTTGCTCCGGGGACGGACAGGAGGCTGTGCGGGGCAGCAGCATCTGGAACTCGCTGCCCCCGCCCGCCCGTTCCTGGTACCGCAGCACCCCCCCATGGGCGCGCGCGAGTATCCGCGCCTCGTGCAGCCCTAGCCCCACACCAGGAGGCTTCCCCGTCAAGGGATCGCCGCCCTGTTCGAAGGGAAGGAAGATGCGCTCCCGATCCTCCGGCCTCACGCCGGGGCCGCGGTCGAGCACCGAGATGGCGACCGCGGGCACGACTTCCCCCGGACCGCTCAGCTTCGCCGGAACCACGCGGACCTCAATCGGCTCGTTCGGCGGCGAGAACTTGCGAGCGTTGTCCAGGAGGTTGGCCAGCGCGCGCGCGATGAGCGACCGGTCCCAGGTCACGAGGGCCTGGGGATCGAAAAGGCTGACCGAAATGCCGCCTTCGCCCACAAGCCCGCACGCCTCCTCGATGACTTCGCGCAGGCGGCAGGGGGCGGGGGTCGGCGAGACCTCGCCCCCGAGGGTGCTCGCCCGCAGCAAATCCGCGAGGCGCCGTTCGAGAGCCTGCGCCGCCGAAAGGATGACCGCGACCATTTCCTGCCGCTGCTCCGGTGCGGCTTCGTAGTCCTGCAGATACGTGGCGGCCCCAGTGATGGAGGTCAGGGGGGTCCGCATTTCGTGGGACAGGTTCGCCAGGAATCGGTCCTTGATGCGCTCGAGCTCGCGCTGCTCCGCATAGGCGCGCCGGAGCTGCGCCGTGCGTTGCTGCACCGCCTGCTCCAAGGCGTCCCGCTGCCGGGCCAGCGCTTCGTAGAGGCGGACCTTCTCCAAACCCACGGCGAGCTGGCCCGCCACGACTTCGGCGAACGCCCGGTCCTCCTCGGCGAACTGCCCGTCCGGCGCCGGAGCGTAGGCGAGAAGCCAGTGCCCGGTGGCGGCCGGCACGGGCACAGCCAGCAGCGCCCTCAGGCCCGAAGGGGGCACAGGCTCGCCGAGGGCTTGTGCGAGGTCCTCCACGATCGCGGAACGCCGCCCGGCGGCGACGCGCTGCAGCAGCGCCAGGCCCTCCGGGCGCGCCCGCAGCGGATCGTCGTGGCAGCGCCAACCTCGCTCGAAGCGCGCGGGCTTCTCGGGAAGAAGACACAGGAGGCTCCCGCACGCCGCGCCCACGGTGCTGCCCAGCGCTTCGAGGGCCCCCTGCTCCACCGCCTCGCGCTCGAAGCTGGCGCCCACCCGGACGAGCGCCTCGTGGATCCGACGCAAAGCACGCGCTTCCCGCTGCAGCCGCCGAGCTTGCTCCTGGACCTGCGCGAGCTCGCTTCCCAGTCGCACCCCGGCGGCGAGCGACTGCTGCAGCGTGTCGTCGCCCTCGAAGACCATGGCCTGCCGAGACGCCGCGGGCGGCGCGGGGGCGGCTGGCGAGGCGCGCAGCGCACCGAGACGCTCGCGGTGGGGGGCGAAGACTTGCTCGATGCGGGCGTGCAGGGCCTCGAGCGCCCCCGCGCGCCGCGTTCGAGCATCGGCCAGCGCCCACAGCCGCTCCAGCATGGCATGCACCGCGGCCACGAAGGTTTCCAGGACCCCTTGGTCGCGCACCGCCACAGCTGCAATCGCGTGTTCCGCCTCCGGCCCGAGCCAGCAAGCGACCTCCTGCGGGGAGGCCGCGTCCTCCAGGTCCTGCTTGTTGCACTGGAAGATCACGGGCACGCGCCCCGGATCGAGACGGTTGGTCCGCATGTTCGCGCGCAGGCTCTCCAGGCTGGCGCGATTGTCGTCGCGCCGCGCCCGGCTCGAGTCCGCCACGAAGACGACCGCGTCCGCGCCCGCGAGGACGACTCGCCGTGTGGCCTCGTAGCGCACTTGTCCGGGTACGGTGTAGAGCTTGAGGGCCACGCGGTAGCCCAGGATCGTGCCGAGATCGAAGGGAAGCAGATCGAAAAACAGCGTGCGGTCGCTCGCCGTGTTCAACGAGAGCAGCTTGCGCGTGCCCTGGGGGTCCGTGATGCGGTGGAGGGAAACGAGGTTCGTCGTCTTGCCACCGAGCGCAGGACCATAGTAGACGAGCTTCGCGTAGAGCGTGCGGTCCCCCCGGCTCCACTGCGCCACGGCCGCCTCCCCTCGATCAAGCGCCCGGCGAGGCCGCCCGGGCGAGCGCCGCTCGGACCCGGAGCACGAGGTCCCTGGGCGAATAAGGCTTGCTCACGAAGTCGTCCGCCCCGGCCGCGAGGCCCCGTTCGCGGTCGGCCTCCTGCCCCCGAGCCGAGAGCAGAATCACCGGGATCGCCCGATGGCGCGGGTCCGCCTTGATCCGGGCGCAAAGCGAGAAGCCGTCCTCGCCGGGCATCATCACATCGAGCAGGATCAGATCGGGCCGACCCTGCTCCAAACGCTGCCGGCATTCCTGCCCGTTGCAGGCCGTGACGGGATCGAAACCCTCGGCCCGCAGGATCAGCTCCAGCGGGCGCCGCACAAAGGCGTCATCGTCCACCACCAGGATGCGCGGCGCGGTTGCGGGCACGAGGCACCTCCCCTCTCTGGCGGCGCGGAGTTGCCGCCTCCAGGCGCACGGTGCGTGCGTTGGCTCCCGTTTACTGATTTAGGCCCGACGGGTCGCGGGGCAAGCGGCTTCGCCGCAGACGGGCTATCCTGTTGAACCCGAAAGAGTTGGCGAAACATCCCGGAAGATCTCGTCCAAGCGCCAGGCCCGGACGTTTACCCTGCTGGGGGTGGCGGCGGCGGGGGTTGCATGGGGAGCCACGTCCTGGACGAAGCCAACGACGAGCACCTGGCCCGGGCTGCGCAGGCAGGAGATCGGGAATCCTTGGCGCTGCTCGTGACGCGCTGGGAGGGTCCGCTCTTCCGTTTCGTGTACCGGCTCGTGGGCCAGCGCGAAGATGCCCGGGACATCTGTCAGGAAACGTTCTTGCGCGTCGTGCGCGAGGCGAGGCGCTTCCGACCCGGGGCGCGTTTTTCTACGTGGATGTATCAGATCGCCCTCAACCTCTGCCGGGATCATCTCCGGCGCAAGCGCCGGTGGGCCCACGTGATCGCCGAAGAGTCCGGGGAGTGGGATGGCGCGAGGCGCGGCGATGCCCCCGCGGCTGATGCCGGCGATCCCGTGGAGACGCTCGATCGAGAGCGCCTGCGCACGGCCGTGATGCGCGCCCTGGCGACGCTTCCTGCCGAGCAGCGGGAGGTACTCATCCTCAAGGAGTACGAGGGCCTTAAGTTTCGGGAGATCGCGGCGATCCTCGGCTGCCCCGAGAGCACCGTCAAGTCCCGCCTCTACCATGGCCTGCTGCGGCTGCGGGACCGGCTCGTGGCGGATGGGTTCGCCTCGCCTCCCGCACAGGGGAGGGATGCCCATGGCGTGTCCTGAATGGGCGGAACGGATCCTGACCCACCTCTATGCCGAGGCGGACGCAGCGGAGCGGGGCGAAGTGGAAGCTCACCTCTCGCGCTGCCCCCTGTGCCGCCAGACGGCGCAGGAGCTCCAGGGGGTGCGCGACGCGCTTCGCGATGCAGCACCCGAGCTGCCCGCCACCCCCCGCGTTCTCGTGATCCCTGACCGTCCGCCCCGTGCGCGGTATGCGCTGGCGGCGGCCGTCGTGGCGGCGAGCCTGCTCGGTGCCGGGTTCTTTTTCGGCCAGCGCACCGGCCGTCCCGAGCCAGCAGCGGCACAGGCGCTCGAGGCCTCGCTCCAACGGATCGAGCGGCTGGAGCAGGAGCTCCAGGCGCAGCGTCGGTTGCTCCAGCAGTGGGGCGCGGACCGGACCTCGAGCCGCGCCTCGAGCGCAGGCGGGCTGACGCGGGAGGAGCTGGAGCAGGTTCTCGCCTCGTTCAGGCGCGAGCTGGAGGTCGGGCGCAGCAGGGACCTCGAGGCGCTGCTGGAAGCGATCGAGGACCTGGAGGTGCGCACCGGGGCCAGGCAAGACTGGCTGGAATACCTCGTCCTGGCTAGCGACCCGCGGGCCCTGCCGCGCTGACCGTCTCGCCCAGATCCGCCAGGTGGTCGGCGGCCGCCCAGGCGAGCGGCGGACCATCGTCCGTGATCGCCGTCGCGCGAGGATCGAGGGCCCGGCGCAACGCTTGCCGGGCCCCGGCCTCGTCCCCGGCCGCCGCCAGGGCGCGGCCCAAGAAATAGGCGACCGTCGCAGGACCGATGCCCTCGCGGGGCGGGAACTCCGTGCGGCGCCACAGCTCCGCCTCGAGCGCATGTCGGCCGGCACGACCGACGAGCCACGCCAGATTCGCCCGTGCGGTCGCCCGCACGAGCGGGTCGGCTTCGCCTTCCCCCGCCGCCGCAGCCCAGCCCGCGAGGGCCGCCCGTTCGAGCGGCGTATCGACGGGCCAACCGATGCGCGGAGACCACGCGACGGGCACTTCCAGCTCGCGGCGCGAGCCGTCCGCCAGCTCGAAGACCAAACGCACGCCACCCCGCGCATCCCGCAGGCGCTCCGGCAGCTCGCCGCTCGCCCCGAGTTCGCGACCCGCCACGGCCACGAGCCGCATGCCGACGTTCACCCCGGCCTGTGCCGCAGGCCCGCCGGGTCGCACGCGGACCACGCGCCCTGCTCCCCCCACCGGACTGTCCACGACGTCGAAGCCCAGGGTGGGCACGAGCCAAGGGGGGGCCTGAGGGAATGCGCCGGCGGAGAAACGGCTCGCCTCGCCTAGCCACGGGCTGTAGAGCCAGGGGGAAGTTTCGCCCGCGCCGGCGGTCTCGTTCGCCGCCAGCAGCAGATCCGCGCCAGGCTGCTCCAGCGCAGCCCAGGCTCCGGGCACCTCCGGCTCGAATCCTCGCGGGCGAGGCACCGACGCCAGGATATTGAGACTCCCGCCCCAGCCCTGCGGGAGCGACTCGACTCCCACCAGGATCGCGTTCGGTCGCGCCTGGACATGGAGCGTGTGCTCTCGGTCGGCCTCGAGCTCGATCTCTTCTCGCCAGAGCAGCCGCGCCGGTCGGCGCACCTCGATGATGCGAGTGCCGGGACAGACCTCCAGACTCCCCGCCTGCCCGGGCTGCGTTGCCGGAGCGCCATCCACGCGAATCTCAGCCCCGTCGGGCACGCCATCCAGGCGCACCACCGCCCGCGCCGGTTCCATCACGAAGGGCCGGTACACCTTGGGGGAGAGGTCTGTCAGGTCGGCCGTGACGAGATCGCTCCAGACGATCGGCCGGTAGCACGGCTTGGTCAACTCGAACACGTGCTCACCCAGAGGCACAGCTTCGAGAACCAGCTCGCCCTGTCCGGGATCCAGATGCTCCGCGGGCTCGGAGACGCCTGCCGCGCGCCCGTCGAGCGCGAGCGCGACGCCCGCCGGCTGGGTGCGCACCACGAGCGTGCGGGCGTTGGGAAAGAGCCGCACCTCCAGGGTCACCGTCTGCCCCGCCCTGACCGCGACCCGTTGCTCGTGCGGATCGAATCCGAAGCGCTCCACCCGCAGCACGCGCTCCCCGGCGAGCGCCGCGATGCGACCCTCGCCGTCCGGACGCGCGGGACGTCCGTCCACGAACACCGTGGCGTCGGCCGGCTGGAGCAGAACCGAGAGATGGCCGACGAGCGTCTCGCGGGCTCGCCGGAAGCGTTCCAGTGCCTTGGGGGGCGTCAAGCTCGGCTCGGGCTCGTACGCAGGGCGCAGTCGCAGCAGCGCGCGGTAGTCCTCTTCGGCGGCATCGAGATCCCCGTAGGCCACGTGGGCCTGCGAGCGCAGCAACCACAGAGCGACTCGCTGGTCCTCCGTGAGCTCGGTGCGGCCGAGCCAGGCCTCGATTTGCGTGAGCGCCTTTTCGAAGCGCGCCGCCTCGAGATCGGCGCGGATGGCGTCCAGGACGGCGGCGAAGGCATCTGCGGCGGCTGCGGGCGGCATCGCACCAGGGTCGGTGGTCTGTGGAGAAGCCCAGAGAGCTCCTGCCGCACCCGCCACCGCGAGCCACAGCAGCCACCTCCCGCCGACCCTCAAGGCACCACCTCCAGCCCGCCGCCCTCGAGCAACCAAGCCACCGTGCCATCGTCGCTCACCGCCAGAGCCACGGCCCCGGGGCTAGCCTCGCGCTGATGGCCTGTGGGCCACACGCCCTGCGGGTCCGCCACCCGGAGCTTCTCGACGGCCCCTTCCCGTTCGCTCCACACGACGAGACCCAGCGCCGAGGCCGCGAGCCCGCCCGGACGACCTTCCACCCGCGCCAGCACCCGCGGCGACTGCCCCGGGACGAGCCCCCACAGCTGTCCCTCGCGCGCATCGAGAGCCAGGAGCGTGCGGCCATCCCAGGCGAGCGCCGTGACGCGAGCGTCGCGCTGCTCCAGTATCGGCGCGGCGGCGCCCGTCGGCTCCAGTCGGGCCACCCGCTGGCCGCGGCGGTCGGCGATCCACACCGAGCCATCCGCGCCGACCGCGAGGGCCCGGGGTTCCCGCCAGCTTTCCGGCCACTCCAGGATGCGCCGCACACGCTGCCCCGGAAGCAGCTGCAGCAGCTCTCCCTCCGTCGCGGCAAAAAGCCTTCCGAAGGCATCCACGGCCAGGGCGAGCAGGCCCGCCACCGACCACTCGCCCCGCCGCGCCCCGCCAGTGTCGAATTCGACCACGCGCCCCTCGCGGCTATCCCCCACGAGCCATCCCTCGGGAAGCGCCGCCAGCCGATCCGGGCTCCGGAGCGCCGTGCCGAAGCGCCTCGCTTTGCCGCGCGCCCACGCGGGAGTTCCGGAACCTACGAGCACGCGGCGCACGGCGAGCTCCCGCACGGCCGCTCGTTCGTCCGGCCGCTGCGCCTGGAACGCGCGGTCCGCCCACACCGCAGCCGCTCCTGCATCTCCGGTGCGCCAGACAACGCGGGCGAGCCCGGCGGCAGCGCGCTGCGCCGTCGGTGCCTCGGCCGCGTCTACGACGAGGCGCGTGTACGCATCGCGGGCTGTCTCCAGCGCGCCCCACTGCTCCGCCATCCAAGCCAGCGCGTAACGCGCGCGCTCCGACAAGGGCGTCCCCGGGTGCAAGGTGGCGATCTCGAGCAACATCAGCCGCGCCGCTTCCGCGTCCCGGCTAGGCAGCGGCGCCAGTCGCAACAACGCCTCATCGAGTCGCGCCTCGGGCAGGCGATCCCCCTGGGGATGCTCGCGCCGGAGCTCGGCGAGGATCTCGAGCGCCCGCTGGACCCCTTCCGGCTCCAGCCGGCCGAGCTCCTCCGGCCAAGCGACGCTGGCCGAAAGGCGCGCGAGGTCGACCAGCGCGTCGTCCGCCAACGGACCGCGCGGGTCGAGTTCGAGCACGCGCCGCAGGGCGGCCTCCGCCTGCGGGGATCCCTCGACCACAAGCCGCCGCGCAATCCGGTACTGCGCTTCCGCCGCGAGGCTCGGAGCGACGGGTCGCTCGGCCGATGCCGCCGAGCCCAGCACAGCGCATGCGGCCGCAGCAACCCCGGCGAGCGCCGCGCGCCTCACCGGTGCGCCCTCACGAACGATTCCCGCACGACCGTGGGGGCCGAGCCCTCGACCTGCACCGGGCGCTCCCGGGTCTCGCCGGTGGGGACGAACCGAATCCGCAACTCGTACGCGCCTGCAGCGAGGCGGCGCCGCAGGGGCGTGGTGTCGAGGTAGAGCCAGGATCCTCCCGGGCGGCGCAACCACACTCGGCAGTTCGGGGGGTACGTCTGGACGACGAGCGTGCCGATGGGCGGGGTGTCGAGGGACGCGGTCACCTCGCCGCTCGGGGGAACCTCGATCTCCGCCGCGACATCGATGAACAGAGACTCGCTCACGGCGCGCACGAGGTGCGCTCCAGCGCGCAGCTCCAGCGCTTCGCCCGCGGCCACCGGCTCCCCGTCGACGTAGAATCGCAGGTCCTCTCGCGCCGGAGGTAACCGCAGGATGCCTTTGGGGATCGGCTGAAGTCGCAGGGCGAGCAGCTCCTTCCGCGCTTGGAGGGGCGCAATACCCGCGGGCAATTCCACCACACCGGGCTCGTAATCGGGTGCTTCGATCTCGATGCGGTTCTCCTGGCACAGATCGAGGCGGAGTGTGCCGGGGGTCTGCCCCGCCGGCTCTCCGTTCAGCCTCAGCGCGGCCCCGGCGATGCCGGGATCCACCTCCACATCGAGCTCCACTGGATCGAGCACGAGCACAAGCTCCCGGTCGGCGTCCTGGGGCACGAGCGCGTGCCGCGCCTCCCGGCACGCCTTGCGCGCGACGATCACGCCCAGCGGACCGGTCGCCGCCAGGCGCAGAGGACCCGGGGGAACCGGCTCGCCGTTATGGAAGAGCGTGGCGTCCGGGGGCTCGACGCGGACGGGAACCTCGATCCATGCGGGTGCGGGCGGCGCCGGCGAGGGCCACCAGTGCTCGCGCGACTGGTAAGCGGCGAATCCGCCGAGGGCGGCTAGCGCCGCCAGCACACCCGCCCAGAACGCGCTGCGGCGTCGGGGTCCTGCGGAGCGGGGGGCGCTGTCCGAGGGGCGCGGCGCCGCACCTGACGGTTCGACCTTCGCCGGAGCGTCCGACGCCGCAGCCTCGCGCAGGGCGCGGGCGAAGCGGATCCCGTCCGGCCATCGTGCCGCGGGGTCTTTGGCTAGAGCGCGCTGCAGGAAGCGCTCCAGATGCGGTCCCACCCGCGGATGCACCCGAGAGGCAGGCGGGGGTTCCTCGTGCACGACGCCGTAGAGCACGGCGGCCACGCTCTCGCCCTCGAAGGGCCGCTGCCCTGTCAAGAGCTCGTACAGCACGACCCCGAGGGAAAACAGATCGCTCCGGCCGTCGAGAGGGCCCCCGCGCACCTGTTCCGGCGACATGTACGCGGGCGTGCCGAGCACGGCGCCGTCGTTCGTGACCGAGACCCGCGGGTCCTTCGCCAGACCGAAGTCCATGATCTTCGCCACCGTCTCGCCGACGCGCACGAGGTTGGCGGGCTTGACGTCCCGGTGGACCAGGCCCTGGCGGTGGGCGTAGTCGAGCGCCTCGGCCACCCCCGCTACGAGCTCGACGACGATCGGAACCGGGAGCAACGCGTCGCGGCACGCGAAACGGTCGAGGGTCGGACCCTCGACGTATTCCATCGCCAAGTAGGCCAAACCCTCCGCCTCGCCCGCGTCGAAAACCGTGACGATGCCGGGATGGAGCAGGCGTCCGGCGGCGCGGGCCTCGCGCACGAAACGCTCCCGCGCTTGCCGCGCCTGGGTCTCGGGCAGATCGCCGAAGGCGCGGATCGTCTTCAGCGCCACATAGCGGTCCATGCGCGGGTCGTAGGCCAGAAAGACCCGCCCCATGCTTCCCCTTCCGAGTTCTCGCTCGATGCGGTAGCGGCTCAGCGTGGAGGGAATCATCGGATCAGGCACGACACTGCCGCTGCCGGCCGGTGGGCGGCGGCGCGAGATGCAGCCGGCTACAGTAACCCCCAGCTCGCCGCAAGTCAACGCGCGCGTTCGAGGGCCGCGCGCAGCCGCTGCGGGCTCACGGTGGTGAGCACGCCGCGCGGCATCTTCCCGATGGCGCGCGGCAGGGCGTAGCGCGTGGCGCCGCGGCGGCGCTTCTTGTCTGCCCGGGTCGCGGCGATTACGGCCTCGGCCGGAACGCCCTCAGGGCAGCGCACGGGCAACCCGAACCCCTGGAGCAGCGCGCGCAAGCGCTCTCCATCCCGGACGGGAAACCCCTGCGCGGCACGGGCGAGGTCCGCCTCGACCACCATGCCCACGGCGACCGCCTCGCCGTGCGGTACGCGGAAGCCGCTCGCCTGCTCGATGGCGTGCCCCACGGTGTGACCGAAGTTCAGTGCGCCCCGCGGACCACGGTCGTAGGGGTCGCGGGCCACGAGGGCCGCTTTCAACCGCAGGCAGCGGTGCACGAGCGTCTCGAGCGCTCGTCCCTCGCGGGCGAGCAGTGCCGCGCGGGCCCGCTCGATCCACTCGAATAGCCGCCGGTCCGCCACGACGGCGGTTTTCACGGCCTCCGCCAGTCCCGCACGGAAGGCCCGTCCCTCGAGGGTGCGCAGCGTGTCCACGTCGGCCCACAGGGCCAGGGGCTGGTGGAAGGCACCGACGAGGTTCTTGCCCGCCGGCAGGTCCACCCCTGTCTTGCCGCCGAGCGCCGCGTCCACCATGGCCACGAGCGTCGTCGGCACCTGCACGAACCGCACGCCGCGATTCCACGTGGCGGCCAGGAATCCCGCGAGGTCGCCCGCAACGCCTCCCCCGAGCGCCACGATCAACGTCTCCCGGCCCGCACCGAGCCGCGCCAGGGCGTCCTCGAGGCGCGCCTTGCTCTCGCGTGTCTTGTGCCGCTCGCCGGAGGGAAAGGTCAACAGATGGGCGGCTCGGCGCACCCGGCGCAGCAGACGGAGGAGATCCTCGCCGTAAAGGCGCGCCACGCGGCGGTCGCTCACGAGGACGCAGGGCCCGCCCTCCACGCGCGCGACCCACGACGCAAACCGCGCGAGCAGCCCGCGCCCCACGTGCACGCGGCAGGGCGCGGCCGGCGCCGCCGGCACGCGCAGGGTGAAGGCTCGCATGGGCCCTCAGGAGGCCGTGGCGCGCGTTTCTCCAGGCATGCGCTCGAGCTCGTCCAGGTAGTCTTCCACGAGCTTGCGGTGCGTCGCGTCGTCCAGGCTGCGCCGCAGCAGCTTCTCCGCTGCAGCCACCGCCAGGTCCGCGGCGACCCGCCGCAGTTCGGCGCGCGCCTGACGCATTTCGGATTGGATCTGGAGTTCCGCCTGATGCAGCAGTTGCTCGCGCTGGCGTTGCGCCTGATCGAGCAGCTCGTCCCTGAGCCGCTCCGCGTCGCGTCGAGCCTCGGAGAGAGCCTGCGCCCGCTCGCGCTGGATCTGGGTCACGAGCCGGCGGTGCTCCTCCAGCAGGCGTCGCGCTTCCTGCCGCTCGCGCTCGGCCTGCTCGAGGCTTTCCCGGATGGTGCGCTCCCGCTGCTCCAGCGCCTCGGTCAGCGGCCCCCAGGCGTAACGCCGGAGCAGGACGAGCAGCACGAGGAACGTCACGAGCGTCCAGAAGACCGTGCCGATCTCGGGCCGCAGGAGCGAGGCGCCCGGCGCCGCCTCCGCGGCGACAGCCGAGCTGGCACTCACCGCGCCCAAGCACCCCACCACGATCGCGCCGCGCGGGATGGTGTCCATGCGCCCCCCGCGGATCACTTCATCACGACGAGCAGGAAGCAGATCACGAGCGCCAGGAAGGTCACGCCTTCGATCAGCGCGGCCGCGATCAGCATCGCCGTCTGGATGTTGGTGAAGGCCTGGGGCTGGCGCGCGATACCCTCCATCGCGCTCGCCGCCAGTCGACCGATGCCCGCGGCGCCCCCGATGATCGCCAAGCCCGCGCCGATGCCGGCACCCACGTAGGCCAAAGCCGCTGGTTCCATCGCCGTCTTCCTCCCTTTCTTTCGAACTCAATGAGCCGGACGAACGGACATGCCAATGAACTGCGCCGTGAGCATCGTGAAGATGTAGGCCTGGATGAAGGCCACGAGAATCTCCAGCAGATGGACGAACAGGGCGAAGCCGACCGCGAGCGGTGCGACCACGAACCAGAACTCCCGCAGGATGAAAATCAGGAAGATGAACGCGAGGATCACGATGTGGCCCGCCAGCATGTTGGCGAACAGACGGATGCACAGGGCGAAGGGCTTGATCCACATCCCGATGAACTCGCCGAGGGCGACCACGGGCAGCACACCCACCGGCAAACCGGGAGGGGCGAGATGCCTCACGTGTCCCCACAGCCCGTGCTGCCGGATGCCCCCCCAATGGATCATGACGAAGGCGCCGAGCGCCAGGCCCGCGGTGACCGACAAGTTGCCCGTAGCCGTGGCCATGCCCGGCACGAGCCCCAGCAGGTTGCAGATCAGGATGAACCCGAAGGTCGTGAGGAGATAGGGCAGGTAGCGGTCCCCCGCATGGCCCATCGCCCGCCGCGCCACCTCGTCGCGGATGAACACCACGAAGACCTCGACCAGGTTGTGCACGCGGCGCGGTGCGGGCTCGCGGGCGCGCCGCGCAGCGGCGCGGGCGAGCGCGAACAGCAGCGCGGCAGCGATCCACATCGTCACCACGTGCTTCGTGATCGAAAGATCGACTCCCAGCAGCTCCAGCCGGGGCAGGCGCACACGGGCATGGGTGAAGGGAATCTCCAAGACGTGGCTGTCGAGGATGTGGTGCAGGATCGTCACGCCGGGATCGAAGCCGGCGGCCCCGTGGGCGGCGGCCGCCTCGGGCGCGGCATTCATGGCCGTGGGTCCTCCCTCCAGCCTCGCCGCAGGAACCATGCGAGCTCCAGGCCTATCAGGGGCCCGTACGCCGCTCCCGCGCCGGTCAGGTAGCCGAGAGCCTGCGTGCGCCCCTGCCAGACTCCGAGACCGGCCCCGCCGAAGATCGCCAGGAACCGCAGCAACGCTCCCCCGGCGAGCGCCCTGAGGAAGGCGAGGGGCGATCTGCCGTGACACGCCGCGAGCCACGCGCCGCACCCCGCCGCCGTCGCCGCGACGACGAGGAATCCCGCCGCGGCCCACGCGGCGCCCGGCGCCGCCAGGTAGGCGAACCCCCCTGCCAGCGACCCCCCCGACACGGCCGACACCGCCCCCGCGTTGAGGGCATAGCGCGTGGCGGGGCTCATCGGGCGCCCCGGCCCAGTGCCACCGAACGGAACAGCAAATAGAACGCCACGGCGATCCCCAGGATGGCTCCCGTCAACAGCATCCACGGGCCGGTGTTCCAGAGCCGATCCAGCCTGTAGCCCGCGTACGCACCGAGGGCCACCGGGAGCGCGATCTCCAGACCCAGACCCACGTAAGCCCACGCGGGTGGCGAGCTCCCAGGCCCGCCCTCGTCGCCCACCAACGCCCTCCCCCGCCCCTGCGCCAGCTCGCGCAGCCCGCGCACGGGAGGCTCCTTACTCTAGCAGGCAGCCCGCACCGTGGCATCACCTCGAGGCGGTTCGGAGCCCGGCCGCGGAGGAGGTCTCCACCGGTTGCCGGGTGAGGAGCGCTCCGGGGAAATCGTAAGCCTGCTGGACCTGCTGCACGATGCGCTGCACCGGCTCCCGCAAGATCTCGAAGAAGGGGCGCGGGTAGAGGCCGATCCAGAACGCGAGCAGCACGAGGGGGGCGAGTGTTGCGACCTCGCGGGGGCGCAGATCCGCGAGCGCGCGGTTCTCCGGCCGGTCGAGGGGACCGAAGACGGTACGCTGGTAGAGCCAGAGCATGTAGACCGCGCCCAGCACGACCCCGCTCGCCGCCAGCACGGCCCACAGCTTCCGGTGCAGGAACAGACCGTACAGGACCGCGAACTCGCCGACGAAACCGTTGCCCGGCACGAAGGGCACCCCGATCGAGGACAGCATCATGATCAGGAAGAACACGGAAAAGACCGGCATCACCTTCCACAGGCCCCCGTAGGCCGCAATCTCCCGGGTGTGGCGCCGCTCGTAGACGAGGCCGACGATGAGGAACAGCGCACCTGTGGACAGCCCGTGGTTGATCATCTGCAGCACCCCGCCCGTCAACCCGGCCTCGTTGAGGGCGAAAATGCCCGCCATCACCAGGCCCAGGTGGCTCACCGAGGAGTAGGCCACCAGGCGCTTCCAGTCCCGCTGCACGAGCGCCACGAGGGCCCCGTAGACGATGCCCGCCACGCTCAGGGCGAGCACCCAGGGCCCGTAGGCGCGGGTGGCCTCGGGAAGGATCGGCAAGCTGAAGCGCAGAAAACCGTAGGTCCCCATCTTGAGCAGCACCCCCGCCAGCAGCACGGAACCCGCGGTGGGGGCCTCGGTGTGCGCGTCGGGTAGCCACGTGTGGAAGGGCAGCATGGGGACCTTGATGGCGAAGCCCACGAAGAACGCCCACCACACCCACCTCTGCAGCTCGAACCAGCCCTCCCAGCTGCCCATCGCCTGCAGCAGGCGAATGTCAAAGGTGTAGGTTCCCGTCAGGCTGCCGTGATAGAAATAGAGCGCCAGGATCCCTAGCAGCATCAGCACCGACCCGGCCAGGGTATAGAGGAAGAACTTGATCGCGGCGTACAAGCGCCGCTCGCTGCCCCACAGGCCGATGACGAAATACATGGGCACCAGCATCACTTCCCAGAACACGTAGAACAGGAAGAAATCCAGACTGACGAACACACCGAGCATCCCGGCCTGCAGCAGCAGCATGAAGAAGTAGTACTCCTTTTCGCGGTGCCGGATGGCGCTCCACGAGGACAGCAGGGCGACGGATCCCAGCAGCGTCGTCAGCAACACCAGCAGCATCGAGATCCCGTCCACACCGACGATGTACTGGATGCCCGCGGAGGGGATCCAGGGAGCCTCGCGCACGAAGCGAAAGCCGAAGGCGTCCTGCGGCGCCGCGCTCCAGCCGACCCATAGCCACAGGCTCGCGAGAAAGTCGAGCGCGGCCACGGCCGTCGCCGCGCGCGCGATGGCGGCCGGCCGCTCGCGCGGCAGCAGGAGCACCGCCCCCGCTCCCACGAGGGGCAGGTAGACGACGACGTCGAGAAGCCACGAACCGAAAGGATTCAACGCCTCTACCCTCCTCCCGGGGCGGCCGATGCCTCGCTTCTCGAGCCGGGCCCGCCCGCCCAGCGCGCAGGTGTGCCGCACTCGACCGGGTCGAGAGACTAGCGGAGATGGGCGCCCGCGTCACGCGCGGCTGTGGACCCCGCGGGACCCACCCACCAGCGGACCGCGCGCCCCTCCCGCTCCAGCCGCGCCTGGCGGCCCGGGGGCGCGGAGCGGGTCTCGAGGCTGCGTGAGGCGGCGTCGGCGAATTCCCTGGCCTCGATTTCGCTCGCCCACAGGGTCCACCAGCACGTCCAGCCCGCTTCCTCGGCGCTCGGCTCCCACCGCAGGAGGCGGTCGGCCTCCAAGCCCTGGGCCGCCCGTGCCCCGAGAGGTTCCTGCCCCGTGACCAGGCTCACCAGGGTGCGCGCCACGAGTTCCCCCAGCCGGTCCGCGTCGGCCAGGCGCAGTCCCTCCGCTGGCGGTCCCGGCAACTCGGCCGGCTCGGCCTGCGCAGGCGCGGATTCGGGATGCAGCAGTTCGCGGGTCGTGCGGCGTTCGCGCTGCGCGCGCTCGAGCGCCCCCCAGCCCCCGCGGCGATAAAGTTCCAGGCTGCTCGCGTAACCTTGGCGGTACACCCACTCGAGCAAGTCGCGCTCTGCCGGCTCGGTGCTCGAAAGTTCCGGCATCAGCCTCCCTTCGAGCACGTCGGCGGGGCCGAGCCCGCGCTCGAGCACCACCGCTTCGAGCCCCATGGTCTCGAAGAGATAGCGCACCGCCACCAGGTTGGCCTCCCCTTCCTGCCACGCGGCAAGGGCGAGGAGCGCATCGGTCGTCTCCGGAAGCTCTCGCTCCCCTGCGCGGAGCACGTGGAGCAAGTGGACGAGCATGTGGGCGAGAGCCGGCTCGTCGGGGCGGCGCCCCGTCGCGAGCAAGAGCGTGAGGGCCTTCTCGTCCGCGGGTCCGTCGCCGCCGAAGTCCGCCGGCGTCAACCGATCGTGCCCCACGAGGACCTGCCGGCCGTCGGCGGAAAGCGCGAAGCCCTCGAGATCCGCGGCCAGGCGCTCGTAGAGCCGTGCGGGCCCCTGCGGGTCCGTGAGGCCCAGGTCGGCCCAGGCCCGACCCCGCGCCGCGAGGCGCGCCGGGGCGAGTGCGCGGCGCACCCACGCCCGCCCTCCCTCCTGCTGGAGGGCCGCGTCGGCCCGAGCGGCCACCGGCGGCTGGGGAAAGCCGAGCCCGCGGAGCCGTTCCACATCCTGCGCCACACGACGGGCCTCTTCGCTCAGCTGCGGGTCGAACCCCGCAGCCGCAGCGAGCAGGAGCGAGCCGAGGGCGCGTCGAGCCCTCACGGGCGCAGCTCTCGGGGCAGACGCAGCTCCAGTTGGGCGCCGAGTTCGAGCCCCTCGCGCCGGGCCGTGCCCGCCGCGACCTCGAGGACGTAGCGCGCGCGGCGCAACGGAACGAGCGTCGGGCAGGGTCCCTCCTCGGGGCAGGGTGCCGCCTCGTGGGCCACGTCCACGACGGTCCCCGACGCATCGAGCCACACGATGTCGAGGGCGATGCGGCAGCGTTTCATCCAGAAAGCGTGATGATCGGCCCGCTCGAAAACGAAGAGCATCCCGCGATCCGGCGCGAGATGCTCGCGCTCCATGAGACCGCGCGCGCGCGTCGCCTCGTCGAGTGCCAGTTCCACGAAGACCTCGCGACCCGAGGGCAGCACGACCGAACCCCAGCGCGTCGCCTCCTCGCCCGCCTGCGCCAGCGCGGAGGCGCCGAACCCCAGCGTGACGCACAGCGTCGCGAGCCGGCACCAGCGCGGCAGGTGCGGGAGGCTGTCGAGAGTTGACTCGGCTCGGGCAACCCGAGATAATCCCCCCGTCCGCAACACGGGATACAGGCGACAGGGCGAAGCTATCGCCGCTCGGGCGTGGCGTGCGGGGCGCGAGCGTTCCATGCGCCGTCCGGGTTCGTGGAGGGCGTGTCCACTCTAAATGAAGGGGGGGAGGCAAGCAACCGGCGTGGCGAAGCTCGTGCGCCAGCTGGGCAGCCGCGAGCGCGCGCGACTCGACGAGGCGCAGGCGCGCCTGGCGATGCTGGGCTCCCGCGCCGTGGACGCGCTCACGCGGGCCCTCGAGCGCGGCACGGTGGCGGTGCGCCTGCGGGCCATCGCGTTGCTCACGCTCATCGGGGATCCTCGCTCCGAGCAATCCCTCAGCGCGATGCTCTTCGATCGCGACAGCCGGGTGCGGGAGGCCGCCGCGCGGGGGTTGGCCCGTTTCGCCTCCCGCGAGGTGCTCGGCGCGCTCGTGCGCACCCTCGAGCGCGACCCCGCCCTGGGCGTGCGCGCAGCGGCGGTGGAGGCGCTGGTGGAGCAATACGCGGGCGGGTTCGAGGCCGCCCTGGCCCCGGTGCTCGAGGTGCTGCTCGATCCGGGGGCGCCCCGGCCCCTGCGCATGGCGGCCCTCGAGATCCTCCCCCGCCTGCCGCTGGGCACACGGCGCCGGCTCGTGGGGCGTCTGGCGCAGGAGGCGGACCCGGAGCTCGCGCGCCGCTCGGAGGCGGTGGCGCTCGGCCCGCCCCCCCCGGAGCCCACCTCCTTGGAGAAGCTGCTCCAGGAACTCGCGCACCGCGATTTCACGGTCTGGCAGCGCAGCGTGCGGCAGCTGATCGCTACGGGACCCCCGGTGGTCGAGCCCCTCGTGGCGGCCGCGCGCCGCCGCGCGCACGACCTGGAGTTCAACATGCGGGTGGGCCTCGTGCTGCGCGGTCTCGGCCCGCGCCGGGCCCGGTCCCTCGGCCAGCTCTTGAATCGCGTGGTCGAGCCCATCCCGTTGCAGGTACTCGTGGAAACCATCGGCGCCCTGGGCGACAAGAGTCTCGTCTACACCCTGCGCGACCTGATCGAGCGACTCGGGCGCGAGAAGGAGTCGCGGGCAACGGGCTACGACCTGCTGCGCCGCGTGCGCGCCCGGGCGCACCTGGAGCTGGCCCGCTCGGGGAGCCGGCTGGCCATCGAGGATCTGCGCCGCGCTCTCTCCGAACCGCAGGAGCTCGAGCCGGAGATGCTGGAGGCTCTGGAGTGGATCGGAAGCCGGGAGGAATTGCCGCTGCTGCTGCGGGCCTACGCGAGGGCGGAGCCGTTCCTGCGAGTTCGCGTGGCGGCGGCGGTGCGTGCGATCATGAGGCGCGAGCGGGTGCGGCGCACGAGCCGAGTGTTCGCCGGCCTCGGCCTGCGAGAGCGCGCGGCGCTCGAGGCCATCGTCCCGCCGCGCCGAGGCGCGAGAAGAAGGTCCTAGATGCGCAAGCGAACGCTGCGGGAGATCGACTTCGTCGGGCGGCGGGTTTTCTGCCGCGTGGACTACAACGTGCCGCTGCGCGACGGCCAGGTGGCCGACGATCGGCGCATCCGCGCGAGCCTGCCGACCGTGGGACTGTTGCGCGAGGGCGGCGCGCGCGTGGTGCTCGCCTCCCATCTCGGCCGGCCCAAGGGGCAGGTGCGGGCCGAGTTTTCCCTGCGGCCAGTGGCGGAGCACCTGGCGCGGCTGATCGGCGCGCCGGTCAGGTTCCCCGGAGTGGTCCAGGGCGAGCAGGCCGAGGGGGCCGTCTCCGCCTTGCTGCCCGGGGAGGTGTTGCTGCTCGAGAACTTGCGCTTCGATCCGGGCGAAGAAAGCAACGACGCGGGCTTCGCCTCGGCCCTGGCTCGCCTGGCGGACATCTATGTCAACGACGCCTTCGGTGCGGCGCACCGTGCCCACGCCTCCATCGTGGGCGTGCCCCAACGCGTGCGGCCAGCGGTGTGCGGGCTGCTGCTGGAGCGCGAGCTCGCGTACCTCGGCGCGTTGCTGGAGGAGCCGGCTCGGCCCTTCCTCGTCCTACTCGGGGGCGCCAAGGTCGCGGACAAGCTCCCGCTCGTCGAGAACCTCCTGGAACGGCTGGACGTGTTGCTCATCGGCGGCGCCATGGCCCACACGTTCCTCGCGGCCCAGGGGCTCGCGGTGGGGCGCAGCTACGTGGAGGCGGACCAGATGCCCCTGGTGCGGGCGCTGCTCGAGCGGGCCGCGCGCGAGGGCAAGCGCTTGGTACTCCCGGAGGATCACGTGGTCACCGAGGAGGGTCGGGACGCGCCGACGCGCATCGTGGAAAGGCCGGGGCCGCAGGATGTGGCTCAGGACATCGGCCCGCGCACGCGGGCGCGCTTCGCCGCGGAGGTGCGCCAGGCGCGGACGGTGTTCTGGAACGGCCCCCTCGGACGCTTCGAGGTAGGGGCATTCGCCGAGGGCACGCGCGCGCTCGCGCTCGCGCTGGCGACGGCGGGGGGCACGAGCATCGTGGGAGGGGGCGATACGGCCGCGGCGGTGCGCCAGTTCGGGGTCGAGGAGCGCATGACGCACGTTTCGACGGGGGGTGGCGCGGCCCTCGAGTTCTTGGCGGGGCGCGCGCTTCCGGGCGTGGAGGCTCTGGAGGACGCGCCGTGACGGCGCGGCGGCCCCTGGTCCTGGGCAACTGGAAGATGCATTTGACGGAACACTTTTCCGTCAGGCTGGTCCAGGCGCTGCTTCCCAAACTCCCGGCGGCGGACCGCGTGGAGGTCGCCGTCGCCCCCTCGTTTCCCTGCCTGCGGGCCGTGGCGGACGCCCTCCAGGGCAGCGCGGTGGCGCTCGCGGCGCAGAACGTCCACTGGGAGGAGAAAGGGGCGTACACGGGGGAGGTGTCCCCCCAGATGCTCGCCGAACTCGGCACGCGCTACGTGATCGTGGGGCACTCCGAGCGGCGCGCGCTCTTCGCCGAAACGGACGAGCGCGTGGGGCGCAAGGTGCGCGCCGTATGCCGCCACGCGATGATCCCGGTACTGTGCATCGGCGAGCAGGCACACCAGCGCGACGAGGGCCGCACGCTGGCCGTCGTGGAGCGACAGCTCCGGGTGGCCCTCGACGGTGTGAGCGTGCCGCGGGGCGAGGAGATCGTCGTGGCCTACGAGCCCGTGTGGGCCATCGGCACCGGTCGGCACGCGACGACTGCCCAGGTGCACGAGGTCCACCGCATGGTGCGCGAACAACTCGCCTCGCTCTACGGGTACCGGGTGGCGGCGACGGTGCGCTTGCTCTACGGAGGCTCCGTGGACGCGGAAAACGCTGCGGAGCTTCTGGCCGGACCGGAGGTGGACGGAGTTCTCGTGGGCGGGGCCTCGCTCGACGCGGACGCCTTCGCAGCCATCGCCGCCGCCGCGGCCAAGGCAGCCCCGTGAGCACCGGACAGGGTGCAGGACGCGGACGGCCGTGCTAGACTCGCCCCTCGAAGCCTCGGGACGAGGGGGAAGCCGCGATGCTCTACGCGTTGCTCGTCGTGATCCACATCGTGATCTCGCTGTTCCTCATCGGCGTGGTCCTGCTGCAAACGGGAAAGCGCGCGGATCTCGCGGCCGCCTTCGGCGGCGGGAGCTCCCAGACGGCGTTCGGCACCCGGGGCGCAGCCACGCTGCTCTCCAAAGCCACGACGATCTGCGCGGTGATTTTCATGCTCAGCTCGCTCGGGCTTTCTCTGCTCTCGAGCCGCAGCCAAACCCGTCCGGGCACGGTGCTGGAGGAAGTGGAGCTGCCCGCCGCGACCGCTCCGGTGACGCCTGCGCCGGAGGCCGCGCCGCAGACCCCCGCTCCTGGGTCGACCGAGCTGCCCGCGGAGACCCCACCACAGCCCTGACCGCCGCCGGGGCGCGGCGCGTTCTCGAGGAAGATCCGCGGCGGGGGTCCAAGCCCGTGGTGCCGAAGGTGGGATTCGAACCCACACGCCCTGACGGGCACCACCCCCTCAAGATGGCGTGTCTACCAACTTCCACCACTTCGGCGCCACGCGCCGGATTATAACCGAGCCGACGCGCGGGCGTCACCACTCGCTGTAGTAGGTCCCGTCGAGCGCCCGCCCGGGGGCGAGGCTGTAGACGTCGTAGACGTTCTCGCGGCCCCAGCTGGTGGAGTCCCAGTCGTCCTGGTAGGAGCGCAGGCCCCACTCGGCACGGCCCGTGATCGGGTCCACGGGAACGCGCGCGAGAAACTGGATGCGCCGCGCTTCGGTGGGCGAGGCCGGGTCCGCAACGTCCACTCCCTCGACGAGCTCCTCGAGGCTGCGGGGGTAGCCCATCTGCTCCACATCGCTCTGCACGATCAGCCCCTCGTCCACGTAGCGCTTGTAGAGGTCGATCGCCTCGCGCATCATCTGCAGGGTCGCCCGCAGGTGTTCCTCTCTCCGACGCTTGTCGTTCCAACGCTGGAGAGGCACGATCGCCGCGGCGAGCACGAGCAGCACCGCCAGGGCGACCTGGAGCTCCAGGTAGCTCAGCCCCTCTTCCCCCGGGCGGCGCAGGTTCCGTCCGTGCACGATCGCTCTCCGGGCTCGGCCTCCCGCAGAGGATACGCGCCCCCAAAGCGTCGCGTCTACGGCGTTGACGCGCGCGGGGGCTCCCCGTACGATCACCGCCCGACCGAGGGAGGACCTTCGCGATGGACGACCCCCGGCAGCGGCCTCCGACCATCCAAGCCCTGCTGCGCGAGCACCGCCGCTTCGAGCCCCCGGAGGATTTCCGCCGGCGCGCACGCGTGCAGGACCCCGAGATTTACGCCCGCGCGGCCAGGGACCCGGCGGCTTTCTGGGAGGGGTTCGCCCGGGAGCTGCGCTGGGCTGCCCCCTGGAAGCGCGCCCTCTCCGGCTCGGGGCCCGAGGCGCGCTGGTTCGTGGGGGGCAAGCTCAACGCCAGCGTCAACTGCCTCGACCGCCACCTGGAAGAGGGCCGCGGGGACAAGATCGCCCTCGTGTGGGAGGGCGAGCCTGGGGAGGTCCGGAGGCTGAGCTATCGGGAGCTCCACAGGGAAGTCAACCGCTTCGGCAATGTGCTGCGCCGCTTGGGCATCCAGGCCGGCGACCGCGTGGCGATCTACATGCCCATGGTTCCCGAGGCCATCGTGGCCATGCTCGCCTGCGCCCGCATCGGCGCCATCCATAGTGTCGTCTTCGGCGGCTTTTCCGCGGAAGCCTTGCGCGACCGCATCCTCGACGCGGAGGCGAAGCTTCTGGTCACCGCCGACGGCGGCTACCGCCGGGGCCAGGTCGTGCCGCTCAAGCAGACCGCCGACCAGGTTGTGGCTGAAACCCCCAGCGTGGAGCGCGTCGTCGTCGTGGCACGAACCGGCCAGGCCGTCCCGCTCGACCCCCGGCGCGACGTGCGCTACGAGACGCTCGTGCGGGATGCGGACCGCTGGTGCGAGCCGGCCGTCGTGGATGCCAACCATCCGCTGTTCACGCTCTACACTTCCGGCACCACGGGCAAACCCAAAGGCATCGTGCACAGCACGGGCGGCTACCTCACGGGCACCTACGCCACGTCGCGGTGGGTCTTCGATTTGCGCGACGAGGATCTATTCTGGTGTACCGCGGACATCGGCTGGATCACCGGGCACTCGTACATCGTGTACGGCCCACTCGCCGCGGGGGCGAGCGTGCTGGTCTACGAGGGTGCGCCCGACTGGCCCGAGCGGGACCGCTTCTGGGCCATCGCTGCCCGTCATGGGGTGAGCGTCTTCTACACCGCCCCCACCGCGATCCGCGCCTTCATGCGCTGGGGCGCCTCGTGGGTCGAGCGGCACGACCTGTCGCGCTTGCGGCTGCTGGGGACCGTGGGCGAGCCGATCAATCCGGAAGCCTGGATCTGGTATCACGAGCATGTGGGGGGCGGCCGCTGCCCCATCGTGGACACGTGGTGGCAGACGGAAACCGGGCAGATCCTGATCACGCCGCTGCCGGGGCTGACGGCAACGAAGCCCGGCTCCGCGACGCTGCCCTTCCCCGGCGTCGGTGCGGAGATCCGCGACGAGGCGGGGCGGGAGGTTCCGCTCGGCGGGGGTTACCTGGCGCTGACCCGTCCCTGGCCCGCGCGCACGCTCGGAATCTGGGGCGACCCGCAGCGCTTCGTCGACACCTACTTCGGCAAGTGGGACCGCAACACGTATTTCACCGGAGACGGAGCCAAGCGCGACGAGGACGGCTACTTCTGGATCCTGGGCCGCGTGGACGACGTGATCAACGTCGCGGGCCACCGCATCGGCACGATGGAGGTCGAATCGGCCCTCGTCTCCCACGCGGCGGTGGCAGAGGCGGCGGTGATCGGCGTGCCCGACGAACTCAAGGGTACGGCCATCGCCGCCTTCGTGAGCCTGCGGGAAGGCGTCGCGCCCGAGCCGCAGCTCACGGCCGCGCTGCGGGAGCACGTCGTGCGCAAGATCGGCTCCATCGCGCGGCCCCGGGACGTCTTCTTCGCGGCCGAGCTGCCCAAGACGCGCTCGGGCAAGATCATGCGCCGGCTGCTGCGGGACGTGGCCGAGGGGCGTGCCCTAGGGGACACGACGACGCTCGCGGATCCCGCCGTCGTGCAACGCCTGCGCGAGCAGTACGAAGAGCGGGAGGGCTGAGCGCGCGCTCAATCCGCGTCGCGCCACGCACGCCGCCACCAGCGCCGCCAGCCTCCCACATGCTCAGGGCACAGTTCGCGGGGTGCGATCGGTCCGGGAAACCACTCGCGGCGTGCCTCGGGGCAGGCGCGCGTGGCGAGCGCCCCGGTCCGAGGATCCACCTCCCGCAGCACCATTCCCGGCGGGGGCTCGAACCCCGCTGCCAGGCGCTGCCGTCCGAGCCGCCTGGCGACCTCGACCCAAACCGGCAGCGCCCCGCCGGCGCCGCTCACGGCCACCCGGGCGTCGTCGAAGCCGATCCAAACGAGCGCGAGCCAATCCGCTTGGTAGCCGACGAACCACGCGTCCCGCATCCCGTCGCTGGTCCCCGTCTTGCCCGCTGCGTCCCCCGCGAACCCGAGCTCGCGCGACGCTCGCGCCGTGCCGCGCTCGAGGACCCCGCGCAGCACATCGTTGACGAGGAATGCCGCCTCCGCGCTCACCGCGCGCCGCGGGGCCGCCTGGTGCCGCCACCGCACGCGCCCCGCGCGGTCCGACACGCTTCGCACGAGATGCAGCGGCGCGCGCACGCCCCCTGCAGCCAGGGCGAGCCCCGCAAAGA
>JBBIHH010000006.1:0-118660 GCA_037447115.1 Acidobacteriota bacterium
GATGCCCCTCTGGTGGTGGACCAGCCGGAGGACGACCTGGACAACAGGTTCATCACGGAGGGCGTCGTGCCGAAGATGCGAGAGGAGAAGCGGCGGAGGCAGTTCGTCTTTGCGACGCACAATGCAAACATCCCCGTACTCGGGGACGCGGAGCTCATCGTGGGACTGACCGCCTCTGGCGAGGCCGGGCAGGAAGGTAGGGCCAGGATGCCGAAGGAGCACATGGGGTCCATCGACGCCCGTTCGGTGAGGGAGCTTGTCGAGGAAGTCCTGGAAGGCGGACGGGAAGCCTTCGAGATGCGACGCCTGAAGTACGGGTTCTAGGATCTAGGAAGGGACACGATGACCAAGACTGAACTTTTGGAGCTCTTGGAGAATGGCGAAAACTCCGGCGTCGAGTTCAAGCGGGACGACGTCGAGAATCACGAGCTAGCCAGGGAACTCGTGGCCTTCCTGAATCTGGAGGGCGGCGTCGTCCTTCTTGGGATCGAAGACGATGGCGTCGTGTCAGGGACGTCGAGAGCCAACCTCGAGGAATGGGTCGCGGAACTCTGCCGGGTGAAGATCGAGCCTCCCATCGTGCCGCACCTCTCGTGGGTGCGTGCGGTTGAGCCTGGAAAGGACGTCCTGATCGTTCGCGTCTCCCAAGGCCCGGACAAGCCCTACGCGCGCGTTCACAACAACCGCCGTACGTATTTCATCCGCGTGGGGAGTACAAGCCGCGAGGCCAGCCGCGAAGAGCTGGAGCGCATGTTTCAGGCGTCCGGGCGAGTCCAGTACGGCCTGAAGCCAGTACCCGGCGCCACCCTGGACGAACTCGACCGCCGCCGACTTCGGGACTACTTCGTCCGTGTACTTGGAAGAAGCGCACCTGACGATACCGCCACCACGGAGTGGGAAAGGCTTCTGCGGAACCTCGACCTAATGACGGAGTCGTCCGGCCAGGCGGTGCCGACCATCGATGGCATGCTGCTGTTCGGCAAGACGCCCAAGCGCTTCTTGCCGCAGTCGGGTATTCGCGCGTTGTGCTATCTCGGCACGACACCTGACTATGCCACCCGTGCGGACGAGGAGCTGAGGGGCCCTCTCGTTCCCCTCGGCGCAGCCGACGGCTCTATCATCGAGTCCGGCCTCGTTGAACAGGCGCTGGACTTCGTGAACCGGAACACGGAGCCGACCGCTCGCCTCGAAGGCGGGCAGAGGGTTGATCGACCCGCCTACCCCCCGGGGGTCCTCCGCGAAGTCGTCGTGAATGCTCTGGTCCACCGGGACTACAGCGTGGCGGGCTCTGACATCACGCTCGTTATCTATTCGGATCGGATCGAGATCCAAAGCCCAGGCAGGCTGCCGAACACAGTGACCTTGGAGGGAATGAAGGCGGGCTTGCGCTACGCGCGAAACCAGACGCTGGTCAACGTGATGCGCGATTACCGCTACGTGGACTTCAGGGGAATGGGTGTGCGCGAGAAGATCATCCCCGGCATGCGCGCCCACAACGGGACGGAACCCGAGTTCATCGAGGAGGAAAGCCGCCTCACCGTCCGTCTTTGGAAGGAGCCGAAGCGTCCATGATTCCCAAGGAGTGCAAACGTCTGGCGGAGGTGGATTTTCCGATTGCCGAGGTGTCGAAGCACGCGGCGCGGGAGAAGTCGATCCGCCACGGGCATCCGTCCACGCTACACCTCTGGTGGGCGCGGCGGCCGCTGGCGTCGTGCCGGGCGGTGCTTCTGGGGCTTCTTCTTCCCGATCCGTGCGATCCGCTCTGTCCCGCACAGTTCAAGGAGGAAGCCCGCAGGCGCCTGCGCCAGGTAGGCGGCTGCAACCCCGGCACGACGGACGAGGACCTGCGCCGCGCGCTGCTCCGGTTCATCGCGAACTTTGCCGACTGGGACCTCGCGGCCAACCGGACCTACCTCGACGTCAGCCGCGCGCTGGTGAAGGCGGCGCACGCGCCCGACGATGGCAGCCCCTACGAGCCGCCGCTCGTGGTGGACCCGTTCGCCGGCGGCGGTTCGATCCCGCTGGAGGCGCTCCGGCTCGGCTGCGAGGGGTTCGCGAGCGACCTCAACCCGGTCGCCTGCCTGATCCTCAAGGTGATGCTCGAGGACATCCCGCGCCACGGGCCGGAGCTTGCCGACGAGCTGCGGCGCGTGGGCAAGGAGATCAAGGAGAAGGCCGAGCTGGAGCTCGCCGACCTCTATCCGAAAGACCCGGATGGCGCCGTGCCCATCGCCTACCTCTGGGCGCGCACGGTGCGCTGCGAGGCACCGGCCTGCGGCGCGGAGATTCCGCTCGTGCGCTCGTTCTGGCTCTGCAAGAAGGCGAGCCGCAGGCGCGCCCTGCGCCACCGGGTGGAGCGTACATCCGGCGAGCCGCCGCGCGTTGCGTTCGAGATCTTCGAACCGAAGAGCGAGAAGGACGTGCCGAGCGGAACCGTCACGCGCGCCAAGGCGACCTGCGTCTGCTGCGGCTCGGTGCTGCCTCCGGAGCGGGTGCGGGCGCAACTCGTGGCCCAGCGCGGCGGCGCGGATGTCGTCTTCGACGCGAAGGGCCGGCGCACGGGCGGGGCGCGGCTCCTCGCCGTGGTGACGCTCCGGTCCGGCGAGACGGGCCGGCACTACCGCCTCCCGACCGAAGGGGACTACGAGGCGGTGCGCAGGGCGCAGGGGCGCGTCGCGGAGCTGCTGGAGGAGTGGGACCGCGGCGGCAAGAAGG
Source organism: Acidobacteriota bacterium (assembly GCA_037447115.1). Taxonomy (GTDB): domain Bacteria; phylum Acidobacteriota; class Polarisedimenticolia; order Polarisedimenticolales; family JBBIHH01; genus JBBIHH01. The sequence goes on from JBBIHH010000006.1 coordinate 2,716, forward strand.
GCCTGTGTCCGGTGCCAGATGAGCCCATTCACGTGGCAGACACGCGCAATTTTTGGGTTTGCAAGTACGGGCCCGAAAGGTTTGGCGACCTCTTCTCGGCGCGCCAGAAGGTGGCGCTGGTGACGCTGGCCGCGCTCGTGCGCCAGCGGTCTCTGACCGACGACGCGGCTGTGCGAGAGGGGATGGCGATCGTCGTGAACCGGTGCGCAGATCGGCTGAGCACGATTTGCCGGTTGGACGTGTCCCGTGACACGGTGACTAACACCATGGCGCGCCAAGCGTTGCCGATCGTTTGGGATTTCTGCGAGGGCCATCCCTATTCGGGAGAAGGCACTGGCCTCGACGGAGCGATTGACTGGGTTGCCAAAGTTGCCGAAGCTTGGCCCAGCTCTCCCGCTGCCCAAGTCCAACCCGCCGACGCCGCCGAGCACCCGCTGCCGGACGAGACGGCGCAGGTCTGGTTCACCGACCCGCCGTACTACGACGCTGTCCCCTACGCCGATCTCTCGGATTTCTTCCTCGTCTGGCTGAAACGCGCCCTGCCGGACCACCCGCTCTTGCGCGATCCCTTCGATCCGCAGAACCCGCTCACGCCCAAGACGCGCGAGGCGGTCCAGAACGAACGCTCGCAAACTGACGACGGCCGGTCCAAGGACAAGGAATTTTACGAGGAGACGATGGCCCGCGCCTTCGCCGAGGGTCGGCGCGTGCTCCGCGAGGACGGCGTCGGCGCGGTCGTTTTCGCTCACAAGACGACCGAGGGCTGGGAGGCACTCCTCTCCGGCATGATCCGCGGCGGTTGGACGATCACCGGCTCATGGCCGATCGCCACGGAAATGGGCTCGCGCCTGCGCGCTCGTGACTCCGCCGCGCTGGCCACCAGCGTCCACCTCATCTGCCGGCCACGGCCCGAGGACGCCCCCGTCGGCGACTGGGCCGAGGTGCTGCGCGAGTTGCCTGACCGCGTCGGCGACTGGATGGAGCGGCTCCAGTCCGAGGGCGTCCGCGGCGCGGATCTTGTGTTCGCCTGCATTGGGCCAGCACTGGAAATCTTCAGCCGCTACAAGAAGGTCGAGACCGCCGACGGGCGCGAGGTCGCGCTCGCTGAATACTTGGAGAAGGTCTGGGAGGTGGTCGGCCGCGCCGCGCTCGCGCAGGTGCTCGGCACCGCTGAAGCAAAGGCGAGCAATGGCGCGGCGGGCGCGGTGGAGGAGGACGCGCGACTCACGGCGCTCTTTCTCTGGACGTTGCAGGCCACCAATGGCAAAGGCGCGGAGGACGAAGGCATTGAGGAGGAAGACGGGGACGCCACGGACGAGGACGACGAGGAGGAAGGGGGCGCCGCGCGCGCGCCCAGGGGCTATACGCTCGTCTTCGACGTGGTGCGCCGCTTCGCGCAGCCGCTCGGCATCGACCTGCCGAAGTGGGAAGGCCGCGTGATCGAGACCAGGAAGGGTGTCGTGCGCCTGCTGTCGGTGGCCGAGCGCGCCAGCATCCTGTTCGGCAAGGACGGGGCCGAGGCCGTTGCCCAGCGGCTGGAGAAGGCTCCTGCCGCGGGCATCCGTCAACTGATGCTCTTCTCGGAGAACGAGGAGGAGGCGAAGAGCAAGGGACGCGGTCGCGGACGTAGAAAGGCCGGCGCGGAGGTACCTGACGAGGCCCTGGAGACCAGCCGCGAGGCGACGACGCTCGACCGGGTCCACATGGCCATGCTGCTCCAGGCCGGGGGGCGGGCCAACGCCCTGCGCGCTCTGCTGAAGGCTGAGCCGGAGCGCGGGCCTGACTTCCTCCGGCTCGCCAACGCGCTCTCCGCTCTGTACCCGAAGGGCAGCGAAGAGAAGCGCCTCCTCGACGCGATGCTCCTGGCGGTCCCGAGGTGAAGATCGTGCTGTCCAAAGGGGGTGTTCCCATTCGCCTGACGCCGGAGCGGATAGAGCACATCAGCCGGCGACACCCGGAGATGGTGGAGCAGGAAGCGAAAAGTGCAAGCTACAGGAGGACCTTACGGAAGCGGTAAAGCTTTTCGAAAAACGGGACGTCCCGGTGGACTGGGAGTACGGCGGAGAGGCCGATACCCTTTACATCAGCTTCGGTGCGCCGAAGCCGGCCACCGGGGTCGACGTCGGAGAAGGCGTGATCGTCCCAGACGACGAGAACGCGCGCGAGGTGGTGGGTCTCACGATCGTCGGCGTCGGCTGGCGCCTGGAGGAGTACGTGGGGAAGAGCGCATGAAGGTGACCTACGACGCCACGACGGATACGCTGACCGTCATCCTTGGGGATCGCGTGCCGGTGGCTGAAAGCGACGAGGACAAGCCGGGGGTCATCCTGGACTATGACGAGCAGGGAAACCTGATCTCGCTGGAAGTCCTCGACGCTTCGAGGCGGGCGGCCGAACCACGGAGGATCGAGTTCCAAACGACGCCATGAGCCGCGCGGTGTGGCAGATTTTGGGGCGGACCGGCATCCCGGCCGTACGCGGACGTTTTTCTGAAGTACGGGGTTGGCCTGATCGGCCCGGGGGACGCAGGCGATTGGAGGTCGGCGGCCGAGCTGTTCGCGCGCGTGAAAAGACCATAGGAGGACCGTCATGAGGACACGGAACCGGAACCTTTCGAAGGAGATCCGGCGGATGGTCGATCTGATCGTCGAGCGCTTCCATCCGGAAAAGGTCATCCTGTTCGGATCCCACGCCAGGGGGGAGGCCGGACCAGATAGCGATGTGGACCTCCTCGTGGTGATGCCAGTGCAAGGGTCGAAGCGCGAAAAAGCCGTGGAAATCGGCGTTGCACTCCACGACATCCGCCTGCCCAAAGATATCATCGTGACGACACCCGAGGAGTTCGAGTGGCGAAAGGACATCGTGGGGACCATCGAACGACCTGCGATGCGGGAAGGCCGGGTGCTCTATGCGCGGCGCTGAACGAGTGCTCGCCACGGTGCGCGGCTGGGTCGAGAAAGCGGAAAGCGACCTGCAATACTTGAAGGCTCTGCTGGCCTTCCGGAGCATCGACTTCCCAAAGATTCACGACATCGGTGAGTTGGTTGCCCTGCTGCAGGCGACCAATGAAGTCGGGATTTCCGTAGAGGAGCAACGCCGGCTGACATCGTACGCCACGGTGACCCGGTACCCGGGCGACTACGAACCGGTCACCTTGGCTGAGGCCCGGCGTGCTGTTGCCCTTGCCAGGCGGGTGCGGAGATATGTGCGGGCCCACTTGCCGAAGGAAGCCTTGCGCAGGAGGAAGCGTTGATGGAGCCCTGGTACAAGGTGGCCACACCGCGCAAAGAGGTCCGGCAAGGCCGGTCCTTCAACCCGGACGAGTTCGCCATCGCCCTCGAGCAGGTCGTGGCGAAGACGGCCCCGGAGGACTACCGCGATCCCAAGCAGTTCTTCTCCCGAACCTGCTTCACCAAGGCCCTGCGCGAGCATGCCGGCATGGTGCTTCGAAGGCTCTCGGGCAAGACCGACAACACCGCGCCGGTCCTGACCCTGATCACCCAGTTCGGCGGCGGCAAGACGCACACTCTGACGGCCCTCTACCATCTCGGCACGAGCGGCGAGAAGGCGGCCGGCTACTCGGGGGTTTCCGACCTCTTGCGCGACGCAGGCCTCGCGTCGGTTCCCAAGGCGCGGGTGGGCGTCTTCGTGGGGAACGCCTGGGACCCGCAGGACGGCCGAGAGACCCCGTGGATCGACATCGCCCGTCAACTCGCGGGCGACAAGGGCGTCGAGGTGCTCGGGATGGCCGCGAAGACGACCCCACCGGGGACGGAGTCCATCGCCCGCGTATTCCAGGCAGCCAACGCACCCGTGCTGATCCTTTTCGACGAGGTGCTCAACTTTTTGAACCGGCATCGCGGCATGGCGGAGTCGTTCCATGCCTTCATCCAGAACCTGACCGTTGCCACGACGGGAACGACCCATGGCGCGGCGGTGATCAGCCTGCCGCGCAGCCAAGTCGAGATGACCGACTGGGACATGCAGTGGCAGGACAAGATCACCAAGGTCGTCCGGCGCGTCGCCAAGGACCTCATCGCCAATGACGAGACGGAGATCAGCGAGGTCGTCCGGCGGCGGCTCTTCGAGGACCTGGGAAGCGAGCGCGTGAGGAAGAACGTGGCGAAGGCCTTCGCCGACTGGTGCTTCGAACGGCGGGCGCAGCTTCCGCCGGAGTGGACGGCCGTGGATACGGCAACGACCGAGGCCAAGGCGAGGGAGTTCCTCCTCCGGCGGTTCGAGGCCTGCTACCCGTTCCATCCCGCCACGCTCTCGGTCTTCCAGCGGAAGTGGCAGGCGCTGCCCCAGTACCAGCAGACGCGCGGGACGCTCGCCATGCTGGCCCAGTGGATCGCATGGGCCTACCGCGACGGTTTCACGACAGCCCGCCGGGAGCCGCTCATCACGTTGGGCTCGGCCCCGCTTCAAGACATGGGATTTCGCAGTACGATCCTCGGCCAGTTGGGGGAGTCCCGGCTCGTCGCCGCCATCGATGCGGACATCGCGGGCGAGCACTCCCACGCCCGAGCGCTCGACGCCGACACGAAGGGGCCGCTGCGCGACATTCACCGCCGGGTGGGAACGGCGATCCTCTTCGAATCCTCGGGAGGGCAGACCGACAAGGTCGCGCACCTGCCGGAACTGCGCTTCGCTCTCGGCGAACCCGAAGTGGATACCACCTCGGTGGACAACGCCGCCTTCGCCCTGGAGGACAAGTCGTACTTCATCCGCAGGGTCGGCTCGGACGGCTTCAAGATCGGGCACCAACCCACGATGAAGAAGGTGGTCAGCGACCGCCGCGCGTCTCTGGACGAAGAGACCGAAATCAAGCCCGCCATCCGCAAGCTCGTGGAGGACGAGTTCCGCCGCGGTGCCAGCATTCCCGTCGTGCCGTTCCCCCGCGACGGCGCGGAGGTGCCGGATTCGCCGCGGTTGACGCTCGTCCTCATCGACCCGGAGGCCGAATGGACGGGCGATGGGTCGCTGCGTGGACAGATCGCGGAGTGGACCAAGCAACGCGGCAAGTCCCCCCGCCTCTACCCGGGATCGCTCGTGTGGTGCATCAAGAAGCCGGGCCGGGATCTGCGCGAGAAGGTCGAGCTGTGGCTCGCCTGGAAGCGGGTCGCCCGCGAAGTGGCCGACGGCACGCTCGGCGGCGACTTCGACCGCGCGGATCGTGCCGACCTTCAGTCGAAAGTCGCTGCCGCCGAAGACGCCGCCAAGGACGAGGTCTGGGGTGGTTACCGGTTCGTCGTGATCGCCGACCACCAAGAAGCGGATGGTCTCAAGATCATCGACCTCGGGGCCGGACACTCCAGCAGCGGCGAGACCTTGTGCGGCAGGGTCGTTGCCGCGCTCAAGTCGGCGGCACTCCTCAACGAGTCCGTCGGCGCGGGGTACATCGACCGGAACTGGCCGCCTGCGCTGAAGGAATCCGGGGCGTGGCCGCTCGCCAGTCTGCGGCAGAGTTTCCTCAACGGCTCGCTCACGCGGTTGCTCGACCCCGACACGACCCTGCGGGGGAAAATCGTCGAGTTCGTGGGGAGGGGCGACTTCGGCCTGGCCTCGGGCCAGAGACCGGATGGAACCTACGAGCGGGTCTGGTTCCAGGAACCCGTCACCGCCGACGAGGTTGCCTTCGAGTCGGGAGTCTTCCTGCTGACGAAGGCCAAGGCGCAAGCGCTCAAGGCGGGGGTTCCCGTGTCCGCTTCGGGACCGGCGCCGCAGCCGGGTCCTTCGGTGCCGGGACCTGGACCCGGCCCCGAACCCGAGCCTGGCCCGGGGCCCTTGCCGGGTGTTCAGACGAAGACCATCCAGCTCATCGGTACTATCCCACCCGAGCTATGGAATCGACTGGGGACGAAGGTCCTGCCGAAGCTGAGGTCGGCCGTGCCTGCCGGCAGGCAGGGCTCCGATCTCAAGGTCGGCGTCGACTTCTCCGTGACGGTCGACCGCGACGTCGCGGGGAGCCTGATGGCGGACCTCCGCCAGATCCTCGATGATCTCGGGCTCGCGGACAAGGTGCAGATCCACGACGCCTGACCTGCCTGCCGCGCCGGGCGCCTCCGGGCCCGGGTCACTGAGAAGGTCGCACACTCTTCCACGATTACAGGACATCCAACGCGCGGTGACGCCCGGAGAGCCGAAGACCGAAGACGAACGGGACCAGGCCATCGGCCAGATGGTCTCGCGTGCCGTCGCACCCGGGGGGGGTGGTGCATCTCTCCGCCGGACAAGCGGGAGAAGGCCACCCAGACATAAACGAAGCACTAGCCGTGGGTCCCGGCACACGCCGGAGCGCGCTGCCCTGCGCGTTCGACCCGCTGCACGGAAGTCTTCGATCCTCGAAGTCCCGATTCGCCTTGGCAGCGAAAAGGGAGCGGCGCGGACCTGATCCTGCCGCGTCAGCGGCCTTCTTCGCGGTCGAGCAGTTTTCCGCACCGCCTGCCGAAGATTCGCCACGACCTTCGCGGTCCACAAAAGAGCGCGCTCGGCTCGGCTCCGCCTGTGTCGCGCCGGGACGGCCGCGGCATAGAAGTTGCTGCGTTGCGAGCGGGCGGACGGTGTGCCTCAGCGGGATGCCGTGTCGAGGGTGCCCTGTGATGCTGGGAGCCGTTCGGCGACGGATGGGCCTGTGGCTCGGCGCCCTCGCGAGCGCCGCGGTCCTGGGTTGTGCCGGAGGCGCGGCTCCCGCGACGCTCCAGCCGGCGCAGCCCTTGCCCCCGCCCCGTGCCGACGTCGAGCTGGTTTCGCTCCCCGCCGATCTCGTTTTCGACCGCACGGTCGGGGCTGAGATGGCGGTGGTGTTCCGCCACACGAGCCACGTGGAGTTCGCGGGTCGCCGCTGCATCGCGTGCCATCCCGCGCCCTTCCGCATGCTCGCGCCGGAGCGCAAGGCCGAGCACCCCGAGATGGACGAAGGGGGCTCGTGCGGCTCGTGCCACGACGGCCAGCGCGCCTTCGCCACGACCGACGAGGAAAGCTGCGAGATCTGTCACGTGGGACTCGACCCATGAGTTACGGCTTGCTGTTCGATGCCACGCGTTGCATCGGCTGTGGCGCTTGCTCGGCGGCATGCAAGGAACAGAACCGCTTGCCCCTGCCCATCGAAACCAAGACCACCGCCTACACCTGGACCGTCGTCGAGCCCCGCGAGGGCTTGTGGGTGCGGCGGCTGTGCATGCACTGCCTCGAGCCGACCTGCGCTTCCGTCTGCCCCGTCGCCGCGCTCTCCAAATCCGAGCTCGGACCGGTGGTCTACGACGCAAACCGCTGCATCGGCTGTCGCTACTGCGTCATGGCCTGTCCCTTCGGTGTGCCGAAGTACCAGTGGGACCGTGCGGTGCCCGTCGTGGGCAAGTGCATCCTCTGTGCGGACCGCATCGCCCAGGGGCTGCCCCCGGCCTGTGCGGCGGTCTGCCCCACCGGCGCCACGATGTTCGGGGAGCGCGAGGCCCTCGTGCGCGAGGCGCGAGCGCGCATCGCTGCCGCGCCCGAGCGCTACGTGGATCACGTCTACGGGCTCGAAGAGGCGGGCGGCACCTCGGTGCTCATGCTCTCCAGCGTGCCTTTCGCCCAGCTCGGCCTGAAGACGGATCTCCCGCGTCAACCCCTGCCGCTGCTGACCTGGGAGGTGCTGCGCAAGATCCCGGATTTCCTGCTGGTCGCGGGCTTGCTGCTCTTCGGGATCCACTGGATCACGAACCGGCGCGCCGCGGTGGCCCGAGAGACGGAAAACCCGCGGCCGCGAACGTCTCGGTGGCGCCGGTGGTTGGGGCGGGGGCGGCAGCCATGAGGAGCGCGCCGGCCGAGCGGACGATGGCGGCGCCGTGGGGTCGGCTCGGTTTCTGGCGCGTGGTCTTCGGGGTGCTCGTGGTTTTGTTCGCGGCGGTGAGCGTCCTGCGCTTCACCCGCGGACTGGGGGCGACGACCCATCTGAGCGACGCCTTCCCGTGGGGCCTGTGGATCGGCTTCGACGTGCTGTGCGGCGTGGGTCTTGCCGCCGGCGCCTTCACCCTCACGGCCACGGTGCACGTCTTCAATCTGCGGCGCTTCGAGCCGATCGTGCGGCCCACCTTGCTCACGGGATTCCTCGGTTATCTGTTCGTGATCGTGGCCCTCCTCTTCGATCTCGGCCAACCCTGGCGCATCTGGCATCCGCTCGTCTTCTGGAACCCGCACTCCGTGATGTTCGAGGTGGCCTGGTGCGTGATGCTCTACACGCTCGTGCTGGCGCTCGAGTTTTCTCCCATCGTGTTCGAGGGCCTGCGGCTCGAACGGCCGCAGCGCGTGATCCACCTCGTCCGCACGCCGCTCGTCATCGCGGGCGTGCTGCTGTCGACGCTCCACCAGTCCTCGCTCGGGTCCCTGTACCTGATCGTCCCCGAAAAACTCCATCCGCTGTGGTACTCGCCCCTGCTGCCGCTGCTGTTTTTCATCTCCGCCGTCAGCGCCGGGATCGGCATGATCGTCGTCGAATCCTACCTCAGCATGCGGGCCTTCGGCAGGCGGCTGGAGCTCGAACTGCTCGAGCCGCTGGCGCGGGCGATGGTGGTGGGCCTGGTCCTCTACGGCTTTTTGCGCGCCCGCGAGGTGTTCCGCAACGGGGCTGTCGCCGCCCTGCGGGAGCCCGGTTACGAGGGGACCCTTTTCCTGCTGGAGGTGGGCCTGGGCATCGTGCTGCCCGTCGTACTGCTGTCCTTCCCCCGCATTCGCGCCAGCGACCGAGGGCTCGTGGCGGGAGCGTTCTTCGTCGTTCTGGGCTTCGTGATGCACCGCTTGAACGTGAGCGTCACCGGCATGGAGCGCGCCGCCGGCACGCGCTACATCCCGTCGTGGATGGAGATCGTGGTGTCGCTCGCGCTCGTGGCCCTGGGCTTCGCCGCGTTCGCGGCGGCGGTGCGGTGGCTACCGATCTTCCCGGAGGCGCGCCGGCCGGGGGCGGCAGGAGTTCCGCGGGGATGAGCGAAACATGCGCACGAGCGTGGGCACGCGGTTCATGCTGGGGGTCGGCGGGGTCACGGCGCTGACGATCGGAGTCGCGGCGTTCGTCATCCTGCGGGCGCAGGAACAGCGAGTCGTCTCCCAACTCCAGCGCAGCGCGGATCTGTTGAGCGACACCATCGAGAGCAGCACGCGCATCACGATGCTCCAGAACCGCCGCGAGGATCTGCACCATCAGATCGAGACCATCGGCCGTGCGGCGGGGATCGAGCGGGTGCGCATCTTCAACAAAGAAGGGCAGGTGATGTTCTCCTCCGATCGCGAGGAGATCGGTTTGGTGGTGGACAAGCACGCCGAGGCCTGTGACGCCTGCCATGCGGAAGGACGCCCGCTCGAGCGGTTGCCCCGCGGGGCCCGCTCCCGCATCTTCCGCGACCGCGACGGGCGGCGCGTGCTCGGGATCGTCAATCCGATCGACAACGAACCGTCCTGCTGGCAGGCGAGCTGCCACGCCCACAGCGCCGACACGAGCGTGCTCGGGGTGCTCGACGTGACGGTGACGCTTGCCGAGGCGGACCGGATGCTGGCCTCGAGTCGCCGCATGGTGGCGGGGTTGGCGGTGCTGGCCATCGCGGCGACGAGCGGGCTCCTCTGGTGGCTGCATCGCTGGCTCATCCTGCGCCCGGTACAGGCGCTGCTCGAGGGGACGCGGCGGCTGGGCGAGGGAAACCTGGCGGTCACGATTCCCGTGACGGGCAGTCACGAGCTCGGGGACCTCGCCCGAGCCTTCAACGAGATGACCCGGCGGCTCGCCGAGGCCCAGCGGCTGCTCACGCAGGCGGACAAGCTCGCCGCAGTCGGCCGGCTCGCGGCCGGCGTGGCCCACGAGATCAACAACCCCCTCACCGGTGTGTTGACCTACGCCTCCTTTCTGGCCAAGCGGGTGCGCGACGACCCCGAGTTGGCTCGAGACCTGGAGGTCATCGTGCGGGAAACCAAGCGCTGTCGGGAGATCGTGCGGGGCCTGCTCGATTTCGCCCGGCAGACGCCACCCGTGCGGGAGCCGATGGACCTCAACGAAGTGGTGCGGCGCGCCGTGGCGGTCGTGATGAACCAACTCACGCTTCATCGGATCGCGCTGCAACTCGATCTGGCTTCGGATCTTGCGGCCGTGCGAGCCGATGCCAATCAGATGCAGCAAGTCGTCGTCAACCTCCTGTTGAACGCGGCGGATGCGGCGAGCGAGGGCGGGGGCAACGTGCGGGTGGTCACCCGCTGCAGCGAGCTGGCCCCGCGCGGTCATGTGCCGATCCGGGTCGCCCGTTGTCCGTCGGGCTGCGACCTGCTCGATCCCGCGGTGCGCATCGGCGGGCTGGCCTCGATCCGCGTGCTGCGCCACGGGGATGGGCGCGAAGCGCCGGTCAACCTCGATCCCGTGTACGGGCGGCACACGCACGTGGTCGCCGTGACCTGCGAGGCCGGCACGGTGGCGCGCTGGAGTTGCCCCCGCTGCCGGTCGCCCTTGGAGGTGGCGGGGCGACGCTGCCCCGAGTGCGGTGCTCCGGTCTTCGGGGTCGCCGTCGAGGGAGAGGAGCGAGTCCTCTGGTGCGCACGCGTCGGCTGCGGGTGGAGCTGGTGGGAAGCCGAGGAGCGCGCCGGCCCGCGGCCCGTGCTGGAGCTGATCGTCGAGGACGACGGTCCGGGCATTCCCGCCGAGCACCTGCCGCATCTCTTCGAGCCTTTCTTCACCACCAAAGGGAGGCGCGGAACCGGACTCGGCCTGGCGGTGACCTGGGCCATCGTCGAGCGGCACGGCGGCACGATCGAGGTCGCGAGCGAACCCGGGCGGGGCGCGCGATTCACGGTGCGCTTGCCCCTGGAGGCGCGGGGGGCGCCGGCCGCAGCGGTGCCGGAGCCCGACGCTGTGGGAGGGTGAAGTTCCCGTGAGCGAACCGCGAGCTGCGCCATGCTGCGACGTTCTCGTCGTGGACGACGAACCGGTGATCGGTGCCTGCGTGCGCCGGGTTCTCGAGGCGGAGGGCCTGGAGGTCTTCGTCGTGCCCGATGCGACACAAGCCCTCGAGGTCCTCGCGCGAGGCCGTTGCCGCCTCGTCTTGTGCGACCTGATGCTTCCCGATCGGTCGGGCCTGGAGCTGATCCGGGAGCTCCACGCGGTGCGCCCCGAGGTTCCGCTCGTGGTGATCACGGGTTACGCCACGGCGGCCAACGAGGCGCAGGCGCGCCAGGCGGGTGCGAGCGATTTTCTGCCCAAGCCGTTCGATGACGCCGAGCTCCTCGCCGTGGTGCGCAGGGCGTTGAGTTCCCTGCGAGACGAGGGGCGTCCCGTCCAGGGGAGACGACGATGACCGCACTGTTGGTCGTGCTGCTGTTCGCCGGTTTCGTTTTGACGGACGTGGTCGTGCGGTACGCGATGCGGCGCCTGGAGCAGGCACGAGCCCGGCGCGAACGGGAGGCCGTGCTCGCCACCCAGGTGCACCTGGACTTCTCCCACGAAGCTCCGAGCCTCAAGCGGGTCGAAGTTCCCCACCCCAAAGGCACGATCCTGGCGATCGACGACGAGCCGGTCGTGCTCGACAGCCTGCGAAAGATTCTCGTCCTCGACGGCTTCAGCGTGGACACGGTCGAGAGCGGTCGCGAGGCGCTGGGCCTGGTGCAGCGCCGTGACTACGACCTGGTGTTGACGGATCTGAAGATGCCCGAAATGGACGGTGTCGAGGTGGTCAAGGCCGTGAAACACCTCAGGCCCGACATGGATATCGCGGTGATCACCGGCTACGGCACCATCGAAACGGCGGTCGAGACGATGCAGCACGGTGCCGCGGACTACGTCCAGAAACCGTTCACCGCGGACGAGCTGAGCGCCTTCGTCAACCGGTTGTGGATCAAGCGCCAGGCGCGCCTCGAGGCGCAGCGCCGTCCCCAGGTGCGGGTGGTGGCCCCTGCGGTGGCGGCCGAGAGCGGGCGCGAGGTTTTCTGCGTCGCCGGGGGTGCCTTTCTCTGCGAGGGACATAGTTGGGCGCGCCTCGAGCCCGAGGGGACCGTGCGCGTGGGTCTCGACGACTTCGCCCGCAAGGCGCTCGGCCGGGCGGATCGCGTGGAGCTACCTGCGCGCGACCGCGAGGTGCGCCAGGGGGACGCGCTTTTCGCCGTCGGGTGGCAGGACCGAATCGCGCGCGTTCCGGCCCCGTTGAGCGGGAAGGTGGTCGCGCTGAACGATGCGCTGCGCAGCGATCCGCAGTGCGTGATGCGCGACCCCTACGATGGAGGGTGGGTTTGCGTGCTGCAGCCCGCGGATCTCGCCGCCGAGCTTCCGGCGCTGCGCATCGGTCAGGCCGCGGTGGATTGGTACCAGAAAGAGATCGAGCGCTTCGTCACGGCGCGCCAGCGAGAGGCCACCGATCTCGACTGGCAACGTTTCGAGGCCGAGTTCCTCCAGCCCTCGCTGGCCCGCGGCCGGGGCCCGCATCGCCCCTAGCGGCCCGGACAGCGAGCGGCCACCCGCGCGGGCAGCGCCCGCCCGGATGCCTTCTTGTTGCCGCTGCGCCGCCTCAGCGCCCGTTGCGGGCGACGAGGGCGGCGAGAAGGTCCGACTTCGTGAGGATCCGGTAGGGCGCGCGGCCGCCCGGGGCCTGCACGCGTACGAGGACGGCCCCGGGAGGCCGCTCCAGCAGCGGCGCGAGCTGCTCCACCGGCGCCGAGGGCTCCACGATCGCCGGCGGCGGGCCCATGACGTCCTGCACCAGCCGCCCGCGGGCGTCGGGCTCCTCGATGAGCCGGTGCAGCACCCCGGTTTCCTCGAGGCTTCCCAGCACGTCCGCGCCCCGCAGCACGGGGAGCTGCGAAATCCCGTGGCGCGTCATCAGCGAGACGGCCTCCGCCACCGTCGCGTCGGGCGGCACGGCGACGAGCTCCGTCAGCGCGCCCTCCCGCTCCAGAATCCCCTGCGCCGTCAGCGCGCTCTCCCGCTCCAGGAACCCGTGGTCCTGCATCCAGCGGTCGTCGTAGATCTTGTTGAGATAGCGGAAGCCACCGTCCGGCAGGATGACCACCGCCACCTCCTCGCCCGTGAGCTCCGCCCGGTGCTCGCGCAACCACGCCAGCGTTCCGGCCACGGCCATGCCGGAAGAGCCGCCGGCGAACAGACCTTCTTCCCGGGCCAGCCGGCGCGTCATCTGCATCGCTTCTTTGTCGCCGACTTTCACGAAGTCGTCGATGAGGTCCCAGTCCATGTTGCCGGCCAGGATGTCCTCGCCCACGCCTTCGATCAGGTAAGGGTAGATCTCCTTCTCGTCGAAGACGCGCTCGTGGAAGTACTTGTAGTAGACGGAACCGTAGGGGTCCACGCCGATGGTCTTGAGCGTGGGCTTTTTCTCCTTCAAATAACGCGTCGTCCCGCAGATGGTGCCGCCGGTGCCGGCGCCGACGAACAGGTGCGTGATCCTGCCCTCGGTCTGCTCCCACAGCTCGGGGCCGGTCGTCTTGTAGTGCGCCTGGGGATTGGCCGGGTTCTCGTACTGGTTGACGTGGTAAGCGTTCGGGATCTCCCGCGCCAGGCGCGCCGCGACGGAGTAGTACGACTTCGGATCGTCGGGCTTGACGTTCGTGGGGCAGACGATGACCTCGGCGCCGAGGGCGCGCAGCACCGCGATCTTCTCGCGGCTCTGCTTGTCCGTGGTCGTGAAGATGCAGCGGTAGCCCTTGGCGATCGCGGCGATCGCCAACCCCGCCCCGGTGTTCCCGCTCGTGCATTCGATGATCGTGCCGCCGGGCTTGAGCTTTCCCTGGCGCTCCGCTTCTTCGATCATCTCGATGCCGATGCGGTCCTTGACGGAACCGCCGGCGCTGAAGAACTCGAGCTTGGCCAGCACGACGCAGGGGATGTCCCGCGCCAGGCGCTGGAGGCGCACGAGCGGGGTGTTGCCGATGGTGCCGAGCACGTTCTCGTGCCACACGATCCGTTCCTCGAGCTCGCCCGCCCATGGTAACGCACGGACCCGCGGACCGTGCACCTGCGCGGCGCCCGGCGCCCCGGGCTGAGGCGCGGGCGCCCTCGCGCCCCTCGCGGCGGGGCGGGTTTGACAGGGGCGGCGGCCGCGTTCTATAAGAAACGGACCGGCGCGGCGTTCGGGCGCCGCGACAGGGTAACGTCGCAAGCGGGAGATACCGCAGCGGCCGCCCTCGGGCCGAGGCGGCCGAAGCGCGCGAAGGGTGACGCCCATGATCGAGGTCCGGGAGCTCACCAAGCGCTACGACGGCATCGAGGCCCTCAAGGGCATCTCCTTCTCCATTCCCGCGGGCGAGATCGTGGGCCTGCTCGGCCCCAACGGGGCGGGCAAGACGACGGCGATGAAGATCCTCGTGGGCTACCTGATGCCCACGAGCGGCGAGGCCCGCGTGGCCGGTTTCGACGTCGTGCGCGAGCCCTTCGAGGTCCAGCGCCAGATCGGCTACCTCCCCGAGAACGCCCCGCTCTACGGGGAGATGCTCGTCCAGGAATACCTCGACTTCACGGCGGACATGCGCGACCTGGATGCGGGCGTGCGTCGCCGCCGCCTGGAGGAGGTGGCGGCGGAGTGCGGCATCGAGAGCGTGCTCACCCGTCCCATCGGCGAGCTCTCCAAGGGGTTTCGCCAGCGCGTGGGGCTCGCCTCGGCGATCCTGCACGACCCGCCCATCCTGATCCTCGACGAGCCGACGACGGGGCTCGACCCGAACCAGATCATCGAGGTGCGCGAGCTGATCCGGCGCATGGGCCGCACGAAGACGGTGATCCTCTCCACCCACATCCTGCCCGAGGTCGAAGCCACCTGTGGCCGGGTGCTGATCCTGATCGACGGCCGGGTGCGGGCGGACGGGTCCCTCGAAGCGCTGACCCGGGCGCGGGTGCAGGTCGTGACGGTGGCTCCCGACGATCCCGAGCGGGCGCGCCGATCCTTCGCGGCCCTCGACGGCGTGCGGAGCGTCGCCGTGCGACCGGCCGGCGGCGACTTCTTCACCTACCGCCTGGAGCTCGCGCGGGAGGTGGACATTGGCGAGCGCGTGGCGGCCATCGTCCAGCAGGCGGGCTGGCCGCTGCGCGAGCTGAGGCGGGACGAACGCTCCCTGGAGCAGGTGTTCCGGGAGCTGACGGAAACCGCGGCGGAGGCGGCCTGACGATGAAGCGCGTGCGTGCGGTGGCCCGGCGCGAGCTCAAGGCCTACTTCAACTCGCCCATCGCGTACGTCTTCCTGCTCGTCTTCGCGGGGGCCTCCCTCTTCACCTTCTTCAATATCCAGGCCTTCTTCTCGCGGGGCATCGCGGATTTGCGGGCGCTGTTCGAGCCGCTTCCCTTTTTGATGGTGCTGCTCGTGCCGGCGCTGACGATGCGGCTGTGGGCGGAGGAGCGCAAGCAGGGGACGATCGAGGTGCTCCTCACGCTGCCGGCGCGCGAGCCGGAGCTCGTGCTCGGGAAGTTCGTCGCCAGTTGGGCCCTGCTCGGCCTGGGCCTCGCCTTGACCTGGAGCCTGCCTTTCACCGTGGCCTGGCTAGGCGAGCTCGACTGGGGGCCCGTGGTGGGGGGCTATGTCGGGGCGCTGCTGCTGGGCGGGGCGTATCTCGCGGTGGGGCAGTTCCTTTCGGCGACGACGGAGAATCAGATTCTCGCCTTCATCCTCGCCCTCGTCGTCTGCCTCGGGCTCTACGGCGTCGGGGTGGAGGCGTTCGCCGGGCTCTTCCCGGACCGCACCGCGGCCGTGCTGCGCGCCCTGGGGACGGGCGCACGCTTCGAGAGCATCGCCCGGGGCGTGCTCGACCTTAGGGACGTCGCCTACTACGTGTCGCTGACCGGCTTCTTCCTGGTGGCCAGCGTGGCCGCGCTGCGCATGCAGCGCTGGGGTTAGCCGTGGACGCCGTCTCGCTCGACCGTCGCCGTCAGCTCAGCTCCGTCGCCCTGACGCTCGTGCTGCTGGCGGCCAATCTCGTGGCCTTCAACGCGCTGCTGGCGCGCTGGACCGCGGCCCGGGTGGACCTGACCGAGGACGGGCTGTACTCCACATCCGCGGCGACCCGCCGCCTGCTCGCGTCCCTGGACGAGGACGTCTTCGCTTACGGCTATTTCTCGAAGCGCACGCATCCCAAACTGGCCCCGCTCGTCCCGCAGGTGCGGGATCTGCTCGCGGAGTACCAGGCCATCTCGCGCGGCCGCCTGAAGTACGAGATCCTCGATCCGCGCGAAGACGAAGAGATCGAGCGCGAGGCCACCGAGCGGTACGGCGTGCAGAGCACCCCGTTCCGCCTGGCCTCGAAGTACGAAGCTGGGATCGTCAACGCGTACTTCGCGATCGTCGTCCGCTTCGGGGACCAGTACGTGCGCTACGGATTCGAGGATCTGATCGACGTGGAGCCGCTGCCCGACGGGGACATCGACGTGCGTTTCCGCAACCTGGAGTACGACCTGACGCGGGCGATCAAGAAGGTGGTCTACGGCTTCCGCGGCGGCGCCGAGCTTTTCGAGCGCGTCGAGCGCCCGGTGCGCCTCGTGGCGATCATGACCCCGGCGCGGCTGCCCGAGGTCTTCCGGGAGATCCCGGAGGCCGTGCGCAAGGCCGCCGAAGAGCTCGAGGAAAAAGGCGGCGACAAGTTCGCCTTCGAGGAGATCGATCCCTCCCAGGACCCGTCGGCCGAGCAACAAGTGTTCCAGCGCTACGGCGCCCGGCCGATGACCCTCGGCCTGTTCGGCGGCGAGCCCTTCTATCTCTACGGCTTTCTCGAGGTGGGCGAGCGGGTGGAGCAGCTGCTGCTGGCGGGCGAGAACGTGACGGCGGCGACGATCCGGGAGGCGGTGGAGGACGCCCTGCGGCGCCAGACGCCGGGCTTTCTCAAGACCCTGGGCGTCGTCACCCCCGAGCCCGATATCCCGCCCGAGCTGTGGATGCAGCTCCAGGCGCAGGGGCGCATGCCCCCGCGGCCACCCGAGGAGTTCCAGCAGGTCAAGCGCTGGCTCGAACGCGACTACAAGGTCGAGAGCGTCAGCCTCGACCGTTCCGTGCCGACGGACGTGGACGTGCTGCTCGTGCTCAAGCCGAAGCACCTCTCGGAGCGGGAGGTCTACCACCTCGACCAGTACCTGATGCGTGGCGGGAGGGTCGTGCTCTGCGCGGGCAACTACGAGGCCAACTTCGACCAGATGGGCTTGCACCTCGGCCCGGTCGAGACCGGGTTGCGGGACTGGCTCGCCCACTACGGGATCGAGATCCAGAAAACGCTCGTCCTCGACGACCGCAACCAGCCCCTGCCGATTCCCGAGGTGCGGATGACGCCTCTCGGGGCGCTGCGCACCTGGCGCCTGGAACCCTACCCCTATCTCGTGGAGGTTCGCGACGAGGGCCTCGTGCAGCGCGACGTGGCGGCCCGGCTGCGGGCGGTGGGCATCTACTGGGGCAGCCCGGTCGTCGTGGATCGGGAGAAGGCGAAGGAGCTGGAAGTCATCGAGCTGCTCAAGTCTTCGCAGCGTTCCTGGACCGACGACGATCTCTCGCAGGTCGCCTTCGTGGACTACACGGTGCCCGAGGAAGGACTCGAGCCGCGCCTGCTGGGCGTGGCCCTGCGCGGGAGGTTCGAGAGCTTCTTCCGGGGCAAGCAGCCCCCGCAAGCCGGGGCCGCCGACGACGAGGATCGGAAGGACGACACGAGCGCGCCGCCGGAGGAGCTGCCCCTGGAGCGCTCGCCGGAGACGGTCCTGGCGGTCATCGGCAATGCGGAGTTTCTCAGCGACTTCGTGGCGCGGGCTCTCGGCGTGCAGGAGGGTGGCTTTTTCGGCGAGAACCTCGCGTTCGTGCAGAACCTGCTCGACTGGGCGACGCTGGACAGCGACATGCTCGAGATCCGCTCGCGGGGCGCGACGGCGCGGCGCCTGGAGCACCTGGAACCGGCGACCGAGGCTTCGGTCGAAGCCGCGAACTATGCCTTTCCCCTGCTCGTGCTGTTCGGCCTCGGCACCCACCGCCTGTGGCGCCGGCGCCGCGCGATACCCGCCGTGAGCGTACGGAGAGCGGAAGCATGAGCCGGAACCAGTGGATCCTCGCGGCGCTGCTCCTCTTCCAGGCCCTCCTGCTGGCGGTGGCCTATGCGCCGTGGTCGGGCGAGGCGGGTGCCGCCGGCCCGCAGCCTCTGCTGCCGGCCCTGGCCTCGATCACCCCGATGCGGCTCGAGATCTCGGACGCGGAGGGCCAGCAGGCCGTCCTCCGGCGCGAGGGGGAGCGCTGGGGTCTCGAAGCCTACGACGGCTACCCGGCCGATGCCTCGAAGGTGCGCGAGCTGCTGGACAAGTTGCGGGAGCTGCGCGTCCAGCGCCCCGTCGTCACGACCGGCCGCTACCACGAGGCGCTCAAGGTGGCCGAAAAAACCTTCGAGCGCCGCCTGCGGCTGTGGGAGGACCCCTCCGCGGAGGCGAAGGTGGAGGTCTACTTCGGCACCTCGCCCAGCTACAACGTGATTCACGCGCGCCGCGCCGGGGACAAGGAGGTCTACGAGGCCCGCGGGCTGAGCGCCTTCGACTTGCGCACGAGCGGGGCCTCCTGGATCGACAAGAAACTCGTCGACATCCCCTTCGAGGATGTGCGGGCCGTCCGGCTGCGCAACGCCTCTGGCACGTTCGAGATCCGGCGCAGCGGGTCGGAGGCTGCGTGGGAGATCGCGGGCGGCGCCCCGAAGGGGAAGAAGCTCGATGCCTCGAAAGTGGACAGTTGGGTGCGCGGGGTGTGCAGCCTGTGGCTGCTCGACCCGGCGGGCAAGGCGGATGCGGGCCGCCATGGCCTGGCACCGCCCGCCGGGGAGCTCGAGATCACCTACCGCATCGCGAGCGAAGAAAAGCAGGCGGAGCGCGAGGCCGGCGAAGGCGAAGGCCAGACGCCGGGGACCGGCGCCGGCGAGCAGGCTGCGCCGAGCGGGGAGAGCGAGGCCGCCCGACAGCAGGCGACGGCCGCGGAAGAGAAGACCGCGACGGTCGTCGTTCGGGTGGGCGCCGAGGCGGAGGGGGGGGAAGGCAAGCGCTACGCCACGCGCTCCGAGTTCGACTACGCGGTGGTTCTGAGCAAGTACGACGCGGAAAAAATCATCGCCAAGAGGCTCGGGGACCTGCTTGAGGGCTGATGCCCCATCCAGCGGGCGCCCGCGTCCGGTCGGCCGCCCGCGGGTTCCGCCGCCGCCGCTGCGAGCGGCGAGGTGGGCGAGCCCGCTGCTGCTCCTGTTCTGCGCGGGGGCGTGCGCCAAGCTCCCCCCATCCGTCGCCGAGCCTCGCGCGAGCGCCGGCTGCTTCGAGGCTGCGGTGCGCGTGCTCGCTGCCGATGCGATGGAAGGCCGCGGCGCGCAGACCCGCGGTCTGGAGCGCGCGGCGGCGTGGATCGCCAGGGAGTTCCGCCGCTTGGGGCTCGAGGCTGCGGGACCGAGCTACTTCCAGCCCTTCACGGCGATCGTGGGTGTCGAGCCCGGACCCCACAACACGCTCGCCTGGAACGGCCAGGCCGCGGCGATGGGGAAGGATTTCGTGCCCTTGGGCTTTTCGTCCTCCGGCGCCTTCGAGGGCAGCCTCGTCTTCGCCGGCTACGGCATCCGCGCGGGCGAACTCGGCTACGACGACTACGCCGGCCTCGACGTTCGCGGCAAGGTCGTCCTCGCGATGCGCTACGAGCCGGGGGAGGACGACGACGAGAGCCCCTTCGACGGGCGGCGGCCGAGCCGGTGGTCCGACCTGCGCTACAAGGCGCTCCAGGCGCGCGAAGCGGGTGCCGCGGCGCTCGTCTTCGTCGAGCCCGCCGGGGCCCCCGACGAACCCGACCGGCTTCCCCCGGTGCGCAGCTTGGGTCCCCTCTCGCGGGCCGGGCTGCCGGTGCTGCAGGTGACGCGCGAGCTTGCCGAGCAGTGGCTCGCCGCCGCGGGGCGGGACCTGGAGGGGCTGCGCGAGGCGATCGACGCCTCCTACGCGCCCGCCTCGTTCGATGTGCCGCAAATTCGCCTCGCCGGCCGCACGGACGTGCGGGCCATCGAGACCACGCTGAAAAATGTGGTGGGCGTCCTGCCGGGAGCGGGATCCCTGGCCGAGGAAGTCGTGGTCATCGGGGCGCACTACGATCACCTGGGCTACGGGGGCGAGGGCTCGCTGCGCCCCGGCGCGCGCGAGGTCCACAACGGAGCCGACGACAACGCCTCGGGCGTGGCGGCGATGCTCTGCGGCCTCGCCTCGCTCGAGCAGGCGCTGGCGGGCGAGCCGCGCCGCACCGTCGTCGCGGTCGCCTTCGCCGGCGAGGAGATCGGGCTCGCCGGCTCGGGGCACTACGTGAAGCATCCCGTCCTCCCCTTGGAGCGCACCGTGGCCATGATCAATCTCGACATGGTGGGTCGTCTCGAGGGCAAGCCGCTACAGGCCCTCGGTGCGGACAGCTCGCCCGTCTGGGAGTCCGTGCTGCGGCATGCCGCCGCTGCGGCCGCTCTCGAGGTCCGCGCCGGGGGGGACGGCTACGGGCCTTCGGATCAGACGAGCTTCTACGAAGCCGGCATTCCCGTCGTGCATCTGTTCAGCGGGGCGCACGAACAGTACCACACGCCCGACGACGATCCGGAAACACTCGACGTCGAGGGGGGCGCGCGCGTCGTGCGCTTCGTGGCGGAAGCCGCGGCAGCCCTGGCACGTCTGGGGGAAAGGCCGAGCTTCCAGGCGAGTCGTGGCTCGGGGGCACCGATGATGGGCGACAGCCGGGGCTACGGTGCCTACCTCGGGACGATCCCGGATTACAGCGAGATGCTCGGGGGCGAGAACGACGGTGTTTTGCTCGCGGGCGTGCGCGCCGCCAGCCCGGCGGACCGGGCGGGGCTGCGCAAGGGGGACCGGATCGTGGAGATGGCCGGCGTGCGCATCGCCAACCTCTACGACATGACCTTCGTGTTGCGCGACCACCGCCCGGGCCAGACGGTGCGCATCGTCGTGGAGCGGGAGGGGGAACGGCTCAGCCTCCTGGCCACGCTGGAGGATCGCCGGCGCGCCTCCGACGCGACGGCCCCCGAGGGCCACGGCAACCCCTGAGCCTGGTGTTACCATCGCGGCGGGGCCCGAGCCGCCGGGAGCGCGAACGGATGCCGCAGGTCGCCGGGACGAAGATCCACCCCACGGCCATCGTCTCCCCGAAGGCGGAGCTTGCCGAGGGCGTCGAAGTCGGCCCCTTCAGCATCGTCGCCGAGGACGTGCAGATCGGTCGCAACACCCGCATCGGTCCCCACGTGCAGATCGACCGCTGGACGATCATCGGCGAGGAGAACCAGATCTTCTTCGGGTGCACGATCGGCAACCCTTCCGTGGACCTCAAGTACGGGGGCTGGCGCAGCTGGGTGCGAGTGGGCAACCGCAACGTGTTCCGCGAATACGTCTCGATCTCTCGCGCCACGGGCGAGGACGCGGCCACGGTCATCGGGGACGGCAACCTGTTGATGAACTGGACGAACATCGCCCACGACGCGGTGATCGGGAACCGGATTATCATGGCGAATCTCGTCACCATCGGCGGTCACGTGGTGATCGAGGACGACGCCCGCCTCGGGGCGCAGGCGGCGTTCCACCCCTTCGTGCGCGTGGGGAAGATGGCCATGGCCGGCGGTTGCTCCAAGTTCGTGCAGGACGTGCCGCCTTTCACCGTGGCGGACGGTCACCCCGCGCGCGTGCGCGGTCTGAACGTCGTGGGGCTGCGCACCTCGAGGGTCAATCCGCTCTCGCGCCTGTCCCCGGACACGCTGCGGCTGCTCAAGCGGGCATTCCGCATTCTCTTCCGCTCCAAGCTGCCGCTGCGCGAAGCGATCGCGCGCGTGCGCGCGGAGCTGCCGCCGAACGACGAGGTCGAGCACCTCCTGCGCTTCTGCGAGAGCTCCAAGCGGGGTCTGGCGCTCTGAGCGGCCGCGAGGCGGCGGCAGGTCGCCGGGCGTTTCTCCGCGTATCTTCAAAGGTATGGCGCGCTCGATCCTCGGCAGCGTCGCGATTGTGGTCGGGCTTGCGAGCGGCTTCGCCGCCGAGGAACCGGCGCGGGTCGTCTACCGCGAGCGTGCCCTCGTCCAGCGGGTGCACTGGCCCGTGGCGCTGCTGCCGCTGACCGCGCGCGGTTGCGATGGGCTCTCGCCCACCGACATCCGGGTCCTGGATGGTGGTCGCGAGGCGCGGGTCACCAAGGTGGAGCGCTCGCGCCTGCCCACCCTCCACGGCTTGCTGATCGACACGAGCGCCAGCATGCACGAGCGCCTGGAGGAAGTCCAGGCGGCGGCGCTGCGCTACCTCAGGGTCCTGCCCGAGCAGGACCGCGCGCTCCTCGCCGCCTTCGACGACGACCTCGTGCTGCTGGCGGGCAGGCAAGCCGACGCCGGGGCCCGCGCCGGGGCGATCGTGCGCCTTCGCGCCGGAACCGCCACGGCCCTGTGGGAGGCGCTCGAGAGTTTCGCGGCCTACCTGGCGAGCCAGCCGGGGCGCAAGGTGCTCGTGCTGTTGAGCGACGGCTGCAATACCGTAGAGCGCGTGCCGGGCGCATTCGAGCGGGCTCTGCAGACGGTGTCGCAAGCGGAACAGTTGACGGTCTTCGCCATCGGTCTCGCGCTGCCGCAGACCTGCCCCAAGACCGGCGAGGACCCGCGCCAAGGGCTCCGGCGGCTGGCCGAGCGAACCGGCGGCCGCGTCTTCGAGGCGACCCGGGCGGACGAGCTGCGCGGGCCGTTCGAGCAGATCCTCGATCAGCTGCGGCACGAAGGGTATGTCGTGTTCGAGCCTCCCGCCCCGGACGACAACCCCGAGGGGGAAGTGGCGCGCGAGGTGAGCCTCATCCGGGCCTCGGCGGTGCCGTGCGCGCTGCGCTCGGCGGGCGCGCCGCTGCGTTATGTCCGGCCCCGTGCGTCGGAGAACATGGACCTGGTCGCGGCGGGCGCGCTGCGAGAGCGCGCATGGAGCGCGTCGTGGCCGCGCGCGTGGCGCGCCGCGGGGGGAGGGGGCGTGGGGCTGCGCCTCGAGGGGGAGTGGTGGCGGGGCGAACTCGTGGATCTCCTGCTCGATGCAGGCAGCCTCTACGATCTCGAGGCATGGTTCACGTGGGGCCAGGTCCGCCTCCATGCGGATCGGCCGGCTCGCTTCGGAGCGCGGCCGGTCGAGATCCTGGCGCCGCCTCTGGCGCGGGTGGTGGGGGAGATTCGGGACGTGGGTACCGCGCTCCAGGCCGTGCTGGAGCGCGGACGCGTGCCCGACTGGCCGTCCCTTTCGGGGACGCAACCCGCCGCCTGGGAACCCGGGGGAGCGCCGGTTCTTTTGAGCGGCTCGGGATTCCTCGCCCTCCGGGAAGAACTGGCCCGACAGCTCTTCACCCACCCGGACTACCGCGCGTGGGTATTCGAGCACGCCCGAAAGGAGGCGGAAGAACAGTTCCAGCGCCTCGTGGCCGAAAGCACCGAGACCTTGACGGAAGAGGAGCGGCGGCAGTTTCGCGCGGTGGTGCTCGCGCAGGCCGCGCGACCGAGCGCCGAGACCGTGGCGCGCCGCCTGGGCGGATGGCTCGGCGATGTTCCGGCGCGCGAAGCTTTCGATGCGCTGGAGCGCGCGCTGGTGCATCGCGCCTTCGCTGAGGGCTCCCTCTCCGCAGCGGCACGCCACGCCCTGGAGGTCTGGCCGCGACTGCGCCGGGTCTTCGGCCCGCCGGCGCGCGTGCGAGTCGTGGCCCTGCTTGTTCCCGCCTACGACCCGGTCGCGGAAGAGATCGGCTTCTACCGTATCGTGCTGCCTCGGCCACGGCCCGGGCGGTGGCCGCTCGATACGGTGCGAGCCTCCCCGCGGGCCCTCGAGACAGCCGCGTGGCTGCTCCAGATCCCCGCCATCCGGGAAAAGCTCGAGGGCAAAGTACGCGAGGTGGCGGTGACCTACCGCAGCCCGGACCCCGAGGACTTCGTGCGCGCCCGGCGGGGGAGGCGGGCGGCGCTCGTGGGCGGCCTCGAGAACGCCGAGGTGGTCGAACTCCGCCTGCGGGCCGAGGAGGCAGCCCGGGCTTTCGCGCTGCGGGTCTACTGGCCTGCGGGGGCCACGGCTCCCGGGGCGGTCGTGTTCGAAGAAGGCACCTCCGAGTCCGCCTCGCGAGCCGTGCTCGCCGACCCTCAGGCCCTGGTGGATTTGCTGCACAACGCAGGCTGGTGAGGAGCGGGCCCGCCCGAACCGCCCGGGCGGCGGGATGCCTGCGGTAGAGGCGGGGAGTGCAGGGCCGTACAATACCGGGGCCTGGACGCGGGAGGTCGCGGCCGGCGTTTTTGCGCATCGTCCAGGCGGAAGGAGGGGTGCGCATGCGAAAAGACCCGCAACAAGCCCCGGTCAACCCGCGACCGGTCGTGCGCCGTGCGGAGGACGTGGAGCGCAGCCGCGTCGCCGCGGGCCGCGCCGCGCAAGTCCAGGTGCTTTTGGGCGCCGCCGACGGGGCACCCCATTTCACGCTGCGGCGATTCGTCATGGGCGAGGGTGGGGGGATGCCGCTGCACACGAACACCGTGGAGCACGAGCAGTACGTGCTTCGCGGGCGGGCCCGCGTCCGCCTCGGCGGGGAGATCGTGGAGGTCAGTTCCGGCCACGCGCTCTACATCCCCGCCGGCCTGCCGCACGCCTACCAGGTCCTGGAGGCGCCCTTCGAGTTCCTCTGTGTCGTGCCGAACGCCGAGGACCGGCTCGACGTTCTCGAAGACGCCGGGGCGGGCGGCGGGTGAGACCCACCGGATTCGCAGCCGCACGGGCGGGGGCGATCCGCCGGTCGCTCGCGCGGGTCCCGGAGACGTGATCGCTCAGCCCAAGTCGATCGCTCGATGGCTTCGGCGAAGCGCAGCGCCGGCTTGCTGATGTTCCGCCGCGGCCCGGGCGGCGCGGTGGAGGTCTTCCTCGTGCACCCGGGAGGGCCCTTCTTTGCGCGGCGTGACGCGGGAGCCTGGACCATACCGAAAGGCGAGGTGGAACCCGGCGAAGTGCCCCGCGAAGTCGCCCGGCGCGAGTTCCAGGAAGAGACAGGCCAGCCCCTGGAGCGCTGCTTGCGCGGCGGGGAACTCGTGTCCCTGGGCGAGGTGCGGCAGAAAGGGGGCAAGGTGGTCGAAGCCTGGGCCTTCGAGGGCGATTGGCCCGCGGGCGAGCCGCTCCGGAGCAACACGTTCGCCATCGAATGGCCGCCGCGCTCGGGCCGCCAGGCCGAGTTCCCGGAGGTGGACCGCGCGCAGTTCTTTCCCCTGGAGCTGGCGCGCCAGAAGATTCATGCGCCTCAGCGCGCCTTCCTGGACCGTCTGGAGGCGCACCTGCGAGGCGATGTCCCCGCGAAGCCCGGTCCCACGCGCGGCAGGTGACGGGACCACGGGTTCGGAAGGCAGCGGCCGGCATCCCTCCCGGAGCCTTCAAGAGCGCGAGGGATTCGACCTCCGGCCTCGAGCGCCCCGAGCGCCGGGCCTGGGCCAACAATGCTTGGCCGCAGGAGCCTCGCCGAAGCTCAGCCCGGCGGCGCCCGTTCGCTCTTGCCGGAGGGCCCGATTAGCCGGCCCCGGCATCCACGGCTCGCTCGAGGATCTGCGGGACATCATTGTTAGGCCGGTGGAAAGGCCCCCGTGGGCAGTCCAGGGG
This sequence comes from Acidobacteriota bacterium, assembly GCA_037447115.1. Classification (GTDB taxonomy): domain Bacteria; phylum Acidobacteriota; class Polarisedimenticolia; order Polarisedimenticolales; family JBBIHH01; genus JBBIHH01. Next base: position 28,307 of record JBBIHH010000006.1, read on the forward strand.
CTCCACGCCGAGCGCGACATCGTCCTGTTGTGGGGCCCGGGCGGCTGCGGAAAGACGTGGCTTTCGCTCCGGCACGCGGGAGAACGTTTGCGGACGATTGCGCTCGGCCCGGAGACCCCCTGAGAACGTTCGCACCGCCCTGTAGGGAGTACAAACGTGCAATCGTCGACGTTTGCCACCTTTGCAAACGTTTGCCACCGACTGTTGCACCAGGGCACCGGCGGAGCCGAACGCACCACCACCGCCTGCCCGTGACGCCGGGAGGAGCGGCCTGGTTCCGACAAGCTTCGCCGGCCCCGGGGCCGCCACCTGAATTCTACCCGAACCCGAGGACAGCGCAGGCCCCGTGACGAGATGTCGCGGAAGGCAATGGGCACACGTTCGGGCGCAGCCGGGAAGTGCCGTCGTTGTAAGTGGAGCCGGCGATCGGACTTGAACCGATGACCTGCTGATTACGAATCAGCTGCTCTACCGCGCTGAGCTACGCCGGCCCCGCGGGCCCGCGTTATAGCAAACCCCCCCGGGCCGCGCCAAGCGCACCGCTCGCGCTCGTGCGGGCGCGTTGCTATCCTCCTGGCAGGCGGAGGCTGCCGGTGGAGTACCGCGAACTCGGCCGCACGGGAGTCCGGGTCTCGGAGATCGGCTTCGGTGCCTGGGGCATCGGCGGCTCCATGTGGCGGGGCGTGGACGATGCGCAGAGCCGCCGGGCCCTGCAAGCGGCGCTCGATGCGGGCATCAACTTCTTCGACACGGCGCTCGCCTACGGGGACGGCCACAGCGAGCGGCTGATCGCAGAGGTCGTGGGCCCGGCCCTGCGCCGCGAGGAGGCCTTCGTCGCCACGAAGATCCCGCCCAAGGACTGGATCTGGCCCGGACGTCCCGAAACACCGCTGCGCGAGGTCTTCCCCGCCTCGTGGGTGACCGAGTGCGTGGAGAGCTCCCTGCGCCACCTGCGCCTGGAGGCGCTGCACCTGGAGCAATTCCACGTCTGGCACGATGCCTGGCTCGAGCAGCCCGAGTGGGATCGCACGCGCGGCGCGCTCGAGCGCTTGCAGCGCGAGGGCAAGGTGCTGCACTGGGGCGTATCGGTGAACGACCACGCGCCGGAGAGCGCGTTCGGATTGCTGCGGGATCCGATCATCGAGACGGCGCAAGTCATCTACAACATCTTCGACCGCTCGCCGGAGCGGACCGGCTTCTTCGACCTCGCACGGGAGCTGGGCCTGGGCGTGATCGCGCGGGTGCCTTTCGACGAGGGCGCGTTGACGGGTACGATCGGCCCCCACACCCTCTTCCCCGAGGGGGACTTCCGCAACGAGTACTTCCGGGGCGAGCGCAAGCGAGAGGTGGCGCGCCGCGTGGCGGCCCTCGAGGGGTTGCTGGGGGAAGAGGCGGCTACACTCCCGGAGCTGGCCCTGCGGTTCTGCCTTTCCCGGAGCGAGGTCTCGACGGTCATTCCGGGTATGCGGCGGCCGGAGCACGTCGAGGCCAACGCGGCCGTCTCCGACGGGCGGCGGCTTTCGCCCGAGATGCTGGAGCGCCTGGCCCCGCACGCCTGGGACAAGAACTGGTACGCCTCGTGAAGCGCGCCGCGAGAGGTCGTCCGCCCAGGGCCATGGAAGACGAACGGGCCTCCCCGCAGGGGGAGCATCTTCCTCCGCCGGCCCCTCGCGGGCGGGGCGCGCGGAGCAATCCCGCCGGGCGCTTCGAGACGCGCGAGATCCTCCCCGAGCCGCAAGCCTGGGAGGAAGAAGCACCCTTGACGCTGCCCACGACGGTCATCCCCGAGCGCTCGCGCTCGATCCTGACGCGCAACGACTCGCCCGACGTCCCCTTCGAGGTGTCCATCAACCCCTACAAGGGTTGCGAGCACGGGTGCACCTACTGCTTCGCCCGGCGCACCCACGCCTACCTCGGCCTTTCGCCCGGTCTCGATTTCGAAACGAAGATCTTCTCCAAGCCCGAGGCGCCGGAACGGCTGCGCGAGGCGCTCGCGCGCCCGGGCTACCGCTGTCGTCCCATCGCCCTGGGGGCGAACACGGACCCCTACCAGCCGATCGAGGCGCGCCTGCGCATCACGCGGGGGATCCTGGAGGTCCTGGCGGGGTGCCTGCATCCGGTCTCGATCGTGACGAAGTCGCACCGCGTGCTGCGGGATCTCGATCTGCTCGTGCCGATGGCGGCACGGAGACTGGCCGCGGTCTATCTCTCGGTGACGACGCTCGATGCCGAGCTTGCGCGCCGGATGGAGCCGCGCGCGCCCCTGCCCGAGCGGCGCCTCGAGGCCATGCGCCGGCTGGCGCAGGCCGGCGTGCCGGTGGGGGTGTTGGCGTCGCCCATGATTCCCGGCCTCAACGACCACGAGCTGGAGCGCATCCTGCAGCGCGCGCACGAGGCGGGGGCGCGGGCGGCTGGGACGATCCTGTTGCGCCTGCCCGACGAGGTGCAGCGGGTGTTCGTGGAATGGCTCGAAGCGCAATACCCGGAGCGGGCGCCGCGCGTGCTCTCGCGCCTGCGCGAGGCTCACGGTGGCCGGCTCTACGACGCCAGCTTCGGCCATCGCATGGCGGGGCGCGGGCCTTACGCGCAGATGCTGCAGCGCAGGTTCGAGGTCGCCTGCCGCCGGCTCGGGCTCAACGCGGATGCGCGCTTCGAGCTCGACACCTCGCAGTTCCGCCCGCCCGGTCAGCTCCCGCTGTTCTAGCGGGGCACGGGCGCGCTGCAGGTTTTGGCCCATCCCTGGAGCTTTCGGCCTCGGGTCGCCGGAACTCGCCGCGGTGCTCGAGGAGTCCGCCCTGGACCGCGATCCCGCGATCGAGTCTCGGACGCAGCCGCACCCTCGCGGGAAACTAGAGCATCTCGAGCTGTCGCCTGAGCCACTGCTCGTCTTCGATCGAGCGGGAGATGCGGAACAGTTCGAGGAGCACGAACCGCCGTGCGGGATCGTTGATCGTATCGTCGAGGCTCAGGCGCAGCGTCTCGCGCAGCGGCGCGAGCGGCTCGCGCCGCAGCAGGCGCACGCGCGCGGCGGGCTCGCGCAATCGCTGAACCACGGACTCGGGAAAGATCGAGTCGGCCATCGCCCGCAGGATAACCGAGGTCGGCCTCCGGCTCCAAGCCCCGCGGGGTGGGATGGGCGAAAATGAAAGCAGGATGCGCGTGGAGGAGCTGAGCTTCGATCGGGTGCGGGAGCGGCTCCTGCGGGGCCTGCGCGAGCCGCTTCCCGGCCCGGCCGCGCAGCGTGCCATGGCGCCGCGCCCGCGGCCCGGCTGGCGTCCGGGCCGCACCCCTCCCGGCAGCCGTCCGGCCGCGGCGCTGCTGCTGCTCTACGCCAGAGAGGGGCGCGCGTGGCTCCCGCTGACGCTGAGGCCCCCGCACCTGGCACGGCATGCGGGTCAGGTGTCGCTTCCGGGCGGCGCCGTCGAAGACGGCGAGGACATCGCGACCGCGGCGCTGCGCGAGGCAGGCGAGGAAATCGGCCTCGCCGAGCCGGCCGTCGAGATCCTCGGACGTCTGTCGCCGCTCTACGTTCCGGCCAGCGGCTTCGAGCTGCATCCGGTCGTGGCAGCCCTCCCGGGGCCTCCCCTGTTGCGGCCGGACCCGAAAGAAGTGACCCGGATCTTGCAGGTCGCCCTCGATCGGCTCGCCCATCCCCGGGCGCGCGCCCACGAGTGGCGCAGCTGGGGAGGCCTGCGGCTGCGCGTGCCGTTCTTTCTCGTGGAGGGGGAGCGTGTCTGGGGCGCCACAGCGATGATCCTCGCCGAACTGCTCGCGGTGCTGGGAGTCAGGCTGGGTCGAACCTCGTCTCCTTGAGCGCCGTGTCCCTCTTCACGGAACCGAGCGATGCGCATGGCAGTGCATGCAATCCCGGCGGGGTGGGTGGTTGGGCCCCTGCGGGAAAGGTCCCTCGGGTCCGTGGCAGGCGAGGCACCGATCGGCATCGACGAAGGTGCGGTGGCTCGCGTCGCTCGGGAGGAACGGTGGCTCGGAGGTCCCGCGCGCGAGCCAGACGACCAGCGCGGCCAACCCCGCGAGCAAAAGCAGGGCTAACTTCTGCCGTCCGCTCAGTCGCGCCACGCCCCGACGCGCCTCCTGGCCGCTTGTGGGCGCGCTCCGCCCGCCGATAGAATGCCGCGCCGGGCCGATCCGGCGCGGGGGCCGAGATGGATTTTCACACAGCCGATCCGCGGCAAGTCCTCGAAGGCAAAGTGACCGACGTCTACTTCGAGCGCACCGCGCAAGTCTTGCGGGCTTGCGGGGTGGACCGCCACGTGCGTGCCGAGTTCGCGGTGAAGGAGCTCGCGGAGCGCTCCTGGGGGGTGTGTTGCGGCATCGAGGACGTCGTGGCCATGGTCGAGACTTTGGGCCTCCGGGTGGATGTGCGCGCCGTTCCCGAGGGAACGGTGTTTCGGGCGGGCATGCCCGTGCTCGAGATCGCGGGGCGCTATCTCGAGTTCGGGCGCTACGAGACGGCTTTTCTGGGGCTGCTGTGCCAGGCCTCGGGGGTGGCGAGCCGGGCGGCAGCGGCGCGCCTCGCGGCGGAGGGCCGGCCCGTGGTCTGCTTCGGCGCGCGGCGCGTGCACCCGGTGATCGCACCGGCCATGGAGCGCTACGCCTACCTCGGAGGGGCCGAGGGGGTGGCGGCCATGCTCTCCGCGGAAAAGCTGGGCATCGCGCCCGTGGGCACGATGCCCCACGCCCTCGTGCTGCAGCTCGGCGACACGGTCCAGGCGGCGCGGGCCTTCGATCGGACGATCGCCGAGGACGTGCCGCGCGTCGTGCTCGTGGACACGTTCCAGGACGAGCGCTTCGAGGCCCTGCGCGTCGCGGAGGCTTTGGGGGATCGCCTCGCAGGCGTGCGCCTCGATACACCGGCGTCCCGCCGCGGCGATTTTCTCGAGCTGTTGCGCGAGGTGCGGTGGGAGCTCGACCTGCGCGGTTACCGCCACGTCAAGCTTTTCGTCTCCGGGGGCCTCGGCGTGCGGGAGATCCTCCGGCTCAACCCGGTGGCGGACGCCTACGGCATCGGAACGTATTTGACCGCGGCGCCCCCGGCGGACTTCTCGATGGATCTCGTCGAAGTGGAGGGCAAACCCCTGGCCAAGCGCGGCAAGCGCTCCGGCGCCAAGAGCGTGTGGCGCTGCGAGGCCTGCGCGCGAGACGTCGTGCTGGCTTTGGGAACCGCCCCCGGGAGCTGTCCCTGCGGCGGCCGCTTGCGCGAGCTCCTCGAGGCTTTCGTCCAAGACGGCCGCCGCGTGCGTTCCGCGGAGCCGGTGGAGACGATCCGCGCGCGCGTCCTCGAGCAGCTCGCGAGCGGCCATTTCAGCCACGAGGTGTCGCCGGCGTGAGGCGGAGGCACGCGGTCCAGGCGAGCGCCCCGACACGCGTGGACCTTGCGGGGGGCACGCTCGACATCTGGCCCATCAGCGTCCTGGTTCCCGGAGCGCTGACGGTCAACCTGGCCGTCGAGCTGCGTGCCTGGGTGAGGGTGGAACCCCTGCGCGGCCGGAGGCTGGAGATCGTGTCGCTCGACCGCGGCGCGCGGCTCGTCCGCTCGCTGCCCCTGGGCGAGGTAGCTCGAGGGCGAGCGCTGAGCTTGGTGGCGCGGTGCGTCGCGGCCTACGCACCGGCCACGGGCCTGCGCATCGTCACGCGCGCCCAAGCCCCGGCCGGTGCGGGCTTGGGGGGCTCCTCGGCGCTGGCGGTGGCGGTCGTGGCGGCGCTCGCGCGTTTCACCGGTACGCGGCTGTCTCGCGAGGGCCTGCTGCGGCGCGCGATGAACCTGGAGACGATCGAGCTCGGCGTGCCCACCGGCAACCAGGACTACCTCGCGGCGATCCACGGGGGCCTCGCCGCCTACCACCACGGACCTGACGGGACGCGGCGCGAGCGGCTGCCCTTGCCCCCGGAGTTCGGCGCCCAGCTGGTGCTGGCCTACACGGGCCAGCCGCGTCGGTCGGGCTTGAGCAACTGGCGCATGTTCCGCCGTTTCGTGGAGCGCCACCCGCTGGCGCTCCGGCGCATGGGCCGGATCGCCTCTCTGGCTCGGGCCATGCGGGACGCGCTTCTCGAGGGCGATCTGGAGCGCGCCGGAACGCTCCTCGGGGCGGAGGCCCGCCTGCGCTACGGGCTGGCTCCCGGGGTGGCCACGCCGGCCATCCTGCAGGTGAGCCGGGCGGCGCGGCGCGCCGGTGCCTATGGGGCGAAGCTATGCGGGGCGGGCGGCGGGGGCTGCGTCGTGGCGCTCGCGAGGCCCGGAAGGCGCGCCGCGGTGGCGGAAGCGATGCGGCGAGCGGGCGCAGAGGTTCTCGAAGTACGCCCCGCCCGCTCAGGCCTGCGCCTCAGCGCACCGTGACGGGAATGGAGAAGCTTTCCTCGGCGGGGGCGCAGAAACCGCTCGCTGTGACGCAGTAGAAGTAGCGCACCCGGGCCGGGATCTCGTAGCGGCCCGGCCGGGCGTTGGCTTCGAGGCGCAACTGCAAGCGCAGGGGCTCGGGCTCGGGGCCGAAGTAGTTCGTTTCCATCGCCTCGGGAGGCGGCGGCGCGGCGTTGCCGAGCGTGGTTTCGGAGGCGGCCGCCACGCCGGGAACGGGCTCGGTCTGCACCCGGATCTTGGGGTACCGGTTGAGCTTGATCCCCGCGAGCGGCTTGAGGCGGATCGAAACGGCGATTTCCTCGCCGGGAGCGGCGACCTCCGGCTCGGCCTGCACGTGGAGCTTGACGCGCTCCTTGGGGATCTCGGGCGCGGCCGCACCGAGGCCGAACCCTGCCGCCCCGGCCCAGGCCGCTGCCGCCACCAGCGCTCGCGCCAGCCGTCGCACCCCTCCAGTGTAGCAGAGCGCTGCGGACCCCGCGGCCGCAGGCGGGCGAGCCGGGCGTTGCCCTCGGCGGCGCTTCGGGGTAGACTCCATCGCGATGGGCACGCGCTCGGCAGCTCGGCGGGTCGGCGTTCTCGGGAGCGCGATCCTGGGAGTCGCGTTCGCAGGCTCGGCGGCGCTCGCGCTCGCGGGGGAGGTGGTGCACTTCAAGAACGGCACCTACCTCGTCGTCGAATCCCATGAGGTGGAAGGCACGATGCTGCGCGTCCGGGTGGGGCGCGAGGGCTACCTGGCGTTTCCGCTGGCACTCGTGGAGAAGATCGAGCAGGGCGGCAGCGTCATCTCGGGTGCGTCGCTCGTGAAAAGCCGGGCGAACCAGGTCGTCTCGGCGGGCGCCTTGTCCGGGCCTGGCAGCGCGGGCTCCGGGGTTGGGGGCTCGGGAGCGGCTGCGGAGGGAGGGCATTCCTCGCGGGCGCGGCGCTCGGCCCATCCGGGATCGGGACCGGATCCTGTCCTGCTCGGCAACTACGCCGCGCAGGCGCTCGAGCCGCAACCCCAGCACTCCGACGGCATCCAGCGGCCTTTCGCCGATCACCCGAACCCCAACCGCCGCCGCATCACCACGACCGGGAACTTCGGCTACGAGGATCGGGGCGGACCCCAGCAGCTCGATGCGACGGGCAAGCCGCTTAGAAAGTTCAAGCCTTTGACGCTCCAGCCCAAACCCGTCGGCCTGCCCTCCCCTCCTCCTGCGCATGAGGAGTCCGCACCGTCCGGATCTTCCGGCGCAGGGGAGTCGGACGCCGGCGACTGAACCTTCGCGGACGCCACCGCCGTTGGTCATCGGCCTCACCGGGCCCAATGCGGCTGGCAAGGGCGAGGTGGCCGCCTACCTGAGCCGGCTGGGATTCGCCGTTCACTCCCTCTCCGATATCGTTCGCGAGGAGGCGCTCGCCCGGGGTCTGTCCACGGGGCGCGAGGACCTGATCGCCGTGGGAAACCGTTTGCGCCGCGAGCACGGCCCCGGAGTGCTGGCGGAGCGTGTGGTGGCTCGCCTCGCGGGCCGCGCCGTCGTGGATTCGATCCGCAGCCCCGCCGAGGTGGCCGTGCTGCGGACGCGGCTGCCGCGCTTCGTGCTCGTGGGCGTGGATGCGCCCGTGGAGGTGCGCTTCGAACGCGCCCGCCAGCGGGCGCGCGCCGGAGATCCCGGAAGCCTGGCGGAGTTTCTCGCCCGAGAAGAGGAAGAAAATCGCGCCGATCCTTCGCGGCAGCAGTTGCGGGCGACGCTGGCCCTCGCGGATTACCGCATCGACAACCGCGGCACGCTCCAGGCGCTGCACCGGGCGGTGGACGCGCTGCTGCGCCGCTTGGGCGAGCCTGCGGAGCGTTGACGCCGGGCGGTCCTCTCGGTACTGTACGAGCCTTCGTGCGCCCCGCGGGCGCAAGGGGGGATTCATGGAGGAGGTCCTTCGCGGTGGCGCCCCCCTGGCGCAGTCCCAGGCGGCGGGCGAGGCCGAGGCGGCCGGCGGGCGGGTGCTCGACCGCGTCCGCGAGCCCGCCGATCTGAAGCAGCTCGAGCGGCACGAGCTCCACCAGCTCGCCCACGAGCTTCGCGACTACATCGTGGATGTCGTGGCCTCCAAGGGCGGGCACCTGGGGGCGAGTCTGGGCGTGGTGGAGCTGACCGTGGCGCTCCATCGGGTGCTGGAGCTGCCCCGGGATCGGCTCGTGTGGGACACGGGTCACCAGGCCTACGTGCACAAGGTCCTCACGGGGCGCAAGGAAGCGCTGTGGACCATCCGCCAGTACGGGGGCATCAGCGGCTTCCTCAAGCGCGACGAGAGTCCCTACGACGCCTTCGGGGCGGGCCACGCCTCGACCGCGATTTCGGCAGCCTTGGGCATGGCGACGGCGAGGGATCTGGCCGGAGAGGACTACCGCGTCGTGGCCGTCGTGGGGGACGGGGCCCTGACGGGAGGGCTCGCCTACGAGGCGCTGAACAACGCAGGTCAGGCGCGCCGCCCGATGCTCGTGGTGCTCAACGACAACGGCATGTCCATCGGCCCCAACGTCGGGGCGATCGCGCACTATCTGACGCGCGTGTCCACGAGCCGGCACCTGCGCAAGATGCACGAGGACGTTTTGGCGTTGGTGCGCAAGCTTCCGGCTTTCGGAGAGCCGATGGAGGAGCTCGCGCGGCGCCTGGAGAACGCGCTGCGCGATATCTTCGTCCCGGGCGCGCTGTTCCAGGCTCTGGGGTTCAAGTACTACGGGCCCGTGGACGGGCACGATCTCGACCTGCTTCTCGATCTGCTGCCGAAGCTCCTCGAACGGCGCAGGCCCACGCTTCTCCACGTGCGCACCAGGAAAGGCAAGGGCCTGCCCCCGGCGGAGCGGGATCACGAGTCGTTCCACGGCGTGGCACCCTTCGACAAGGTCACCGGCAAGGCGCTCGAGCCCGCCACGCCCGGGCCCCCGGCGTTCACGAAGGTGTTCGGCGAGGCCCTGGTGGAGGCCGGGGCGCGCTGGCCCAAGCTCGTGGCCATCACCGCGGCGATGCCGAGCGGGACCGGGCTCGCGGCGTTCCACGCGCGTTATCCCGAGCGCTGCTTCGACGTGGGGATCGCGGAGGCGCACGCGGTCTGCTTCGCCGCAGGCCTGGCGTGCGAGGGCATGCGACCCGTCGTGGCCATCTATTCCACGTTCCTGCAGCGGGCGTACGACCAGATCGTGCACGACGTGGCCCTGCAACGCCTGCCCGTCGTGTTCGCCGTGGACCGCGCCGGGCTCGTGGGCGCGGATGGACCGACGCATCACGGCGCGCTCGACTTGGCCTACCTGCGCTGCGTTCCAGGCATGGTCGTCAGCGCGCCCTGGACGGGCAACGAGCTGCGCGATTTGCTGTGGACCGCGCTGCACCACGAGGCGGGGCCCTTCGCCATCCGTTATCCCCGGGCGTGCGTGCCCGCCGGCTTCGACCCCTCGCGCCCGCCGCAGGTCTTGCCCGTCGGGCGCTGGGAGGTGCTCCAGGACGGAGAGGAACTGGCGCTGTTGGCCGTGGGGGCGATGGTCCCCGTGGCCCTTGCGGCGCGCGAGCGTCTCGCGAGGGTCGGCGTGCGCGCGGCGGTCGTGAATTGCCGTTTCGTGAAGCCCCTCGACGGGGAGCTGCTGGAGCAGCTGCGCCAACGGTTCGACAGGATCGTCACCCTGGAAGAGGGAACCCGCTGCGGGGGGTTCGGGGACGCCGTCGTCCACGAGCTCGTGGCGCGGGGCCTGGAGCCCCGCGGCCTGCTGTGCCTGGGCCTGCCGGACCGGTTCGTCCTGCACGGAAGCCGGGACGAGCTCTTGCGCGAGGTGGGCCTGACACCCGACTCCGTGGCCGAGCGCGTGCGGGCGTGGCTCGATGGCTGACAAGGCGGCGCATGAGTCGGAGATGAAGGTTCTCGCGCGCAAGGCCGATCCTGCCCTTCTGGAAGCCGACCTCGTGGCGTGCTTCGCCTGCGAGGGGGACGTCGCGCCGCGCGGCGTGCAAGACGCCATCCTCCGGCGCGAGCTCGCGGCGGAGATGAAGGCCGAGCGCTTCGCGGGCAGGATGGGCGACGCGCTCGTCTGGAACGCGGACGGCCGCTTCCCCTCGCGCCGGTTTCTCGTGTTCGGCCTCGGACCCCCCGAGCGGCTCTCCCTGGAGACGCTCCACGAGGGTTGCGCGCGCCTGATCCAGAAGGCGGAGCGCCTGGGCGCGGCGCGGTTGGGTGTGGGCCTGCCCGCCCTCGAGGATGCCTCGCCCGCGGAGGCCGTGCGCGCCGCGGCGGAAGGCCTGCACCTGGGGGCCTACCGTTTCGAGCGCTACCTCACCGACGCGCGGCGTCGGAGAGCCGAGGTAGCGGTGGTGGAGCTCGCGACCTCCCAGGGCTCACCGGCGGCGTTGCGCGGCGCCGTGGAACGAGCGACCTGGACCTCCCGTGCCGTCGCCCTGGCGCGCGATCTCGTCAACGAGCCGCCCTCCCGCATGAACCCGCTGAGGCTCGCCCGGCGCGCGCAGGAGCTCGCGCGGCAGGCGGGCATCCAGGCGCGGGTCCTGGGCCCCCAGGCCCTGCGCCGCCTCGGAGCCGAGGCGATCCTCGCCGTGGCTGCGGGCAGCGCCCATCCGGCCCAGGTCGTGCATCTGACCTACAGGCCCTCGGCGAGGAAACCGCGCCGGCGCGTCGTGCTCGTGGGCAAGGGCGTGACCTTCGACAGCGGAGGCCTCAACCTGAAGCCCGGCTCCGGCATGCTGACCATGAAGGGGGACATGGCGGGCGCCGCCGCGGTCATCGCGGTCATGGGGGCCTTGCCCGAGGCAGGCTGCCGCGACGAGGTGCACGGCCTGGTGGGCATCGTCGAGAACATGACCGGGCCCCGCGCTTTCAAACCCGGGGACATCCTGCGAACGCTCTCGGGCAAGACCGTCGAGGTGGATAACACGGATGCCGAGGGCCGGCTCGTGCTGTGCGACCTGCTGGCCTACGCGGTGCGCCAGCTGAAGCCCCAGGCGATCGTCGATCTGGCCACGCTCACGGGGGCCTGCGTCGTCGCGCTCGGCCCGCGCTGCGCGGGGGTGTTCTCGCGCCACGACAAGCTGCGCCAGGAAATCCTGGAGGCGGGCCGGCGCGCCGGCGAGATGCTCTGGCCCCTGCCCATGGTCGAGAACTACCTGGAGCAATTGCAACAGGGTCCGGCGGACCTGAAGAACGTGGGCGGCCGGTGGGGAGGCGCGATCCTGGCGGCGCTGTTCCTGGGCGAGTTCGTGCCGCGGGAGATGCCTTGGGTGCACCTCGACATCGCCGGGCCGGCCTTCCAGGAAAACGAGACGCCCCCCTGGCCCGTGGGCGGGACGGGTGCCGGCGTGCGGACCCTGCTGCGCTGGCTCGAGCGGTGAGCGAGCGGCACCACGACCACGCATCGGCCGCCCCGCGCCGAGTGCGGTTCGCGGTACTGACCGTCAGCGACACGCGCCAGCTGCAGACGGACCGCTCCGGTGCTGTGGCCGTGGAACTGCTGGAGGGCGCGGGCCACGAGATCTGCGACCGCTCCATCGTCCCCGACGAGCCCGCGCGCATCCGTGCCTACCTCGACCGGTGGCTGGCGGAGGCCGGCTGCGACGCGGTGCTCGTCACCGGGGGAACGGGTGTGTCGCCTCGCGACCGCACCTACGAAGCCGTCCAGCCGCGGCTGGAGCGGGAACTCCATGGCTTCGGCGAGCTTTTCCGCTGGCTTTCGTTCCAGGAGGTCGGCCCGCGGGCGATCCTCGGCCGCGCGCTGGCGGGCACCTGCGGCCCCAAGGCGGTGTTCGTCGTCCCCGGCTCGCCGGGGGCCGTGCGGCTGGCCCTGGAGCGGCTCGTGCTGCCGGTGCTCGCGCATCTGCTCGCGGAGCTGCGGCGCAGCGGGCGGAGGGGGGAGGTGCACGATCCGGACGGCCCGGGCGTCAGTTCGTGAGGGGGTCCGGTTTCGGGGCCACCGCTTCGATCACAGGCCCGAAGCGCGCTTCGTAACGGCCGAGGTTCTCCTGCAGCGCCCGGATCATCCGCTTCAGGTGGCCGGGGCTGACAATGACCCGCGCGTTGACCACCCCGGCCGGAGGGATCAGGCTCACGAAATCGAGCACGAACTCTTCCCGCGTGTGCCGCACGATCATCTGGTTGGCGTAGACACCGCCCAGCAGCTCGTCGGGGACCTTGATCGGGATCTCCTGTCGTTTCGCCATGCTAGCGCTCCTGGAGCGAGGCCACCGCGGTGGGCACGTCGGGAAAGATCAAAAACAGCACGTCGAAGCCCACCATCTGGAACACCTCCTGAACGGCTCGGTTGAGGCCCGCGAGCGCGATTTTCCCGCCGCGCTCGCGGATCGCCTTCTGGAGGGACAGGAGCGCACCCATCCCCGCGGAGTCGAAGAATTCCACGAGGGAGAGATCGAGTACGACCCGCTCCGCCGCGCCTGCCGCCCCCAGCACCCCGCGCTTGAAGTCGTCGGCGTTGGCCGCGTCCACCTCCACTGGCTCGGCCACGGAGACGACGGCGACGCCGTCGACCGTCTCGCTCGCGAGGTTCACGGGTTCGTTTCCCTGCGGGGAGGCTCGCGGTCCGGGTTCGCGTGCGTGTCGCGGCGCGGGAGGGGCCGCAACGTCACCACCACCTCCTCGTCCGTGAGGCGCTGGAGGTCGCGGATGCGGTAGCCCTGCTCCAGCAGGGACCGCAGGCGAGGATGGTCGAGCGGACGGTGCCGAAACGGCAGCGTCAGGTGCAACTGGATCGGCCGCGCCATGCCCCAGGGGCCTCCTCCCGCGCCGGGTCAGGGTAGCGGAGCCGACGCCCCCCGTGCAACAGCGGCGTTGGTCGGCACCCCCCGGCTGGGGTATATTGTCCCGGGATTCGAGGAGGAAGGCCGCACATGCTTCAGTTGACCGATCGCGCGGTTCGCAAAGTCAAAGCGTTGCTCGAGGCGGAGAACAGGCCGGGCCAGGGGCTGCGCATCGCCGTGAAGGGCGGAGGGTGCTCGGGCTTCCAGTACGGGTTGAGCTTCGAGGACCAGCAGCGCCCGAACGACACCGTGCTGGAGTTCGAGGGCCTGAAGGTCTACGTGGATCCCATGTCCCGCCTCTACCTCGCGAACGCGACGGTGGACTACGTCGAGGGCTTGCAGGGCGCGGGATTCAAGATCACGAACCCCAACAGCAAGGGGACGTGTGGCTGCGGTCAGAGCTTCAACGTCTGACGCCTCCGCCCTGCGACCCCTCTCGAACGCCGCCCCCTCTCGCCCGCTGGCCCAGTGGAGGATGCCGTGAGCGTGAGGCGGCCCGTCTACATGGACCATCACGCCACCACGCCCGTGGACCCGCGCGTCCTCGAGGCGATGCAGCCCTATTTCGCCGAGCGCTTCGGCAATCCCGCGAGCCCCGCGCACCGCTTCGGGCGCGAGGCCGCGGAAGCCGTGGCGCACGCGCGGGCGCAGGTGGCCGCGGCCATCGGGGCGGCGCCGGAGGAGATCGTCTTCACCAGCGGCGGCACCGAGAGCGACAACCTGGCGCTGGCAGGTGTGGTGCTAGCTCGCGGGGCGCCGGGCGCTCACGTCGTGACGGCCGCGACGGAGCACAAGGCCGTGCTGGAGACCCTGCGCCGACTCGAGCGGCACGGCTGCACGGTGACCCTCGTGCCGGTCGACCGCGAGGGGCGCGTCGATCCCCAGGACATCGCTCGCGCGATCCGGCCGGAGACCGTGCTCGTCTCGTTCATGGCGGCGAACAACGAGATCGGGGTGCTCCACGACCTGGCGGCGGTGGGGGAGGTGGCGCGCCGGCACGGCGTACTGTTCCACAGCGACGCTGTGCAGGCCCTCGGACGCGTACCGCTCGATGTGCGGCGCGCAGGGTTGGATCTGCTGTCGCTGTCGGCGCACAAGATCTACGGGCCGAAGGGAGTTGGAGCCCTCTATGTCCGGCGCGAGGTTCGAGCGCGTCTCGCGCCGCTGCTCGCGGGGGGCGGGCAGGAGGGAGGGCTGCGCTCCGGCACCCTGAACGTGGCCGGGATCGTCGGCTTCGGTGCGGCGGTGGAGCTGGCGCAGCGGCTGTTCGACGAGGAGGTGCCGCGACTGGCGGCGCTGCGCGACCGGCTGTGGGCGTATCTCGAGCGCGAAGTGGAGGACGTGGGCCTCAACGGGCCGCGGGTTGGCAGGCTGGCGCACAACCTGAACGTGTCGTTCGGCGGTCTCGACGGCGAGGCGCTGGTGCAGCGGCTGGCCGAAGAGGTGGCCCTCTCGACGGGATCGGCGTGCGTGGCGGGCCGGGGGGAGCCGAGCCACGTGCTGCGGGCTCTGGGATGGCCCGCGGAGCGCATCCGCGGGTCCGTCAGGTTCGGGCTGGGGCGCTTTCACACGCAGGCGGAAGTGGACTTCGTGGCCGCGCGGGTGGCGGAGCAAGTGCGGGAGCTGCGGCGGCTGGCACCGAGCGCGGGACGCAGCGGAGCGCGCCGGTGACGGCCGAGCGCTCCGGAGCCGCGCTGTTCGAAGCGACCCTCGCCCCCTACGCGCAGAGGTCCTCGGCCAGTCGCGGCCGCCGCTACCCGGAGGTGGAGCACGCCTACCGCTCGCCCTACCAGCGCGATCGGGACCGCATCATCCACAGCCGTGCATTCCGCCGGCTCGAGTACAAGACGCAGGTCTTCGTCAATCACGAGGGCGATCACTACCGCACGCGGTTGACGCACAGTATCGAAGTCAGCCAAATCGGCCGCACCGTGGCGCGCGCGCTGGGCCTGAACGAGGACCTCGTGGAGTCCCTGGCCCTCTCGCACGATCTCGGCCACACCCCGTTCGGGCATCTCGGGGAAGAGGTGCTCGACGAGCTGCTGGCGGAGCACGGCGGCTTCGACCACAACCGGCAGACGCTGCGGATCGTGGAGTATCTCGAGCGGCGTTACCCGCAGTTTCCCGGTCTCAACCTCACCTGGGAAGTCCGCGAAGGCATCGCCAAGCATTCGGGTCCCGTGCTCGAGGTCGCGCAAGCCCCGGAGCTCGCCGAGTACGAGCCGGAGCGCATGCCCCCGCTCGAGGCTCAGCTCATCGACCTCGTAGACGAGATCGCCTACAGCCACCACGACTTGGACGACGGCCTGGAGTCCCATCTGCTCGAGTGCGACGCGCTGACCCGAGAGGTGTCGCTTTTCGGCCAGGCCCTGGAGCAGGCCGAGCGCGCCTATCCCGAGACCGCAGGCCGGACGCGACAGCACGAGGCGCTGCGCCGGCTGATCGACGCGCTCGTCGGCGATCTGATCGCGACGACCGAGCGCAACATCGCCGCGGCCGGGGTGCGGTCCGTGGAGGACGTGCGCTCCGCCGGGCGCTGGCTCGTGGGTCTGTCGCCGGAGATGGCGCGACGCAGCGCGGAGCTCAAGGGTTACTTGCGCGAGCACCTCTACGCCCACCCGCGCATCGAGCGCATGAAGGACAAGTCGCGGCGCATCCTCCATGCTCTCTACGAGCGCTACCGCGCCAATCCCAAGCTGCTGCCGCGGGATTTCTTCGAACGGATCGAGCGCGACGGCGTGGAACGCACGATCGCGGACTACATCGCCGGCATGACGGACCGCTACGCGATCCAAGAATACCTGAAGTTGTTCGACCCCACGGTACGCGTGTAAGCTACGCCGTCGCCGGGAAGCCGAACCGAGCGGAGGAGGGACCATGGAAGCCATCGCGCTGCCGCGCCCGGCGCCGCTGCTCGTCGACGGCGAGTGGCGGGCGGCGGTTTCGGGCAAGACCTTCGAGACCGTCAACCCCGCGGACGAGCGCGTCATCACCGAGGTCGCCGAAGCGGGCGAGGCCGAAGTGGACGCCGCGGTACGCGCGGCGCGGCGGGCCCTCGAGGAGGGGCCGTGGGGACGCATGAGCGCGGCCGAGCGGGGCAGGCTCGTCTGGCGCATGGGGGAGCGGATCCTCGAGGAGCTCGACCGGCTGGCCGCGATCGAGACCATGGACACGGGGAAAACCCTGTTCGATTCGCGCAAGATCGAGTTGCCCATGGCCGCGGCGATCTTCCACTACTACGGCGGGGCCGCGACCAAGCTCGGCGGGCGCACCCTGATCACCCATCCCGGCGCGTTCACCTACACCCTGCGGGAGCCCGTCGGGGTCGTGGCGGCCATCGTGCCCTGGAACTTTCCCTTCCTGCTGGCGAGCTGGAAAGTCGCTCCGGCGCTCGCGGCGGGTTGCGCGGTGATCCTCAAGCCGGCCAGCGAGACCCCGCTGTCCGCGCTCGAGATGGGGCGCATCGGCCTCGAGGTCGGGCTGCCGGCGGGAGTGCTGCAGGTGTTGCCCGGACCCGGTTCGACGACGGGTATGGCGCTCGTGCGTCACCCCGGCGTGAACAAAGTGGCCTTCACCGGAAGCACCGAGGTGGGCCGGACGATCCTGCGGGAGGCGGCGGGGACCGTCAAGCGCGTCACCCTGGAGCTCGGCGGCAAGTCGCCCAATATCGTGTTCGCCGATGCGGATCTCGACGCCGCGGTGAAGGGCGCGTTCACGGGCATCTTCTACAACAAGGGGGAAGTCTGCGCCGCTGGCTCGCGGCTGCTCGTCGAGCGCGCCGTCCACGAAGAGGTCGTCGCCAAGCTCGCGGAGCGCGCCCGGGCGCTCAAGCTGGGCGATCCGCGCGATCCCGCCACGCGCATGGGCCCCGTGATCTCGGCGCGGCAGATGGCCTCGGTGCTGCGCTACATCGAGGTGGGCCGCCGCGAAGGGGCGGTCCTCGCCGCCGGCGGAGGCCGCGCCACGGAGGTCAACGAGGGCCGGGGCTACTTCGTCCAGCCCACGGTCTTCGATCGGGTGAGCCCGGAGATGACGATCGCCAGGGAGGAGATCTTCGGGCCGGTGCTGGCGGCCATCGAGTTCGACGGCGTGGAGGACGCCGTGGCCAAGGCGAACGCGACGGTCTACGGCTTGGCGGCGGGCGTGTGGACCCGCGACGTGACCAAGGCCCACCTTGTCGCACGGGCGGTGCGCGCGGGGACCGTGTGGATCAACACCTACAACCTCTACGATCCGGCCCTCCCCTTCGGGGGCTACGGGCAGAGCGGCTTCGGGCGCGAGCTGGGCCTCGAGGCGCTGGAGGCGTACCTCGAGACGAAGAGCGTCTGGTTGCACCTCGGGTCGTGAGAGCAGGCCATGCGCGCGGTCGTCATCCGGCAGCACGGGGGTCCGGAAGTCCTGAGCTTGGAGGAGCGCGAGGTCCCCGAGCCGGGGCCCGGCGAGGTACGCGTGCGCGTGCGGGCCGTGGGGCTCAATCATCTGGACCTGTGGGTGCGCCGGGGTGTACCGGGCCACCGCTTCCCGCTGCCCATCGTGCCCGGATCGGACGTCGCCGGCACGGTCGAGGCGTGCGGGCCCGGCGTGACCGATCTCGAGACGGACAGCCGGGTCGTCGTCATCCCTACCGTTGCGTGCGGCGTTTGCCGGGCGTGCCGCACGGACCAGCAGCCCCTGTGCCGCCGGTTCGGTATCCTCGGGGAGAGCCGCGACGGAGGCTGTGCCGACGCCCTCGTGGTGCAGCGCCGCCAAGTTCTGCCCATGCCGGCGAATCTCGACTTCCCGCAGGCCGCGGCCGTGCCGCTCGTGTTCCAGACCGCCTGGCACATGCTCGTGACGCGCGCCGGAGTGCGCCCGGGCCGGAGTGTTCTGATCCACGCCGCCGGCTCCGGAGTTTCCTCGGCGGCGATCCAGATCGCCAAGCTGTTCGGCGCGCGCGTGCTGGCCACCGCGGGAACCCTCGAAAAGTGCGCCCGCGCCCGCGAGCTCGGTGCGGACGAGGCGGTCTGCTACCGCACGGAGGATTTCGTCGAAGCGGCGCGCCGGTTCACGGGGGGCGAGGGGATCGACATCGCCTTCGACCATGTGGGTGCGGATACGTTCGAGCGCACCGTGCGCTGCTTGGCCAAGGGCGGGGTCTACGTGACCTGCGGGGCCACCTCCGGTTTCGAGATGAAGACGGATTTCCGCCTGGTATTCTTCAAAAGCCTCTCGATTCTCGGTTCCACGATGGGCGGCGATCACGAGCTGATGGAGGTTCTGGACCACGTCGCCGCGGGCCGGCTGCGTCCGGTGGTGGATCGGGTGTTCCCCCTGGTGCAGGTGGAGCAGGCGCACCGCTACCTCGAATCGCGGCAAAGCTTCGGCAAGGTCGTCCTCGTGCCCTGAGGGGATTGGGCGGCCGGCCCCGATGGACAGGCGGGGCGGCGGGGAACTATCGTTGCGTCGCGGAGCTCGAGTTTTGGGCATAATAACCGGGGCCGGCGCAGGAGAGGCGAATGGCGCGACGGAAGGTGCTCGTGGTGGACGACGAGCCCGAGATCGTGGCCCTGTTGCGGGATATCCTCGAAGGCCGGGGTTTCGAGGTGGACTCGGCGCCCGATGCCCGTAGCGCCCTGGAGCGGATCCGCGAGAGCATCTACGACCTCGCGGTGCTGGACTTCAACTTGCCGGACATGAACGGGATCATGCTCCACCGGCAAATCCGGCAGATGGACCCCGAACTCGCGCAGCGCACGATCTTCATGTCGGGTTACGTTCAGGCCGAGGGGCACAGCGAGTACTACGCGACCCACGGGGGCCCGTTCCTCTCCAAGCCTTTCGAAGTGGACGACGTCCTACGGGCGGTGGAGACGGTCCTGCGCTCCTGAGGGCGTTGCCCGTCCTGCGCGCCGCGCGTGGCGCCAGCGGCCGAGGATCACGTTCAGCGGATGGCTCCGCTGCAGGAAGCGCAGGACCGGGCGCCGGCGCCGGCCCATGCGCGCGAGCGCATCCTGCAGTCCCGGATGATTCGGCTGCAGGATGAGCCCCTGGCGGAGGATCTCGTAGGCCTCGCGGCGCCGCCCCACCCACAGCAGCAGGCGCCCCAAGTTGCAGCACAGGTCCGGATTGAAGAACTCCTGCCGGAACGCCTCGCGGCAGTACGGTAGCCCGAGGTGAGGGTTGGAGCGCTCGAGCGCGAGGGCCAAGCCGTAGAAGGAGAGGTAACGAGGCTGGGGCGACGTCCCCCGCGCTCGCGTCTCGATCCGGATCGCGGCTTCGAAGTGCGCGAGGGCCTCGCGCACGTGTTCGCGCTCCAGGGCGGCGAGGCCTCGGCGGAACGCGTCTTCGGCTGCCCGGAAGACCATGCCGAGGGGCGCGCGTTGCGAGCGGCGTGCCGGCCCCCGGCGGACCCCCCATCCCGAAGAGACCTCAGGCGCGCAGGCCCCGCGCGCCGATCCGAGAATCCGCGCGGGACTCGGGCAGGCACGTTTTTGGCTTTTTGATGACGATTTTCTCCGAATGGGGCCCTCTCGGCGACCGGGGAGCGCGCTTTGCCGTAAAACCATAAGAAGGGCGTGCGGCGCCGTCACGTCGGAGGGGGGCGTTATGCGGAGGCCGAACCCAACCGCGCGCGCGGGGTGGCGCGCCATCAGCGCCATACTGCTCGGGCTCTGGACATCCACCGGGGCGCTTGGCCTGGGACTTCCCGGACGTGAAGAGGAGCCGGTCGTGCTCACCGGCAGTCTGCTTCCGAGCCTGCTCGGCAGCCCGCCGGAGCGCATCGTCGCCTTTCGGTACGACGGGGGATGGATCCAGGTCCCGGTCCAGGTGGACGAGCGGGCCTGGGTGGACTTCGGTGTCCTCTACGGGGGGTTTCCCGCGGGCGTGGGCACGGTGACGTACACGGACCCGCTGACCTACGCGGGGCCGGACCCGGATGCGACATTCGATGCCGACGACGAACTCGTGCTCCGCATCGGGGACGCGGGAAGTCCGGCCGTCGGTGTCGCCGAGCCCCCGGGGACGGTTCCGGGCAGCGGTCTGGAGCTCGAGATTCGCGGCCCGCTCTCGGGGGCGGTCGCCTACCTCTATCTCTTCCGCAGCGACGGGAGCCTCGATCCCGCAGCAGGCCGCCAGCTCGTGCAATACGAGTTCGTCTTGCTTTCCGGGGACTACCTCTCCACTTACAACTTGGGCGAGGGGTTCAACCCGGAGGACTCCCGCGTCCAGACCTGGGCCTATCGGGTGCACTTCTCGGACCGCTGGATCCGGGATGCCACGGCGGTGTTGCGCGACGGTGCCACAGGGGTCGACCTTCTTGACCGGCACAAATTCGCGCTCTTTCCCGGCAACTGTGGCCGGACCGAGGACACGTTCAGTTACGGTCCCGGGGCCTTCATCGCCAACCGCGTCGGCCCGCTGCGCGCGATCCGCGGCTACATCGGGGCCAACAGCGGCACCTACACGACGCGCGTGCACCTGTTCTACGAAAGCCGCGAGCAGATCATCACCGACCTGCGCGTGCACACCATCCCCGGCCTGCTCGACTACTTCGACTATGCGCCGGCGGCGGCGGGGATGACCTATGCCAACGACCTCAACCCTGCAGGAGTCGTCGTGGACGGCGTTCCCGACGTCGTGGTTCCGGGGCAGGTGGTGTGGGAGATGGTCAGCGGGGCGCAGGGGACCCTCGTCCACGTGCACCGCTTCGAGACCAACGTTCCGAACCCGAGCTACACCCACTTCTATTCGGACACGCTCGATCCGGATCATTTCATCTGCTCGGGCGATCCCTGGGAGTACGCCGCGAGCGGTCCCTGGCGCACCCAGGAGGTGCCCAACACCGACCCCACGGAGCCGCCGCCGGTCTTTCAATTCCGGGCGATCCGCACCCTGCAGTACGCGCCTCCCGGGGCCGACGCGAGCTTTGCCCAGGACGTGGCGCGCCGGGTGCAGGTGCCCGTGCAGGTGCAGGTGGACCCCTTCGATCCGGCCACCTGCCCCGACCACGACGGTGACGGGTTCGCGCTCTGCCAGGGAAGTTGCAACCCTGCGCTCGGAGCGAGCTGCGGGGATTGCGACGACACCAACGGGCTGGTCCACCCGGGACAGAGCGAGGCGTGCGCCAGTGGCGTGGACGACAACTGCGACGGCCTTCTCGATTGCCAGGATACGGTCGCCTGCCCGCCGGGGCCGGATCCGCCGCCCGGTCCGATCGCAGGTGTCGTCTTCGGCGCCGACAAGAGGACGGTGGTGTGGCAACCGGATCCTGGGGCGCAGGTCTACGACCTGCTCGGGGGAGATCTAGCGGAGCTGAGAGCGGCAGGGGATTTCTCGGGCGCCGAGTGCCTGGCGTGGCGCCTCAGCGCTCCCCTCTACGCCGATGCGCGCGATCCGCTTCCAGGACAGGGGCTTTATCTCCTGGTGCGCGGCAAGCGCGACCCCTGCATCCTGGGTACCTGGGGCAGCCCGCTGCGGGATGCCGCCTCCGCGGTCTGCCCCTGAAAGTGGCTCGCGGCCCCGGCTAGCGGTCGTACTGGGCGACGAGGGGCTGGTTGATCTCCACCGTGTAACGCTGCCGCAACTCGCCGAGCAGCGACTGGAGCAGCGCCTCGCGCCGCTCGTCGCGCAGCCGCTTCGCGAACTCGTCCCGGGCCGCGGCGAAAGCGGCCTCGTCGGGCCGGTTGCGCTTCGTGATGCGATAGAGAACCGCTCCGGAGGGCACCGGCGCCACCCCCAGTGCTCCTTCCGCGGCCTCGGGTCCGAAGAGCGCGCCCCGCAACGCCTCGCTCCATCCCCCCGTGCCGGGCAGCACGCTCGTGCGCCGCAGGGGACCCGAGCCGCGCACGGTCGCCTCGAGGGCCTCCGCGGCGCGCGCGAACTCCCTGTGGCGCGCCAGGGCGCGGCGGGCGGCTTCCACGGCCGCTTGTCGCGCCCGCTCGTTGAGCACGTCGGTGGCCACGCGACTGCGCACCTCCTCCAGGGCCGGGAGGTCGGGCGGCACGGCCTCGATCACCGCGGCAATGGCCAACCCTTGCTGCACGCCGACCGGGCCTGTGACGGCTCCGGGTTCGGTGGCGAAGACCGCGTCCATGAACGCCGGGGAGGATCCGAGGTCGCCCAGGCTCTCCCCGCGGCGCACCACCCGTTGCTGCACGCGGAGCCCTTCGCGTGCCGCGATGCGCTCCAGGTCCTCCGGGGTGGCGATCTGCGCGGCGAGCGCCTCCGCCTGCCCGCGCACCCGTTCCTCGAGCCTCTGGTCCAGCAGGCGCCGCCGGATGGTGTCCCGCGCCTCCTCGAGGGGGACCAGGCCCGCCGGCCGGCTGTCGAGAACCTGGATGATGTGGAAGCCGTGGACGGTCTCCGTGAGCGGCGCGTACTCGCCCACGGCGGTCTCGAAGACCGCCGCCTCGAACTCGGGAAGCATCTCTCCCCTCCCGAAGAAGCCGAGATCGCCCCCCCGGTCCGCGGAGGCGCGGTCCTCGGAAACCTCGCGGGCCGTGGCCTCGAACTGCGCCTCCCCGCGGCGCAGCTGGTCGAGCAAGGCCTGCGCCCGGCGCCGCGCGGCATCCTTGGTCTCGGGCGGGGCGTCCGGCGCGACGCGCAGCAGGATGTGGCGCGCGCGACGCTGCTCGGGTCGCGCGAACTCGCTCGGGTGGTCCTCGTAATAGGTTCGGATCTCGTCGTCGGACACCGTCGTCTCCGCAAGCCAGCGCTGGCGCTCGAGCACGAAAAATTTGACGCGCCGGCCCTCCGGCCGGCGGTAGTCCTCGCGATGGGCCTCGAACCAGGCGCGCAGCGTCGCCTCGTCCACGTTCGTCTCCACGTTCTGGGAGGCGGCGGGCACGACGGCGTAGTCCACCTCCACCGTGTCGTTTTCCTCCCAGTAGCGCGAGCGCAGCTCCTCCTCGTCGATCTCGACCGCGCCGGCCACGAGATCCTTCCACTTGTCCACCAGGATCCCGTCCCGAAGGTCGCGCTCGAAGGCGGCCACGCCGCCCCGGTAGTTGCGTTCGATGAACTGCGTGTAGCGTTCCTTGCCGATGAATTTCCCGTCGGGACCCTGGAGGTAGGGGTCCTCGACGATCTTGCGCGAAAGTTCCTGGGGCGTCACGGCGAGCCCGAGCCGCTCGGCCTCGACCCGCATCAGCATCTGGTCCACGAGGGTGGCGATGGTCTGCTGGCCGAGCTGGAGCTGCGGGCGGAAGCGCTCGTACTGGTCGCCCAGCAGTTGCCGGTACTGGCTGTCGAGGCGGCGCGCGAGCTGCAGGAAGCGATCGCGCGGGATCGGGTTGCCGTCCACGCGCGCGACCCAGTCGGCGTCGAGCCCTCCCGCCGCCCGGCGCTCGCAAGAGAAGTACGCCCCCAGGTAGAGGACCATGGAAATGGCGACGATCCACAGCACCCACTTGAGGTGTCGCAGATTCTCGCGCATCACGTTCAGCATGCCTGCCCTCGCTTTTGCGGGCCGCCGCGTGCTCTCGCCTCGCCGGCGGGATTCTAGCCCAGGCGGCTGCGCGGGACCACAGGGCCGCGGCGGGCCAGCGCGTCTGTGGCCCGTCCCGGAGTTCCCGTGTTACATTCGCCCTCCGAGCCGGCGGCCCGAAGGGGGTGCAAGGCGCCGATGTCCAGACGCGAGCGCCCGATCCCGATTCTCCTCGAGTGGTTCAACGTCACGTACCGCAGCGTCTTCGTCGGACTGGCGGTGGTCGCAGGGCTGGCGCTGGCGGGGGCGGGGTACTGGTACTACGAGCACCGCTACAGACCGCGCCGGGAGGCGCAGGCGTCGATCGCCTCCGCCGGCGAGCGCTACGCGGAGGCGCAGGCGCACGAGGGGAACACACAACTGCGCGAGTTGATCGAGCGCGCGGGCGTCGCCCTGGAGTCCGCACGGGCCTCGTTCGCGGGAGGGCAGTACCCGGAGGCGCAGGAGCACGCGCTGCGCTCCGAGAGCCTCTCGCAACGGGTCCTGGATATGGCCGCCGAAGAGCGTGGCGAGCGGACGACCCAGGTGCGCATCTTCCGTGTCGAGGGCGATGTGCGCGTCAAGCGCGCAGGGGAATTCGCGTGGGTGCCCGCCGAACGCAACCTGCTGCTGCGGGCGGGCGATCAGATCAAGACCTCCGCCTCGGCCTCGGCACAGCTGCTCTACTTCGACGGTACCGTGACCACCGTGCAGCCCGGATCCCTGGTCGAGATCCGGGAGCTGTACGAGCACCCCGTGACCCGCGTGCGGCGCGTGCGCGAGCGGCTGAACTGGGGCGAGGTGCTGGCCTCGACGCAGCAAGGCAACGTGCGCGGCTCCTATCACGAAGTGGGCACCGAACAAGCTGCGGCGCGGACGGAGCGGGAGAGCGAGTTTCGCGTGGCCTACGACCGCGAGACGCGCCGGGCCGCCTTCGACGTTTTCGGCGGGATGGTGGAGGTGGCGAGCGACAGCGAGCGGCAGGTGCTCGAGGGGGGCGAGCGGGTGGAGGCGGACGCGTCGGGTCGGCTCCAGGCCAAGGAACTGCTGCCCGATGTCCCGCGCCTGATCGCGCCGCCCGATCAGCGCGTCTTCGTTTTCGAGCGGTCCGAGCAGGCGCGGATCCGCCTCACCTGGGAGCGCGTGCCGGGCGCGGTGCGCTACCGGCTGATGATCGCCGATCGTTTTCTGTTCAGCGAGCCGCTTTACGACGCGCAGCGCGAGGACACCGAGGTCGTCATCGAAGGCATCGCCCCAGGCGAATACTACTGGAAGGTGGCAGCCGTCAACGACGCGGCCATCGAAGGCCGCTTCAGCGAGACGCGCCAGTTCCGGGTGACGAACCAGCGCATCCGCGACGCCGCCGATCGCACCCCCCCCGCGCTGGAGATTACGGAGGTCGTGCAGTCGGGGCCGATGCTGATCGTCAACGGCCGTACCGAGCCGGGAGCGCAGGTGTGGGTGGACAACGAACGGGTCGAGGTGGCCGACGACGGGACCTTCTACACCGTCGTGCGACTGCGCAAGGAGGGGTTGAACGAGCTCGTGTTCGTGGCCCAGGACGCCGCAGGCAACCAGACGACGCGCCGGCACCGGGCGTACGTGGAAACCTACTGATTCGATCGGTGTCTTGCCTGCCGTGCGGTGGCAACCTAGGATACCCCCGGGCCTGCGCGAGGGCGCCCGGGCCCGGGGCGCGCGCCGGGACCGGGGAGGGGGGAGGGGCCGGGGATGATGCGCTGGACACCGAACGCCCTGCTGTCGTTGTTTTCCAACGATCTGGCCATCGACCTGGGCACCGCCAACTCGCTCGTCTTCTGCAAAGGCCGCGGCATCGTGGTCAGCGAGCCGTCCATCGTCGCCGTCAACCAGAAGACGGGTCGCGTGGAGGCGGTGGGCCGGGAGGCCAAGGAGATGCTCGGCCGCACCCCGGGCAACATCGTCGCCATCCGGCCGATGAAGGACGGCGTCATCGCCGACTTCGAGCATACGGAGAAGATGCTCGATTACTTCATCAAGAAAGCCCACAATCGCTCCTTCGGGGTGCGGCCCCGCATCGTCATCGGCGTGCCGAGCCAGATCACGCAGGTCGAGAAGCGGGCCGTGCGCGACTCGGCGATGAAAGCCAAGGCCTCGGAGGTCTTCCTGGTGGAGCAGGCGATGATGGCGGCGATCGGCGCCGGGCTGCCGATCACGGAGCCCACCGGCAACATGATCGTGGACATCGGGGGCGGGACCACGGACGTCGCGGTGATCTCCATGGCCGGCATCGTCTACGCGCGCTCCGTGCGCGTCGCGGGCGACGAGATGGACGAGGCGATCATTCAGTACATCAAGCGCAAGTACAACCTGCTCATCGGAGAGCGGACGGCGGAGGAGGTGAAAATCCGCCTGGGGTCGGCGTTCCCCCTCGACGAGGAGTTGACGATGGAGATCAAGGGACGCGACCTCGTCGAGGGTGTGCCGAAGACGGTCGTGATCTCCGACGAGGAGATCCGGGAGGCGCTGGCGGAGCCCGTGGCCACGATCCTCGAGGCGGTCCGGGTGGCCCTCGAGCAGACGCCGCCGGAACTGTCGGCCGATATCATGGACCGCGGGATCGTGCTCACCGGAGGCGGGGCCCTGCTGAGGAACCTGGACAAGCGCCTGCGCGAGGAAACGGGCCTGCCGGTGTCGATTGCCGACGACCCGCTGACCTCGGTCGTCATGGGGGCGGGCCGCGTGCTGACCGATTTCCAGCTGCTGCGCAAGGTCGCCCTCGACTGAGGCGGCGCGGCGGCGGTCGCGCGAGGGGCGGTCGTCCCGGGAGCGATCCGGATGCGCGGGATCCATCCGCGACGCCGCGATGGTGTCTGGCTCGTCGTCTTGCTGAGCGGCCAGCTGGTGTTGATGTCGGCCCACACGCGCCAAGCCAATGGGGCCACCGCGCTGGAGAACGCCGTGGCTGCCGCCAGCCGGCCCCTCGTGGCGGCGGGCGCCGGGCTCGGGCGTTGGATCGATGGGAGCCTGCGCTTCGTCGGCGAGCTCTGGGTGGCACGGCGGGAGAACACCCGGCTGCGGGCCGAGCTCGATCGCCTGCGGACCGGGCTCGAGCGGGCGCGCGAGCTCGAACGCGAAAACGAGCGCCTGCGCCGCCTGCTGGGGATGCGCGAGCATCTCGCCCCCGCGACCGTCGCCGGCTCCGTCATCACCGCCGTGCTTTCGGAGCAACAGCAGATGCTCGTCCTGGATCGGGGCCGCGCTGACGGTGTTCTCCCCGACAGGCCCGTGCTCGCGTGGGGCGGGGTGGTGGGCCGGGTCGTCGAGGCGAACGCGCACACGGCCAAGGTGCGGTTGCTCACCGACCCCTCGAGCGGCATCGCGGGGGTCGTGCCCCGCACCGGCTGGGAGGGGATCGTTGTGGGTCGCGGTGGGCGGCGCCTCGAGATGCTCTACCTTCCCGCCTACGCCGAAGTGCTGCCGGGGGACCGGGTCGTCAGCTCGGGGCTGGACGGGGTGTTTCCCAAGGGCTTCGGCATCGGCCGCGTGATCCACCTCGAGGAGGGTGCGAGCGCGAGCCCGAGGATTCTCCTCGAACCCGAGGTCGATCTGGGGCGGCTCGAGGAGGTGCTCGTGGTCGTGGAGGGGACGGCCCCGGCCCCTAGCGGCGATGCCGTGGCGGCAGCACCTTGAGGCTGCTGGCGGCGGCAGCCGGGCTCGCGGCTGCCCTGGGAGGCGAGTCGCTCGCCGCACGCGTGGCCCCCGCGGCCGGCGCGTGGGTAGATCTCATGCTGTTGCCGGTCGCCTGGTATGGACTCCAAGGCCGGGCACGCTGGGCGATGGGGGTGGGCTGTGCCGCCGGGTTGCTCCACGATGCGTGGTTTCGCGTGGATGCGTTCGGTCTCGAAGGCTTCAAGAAAACGTTGCTCGGCTGGTCGCTGGCCAGCCTGGCCAGCCGCTTCGACCTGAATCAGGCCGTGGGGCGTCTGGCGAGCGGGATGCTGTTGGTGGTAGCGGATCAGGGTCTGGAGTGGGCTTTGCGCGGGCTCCTGGACGTCGCTCAGGGCCCCTGGCGGCCGTGGGCCCTGGGGATGCGGGCGCTGGTGAATGGCGTCCTCGTGGCCACGGTGCTGGCGGGGCTGGACCGGTGCCTGCGCCGCGGGGAAAAGTCGGCTGCGAGGCACTGACCGGCCGGCGCCAGGCCGCCGGGAGCTGGCGGTGGACTACAGGGAACGCTGGGAGCTGAAAGAATACCGACTGGGGCAGCGTCTGCTGCGGCGCATACGCCTCGTCGAGCTCGGTGTGGGGGCGCTGGGGCTCGCCTATCTCCTCGGCTTCTGGTACCTGCAGGGCGTCCAGGGCGACTATTACCGCGAGCTTGCCGACCACAACCGCCTCAAACGCGTTCCCGTCCGCGCCACGCGGGGCGTGATCTACGACCGGCACGGTGCGGTCATGGCCGCGGCCCGTCCGGCCCTGCGCCTGCTCCTGCACCGGGAGGGGCGCAGCAGCGAAGAAATCGAAACTCAGTTGCACCGTCTCGAGGGCCTCGTGGGTCTGCCCTACGACGGGCTGCGGGCGCGCCTCGCGGCACGGATGCCACGCCCGCCCTTCGAACCCGTGGCCCTGCGGGACGATCTCACGCTGGCGCAACTCGCTCCTCTCGAGGCGCGGCGGGAGCTGTTTCCGGCCCTGGAGATTCAGCAGGTTTCCGCCCGCACTTACCCGGAGGGAAAAACCGCCCCCCATGTCCTGGGCTACGTGGGGGAGATCAGCGCCGAAGAACTGGCTGCGCGACGCGAGGAGGGGCAGCCGTTGGAGCTCGGAGCGGTCGTGGGCAAAGCGGGCGTGGAGCGGTTCTACGACGAGCGGCTACGGGGGCGCAGGGGCTTCAAGCTCGTGACGGTCAACAATCTCGGGCGCGAGCTCGGCGAGGCCGGTCTCGGGGAGCTGCCCGTGGCGGGGCAGGACCTGGTCCTCGCCGTGGACCTGCGCCTCCAGCGAGCGCTCCTCGAGGCCTTCGCTGGGGAAAGCGGTGCGGGGGTTTTTCTCGATCCGTGGAACGGCGAGGTACTGGCGCTCGTCTCCAGCCCGGGCTTCGATCCCGACGAGCTTGCGGGGGGGCTCTCCCCCGAGGCCTGGAACGCGATCGTCGAGGACCCGCGGCGTCCGCTGCTCAACCGCGCCATATCCAGCGCCTACGCCCCTGGCTCCACATTCAAGGTCGTCGTCGCCGCCGCGGGGCTCGCGACGGGCACGGTGGAGCCTCGCCAACGCACTCTCTGCACGGGTGCCGCCGAGATCTACGGCCGGCGCTACGCGTGCTGGAAGAAGGGCGGCCACGGGAGCGTGGATTGGCACCTGGCGTTGGTGAATTCCTGCAATGTCTACTTCTATCACCTGGGCAAAGCGCTCGGGTTGCGCGAACTCGGCCGCTACGCGGAAATGTTCGGGCTGGGGCGGCCCACGGGCGTGGACCTCCCCGGCGAGGCGTCGGGGATCGTGCCCTCCGAACAATGGAAGCGGCAGGTGCGGGGAGAGCCGTGGTACCCGGGCGAAACCGTGTCGCTCGCCATCGGCCAGGGATCCATCGCGGTGACGCCTCTGCAGATGGCCCGCCTGATGGGCGTGGTGGCGACCCGGGGGCGACTCGTCCGGCCGCATCTGGCCCTGCAGGAGCCCCCTCGCTTCGAGGAGGTGCCCCTGCCGGGGTGGATCTTCGATCGCCTGCACGAGGCGCTGGTGGACGTGGTGGGCCAGGGTACGGGCGCCGCCGCCGCCGTGAAGGGGGTCCGTGTCGCCGGCAAGACCGGCACCGCGCAGGTTGCGAGCTTAAGCCCGGGCTCGGATCAGGCTCGGCTTCCCAAGTGGAAGCGCGATCACGCCTGGTTCGCCGGCTTCGCTCCGGCGGAGCGCCCCCGAGTGGCCTTCGCCGTCGTGGTGGAGCACGGCGGGCACGGCGGCCGGGCAGCGGCGCCCATCGTGCGCCACGTGCTGGAAGCCATGTTTCGCGACTCCCCGACGGGCACCCGCCTGGGGGAGGGCAAGCGCGAGGGACTCGGAGACCATGCCCGCGCGACGGCTGCTCGGTAACCTCGACCCGGTATTGCTCGCCTGTGTGGCAGCCCTCGTGGGTTTGGGGCTGCTCGGTGTGGCGTCGGCCACGGTGGACGAGCCCAGCCGCGAAGGCCTGTGGCGCGTGCAGGGTTTGTGGGCGCTGGTGGGGCTGGGCGCGGCGACCCTCGTCTGTCTCGTGGACTACCGGGTATGGTTGGGCTTCGCCCTGGCGCTGCACGGCACGGTCGTGGCCCTGCTCGTGGCGGTGCTCCTCGTGGGCAAGGAGGTGGGCGGGAACCGCTCCTGGCTGCTGCTCGGTCCGATGCGGGTGCAGCCCTCCGAGCTCGCGAAATGGACGTGCTGCCTCGTGCTTGCCGCCTACCTCGCCCGGCGTGTCCGGGAAAAGCTCGGGATCCGCGAAATGGCGGAGATGGGAGTGCTCGCGGGAGTGCCCTTCCTGCTCGTGGCCCTGCAGCCGGACATGGGCACCGCACTCATCTTCGTCCCGATCTATCTGGGCGCGGTGCTGCTGGGGGGCGTGCCCTGGAGGCTCGCGGGCG
Organism: Acidobacteriota bacterium; assembly: GCA_037447115.1. Taxonomy (GTDB): domain Bacteria; phylum Acidobacteriota; class Polarisedimenticolia; order Polarisedimenticolales; family JBBIHH01; genus JBBIHH01. The sequence goes on from JBBIHH010000006.1 coordinate 58,502, forward strand.
GGCTGGCGCTGCTTGGCGTGCTGCTCGCCCCAGTGGCGTGGATGCAGCTTGCGGACTACCAGCGCGAACGCATCCTGTCCGTCTTCGACGAGAACCGGGATCCGGCAGGCATAGGCTACCAGGCCCGCCAATCGAAGATCGCCATCGGCTCGGGCGGGCTGTGGGGCAAGGGCCTGTTCCAAGGCACGCAGAGCCGGCTGAATTTCCTGCCGGCCCAGCACACCGACTTCGTGCTGGCGGTGATTGCCGAGGAACTCGGCTTCTCGGGTGCGGCGGCGGTCTTGCTCCTGCTCTACGGACTCGCGCGGCGCTGCATTCGAGCGGCGCGCTTGGCCCAGGATCGGGCGGGCACGTATCTGTGTCTTCTCGTGGCGATCTGGCTCGTGGCGCAGGCAGCGATCAACGTGGGGATGGTGCTGGGCTGGCTTCCGACGATCGGCGTGCCGCTACCCTTCCTGTCCTACGGGGGCTCCGCGCTCGTCTCCGCCGCCTGCGGGGTGGGTCTGGTCCTCAACGTCTACAGCCGGCGCTTCGTCAACGTCTGAGCTCAACCGGACGCTCCGCGGTTCGGACCGCGCCCCGCCAGGCGACCCTACCGCGCAGGATCAGTGCCGCCCGCGCTGGGCGAGGCGCAAGCGGCGGCGGCCGAGGGCCTCCTCGTAGCGCTGCCGCTCGGCCGGCGTCGCCAGGCGCAGGGGCGGAACCTCGCGCGGGTGCCCTTCGTCGTCCACGGCGACCATGGTGACGAAGGCCCGGGTCGTGCGCCGCCGCCGACCGGTAGCCGGATCTTCCGCGAGGACCTCCACCTCGACCTCCATCGAGGAGCGGAACGCCGCGTTGAGCCAGCCGCGCAACACGAGGATGTCGCCGAGGCGCACGGGGCTTTCGAACTCGACCGAGTCGAGACAGACCGTGAGCACCTCGGCGCGCGCGTGCCGCGCCGCGGCCACGGCGGCGCATTTGTCCACGAGGGCCAGCACGCGGCCGCCGAAGATCGTGCCCCGGGGGTTCGTGTCCTCGGGCAGGACGATCTCGGTCATCTCCACCAGCGAGTCGCGCACGCGGCGCGCTCGTGGGCCGCGACCCATACGCACCTCCCCGGGTGCGCAGTATAGCCTCCGGCTATAATGCCCCTGGGACGGCGACCCACCGCGCCTCGCGCGCGCGACGAAGGCAAGCAGGACGCGGGGAAGGAAAACCGGGAAAGGAAGCGAGGAACGGAGCGATGGACCGAAGGCCTGGCGAACCGCTGCGCTCGGTGCTCCTGCTGTTGAGCCTGCTCGCGCCGGGAGGCGTGCCGGCCTGGGCTCAAGCCGGGACATCGGAAGTCGAGGGTGTGGTGGAAGACGTGGCCGGCAATCCGCTCCCGGGCGCCAAGATCACCTTCCAGAGCACCACCGCTCCCGACGTGGTGTACACGGTGGAAGCGGGCAAAAAGGGACGCTACTTCATTCCGAACTTGCTCTACTACGAGCCGGGCGAGTGGCGTGTCAGCGTCGAAGCGGAAGGCTACGAGCCCCACAAGATCCGCGTGGAGAGCCGCAAGGCGGATCGCACCCTGATCGCCGAGTTCGAAAGCCGCATGCGTTCTGGGCAGCCTTTCGAGGTCCGTATCGCCGCGTTCGGCAAGGCGCGCATCGACTTCGTCCTGGCCCGGCCCCAGCCGGAGGCCGCGCCGCCCGCCGCAGCCGAGCGGGCGGAGCAGGGCGAGGCGGCCCCCGTCCCCTCGGCGCGGGCGGACCCCATGGTCCAGGCGGTTCGTCGCGCCGAAGCGGGAGACTTCGAGGGTGCCCTGCCGTTTCTGGAGCAGGCGGTGAGCGCGGCCCCGGAGGACCTCGGGCGCCACGAGCTCTACGCCACGGTGCTCTACAACCTGAAACGCTTCGCGGACGCGGAGCGGGAGCTCCGGTGGATCCTGGAGCGCGATCCCGGGCGGGCGGGCATGGAGATGCTGCTGGCGGACGTGGCCGCAGCTCAGGGGCGCCACGCCGAAGCGGAGGAGCGCCTGCGCGCCGTGGCCGAGCGCAGCCCCGACGATCCCGAGGTGTGGGTGCGACTCGCCTGGCTGGCGGATCAGGCGGGCAGGACCGACCAGGCCATCGCCGCGCACGAGAAGGTCGTCAGCCTCGATCCCCTGCGCGTGGAGTCCTGGATGTCCCTGGGGGATCTCTACGCTGCGACGGGTGCGCTGGACAAATCGGAGCAGGCCTACCAGAAGGTCGTGGCCCTCGATCCCGAAAACGCGTACAAGACCTTCTTCAATCTCGGCGTCCTGATCGAGGGCAAGCCCCATCCGAGCCCGGCCGACGAGGCCCGGGCCATCAAGGCCTTCCGGCGGGCCGTCGAGATCAAGCCCGACTACGCGAAAGCGCACCTCCATCTGGCCTATGCGCTGCTGCGCACCGGGGATCTGGCGGGGGCCCGCAAGGCCTTCGAGAGGTACCTGGAACTCGAGCCCCAGGCCCCCGAAGCGGCCGAGGTGCGGGGGTTCGTCGAGAATCTGCCGCGGTGAACGGGGAGGCGAGCGCGCTGTGGTCGTTGGTTTCTCGCGAGGGGGTGTGGTTCGTGCGTTGCCGCCCCTTGGAGCAGATCCCTGGCGTGCGGCATCTTTTTTCCACCCGGCGCGCGGAAGGCGAGGATTTCGATCTGGGAGGGCGCGCCGGCACCCTGCGCGCAGCGCGCGTAGCGCGCCTGCTGCGCGCCGGTGGCCTGAGGGGCGAGCTGCGGATGCTCGCCCAGGTCCACGGGACGACCCTGCGCGTGCCCGAGGAAGCAGTCGAAGCACAACCCCCGGGCGATGGATGGCTGTGGGATGCCCGGAGGCACGCCGGCTACGTCGTCGCGGTGGCGACGGCGGACTGCGTGCCGGTGCTCGTCGTGGATGCACGCGGGCAGCGCGCCGCGCTGCTCCATGCGGGCTGGCGGGGGATCGCCGGCGGGATCCTGGAGCGCGCCCTCGAAGCGCTGGAGCGGCAGGGGAGCCCTCCCGCGCAGCTGCGCCTGGCCCTCGGCCCCGCGATCGGCGGCTGCTGTTACGAGGTGGATCCGGAACGGTGGTGCGCGGTGAGGGGGGCGGAGGGGCCCCGGGAGGAGCCTTCGGCCGGCGCCGTGCGGCTCGATTTGCGCGAGGCCCTGCGCCAGCGCGCCGTGCGGAGGGGTGTGGCGCGCGAGGCGATCTTCTCCGCTCCCTGGTGCACCCGCTGCCGTGCGGACCTGTTTTTCTCCTATCGCAGCCAGGGAACCTCCGCGGGGCGCATGCTCGCCTGTTTTGGCGCGGGCTCCGCCGCGGTGCCGGCGCGCGGCACGCGCGACAGCGAGCTGGCGGTGCCTTGACGCTGCGCCGGGGGGTGGGTCACAATCCCGCTTTTGCCGAAGGCGACCGATCCCTTTCCAGGGTGGGAGTGCCGGTGACGACGTGGAGCCTCGCGCCGATCCTGCTGGGCCTGGCGTCCCCGCAAGGGACACCGGGCCAGGGCAGCCTGTTCGCCGCGCTGTTCCCCATCCTGCTGATGTTCGCCATCTTCTACTTCGTGCTCATCCTGCCCGCGCGCCGCAAGCAGAAAAAGCACGCCGAAATGCTGCGCAAGCTCAAGAGCGGCGATCGCGTGATCACGACGAGCGGGATCTACGGCACCGTGGTGGGGGTGAGCGACGACGTGGTGCAACTGCGGATCGCCGACGGCGTGAAGATCGAAATCGCCAAGCACGCCGTGGGCGGCCTGCAGCTGCCGCGCGAAAAGTGAGCGGGGGGCGAGGGTAGCGATGCCGCGACCGCTGCTGTGGAAGTTCGGGCTCATCGTGGCCGTGGTGCTGGGATCGGTCTACTGCGTGTATCCCCCGCAGGAGCGCATCCATCTCGGCCTCGACCTGCGCGGGGGCTCGCACATCTTGATGGAGGTGGACACCGAGTCCGCCGTGCGGTTCGAGCTCGATCTGACGCTGACGCGCATCGGGCAGCTCATGAAGGAGCGGAGCCTGCGTTACGAGGGAATCGTCCCCCTGGGCACGCGTCGGTTCGAGATCCGGGGTGCGGACCCCGCGCAGGCCGAGGCGGTCCGGGCGCTGCTGCGGGAGCAGATTTCCACGTGGTTCGTGGAACAGGCGGAGCCGGCCGTGTGGCGGGCCACGATGCCCGAGGATCTCGCGCAGTCCGTGGCGCACAACGCCATCGAGACCTCGCTGAAGACGATCCGCCAGCGCATCGACGCACTCGGCGTCCGCGAGCCCCTCGTGCAGTCCCAGGGCCTGAGGGGCCAGCGGATCCTGATCCAGCTTCCTGGCGTCGAGGATCCGGAGCGGGCCAAGGACATCATCGTCGACCCGGCCTTGCTCGAATGGAAGGCCGTGAGCTATCCCCCGGGCATCGCGGACTACGGCAACTGGTTCCCTCCGGCCTCGCGGGAGGCGGTGTTGCAATTGTTCGGCGGGCGCCTGCCCGATGACACGGAGCTCGTGCCGCAGCGTCTCGTGCTCGCCGACGGCACGACGCAGAGCGCGTGGTGGCCGCTCAAGCGCGTCTCCGTCGTCGTCGGGCGAGACCTCGTGCGCGCCTACCGCTCCCAGGACGCGTGGGGCTCGCCGGCGGTATCCTTCGAGCTCACCCAGGATGCGGGGCGGCGCTTTCGCGTCGCCACCCAGGAAAACCTGGGGCGCAAGATGGCCATCGTGCTCGGGATCGGCGAGGACAAGGAAGTGGTTTCCGCTCCCGTGATCGAGGACGTGATCCGGGATCAGGGGATCATCCACGGGAACTTCACCATCCAGGAGGCGGAGGATCTGGCGCTCAAGCTGCGTTCCGGGGCCATTCCCGCCAAACTCTCGATCATCGAGGAGCGGACCGTGGGCCCCTCGCTCGGCCGCGACTCGATCCGCGCGGGCGTGAGCGCGGCGCTGTCGGGCTTCGCGGGGGTGCTCTTGTTCATGGTGGTCTACTACCGCCTGGCGGGCGTCAATGCCGTGGTGGCGCTGCTGCTCAACGTCCTTCTCGTGCTGGGGGCCCTGGGCTACTTCCAGGCCACCCTGACGCTGCCGGGCATCGCCGGGCTGATCCTGACGATCGGGATGGCCGTGGACAGCAACGTGCTCATCTTCGAGCGCATCCGCGAGGAGCTGCGGCTGGGCAAGACCGTGCGCTCCGCCGTGGAGCAGGGTTTCGGCCGAGCCTTCACGACCATCCTGGACTGCAACGTGACGACGCTCGTCGCGGCGTTCTTCCTCTTCACTTACGGTACGGGGCCCGTGAAGGGCTTCGCCGTGACCCTCACGGTGGGACTGATGGCCTCCATGTTCACCGCCGTTTTCGTCTCGCGACAGCTCTTCGAGCTCGGCTTCGCCCTGCGCGGGGGCCGGGTGGAGACGCTGAGTATCTGAGCGCACGGGGTGCGGCGCATGTTCGAACTCCTCCGGGATCCGAACTTCGATTTCATGGGGCGGCGTGCGTTGTGGGTCGGTCTGTCCGCCGTGCTCGTCGTGGCCTCGATCGGCGTGCTCGTGGCGCGGGGTGTCCGCCTGGGCATCGAGTTCCGGGGCGGCACGGAAATCCAGTTGCGCTTCGTCGAGCCGCCGGATGTGGGGGCGGTGCGGGCCGCGCTCGTGCGGGGCGGGTTCGGCAACGCGCGAGTCACCACGCTCGGGGATCCCGGGGAAGGGGAGATCTACATCCAGGTCGGGCTGCGCGGCACCGAGGAGCACGCGGAGATCCTGCAGCGCGTGCTGGACGTGCTGCGCGGCGAAGAGGTGGTGGCGCGCGAGACCACCCAGCCGGACATCAACCGCCTGGACCGGGCCCAGCTCGCGGCGCTGCTCGCCACCTTCGAGGGGGTGGACGGGCCGCAGGCCGACAGGCTCGCGGAGGCGATCCTGGAGCGACGCCGCGAGCAGGCTGTTTTTCGGGGCTACGAGGACCTCGCGGGGATCGAGGGGCTGACGGCCGAGATCCGCGCGCAGCTCGAGCGGCGCACGTTCGTGGGCCCCTTCGCCCTGCGCGGGCAATCCTACATCGGGCCCGCCATCGGCCGGGAGCTGCTGACCAAGGCGATGAGCGCGATCGCGTTGTCGCTGGGGGCGATGCTCGTCTATATCTGGGCGCGTTTCCGGTTCGACTGGGGCCTCGCCGCGGTCATCGCCCTGGCGCACGACACGGTGGTCACCCTCGGCTTGTTCTCGCTTTTCGACAAGGAGATGAGCCTGCCCGTCGTGGCGGCGTTTCTCACCCTCATCGGTTACTCGGTGAACGACACGGTCGTCGTCTTCGACCGCATCCGGGAGAACCTCCGGCGGCGCGGCGCGGGGGAGGATTTCCCCATGGTCATCAACCGCTCGATCAACCAGACGCTCAGCCGCACGGTCATCACCTCCGGTCTGACGTGGATCGTCGTGCTGGCACTGTATCTACTCGGGGGAGAGGCCCTGAGCGCATTTTCCTTCGTCTTGGTTGTCGGTATCCTCGTGGGCACCTATTCCTCGATCTACATCGCCAGCCCGATCCTCGTCCTCTGGCGCCAGTGGCAGGAGACCCGCCGCGCGCGACGCGTCCCGGCGCCCGCAGCGGCCCGCAAGGTCCGCGGTTCCTGAGGGCGGGCTCCCACGTAGGTCTCTGCGCGGCTCGCGACCCTTCCGCCGCCCTCGCAGCCCAGGGGCTATAATTTCCCCGCGGACCGCGGGGAAGCGATGGCGCAGCAGCCCGAAACGAGTCTACCGCCGCAGGAGCGCGTGTCCCGGGAACGGGGGCGGCGCTTCGAGCACATCCTGGAGCTCGTGGAGCAGTACAACCCGAGGGCCGATGCCGACCTGCTGCGGCGCGCGTACGTGTTTTCCGCCAAGATGCACCGCGGCCAGCTGCGCTCCTCGGGAGAGCCCTATCTCGTCCATCCGCTGGAGGTGGCCTATCTGCTGGCGGAGCTGCGATTGGACACGGCGAGCATCGTCGCCGGGCTGTTGCACGACGTCGTGGAGGACACGCTGACGACCATCGAGGTCGTGGGCGAGTACTTCGGCCCGGACGTGGCGCAGATCGTGGAGGGGGTTACCAAGATCTCGAAGATCCACTACGGCAGCGAAACCACGGCGGAGGCCGAAAACCTGCGCAAGATGATCCTGGCGATGGTCCGCGACGTCCGGGTGATCTTGGTCAAGCTCGCGGACCGGCTGCACAACATGCGCACGCTGCATTTCCTTCCCCCCGAGCGCCAGCGGCGCATGGCGCGGGAGACGCTCGAGATCTACGCCCCGCTGGCGAATCGGCTGGGAATCGGGCGCTTCAAAGCGGAGCTCGAGGATCTCGCCTTCCGCTATCTGGAGCCCGAGGTCTACGCCGAGCTCGTGCAGGCGCTGGAGGTGCGCCGGACGGCGAGCGAGGAGTTCATCCGCGACATCCGCACGCGCCTGGCGCGGTCGTTGGGGGAGCAGGGGATTCAGGCGGAGATCACGGGGAGGATCAAGAGCCTGTACTCGATCTACACCAAGATGCGCGCGCAGCGGATCGGCGTGGACGAGGTGTACGACTACATCGCCTTCCGCATCATCACCGAGACCGTCCGCGACTGCTATGGCGCGCTGGGCATCGTGCACTCCATCTGGGCGCCCGTTCCGGGACGGATCAAGGACTACATCGCCATGCCGAAGCCGAATATGTACCAGTCGTTGCACACCTCGGTGATGAGCGACCGGGGGCAGCCCTTCGAGGTGCAGATCCGCACCCGCGAGATGCACCGGGTCGCGGAGGAAGGCATCGCGGCCCACTGGCACTACAAAGAGGACGGCGTGGTGTCCATGGAGGACGCGGAGAAAGTGGCCTGGCTGCGCCGCATCCTCGAGTGGCAGCAGGACTTGAAGGACCCGCGGGAGTTTCTGGAACTCGTCAAGGTGGACCTCTATCCGGAGGAGGTCTACACCTTCACGCCCAAAGGGAAGGTGCTGTGCTTTCCTCGCGGTGCCACGCCGATCGACTTCGCCTACGCGATCCACACCGAGGTGGGCCACCAGTGCGTGGGGGCCAAGGTCAACGGCCGCATCGTTCCCTTGCGCTACACGCTGCAGAACGGGGACATCGTCGAGATCCTCACGCAGCCCGCACACCACCCGAGCCGGGACTGGCTGGCCTTCGTCCGGACCTCGCGGGCGCGCTCGAAGATCCGGGCGTGGCTCAACGCCAACGAGCGCTCTCGCTCCGTGGAGCTGGGCCGGGAACTCACGGAGAAAGAAATCGCCAAGTACAAGCTGCCGCGCAAGTACCTGCAGGAGGAGTCGCGCGTAGCCCAAGCCCTGCGCAAGTTGGGCTTCGCCGCCCTCGAGGACTACTACGCGGCCGCCGGCTACGGCAAGGTGACCCCCCACGCCTTCGTCGCCGCGCTGGCGCCGGAGGTCGAGCTCAGCCCGCGCGAGGAAGGCCGGGTGCGGCGGGCGGTGAAGCGGGTGCTCGGGCTCGGAGAGGCCCACGTCAAGGTGAGCGGGATGGACGACGTGATGGTGACGCTGGCCAAGTGCTGCAACCCGGTGCGCGGAGAGGAGATCGTGGGGTACATCACTCGCGGCAAAGGGGTCTCGGTGCACGCCACGCTATGCCCCAACGTGGCGCGGATGATGTACGATTCGGAGCGGCGCATCGAGGTGGAGTGGACTTCGGGGCGGCCGGACGACGAGTTCCACGTGAAGCTCGTGCTGGACGTGGAGGACCGGCAGGGACTGCTGGCGAAGATCGTCTCCACCATCGCGGACGAGAAGACGAACATCAAGCACGTGGACGCGCAGACCTTCGAGGACCGCAACGCGCGGATCGGTCTCGTGGTCAGCGTCCGCGACCGCAAGCAGCTGGAGCGCATCATGGCTCGGATCCGGCGCATTCCCGGGGTGCGGGAGGTGGCGCGCAAGTTGCGCTGAGGGGGGCGTCCATGGGGTCGACACGAGCGACGGTGGCCACGGCGGCCGCCCCGGCGGCCATCGGTCCCTACGTGCAGGGGGTCAAGGCCGGGGGCTTCGTCTGGGTTTCGGGGCAAATCCCTCTCGATCCGGCGACCGGGTCGATCGTGCCGGGGGGGATCCGCGAGCAAACCGAGCGGGCCCTGCGCAACGTGCAGGCGGTGCTCGAGGCAGCGGGCTCGGGACTGGACCGTGCCGTGCGCGTCACGGTCTACCTCGCGGACCTCGGGGATTTCGCTGCCATGAACGAAGTCTACGGACGATTCTTTCCCGCCGCACCGCCCGCCCGCGTCTGCGTCGAGGTGGCGGGCTTACCGAAAGGGGCGAAGATCGAGGTCGAGGCCGTCGCCCTCGCCGACTAGCGAGCTCTCGGGAGGCGGGCAGGAGGTCAGGCCCCGCGGGCGGCCTTGCGCACGGCCCCGGACCTCAAGCAACGGGTGCACACGCGCAACCGGCGCGCTCCCCCGCGAGGTAGGCGCACCCGCACGCGCTGGAGGTTGGGCAGCCAGCGCCGGGAAGTGACGTTGTGGGCGTGGGAGATGCTGCGGCCGAAGCGGGTGTGCTTGCCGCAGATCTCGCAGGCGCGCGCCATCGTTCCCCTCCTTGCCGGCTCCGCACCCTCCGCGAGCGGGCTCCGGGCCCCAGGGGCGGGGGCATCCTAGAGGCGGCCTCGCCGCCTGTCAAGCGGCACGGCCCCGGGAGCTTGCCTGCGCTGGCCCCGTTCCTATATTAGCCGGCGAAGGGGGCGGGGATATCGGCTGTGTCGTGGAATTCCCCCTCGGGCGCAGGGCCGGTGATACCCGGCGGTGGTGGCCCGCAGCGTCCGACTGGCCGGGAGGGTTGTTTTCCGCTTGACTCTCGCGCGGGCGTTGCCTTAGGTTGGAGCACCGCCCGAGATCGAGCGCCAGGGGCTTCTTGAACGGTCCGCAGGACATCCACGAGGGCAACGATGCTTTTCGCTCGCAACCGTAACGTGGTGGGGCTCGACATCGGCGAAAGTTCGATCAAGGTCGTGGAGCTCAAGGAGCTTGGCCGCGGCCGGGGCTATCAGGCGCTGCGCCTGGGCTGGGAGCCTCTCCCGGCGGACGCGATCGTGGACGGGCAGATCATGGACTCCCAGGTCGTGGCCGAGACGATCCAGCGCCTGTTCGAGCGCTGCCGGATCCGCAACACGCAGGTGGCCACGGCGGTGTCCGGCCACTCGGTCATCGTCAAGCGCATCAGCCTTCCCGTGATGAGCGAGGCCGAGCTCGCGGAATCCATCCACTGGGAGGCGGAGCAGTACATCCCCTTCGACATCGAGGACGTGCACCTGGACTATCAGATCCTCGAAGGATCGAGCCTCGCCGGCGAGGGGAACATGGACGTGCTCCTCGCGGCGGCCAAGAAGGACAAGATCCACGATTACACGAGCGTGATCCAGCAGGCGGGGCTGACACCGGCCGTGGTGGACATTGCGGCCTTTGCGATGCAGAACGCCTTCGAGGTCAACTACGAGTTCGAGCCGCACCAGGTGCTGGCGCTCGTGGACATCGGGGCAGCCGTGACCTCGATCGCGGTGCTGCACGGCGGAACCTCCGTCTATTGGCGCGACATCAACATCGGCGGTGACCACTACACCGACGCGATCCAGAAAGACCTCAACCTCTCCGCGGAGCAGGCGGAGCGGCTCAAGCGCGGCGAGGAAGTCGAAGGCATCCTCTTCGAGCGGGTGCTGCCGATCCTGGGGGCCGTCAACGAGGACGTGGCCAACGAGATCCAGAAGACCCTCGACTTTTTCAAGCAGATCTCGGCCACCGACGAGCCCCTCGATCGACTCTACCTGGGAGGGGGTGCGTCCAAGATCGCGCATTTGCGCGAGGCCCTCGCGCAGCGGCTGGGGACGCAAGTGGAGCCGTTGAATCCCTTCCGCAAGATCGCCCCTGCGGGTCGGGACGCGTCCGCCGAGCAGATCGAGCAAATGATGCCCATGGCCTGTGTCGCGGTGGGCCTGGCGTTGCGCAAAGTCGGGGATTGAAGCGATGATCAAGATCAACCTGATCGCGGAACGCAAGGCGCCCCGGGGCCGTCCGGCACCCGTGCGGGTCCTCGAGGGAGCCCGCAGCCGCAACCTGGCGCTGTTCGGCATCGTGCTGGCGGCGATCCTGCTCTCCGGGTTGTGGTACTCGAGCAAGGCGCGCCAGCTCGAGTACTGGAAGCACAAGAACGAGCAGGACCGCGCCGAGCTCGCCCGCCTGGAAGAGGTGCGCAAGAAAGGCGAATACTACAAGGCACGCAAGGCGCTGCTCGAGCGCCAGATTCAGCTCATCACCGAGCTCAAGAGACGGCAGTCCGTGCCCGTGCACGTGCTGGACCAGATTTCCAGGAACCTGCCCGATTTCCTGTGGCTGGAGAGCATGACGGCCAGCGGGGAGCAGATCACGCTCCAGGGCAAGGCGACGACCTACAATGCGGTGTCGAGCTTTTACAACAATCTCAGGGACTCGGGTTACTTCGCCGACGTCGACCTGGTGCGGGCCGGCGAAGAGGGGGACGTGGTGAGCTTCGGCCTGAGGTGCCGCTATACGGGACGGGCCTCGTCCGCGGGCGCCTCCGAAGCCCCCGCCGGCGCCCCGGGGGCGTAGGGAGGGGCGATGTTCGAGAGAATTCCCTTCCGCGGCCAGGTGCTGCTGTTCTCCGTGCTGTCCGCGCTCATCGTGCTCGTGGCTTATTTCGTCTATCCGGACATCGCGCAGATGCAGGAGCGGATCGGTCAGGCCCGGGCGGAAAACGAGGATCTGCAGCGCAAGATCCGCGAGGGCCGGACCATCGAGCAGAACCTGCCCAAACTGGAACAGGAGATCGCGAGCCTGGAGCGCAAGCTGGCGGATGTGCAGCAGATCCTGCCCTCCACACCGGAGACGGGCGATCTGTTGCGCTGGATCAAGAACCTGGCGGATCAGTCGAATCTGGAGCTGAAGTCCTTCGTGCCCGGCGCGATGCGGGCCGGCGAGTTCTACAAGGAGTTTCCGATCTCGATGGACGTCGTCGGCCGGTACCACGATCTGGGCATTTTCTTCGATCGCATCGGCAAGTACTCGCGCATCATCAACGTGGACAATCTCGAGATCCAGGCCTACCGCGGCGAGGGGGAGAAGACGATCCGCTCCAAGTTCGTGGCCACGACCTTCGTCTACGACGAGCAGGCGGGCCAGACGGAGGCCGGTTCATGAGGCGCCGAGGGTGCACGCTCGCTGGGCTGATCTTGGCGGGAGCCCTGCTCGGGGCTCCGGCCGGGGGCGCGCCGCAGAACGAAAGCCAGGCTCCCCCCGCGAAGCCGGAAGCGCAGGCGGTGGAGCAGATCCTGCGCGAGCAGGAGGAGGTCCTGCGCGGGCAGGGCTTCAGCTACGACCCGCAGGGCCGCCGCGATCCTTTCCAGTCGCTGTGGGAGCGCGTCCCGGTACGCCCTGGGCCGCGGCCCAAGGGGATCGCGGGGATGCTCGTGTCGGAGATCGATCTCGTGGGCGTGGTGCGCGACCCCAGCGGGGGCGACGTGGCCTTCGTCATCGGGTCGGACAACAAGGGCTACTTCTTGCGCGCCGGAGACCAGGTCTACGACGCGACGGTCATCGCTGTCGATCCCTCGGCGGGCGCGGTGACGTTCCGGCAGTACGTCGAGGACCCGCGACTGATCAAGCCCTACCGTGACGTGGTCAAGAGGCTGGCTCCGCTGGAGGAGATGGGCAATGAGTAAGCACGACGTCTTCAGGCGGGCTGCGCGCGTCGGCGCGGTCTGGGCGCTCGCCGCCTTATCGCTCGTGGCGGCGCAGGCTCAGGAGGCCGCGCCCTCCGCCTCCGGCGACCTGCTCCAGGTGGCCGTGCAGGCCGGCGCCGACGGGGCGCCGGTGGTGCGCCTGGAAGGGCGGGGGCTCGAGCGCTACGAGGCATTCATGCTCGACAGTCCGCCCCGGCTCGTGGTGGACCTCTACGACGTGACGAGCCGGCTGGAAACCCACCATTACCGTATCGGCGAGGGGGGAGTGTTGCGGGTCCGGGCGGGCCAGTACCGCAACGAGCCCGAGCGGATCTCGAGAGTCGTTTTCGACCTCGAAACTCCCGTGCCCTACGAGATCCTCCCCGGAGCGGAAGGCCTGACGGTGAGCTTCGCTCCCATGGCGCGCGAGGGCCAGGGGGCGGAGCCGGCGGCGTTCACTCCGCCGATCCCGGAGGGGCCCGCGGCGGGCCTCGGGCAGACGGCCCTGGGGGCCGATCCCCGGCTCCTGCCCGCGGCGGCCGCGCCTGAGCCCGAGCCGGGAGTCTCCGTGCCGGACCCGGCGGATGGCCCAGGCCCCGGCACCCCTGCCGCCGGGCCCGCCCCGTCAGCGACGGCCGAGACGGCCGAAACGGTTGTGCCCGCATCGGCTCGCGCGATCCCCGAGCAGGCCCTGGAGGCGCTGCTCGCCGCTCCGGCCTATGCGGCGCCGGCCCAGGCCCCGGAGCGCGGGGCAGCCGAGCGTTTCGAAACCAAGCTCATTGGCGAGCAAGCGCCGCAGTACACGGGCAAGCGCATCTCCCTCAACCTCGTGGATGCCGACATCAAACAGGTTTTCCGCCTGTTCCACGAGATCTCCGGGCTCAACTTCGTGCTGCACCCCAAGGTCGATGGCCGGGTGACGATCGTGCTCGACCATGTGCCTTGGGACCAGGCCCTGGACCTGATCCTCAAGAACAACGGCCTGGAGAAAGTCCTGGAAGGCAACGTGGTGCGCATCGCCCCGGTGCAGGAGCTCGCCTCCGAGGCGGCCCTGCGCAAGCAGCTCAAGGAAGCCAAGGATCTCGAGGTGGAGCCGGTGACGATCACGCGCACGCTGTCCTACGCCAAGGCCAAAGCGGTGGAGCAGGTGATCCGCGAAAGCGGGGTTCTCACGCCCCGGGGCAAGGTGATCGTGGACGAGCGGACGAACACGCTGATCATCAGCGACGTTCCCAAGAAAACCGAGCCGCTCGACCAGTTGATCTCGAGCTTGGATACCGAGACTCCGCAGGTCATGATCGAGGCCCGCATCGTGGAGACCTCCCGCGAGTTCGTGCGGGATTTCGGCGTGGTCTGGGGTTTCGAGGCCATCGCCGATGCCTCGCGGGGTACGGCCACCAACCTGACCTTTCCCCACAATCTGTCGGCGCGCTACGGTCTCAACCTTCCGGGGCCGGGCGGGGCGAGCAGCCTGGGCTTTTCCTTCGGCAACGTGATCGATTCGTTCACCTTGGACGTCACCCTCAACGCCCTGGAGACGGAGGGACGTGGCCGCATCCTCTCTTCCCCGAAGATCGCCACGCAGAACAACGAGAAGGCGGAGATCGAGCAGGGCGTGCGCATTCCGGTGGTGAACACCACGGCCACGGAGATCAACGTGGAGTTCGTCTCGGCTTCCCTGCGGCTGATCGTGACGCCCCAGATCACCGCGGAGGGCACGGTCATTCTCGACGTGGAAGTCGAGAACAACACCCCCGACTTCGTCAATCGGGTGGGCGATGTGCCGCCGATCAATACCCAGCGAGCGCAGACCAAAGTGCTGATCAACGACGGGGGCACGACGGTCATCGGCGGGATCTTCTCCGTCAACGAAGGGATGAGCGAGACCGGCGTTCCGTGGTTCCGCAAGATCCCGCTCTTCGGATGGCTGTTCAAGTCGCGCAACGTGACGAACCAGAACCGCGAGCTGTTGATCTTCATCACCCCGAAGATCATGAAGCTCAGTTGAGGAGGCGCATCGATGCGCTGCAGAAACAAAGTGTGGATCGTGCTGTGGGGCGGGCTCGTGGCGGCGGCGCTCGTGGCCGCTGCGGCCTGCACCAGCGGGGCGCTCGACGAAGGGGAGAGCGCGGACGTCGTGCTCCAGGTGCAGCAGGTGACCATCCCGCCGGTGCAGGGTCAGTCGGACGGGGCGGGGGGTTGCGTGTTCACCGTGACCGAGTCCACGGCGACGCTCGCGGTCGCTCCCAAGAGCGGTGTGGCGCAGGCGTCCTCGCCGTTCAACGACGTGCTCGTCGAGAGCTTGACGATCAGCTACGCCTGGGACGATCCGGCCCTCGATCCGCTCACGCCGCCGGTGACGACGAGTCCCAGGGTCGTCATCCCCGTGGACGGGACGAATCAGGTGCGCTTTCTGGCCGTCCAGGCGGGGGTGCTCGATGCCTCCTTCGAAGGGCGCAGTGCCGAGCTGACGCTGCTCTTCGCCGGCCGGACCGGGGATGGCAAGGCGGTGCAGGCCCTGGGGGGCGGGTCGCTGGTGGTCCATGCCTGCCTCGGGGGCTCGTGAGGCCTTGCCCGTGAGCCACCGAGCACCAGAGGCGAGGACCAGCCCGGCGGGTCCGGATCCCCTGGGGACCGTGACTCACGCCCGCATCCGCGCCGAGCAGGGAGACCTGGCGGGTGCGCGCCGCATCCTCGAGGCGCGCCTCCAGGCCGACCCCGCCGACGAGGCGGCGCTCGTGCTTCTGCGAAGCCTGGCGGGGTCCCCGGGCGCCCCGCGCGCGCCGCAGCCCCCAGGCGCAGATCGGAAGAGCACCGTGCGCCTCGAGGCGTATCTCGAGCGCCTGCGCCGCAACGCCCGGCGCCGTCATGTTTGAGCGCCTCCTCGGGGAGCTGCGCGAGCGCGCCGAGGGCACGCAAGCCGTCGCTCTGGTGGACGGGGACGGGATGATCGTGGCCTCGGCGGGCGAGGGGGGCGAGGGCCTGGAGATCCTGGCGGCGGCGGCGGTCGAATTCGGCCGTCGGGCCGGTGCGCTGGCCAGCGAAGCGGCAGCGGGGACGCTGCAAGGGGTGATCGTGCAGGGCGATGCGGCCACGGTCGTCCTTCAGCCGGTCGCCGGCGGCTACGCGCTCGTGGCGCGCATGGGCGCCGAGGGTCTGCTGGGCCGCCTGCGCTACGAGCTGCGCCGCGCCGCGGCGCGGATCCGTCCCGAACTCGAGCGCTGACTTGGAACCCCTCCCCTCCCCATGCTAACGTCGTCCCCCGACTCGCGGGCGAATCCCGGTGAGGGCGACGTGAACAGCAAAGAGCTGCGGGAGCTGATCGAGCTGGTCTCGAAGAGCAACTTCTCGACCTTCGAGCTCGAGCGCGAAGGCTTCCGCCTCAAACTCGTCAAGGGCGAGGCAAACCCCGCGCCCGCGCGAGTCGAGAGGGCTCCCCAGGCGCAGCTTCCTGCGGATCCCGGAGCCGCCCCGGCGGCGGACCTTGCGCCGGCTCCCGTCCAGGCCGCGCCGGAGGGCCTGGCGGAGGTGCGTTCGCCGATCGTCGGGACGTTCTACCGCGCGCCGAGCCCGGGAGCGGCGCCGTTCGTCGAGGTAGGCGACCGTGTTCGCAAGGGGCAGGTCCTGTGCGTCGTGGAAGCGATGAAGCTCATGAACGAGATCGAAGCCGAGATCGACGCGGAAGTGGTGGAGATCGTCGCCGAGAACGGGCAGGCGGTCGAGTATGGTCAGGTCCTGTTCCGGCTGCGGCCCCTGCCTCCCGCCGCGGACTGACCCGTGTTCCGCAAGGTGCTGATCGCCAACCGCGGCGAGATCGCCTTGCGGGTGCTGTGGGCCTGCAAGGAACTCGGCATCCGTACCGTGGCCGTTTACTCGACGGCGGATGCCGGTGCGCTCCATGTTCGCCTGGCGGACGAGAAGGTGTGCATCGGCCCGCCTCCCAGTCGCGACTCCTACCTCAACATCTCCTCCATCCTCTCCGCGGCGGAGATCACAGGGGCGGAAGCCATCCACCCGGGCTACGGGTTCCTCGCGGAGTCTCCCGAGTTCGCGGAGGTCTGCGCGGCGTGCGGTGTGATCTTCATCGGTCCCTCCGCCGAGGTCATCCGGGCCATGGGGGACAAGTGCGAGGCGCGCAGGCGCATGGCGGCCGCGGGCGTGCCCGTGCTGCCTGGAAGCGACGGTGCGGTCGAGGACGTGCGCGAGGCCGCGGCCCTGGCGGCGAAGATCGGTTATCCGGTGCTGATCAAGGCGGCCGCGGGGGGCGGGGGCCGGGGGATGCGGCTCGTGAGCGGCCCGGAACAATTCGAGCAGCAATTCGAAGCCGCACGCGGCGAGGCGCGCGCGTCCTTCGGGGTTCCCGATGTGTATCTCGAGAAATACCTCGAAGAACCGCGGCACGTGGAAGTGCAGGTGCTCGCCGACACTCACGGCAATGTGGTCCACCTGTTCGAGCGGGAGTGCTCCATCCAGCGGCACCACCAGAAGCTGATCGAGGAGGCACCCTCCCCCGGGGTGACGGAGCCGTTGCGGGCGCGGATGACCGAGGTCGCCCTGCAGGCCGCGCGCGCCGTCGGTTACGTGAACGCCGGTACGGTCGAGTTTCTCCTGGGCCCGAACGAGGAGTTCTACTTCATCGAAATGAATACGCGCATCCAGGTGGAGCACCCGGTGACGGAGATGGTGACGGGCGTGGACCTGGTCAAGGAGCAGATTCGCGTGGCGGCGGGCGAGCCGATTTCCTTCACCCAGGAAGAGCTCGCATTGCGCGGTCACGCCATCGAGTGCCGGATCAACGCCGAGGACCCGGAGACCTTCGCGCCCTCGCCCGGGCCCATCGGGCGCTGGCACCTTCCCGGGGGGCCGGGGATCCGCGTGGACACGGCGGTCTATGCCGGAGCGGTCGTGCCGCCCCACTACGATTCGCTCCTGGCCAAGCTCATCGCTCACGGCCATACGCGGGGGGAAGCGATCCTCCGCATGCGGAGAGCGCTCGAGTCATTCGTCGTCGAGGGCGTCCGCACGAGCATCCCGCTGCACCAGCGCATCATGGCCGACGAGTCGTTCGTGCGGGGGCGGTTCTCCACGCATTTCATCGCTCGTTTCCTGGAGAAGACACGGACGGCCAAGAATTCCGTCAAAGCTTCTTGAGCTTAGCACGACGGTGAAGCGCTTCGAAATCCTAAGTTGCTGAAAGAAGAGAACTTCTCTGACTGACCCTCGATTTTTGTCAGGCGGTGCCGTCGCTTGACAAGCCCACATCCCGGACCTAGATTCCGCTGCGGTCGTGGGCGGGCATATGCCTAGTGCGCTTTATCCATATGGCTTTCTATCTACGCGGGTAGCCGTTCTCCGCGTTTGGCGAAGCTGAGGTTTCCCGGTGGCGCTCAGGCTAGGCGAGATGCTGCTCCGGGCGGGCCTGATCACCCAGGAGCAGCTCCAGCGCGCCCTCGAAGTGCAAAAAAAGGAAGGGGGCAAGCTCGGCTACAACCTGGTCAAGCTCGGCTTCGTCAGCGAGGACGACATCACCCAGCTCCTCTCCGACCAGTACGGGGTGCCGTGCATCAACCTGCGTCACTTCGAAATCGACGAGTCGGTGATCAAGCTCGTCCCCGCGGAGGTGGTGCAGAAGTACCTGGTCATTCCCGTCAACCGCACCGGCTCCACCCTGACCCTGGCCATGGCGGATCCGACGAACGTCTTCGCCATGGACGATATCAAGTTCATGACCGGCTACAACGTCGAGCCGGTGGTCGCCAGCGAAATCGCGATCCGCGAGGCGATCGAGAAGTACTACGGCTCGTCGCACGCCCTCGAGCTCAAGAAGGTCATGGACGAGATGGCCACCGCGGAGGCGGAGGCGCTCGAGGTCCTCGAGGAAGAGGAAGAGCTCGACGTCCATCAGCTCGAGGCGGCCACCGAGGAGGCTCCGGTCGTCCGCCTGGTGAACATCATCCTCACGGACTCGATCAAGAAGGGAGCCTCCGACATCCACATCGAGCCCTACGAGAAGGACTTCCGCGTGCGCTTCCGCATCGACGGGGTGCTGTACGAGATCATGCACCCGCCGCTCAAGCTCAAGGACGCCATCACGAGCCGCATCAAGATCATGGCCAAGCTCGACATCTCGGAAAAGCGGTTGCCCCAGGACGGGCGGATCAAGGTCAAGGTCAAGCTCGGCGGCAAGCACAAGGAGATGGACTACCGTGTCTCCTGCCTGCCCACCCTCTTCGGCGAGAAAATCGTCCTCCGGCTGCTGGACCGGGAAAACCTCAATCTGGACATGACGAAGCTCGGTTTCGAGCCGGAGTCTCTGGCGAAGTTCGAGCGGGCGATCCTCAAGCCTTACGGGATGGTGCTGGTCACCGGCCCCACCGGATCGGGCAAGACGAACACGCTCTACTCCTCCATCCATCGGGTGAACACCCCCGAAACGAACATCATGACCGCCGAGGATCCCGTGGAGTTCAACCTCCACGGGATCAACCAGGTGCAGATGAAGGATCAGATCGGACTGAATTTCGCCACCGCCCTGCGTGCCTTCCTGCGGCAGGATCCGAACATCATCCTGGTGGGCGAAATTCGCGACTTCGAAACCGCGGAGATCGCGGTCAAGGCCGCCCTCACGGGGCACCTGGTGCTCTCGACGCTGCACACCAACGACGCGCCTTCGACGATCAACCGCCTGATGAACATGGGGATCGAACCCTTCCTCGTGGCGACCTCGGTGAATTTGATCTGCGCCCAGCGCCTCGTGCGGCGCATCTGCACGAACTGCCGGGAAGAGGTCAAGATGCCGCCCCAGGCGCTCGTGGACGTGGGTTTCCCCATCGAGGAGGCCCATACGGTGAAGCTCTACAAGGGGCGCGGATGCAGCCAGTGCAACAACACGGGCTACCGGGGTCGCATCGGCCTGTTCGAGGTGATGGACATGACGGACGAGGTGCGCGAGCTGATCTTGGCCGGGGCGTCGGCGATGGAGCTGCGGCGCAAGGCCCTGGAGGAGGGGATGATCAGCCTGCGCATGTCGGGGATCCAGAAGATTCGCGACGGCGTGACGACGGTCGAGGAGGTCGTGCGCGAGACCGTGCTGTGAGGCGCAGGGAGACGCCCGCGAGAGCAAAAGGAGAGACCACGATGGCGGTGACGATGCATCAGCTGCTGAAGACCCTCGTCGACCAGGGCGGGACGGACCTGCACATCACGACCAACTCTCCTCCGCAGATCCGGATCGACGGCAAGCTCGTCCCCCTGCAACTTCCTCCGCTCACGGCGCCCGAAACCAAACAGCTCATCTACAGCGTGCTGACGGACAACCAGAAGCACCGGTTGGAGGAAAACCTGGAACTCGATTTCTCCTTCGGGGTGAAAGGGCTGGCACGCTTCCGCGCCAACGTCTTCTTCCAGCGCGGCGCTGTGGGCGGCGCCTTCCGCACCATTCCCTGGGAGATCCGGGGCTTTCGCGAGCTCGGGCTGCCCGAGGTGGTGGCGAAGCTGTGCGAGAAGCCCCGGGGCCTGGTGCTGGTCACGGGACCCACGGGTTCGGGCAAGTCCACGACGCTCGCTGCGATGCTGGACAAGATCAACAGCGAGCGCCACGAACACATCGTCACGATCGAGGACCCGATCGAGTATCTCCATTCCCACAAGAAATGCCTGGTGAACCAGCGGGAACTGCACGCGGACACCCACAATTTCGCCAACGCGCTGCGCTCCGTGCTGCGCCAGGACCCGGATGTGGTGCTGATCGGCGAGATGCGGGATCTGGAGACGATCGAGTCGGCCCTCCGCATCGCGGAGACCGGGCACCTGACGTTCGCCACGCTGCACACCAACTCCGCCGCGCAGACGATCAACCGCATCATCGATGTCTTCCCGCCCCACCAGCAACCCCAGGTGCGGGCGCAGTTGTCGTTCGTGCTGGAGGGGATCCTGTGCCAGGCGCTGCTCCCGCGGGCGAACGGTCAGGGGCGCGTGCTGGCGCTGGAGATTCTGATCCCCAACGCGGCGATCCGCAATTTGATCCGCGAGGACAAGGTGCACCAGATCTACTCGGCGATGCAGGTCGGCCAGGAGCGCTACGGCATGCAGACCTTCAACCAGTCGCTGGCGACGCTGTTCTTCAAGAAGCTCATCAGCCTCGAGACGGCGTTGTCCATGTCCTCCAACCCCGACGAGCTGCAGGAGATGATCCAGCGGGGTGCGGGAAGCCTGTTCGCCCCCGTGGCTGGGGGACGGCGCGAGCGGTCGGCGGGCCGCGGCTGAGCGGCGCGCGCGGGGTCGGCGGAGCGAGGAGGAACGAAAATGCCCAGTTACCGATGGAAAGGCCGCAGCCGCGACGGAAAAGCGCAGGAGGGAGTGCTCGTCGCGGAAAACAAGAACGCCGTGATCGCCATGCTGCGCCGGCAGCAGATCGTGGCCACGGCGGTGACCGAGCGGGGCAAGGAGTTCGCCCTGCCCAAGCTCGGCGGGGGCATCAGCGACAAAGAGATCGCCATCTTCACGCGGCAGTTCTCGGTGATGATCGACGCGGGCCTTCCGCTCGTGCAGTGCCTGGAGATCCTGGCGGGCCAGCAGGAGAACCGCGCGTTCCAGAAGGTCCTCACCGAGGTGCGGCAGGAGGTGGAGTCGGGGTCGACGCTGGCGGATGCGCTGCGCAAGCATCCCCAGGCCTTCGACGATCTCTACTGCAACATGGTGGCGGCGGGCGAGGCGGGCGGCATTCTCGATACGATCCTGCAACGGCTCGCGCGCTACATCGAAAAAGTGGTCAAACTGCGTGCGGCGGTGCGCTCGGCCATGGTGTATCCGGCGGCGGTGATCCTGATCGCGGTGGGCGTGATCTGGGTCATCCTGTGGAAGGTCATTCCTACCTTCGCCGCGCTGTTCGCCGGGCTCGGCGCCGTGCTGCCGTTGCCCACCCGGATCACGATCGCCCTCTCGCAGTTCATCGGTCGCTGGTGGTGGGTGATACTCACCGCGCTGGGTCTGGCGGGCTTCGCCCTGCGGCGCTACCACAAGACCGAACGCGGCAGAAGGGTCATCGACGGGCTGCTTTTGCGCATCCCGGTCGTCGGCATGGTCCTGAAGAAAATCGCCGTGGCGCGCTTCTGCCGGACCCTGGGCACGCTCGTTTCCTCGGGGGTGCCCATTCTGGAGGCGCTGGAGATCACCGCCCGGACCTCGGGCAACGCCATCGTGGAGGACGCGATCCGGGCCACGCGCAAGAGCGTGGAGGAAGGCAAGACGATCGCGGAACCGCTCAAGGCGACGGAGGTCTTCCCGGCGATGGTCGTGCAGATGATCGCCGTCGGCGAGCAGACCGGCGCGCTGGAAACGATGTTGAACAAGATCGCGGACTTCTACGAGGACGAAGTGGACGAAGCGACGGCCAACATGCTGGCCCTGCTCGAGCCGATCATGATCATGTTTCTCGGGGTGGTGATCGGCGGCATCGTGATCTCCATGTACCTGCCGATGTTCGATCTCGTCAACAAGATCGGCTGAGGAGGCTCGAAGTCCGTGGATGGGGCAGCGCGGGAGCGGCAGTTGCGGTGGCTGATGGTCCTGCGGGTGGTCACGGTGACGACCTTGCTCGTCTCCGTGCTGGCCGTGGAGCTGCTCCTCGGTACGGGGGGGTTGCTGCGCCCGCTGTTCGCCCTGGCGGCGCTGGCCTACGGGATGGTGTTGCTGTACGCCGTGCTGGACCGCTGGTTCGCGGGCCGCGACGGGTTCGTGTGGCTGCAGCTCGTGGGGGATGCGCTCGTGATCTCGGGCTTTGTCGGGATCACCGGGGGTATGGGCAGTCCCATGTCGTTCCTCTACCTCGTGCCCGTGCTGCTGGGGGCGGTGTCGCTCTACCGCCGGGGTGCCCTGGGGATGGCGGCCGCGTGCTGGCTGTGTTATGCGGTCGTGGCGACCAGCGGGTTTCGCTGGCCCATGGGCGGGGGCCCCGCGCTGGGCGGCGTGCGCGGCGGATCCTTCGAGCTCGCCTATGCCTTGCTCGTGCACGCCATCGCCTTCGGCGTGGTGGGGTGGCTCGGGGCGTACCTCGCGGAGCGGCTGCGGCTCACGGGCCGGCAACTGGCCGAACGCTCCGGCGCCGTGGCCCGCCTGCAGGCCCTCAACGAGAACATCATCGAGTCGATCCAGAGCGGCTTGATCACGACCGACCTCGAGGGCCGCATCCGCTTCGT
Organism: Acidobacteriota bacterium; assembly: GCA_037447115.1. GTDB lineage: Bacteria > Acidobacteriota > Polarisedimenticolia > Polarisedimenticolales > JBBIHH01 > JBBIHH01. The sequence continues at coordinate 81,347 of JBBIHH010000006.1, forward strand.
GAACCGGGGCGCCGTGGAGCTCACGGGTTTCCCGCCCGAACGCTGGCTGGGCGAGCCGGTCCACGAGTTCTTCGGCTGCGGCGAGGAGTTCCTCGCCCAGGTGCGCGCGGCGCTGCGCACGCAGCGCCGCGTCCGCATCGAGCGGCGGTTCCGGCGCGCCGACGGCGTTCGCATCCTGCTCGGTATCGCCGCCTCGCAACTCTTCGACCGGGCGCAACGACCCCTGGGATTGATTTTCATTTTCCAGGACCTGACCGAAATCGAAGCCCTGGAGCGCGAGGTCCGGCTCAAGGAGCGCATGGCCGCGCTGGGAGAGATGGCCGCGGGCATGGCGCACGAGCTGCGCAACCCCCTGGCGGCGATCCGCGGGGCCGTGCAGTACCTCGGGGGACAGCTCCCCCAGGGGGACGAAGCGCGGGAGCTGATGGAAATCATCCTGCGCGAATCGGAGCGCCTGGAGCACGCCATCCGGGATTTCCTCACCTTCGCCCGGCCCGGCCGCTTCGCTCCCGAGCGCACGGATCTCGCCCGCTTGCTGGAGCAGAACGTGCGGCTGCTGCAGAAAAGCCCCTGGTGCACCGCGCGCCATCGCATCGAGCTCGATTGCGCAACACAGCCCCTGTGGTGCGAGGTGGACCCGAACCGCATGAAGCAGGTCTTCTGGAACCTATCCACCAACGCCCTCAAGGCCATGCCCGGGGGCGGGCGCCTGCGCATCGCCGTCGCCCCCGCCGGCGACGAGGAGGTGGAGATCGCCTTCATCGACGAAGGGCGCGGGATGAACATGGAAGAACTCGAGCACTACTTCCAGCCCTTCCGCAGCGGCTTCGACGAAGGCACGGGGCTCGGGACGGCGATCGTCTTCCGGCTCGTCCAGGAGCACCGGGGCAAGGTGGACGTGGCGAGCGAGCCCGGCGCCGGCACGACCGTGCGCGTCCGCCTTCCGCGCCGCACCGCGGCCTGCCCCACGGCCTACCCGGCGGCCGCCGCAGGAGGCAGGCTGTGAACCGCATCCTGATCGTCGAAGACGAAAAGAGCATGCGCGACTTGCTGGCCCTCGCGTTGAGCAAGGAGGGCTACCAGGTGGAGTGCGCCGCCTCGGCCCTGGCGGCGCAGGAACGGTTGGAGGCGGGAGCGGAGTACGATGTGGTGATCAGCGACATCTCCATGCCCGCCATGAGCGGCCTGGAGTTGCTCGGCTTCATCCGCAGACGCGCCCCGGAGACCTCCGTGATCCTGATGACGGCCTACGGTTCGAAGGATTCCGCCATCGAAGCGTTGAACCAAGGAGCCTCCTACTACGTCGAGAAGCCCTTCGACCTGGAGGAGATGCGCGTCGTCGTGCGCAAGACGATGGAGCAAAAGCGGCTGCGCGCCGAGAACGACGCGCTGCGCTACCAGAACGAAGGGTTGCGCGCGGAACTGCACGGGAGGTATCGCTTCGAGGGTCTCGTGGGTCGCAGCGCCAAGATGAAAGCGATCTTCGAGCTCATCGAGCGCGTTTCCGCGACGAACAGCACGATCATGCTCTACGGGGAGTCGGGAACGGGGAAGGAGCTCATCGCGCGCGCCATCCACTACAACTCTCCGCGCCGGGACCGGCCCTTCGTCTCCATCAACTGCGGGGCGCTGCCGGATCCGCTGCTCGAGAGCGAGCTGTTCGGCCACATGAAGGGATCCTTCACCGGCGCCACGGCGACGAAGAAGGGGCTGTTCGAGGTGGCCCACGGCGGGACGATCTTCCTCGACGAGATCGGCGAGACATCGCCGGCGATGCAGATCAAGCTGCTGCGGGTGCTCCAGGAACGGCGCATCCGGCGCGTGGGCGGTACGGAGGAGATCGAGGTCGATGTGCGCGTGATCACGGCCACGAACCAGGATCTGGAGCAGATGGTGCGCGAGCGGAAGTTCCGCGAAGACCTCTACTACCGGGTCAACGTGATTCCGATCCACCTGCCGCCGCTGAGGGAAAAGCGCGAGGACATCCGGCCGCTGGCGGAGCATTTCCTGCGCAAGTACAGTCAGAGCCTGGGCAAGCCCGTGCGGGGCATCTCGGAAGAAGCCCTGGAGTGCCTGGAGAGTTACGACTGGCCGGGGAACGTGCGGGAGCTCGAGAATGTCATCGAGCGCGCCGTGGCCCTCGAGGACGGGGAAGTGATCCGCCCCGAGGCGCTGCCGCGGCAGGTGCGCCACGGCGACCTGCGGGAACCCCGGACCGAAGTGAGCCTGCCTCCCGGCGGCTTGGACCTCGAACGCCACCTCGAGGAGCTGCGGCGGCGTTACATGCTCGAGGCTCTGGAGCGCACCGGAGGGGTTCAGACACGCGCCGCGGAGCTTCTGGGCATGACCTTCCGCTCCTTCCGGTACTTCGCCAAGAAGTACGAGCTGAGCGCCAGATCGGCGGCAGCGGCGGAGAGGACGCCGGCCGAATCCGGCTGGGAGGCGGTGCGGTGACATCCCGCGTCAGCCTCGGGGCCGCAGGCGGGCAGAGGGCGGCTTAGGAATTGCAACTTCCGGAGCCGGTCGAGGTAGACGTGCGGCCCGTGGCTTTCGTAACTGATTGTTCGAGCAAGGGTTGCGCGAGGGCTCTTCAGGAGGCGCACCCATGGCACCCGCATTGCTGCTCCCGAAGGACCGCTCGGCGCGCTGGCGACCGGGCGAGAAAGGCGCGAACGTTGAAGGCAAGGGCATGAAAGGAGGCCACACGATGCGCTCTCGGAACGCCAAGGGTTTCACCCTCATCGAGCTGTTGATCGTGGTGGCGATCATCGGCATCATCGCCGCCATCGCCATCCCGAACCTGCTCAACGCCATCGACCGCGGCAAGCAGAAGCGGACGATGGCCGATATCCGCTCGATCGGCACCGCCGTCGAGTCGTACGCGGTGGACAACAACCACTATCCCGTCGCCACCAGTATCACGGCGCTCGAAGGCGTGATCGAGCCCGTCTACATCAAGACTCTCCCGACCACGGACGGTTGGAATAACGCGATGGTGTACCAGCCGGGCGCGACCTCGGGAAGGGGTTACACCGTCAAGTCCCCGGGCAAGGACGGTGCCACCGAGGGCAGCCCCGCGGGCGGTCAGACCACCGACTTCGACTGCGACATCGTGTTCGTGGACGGTCAGTTCACGCAGTGGCCGGAAGGAACGCAACAGGACTGACGCTCGAGGCTTCAGACCCGAAGAGGACGCGGAGGCCCCCGGAGTGGGGCCTCCGCCGTTTTTTTTTTTTTACGGAGCGCCACGCGCTGGTGAAGAAAAAGAAGTACCGCGCGGGCTGCCTTCCGCGCGGCGTAGCCCGGCCCCGCCGGATGCTTTGCAGGGCCTGCCGCACGGCTCTAGGCTGAGCGTTCCGTGCCGCCGCCGAAGCGGAGAGCTGCCCGATGGCCCCTGCCCCGAACCCATCTCGGATTGTCGTTTGGGGCTTCGCGGCGCTTCTCGTCGCGCTCGTTCCCTTTCCTCCGGAAACCCGGCCCCTCTCGGCGCCCGGCATCGCCGCGCTCGTCGCGTTCCTGTTCTTGCTGGTGGCCAGGCGCATCCCCTCGGGATCGCACGCTGCCCTCGTCGGCCTCGGTGCGGGAGGCTGGGCCCTCTATCGTTTCGCGACAGCCTCGGGCGCGTCGGTAGAACCGCTGGCCGCCCTCGTGCTCGCGGCGGGCCTGGCCGCCGCGGGCGCGGCGGTCGGCGAAGATCCCCGAAGCCGCAAGGCGGTCGTGACGGCCCTGCTGCTCGGGGCTTGCCTGGCCGCCTTGCATGGACTCTACCAGCTCGCCTTCGGTTTCGAGGCGGCCGTGCCGTGGGCGCGGGCGGCGCCGCTTGCGCAGCAGGAGCGCGTGCTGGCGCGCCTGGCGGAGCGTCGCGCGTTCGGCCCTTTCGCTACCCCCGCAGCCCTCGCCGGTTACCTCGCGCTCGTGCTGCCTCTGACGGCGGTTTCGGCCGCGCGCACAGCAGGGCGCTGGCGCGGTGCCCTGTGGGGCGCCCTCGCGCTCCAGAGCGCGGGACTTCTCGCCGCACGTTCGTGGACGGCCCCGGCGGCCTTGCTCCTGGTGTTGCTCGTGGCGAGGCGGATCCCGCGCTCGATGCGGGGCCTCCTCGTCGTCGGCGGGGGGCTGCTCGTCGCGGGGGTGACGTTCCTCCGGCCGGCCCTGCTCGATGTCCATCGCGCCGACCATCCTTTGGCCCTGCGGCTCGGCAATGCTCGCGTGGCCGTGACGATGATCGCGGCCCACCCCTGGAGGGGTGTGGGTCTCGGCGGCTTCGGGGAGAACTTCCCCGCGTTCCGCCGGGCGAGCGACAACGAGGCGCGCCACGCCCACAATCTGCCTCTGGAGGCGCTCGCGGAGCTCGGGGTTCCCCTCGGGGTGGTTGCGGCGCTCGGGTTCTACGCCGCGTTCCTGGGTCCGGCGCTCCGGCCCCGCAACGGCGATCCCACGACTCGGGCCCTGGCGGTGGGGCTGGGAGCGTTCGCGCTGCACAACCTGGTGGATTTCACGGCGTTTTTCCCGTCGCTCGTCTGGACGGCGGCGTTCGTCCGGGGCTGGATGGCGGGCGGGGAGCGCGCTCTCGGGCCCGAGCGCCGCGAGCGCGCGGGCGCGGCGGCGGCCGCGGTCGTCGTGGCCGCGGCGGGCATCGTGGCCCTGGGAGGGCTGGCGGCGGAAGCCCGCTACGAGGCCGCGCGCACGCTCGCTGCGGATCCGGCACGAGCGCAGGCGCAGGCCAGCCGGGCAGCCAAGCTCGCCCCCTGGCACCCCGACGGGTGGCTGCTGTGCGCCGAGTCCCGATCGCGCACCGCCCAGGGCGAGGGCGACTGGAGCGAGGCTCTGGCTTGCGCCGACCGGGCGGTCGCAGCCTCGCCCGTGCGCCCGGCAGCCCGAGCGTTGCGCGCGAGGATCCGGCTCCGTCTCGGCGATCGTGCGGGTGCGCTGGCAGACCTCGAACGTGCGGCGAGTCTTTACCCCATCCAGGCCGAGTACGCGAGCCAGCGCGACCGGTTGCGGGACTGGCTCCAGTCGGGGGAGAGGAGCCGGCCGTGAGGTGGGCGGGCGGCCAGACCGGGGCTGGGGTCTTCGTAGGCCTGCTGCTCGTCGTCTCCGTGCTGGGGGAGGGCGGCGGGCACCCTACGGCGCTGCTCCTGCTGCACGGGCTCCTCGTGCTCGCCCTGCTCTGGGACCGGCTGAGCCCGGAACCGGCGAGCCGCGGCTTGCCCCCCGCCGTCGCCAGCGCCTACGGCCTGTTCCTGCTCGTGGCGGCGGTCTCGGCCGCGCAGGCTCCGTATGCCTACGCCGCGCTGTTGGGGTTCCTGGAGCTCGTGGCCTTCTTGGTCGTGGCGCACCTGGCCGCCCGCGCGGGTCCTGGGGCGTTGCAGGGTTGGGCGGCTGTGTTGCTGCTCGCGGCAGGCGCCCAGGGCGCGTGGGCCACGCTGCAGCGCTGGATGCTCGGCGAGGCCCGCCCCGCGGGAACTTTCCTCAACCCGAACCACCTCGCGATCTGGCTCGGCGCCGCGCTGCTGCTCGCCCTGGGCGCTTTGGGGGAGAAGTGGCGCTGGTGGGTCGCGACGGCTGCGGCCTGCTCGGGTCTGGGGATTCTCTGGTCGGGCTCGCGAGGCGCCCTGCTGGGTCTCGTGGCGGGCGTGGCCACGATGGTGACCCTCGATCGCCGGGGTGCGCCGCGGCGGAGGAACTGGGCCGTTGTCGGCGCCGCAGTGCTGCTGCTCGCTGCGGCGGGGGCGGCGCTGCGATTCAAGATGCCCGACCCGTACCGCTACTTCCGGTTGCGCCTCTGGAGCGCCTCGCTGCGCAGCGTGTCGGCGCACCCCTGGTTCGGCACCGGTCCTCGCCAGTGGGCAGCGGAGGCGCCGCGCTGGAATCCCCCGCTCGAGGAGGGACCCTTGAGGTGGGAGCGGATGCTCTGCGCCACGCACTCGGACTATCTGCGGCTGCCTGCGGAACTCGGCCTCGCGGGGCTTGTGGCGGCGCTCGTCGCCGTAGGGGCCTGGTGGCGGGCCCTTCCGGCGCTGCGCTTCGAGCCGGGCCGGCTCCCCGCTGTCGTGGGCGCCTTCGGTGCGCTCGCCGCCCTCGCCGCTCATGCGGGGGTGGACAACTTGAGCGAGCGCCCCGCGCTCTATCTATTGGCCGCCGCTCTTCTCGGTGCCTGCGTGTCGCAGCCGCGCGCCACCCTCTCGGCGCCGCGAAGGTGGCCGCAGCGTCTCGCGTGGGCTGCGGGACTGCTCGCGGCGTTCGCGCTGCTCGACATCGCACCCTACCGCGCGTGGCTGGAGATGGGCCGCGCCCAACGAGATCCCGAGCGTGCCGCCTCCCATCTCCAGCGCGCGCGCGCTCGGAACCCCTACCACTACGATCCGTGGCTGCGCGAGGCCGAAGCGCTCGCCCGCCCGGGGTGGACGCTCGACGATTACGCGCGCGCCCGGGAGTGGTCGGAGCACGCGCTGCGCCTGCAGCCTGCCGACGCCTCCGTCCGGCTCCGCCGGGCCCGCATCGAGCGTCGCGCGTTCTTCGATTTCCTGCGCGACGTCGCCTCCCGGGATCGAGTCGAGCGCCTCTACCGCGAGGCCATCGCGCGCTCCCCGAAGGACCCCTGGCTCCACCTCGAACTCGGCGAGTTCTTGCTCGCCGCCGCCGATCCAGCGGGGGCCCGGCGGGCCGCCGGGCGGGCGCTCGCGCTCGAACCCAACCTGGTGCCCGCCCGCCTGCTCCTCGCGGAAGCCCTCCTTGTCTCGGGCGACCCCGCGGCTCGCTCGCGAGCGGACCGACTTCTCGTCCAGGCGCGAGAGATCAGCGAGCGCTGGAGATCTCGGGCGCGGGAATCGGGCTACGCGCGACGGGCGCTCTCGCTCGACCCTGCGTGGGCGGCGCGCATCGAGGCACGCCTCGGCGAAGCTCCCTGAGGCCTAATGCTCCAGCGCGGCGCGTAGGACCTCCCACGTCGCATGCGCAGCGGCCCTCCAGGTGAAACGCTGGGCCCGCGCGCGGCCAGCCTCGGCGAGTTGCCGGCGCGCTGTCGAGTCACGCAGCAGCAGGCGCAGTTGACGCGCCACCGCTTGCGGATCAGGCTCGTCCACCCAGATCACCGCGTCGCCCGCGACCTCGGGCAGGCTCGCTCGCCTGAGGGCCACGGTGGGGGCACCGGCCGCAAGCGCCTCGAGCAAGGGCAGGCCGAAGCCCTCGTAGAGCGAGAGGTAGCAGAAGACCGCCGCTTCGGCGAGCAGCGCGGGGAGGTGCGCTTCCGGCACCCAAGGGCGCCGCACCACGCGCCCCGCGATGCCCAGCTCGCACGCCAGGCCGGCCACGTCCGGTCCCCCCGGAGGCAAATCCGGTCCGGCGACGACGAGCCGCACGTCTTCGTGATCCGCGGCGAAGCTCGCGAAGGCCCGCACGAGCACCTCTGGCAGCCTGCGGGCGTGCACGGCCCCCAAGTGGAGCACGTAAGGATCGCTGAAGCCCAACCACTCGCGCACCTCGCGGCGTGCCTGCGGGGAGACGTCGCCGAACCGGGCTGCGTCCACACCGAGGGGCGTCACCCGGACGTTCTCCGCAGGTACGCCGAGCCGCCGCACGATCTCTTCCGCGGAGAAGCGGCTCGGAGTCAGGATCGCACGGGCCCGCTGCGCGGAAGGCCGCACGAGCCGGAAGGCCGCCCGACCCCGCCAGTCGAACCAATGCGGCTGCGCGAGGAAGGCGACGTCGTGAATCGTCAACACCGCGGGAACGGGAGCGAGGAGGGGGATCGTGTAGAAGGGACAAAAGAGGAGATCGGGTCGCGGCTGCCGGCACAATCGCAGCGCCAGCCGTGCCTGCCGCCACAGAGGATCGCCTCCGGGAAGCGGCCAGCGCAGGGTCTCCACCCGCCAAGGAGGTTCGCCCCAGAAGCCGTCGAGAGGGCGATCGGCGAACAGCATAAGCTCGGCGCCCGGGGGTAGGAACTCGGGTAGGTGCGACAAGAGGGCCGCCAGGTAGCGCGCCACCCCGGTGGGGGGGTGTGCAAGGACGCGGGCGTCAACCGCCAGCCTCACCTCGCCACTTCCTCCCACACCTGTACGAGGCGCCGCGCCACCTCGACGGGGGCGAAGCGCCGCGCGTAGCGCCTGCGAGCCTCGCCGGCGTCACTTTCCGCTGGATGCGCTGCTAGAGCTTCGGCCATGGCCTGGGCCAAGGCTTGCGGTGTGGGCGCGCGGGCCAGGATCCCGTACGCGCCCACCGCTTCCCGCGTCGCCTCCGCCGGTCCCACCGCCACCGGGACGCCACAGGCGAGGGCTTCCAGGGCGGGCAGTCCGAAGCCCTCCTCGAAAGAAGGCACGACGACGGCCGCGGCCTGCGCGATCAAGGGGAGCCGGGCCTCGTCCGAGACCTGGCCCGCGAACACGGCCGAAGTTTGGAGGCCCAGCTCCGCCGCCACCCGTTCCACGCGCGCCCGGCCCGCACTGGCGTCTCCGGTCATCACGAGCTGAACCCGATGGCCCTCGCGCCTGAGCTGGGCGAAGGCCGGCAACAGCAGCTCCACGACGCCCTTCAGCGGGTCGAAACCTCCCAGGTGCAAAAGGTAGCGCTCCCGAAGCTTCACGGGGAGCGGCGCACGCCGAGCCTCGCGCAGGGCCTTCTCGCCGAGGGCAGCCAAGCTCACCGGGGGCGGCACGACGCGCAGGCGTTCTCGGGGCAGCCCGAAACGCCCGGCGATCTTGCGCGCGGTAGCCTCGCTGACGGCGACGACCCGCTCCGCCCCAGCACACGCTGCGAGGGAGAAGCGAAACACCGCGCGCTGGGGGAAGGTGAACCGCCGCGGGTGCTCCAGCGGGATCAGGTCGTGGATCGTCGCTGTCATGGGGATCTCTCTCGGTACCGCCAGGGGTGCGAGGAATGTGGCATGGTAGAGCGCGGCGCCGTGGCGGCGCAGCGCGCGAGGCCCGAGCAGGCGGGACCAGAAGGTTGCCGGTCCCGGGGGCTGCTGCCAGGGGATCGGCGCCACGCCCGGCGGAAGCGACCTCGCGGCAGCGCCCCGGGGGACGAGGGCGCCCACGCGCCAGCCGCCTTCGCCGAACTCCGCCAGGCCCGCCAAGAGATCCCGCACGTAGCGGCCCACGCCCCGCCGTCCAGTGGATCCCGCGAGGGCCCGGGCGTCTACGATGGCCAAGGGTCGCTCGCCGCCTGCACGCCACACCCCTCGGACTCCACGCGCACACCGCCCCCCACGGGCCTATCTTGTCACGAGGAGCGGGGGTGGCGAGTGGACGGCAGAGCGTCCGGCTCCGTACCATCCGCGAAGGGCGCGACCTTGACCGCTGACGAGGCCACACCACCCGCGGCGAGCGCACCCGACGGGGCGTCGTCACGTCCGCGCGAGGACGCGGCGCGCGAGGACCGGGCTCCCGTAGCGGCGATCGTCGTCACCTGGAACGCCGCAGCCGACATCGAAGCCTGCCTCGACAGCCTGCGCGGACTCATCCGGCCGCCCGCGGAGACCGTCGTCGTGGACAATGCCTCCGGCGACGCCACGCGCTCCCGCGTGGCGCGCTATCCGGAAGTCCGCCTGATCGGCTGCGAGGAAAACGTCGGTTTCTGCCGGGCCAACAACCTCGGCATCCACGCCACACGGGCTCCCTTCGTCCTGCTGCTCAACCCGGACGCGCGCCTGTCCCGGGATTTTCTCGAGCTGCTCCTGCCGGCGTTCGACGACCCGCGCGTGGGGATCGCCACGGGCAAGCTCCTGCGGCCCGACGGCCGCACGCTCGATTCGGCGGGCCAGCTCCTGGCCCGCTCCAGGCGGCCCCTCGACCGTGGCTACGGCCGTCCGGACCGGGGCCAGTACGACCGGGACCAAGAGGTCTTCGGTGCCTGCGCCGCCGCGGCGCTGTACCGGCGCGCGATGCTCCTGGAGCTCGAGCGGCTCGATGGCTGCATCTTCGACGAGCGCTTCTTCGCGTTCTACGAGGATCTGGACCTGGCGTGGCGCGCCCGTCGGCGGGGCTGGCGTGCGGTTTACCGCTATCGGGCCGTGGGCTACCACGCCCGAGGCGCGAGCGGCGGCCGGCGGGGCCCGCGGCGGGGCAGCGCCCTCTGGCACCGGCCCGCGTGGGTGCGCTTTCACGTGGTCAAGAACCGCTACCTGACGATCCTGCGCAACGACAGCCCCGCGGCCTTCGCGCGCGATCTTCCGTTCGTCCTCGCGCGCGATCTCGCGACCGCGACGTTGCTGTTGCTGACTTCGCCCGGGGTTCTCTGGAGGCTGTGGCGGGCGCGCGGTCTCTGGCGGGAGACGCTCGTTCGCCGCAGACTGGACGGCGCGCGGCGCGCGTCCCTAAGTTAGGCTTGGATCTTCTCGCCGGGCGGCGCGCCCGGAGGGAGCATCCGAAGCGCGATGCGGGACGTGCCGAGGCCACGGGGCGCGACGTCGTGCACCGCCGGCGGACGCCCGTGGGGCGGGCAGGAGCGTGAGGCATTGGATCTCCTACGGGGGCGCCTTCGCGCTGGCAGCCGCCCTGGCGGCGGCACTGACCCCGCGCATGCGGGCCGCGGCGCTGCGCTTCGGTATCGTGGACTGGCCCGACGGCAAGCTCAAACAGCAGCGCGAGCCGGTACCCTACCTCGGAGGCCTCGCCATCGCCCTCGCCTTCTTGCTGGCGCTGTCGGCGATGCCCCTCGGCTTCGACGAGCAGGTGCTGGGGCTGCTCCTCGCGGGCTCCGTGGTGCTGCTCGTGGGTCTCATCGACGATCTCGGTCAGCTGGGGCCGTGGAGCAAGCTGCTGGGGCAGCTTTTGGCGGTTCTCGTCCTGGTGAAATCCGGGATCTATATCCAGCTCGGCTTCGTGCCGTGGGTGCTCGCCCTCGCGATCTCCGTCGCCTGGCTCGTGGCCACGACGAACGCCTTCAATCTGATCGACGTCATGGACGGTCTGTCGGCGGGCACGGCCGCCGTGGCCGCGCTGGCCCTGCTGCTCGTGGCCCACTGGAACGGCAAGCCCACGGCCGCCACGATGCTCGCCGCGCTCGCCGGAGCCTGCGTCGGCTTCCTGCCTTGCAACTTCGCTCCCGCCAAGATCTACATGGGGGATACGGGAAGCCTGTTCCTCGGTCTGATGCTCGGCGCCCTGGCTATGAACAACGCCTACACCGAGCGCAACCCCGTCGCCGCCCTGGCGCCCGTGATGATCCTCGGGGTGCCGCTGTTCGACATGCTGTTCGTCATGTACGTGCGCTGGCGGCGCGGTCTGCCGGTGATGCTCGGCAGCCCCGATCACGTGGCGCTGCGGCTGCGACGCTGGCGCCTGAGCGTGCCGGCCACGGTGCTCGTCTCCTATGCGGCGACCGCGCTGCTGGGCGGGGCGGCGGTGGCCATGAGCCTCGTGGATACGCAAGGGGCCTTGGCGATCCTGGGTGGGGTCCTGGCCGCGGCGCTCGCTCTCGGCGCGTGGCTCAAGCGCGTCGACATGGGGCTCTGAAGCGATGATCCTGATTCTCGGCGGCGGTCTCGCCGGTCTGTCGACGGCATACCACCTGCGGGATTTGCCTCACCTGGTGCTCGAGGCCGAATCGCGTCCCGGGGGGCTGTGCCGTTCGCGGCGCGTGGGCGAGTTCGTCTTCGATTACACGGGCCACCTCTTGCACCTGCGGGACCCTCGCGCCATCGCCCTCGTGGAACGGTGGCTTCCCGGTGTGTTTCGAATCATCGAACGGCGCGCCTGCATTCGCACCCGCGGCGTGAGCCTGCCCTTTCCTTTTCAGGCGCATCTGCACGGGCTCGCGCCGGAGGTCGTGGCCGACTGCATCGTGGGGTTCGTCGAGGCCTCGAAGCGCCCCGTCCCCGAGGATCCGCGCACCAGCTTCCGCGACTGGTCGCTCGCCGTGCTCGGCGGGGGCATCAGCGAGGCCTTCATGTTCCCTTACAACTGCAAGCTCTTTCGCCGCGCGCCCGAGGCCATGACCGCCGATTGGGTCTCGTGGGCGGTGCCGCGGCCCAGCCTGGAGGAGGTCGTGCGGGGTGCCCTCGGCTTGCCGAACCGGAAAATGGGTTACAACGCCACGTTCCGCTATCCGGCGCGCGGCGGGATCGAGGTTCTCGTGGAGGCGTTCGCGCAGCGGGTGCCGCGGGTGCGGCTCGGAGCGCGGGTGTGCGGTGTCGAGCTTCGGCGCCGCCGGGTGGAGCTGGAGGTGGCCGGGCGCCGGGAGCACGTGGCTTACGAGGCCCTCGTCGTCACGATCCCGCTGCCGGCGTTTCTACGGATGATTCGCGACGAGCCCGAGCTTCCGCCCTTGGCGGAGCGGCTCGACTGGACCCGCGTGGCGTGCTGGAATCTCGGCGTGGACCGTTCGGGCCTGGGCGAGGGCGCCCACTGGATCTATTTCCCGGATCCGGACACGCCCTACTACCGGGTGGGGTTCCCCACGAACTTCTCCGACGCCGTCGCGCCCCCGGGCACCTCGTCGCTCTACGTGGAGTTCGCCCTGCGGCGCGACGAGCGCTTCGACCCGGCGGCGCTCGAGGCGCCGGCCCGCGAGGCGTTGGAGCGCGAAGGGATCCTGCGCCCGGACGACCGCATCGTGGCGAGCGACTGGGTGCTCCTCGACCCCGGCTACGTGATCTTCGATTGGGCGCGCCAGGAGGTTCTCGCGCAAGTCCTGCCGCGCCTCGAACGGGCGGGGGTGCACTGCATCGGGCGCTACGGGGCCTGGACCTACAGCTACATGGAGCGGGCGATTTTGGATGGGATGGAGACGGCCGAGCGCCTGCGGGCCGCCGCGGCGGTGGCGCGATGAGAGTGCTGCAGTTCGTGACGCGACTCGATCTGGGCGGTGCCCAGGAGGTCTGCCTGGCGCAGTGCCGCCGCTTGATCGAGGCGGGGCACGAGGTGCATCTGTTGACGGGGCCGGGTGGCGAACGCATGGGGGAGGCGCGCCGCATACGCGGACTCGTCCTGCACGTCTGGCCCGACTGGAGGCGCGAAATCCGCCCGCTCGCGGATCTGCGCTGCCTGTGGCGTCTGGCGAGCTGGCTCGCCCGCGAGCCCTTCGACGTGCTCCATACGCACTCGAGCAAGGCGGGCTTCGTCGGCCGGCTGGCGGCCTGGATCGCGCGCAAGCCGTCGCGGGTCGTGCACCAGGTTCACGGGTGGTCGTTCAACCGCAGCCAGGCTGCGCCCGTGCGCCGGCTCTGCCAGCTGGCGGAGCGGCTCGTCGCGCGTCCCGGCTTCGCCCTCGTCTCCTGCAGCCGCGAGACGGCCCGGCAGGGCCTCGCGGCGGGCATCGGGAGGGCCCAGGACCACGCGGTGATCTACTGCGGTGTCGAGCGTCGCCCGTTCTCGAAGCGCTGGCCGCGGGCAGCGGTGCGTCGCCGGCTCCGAGCGGGCGCGCGGGATGTCGTGTTCTTGCTGGTGGGCAATCTGAAGGCCCAGAAGGATCCTTTGGCCTTCGTCGCGGCGGCGGCCCGCGTCGCCGCTCGCCTGCGCCGCGCCCGGTTCTGGATCGTGGGGGACGGGCCCTTGCGCGCGCGGGTCGTGCGCGCGGCGAGGCGCTACGGTCTCGGGACTCGGTTGAAGCTCCTGGGCTGGAGGCAGGATGTGCCCCAGCTGGTGGCTGCGGCGGATGTCGTGGTACTTCCCAGTCGTTTCGAAGGGTTGCCCCTGGCGCTGCTCCAGGCGATGGCGGCGGCGAAGCCGGTCGTGGCGACCGCCGTGGACGGCACACCCGAGGCAGTCGCCGATGGATGGAACGGCCGACTCGTGCCTGCAGGTGACATCGAGGCGCTGGCCGAGGCGATGGCCGCTCTCGGGCGCGCCCCGGCGCTGCGGCGGCGGATGGGACGGCGCGGGAGCGAATGGTCCCGCCGCTTCGACCGCGAGCGGGCCCTACGCGAGGTGTTCCGGCTCTACAGCCGCGAGGGCGGCGATCCGTCCACCTCGGGAGCGAGCCTCGTGGCGGAGATGCGTGGCGCTCATGTGCGCAGCGCCTGCTGAGGTTCCCATCCGCCTGCGGGGCGTGTGCAAGGCGTTCCGCGGCCATCTGGGTATCGGCCGTACCGTCGCGGTCGAGAAGCTCGAACTGGAAGTGCGGCGGGGGGAGATCTTCGGCCTGCTCGGTCCGAACGGCGCGGGCAAGACGACGACGGTCAAGTTGATCCTGGGCTTGCTGCGCCCGGACGCGGGGGAGGTGCGCCTGTGCGGCCGTCCTCCCCGCCAGCCCGAGGCACGCCGCCGGGTGGGGTTCCTGCCGGAACAGCCGTACTTCTACCAGTACCTGACGGTCAGGGAACTGCTCGATCTCTGCGCGCGACTGCGCGGGCTCGGCACCGCCGCGCGCCGCCGCGAGGTCGAGTCTGCCCTGGAGACGTTGAGCCTGCAGGCGTGGGCGCACACGCCCATCCGCAAGCTCTCCAAGGGTTTGGTGCAGCGGGTGGGTCTGGCACAGGCGCTGCTCGGGGCGCCCGAGGTGGTGATCCTGGACGAACCCATGTCCGGGCTCGATCCCATCGGCCGGCGAGAGGTCCGGGATCTGATCTTGGGGCTGCGGCGCCAGGGTACCACCGTTCTCTTCTCGAGCCACATCCTCCAGGACGCCGAGGTCCTCTGCGACCGCGTCGCCATCCTCTTCGCGGGGCGCCTGCGCGCCGAAGGCCGGCTCGAGGAGCTCATCGAGCCGGCTGTGCGCGCCTTCGAGGTCCGGCTCGAGGGCATGCTGCCCCCGGGCTGCCCCGCGGAAACCCTCGCCCGCGGCGATGGCTCCGTGCTCGTCCGCGTGCCCGACGCGGAGGCCCTGACACGGCTGCTGGGCTGGGCGCTCGGGCACGGAGTTCGCGTGACTTCGGTCTCGCCGAGACGCGAAAGCCTCGAGGATCGGTTCCTGCGCGAGGTAGGCGCCCGAGCGCGCGAGGGGGTGTCGTGAGCCGGCACGACGGCACGCCAGGTCTCGGCGGGGCGGTGGCCGCCATCGGCCTCAACACCTTCCGCGAGGCCATCCGCGACCGGGTGCTGTACCTGCTCCTGGCGTTCGCCCTCGTGATCATCCTCGCGGCCCGGGTGCTGTCGCTGCTCACCGTGGGCAGCGAGGCGAAGATCATCAAGGATCTGGGGCTGTCGGCCATCGCCTTGTTCGGTGTGCTGACCGCGGTGTTCGTCGGGGTCTCGCTCGTGTTCAAGGAAATCGAGCGGCGCACGATCTACACGCTGCTGGCGCACCCTGTGCCGCGCTGGCAGTTCCTGGCGGGAAAGTACTTGGGGGTGGGGGGAGTGTTGACCATCGAAGTCGCCGTGATGAGCGGGACGCTGGCCCTCGTGCTGGGGTGGAAGGGGGAGGCATTCGGGCCGCTGCTGCCGGCGGTGGCGCTGATCTGGGTCGAGCTCCTGCTCGTCGCGGCCGTCGCCCTGCTCTTCTCGACCTGCACGAACCCGCTGCTCGCCACCTTAGGCAGTCTCGCCGTGTACGTGGCGGGGCATCTCGTATGGAGCCTCGAGCTGCTGCAGTCGCGGCTCGTTTCCGGCTGGCAGCGCGCCGTGTGCCAGGCGCTCTATTGGGTGCTGCCGAACCTGGAGCTACTCGATCTCAAGCCCGAAGCCGTCCACGGCTTGCCGGTGTCCGCGTCCGAGGTGGGTCTCGCGGCGGCCTACGGGCTGGCCTACGCCGCCGCGCTGTTGCTGCTCGCGGTCGTCGTCTTCGAACGTCGCGAGTTCGCGGACTGAGATGCGCCGCGCCCTGGCCCTCCTGCTCGCCGGTGTCCTGGCGCTCGGCGCGGGTTGGATCCGCGGGTACGCGCAGGCCACCGCCCCCGCGCGCCAGGAGGCGCGGGAGCTGCTCTACCTGCCCAACGGAAGGTACCTCAAGCTCGTGAGCCTGGGTTTCGCTCCGCTACTGGCCGACGCGATCTACCTCTGGGCCATCCAGTACTATGCGGACTACCAGCGCGCCGACCGTTTCCGTTACGTGCGGCATGTCTTCGGCGATGTCATCGCCGAGCTCGACCCGCATTACCTCGACCCCTACTGGCTCGGCGCGTTGATCCTGACCGTGGAAGCCGGGGACCTCGAGGGTGGGCTCGCGCTTCTCGAGCTGGGCTTCGAGCGCAATCCCGACGCCTGGATCCTGCCCTACCTCGCGGGCTGGGAGGCGGCGCGCTTCGGGGCGCTGGAGCGGGCGATCGCGTACTTCGAGCGGGCCGCTGCCGTCCCGGGGGCGCCGAGCTTCGTGCGCCGCCTGCCGGCCGGCATGTACCGGCGCGCCGGCCACCTGGAAGAGGCCCTACGCCGCTGGCAGGCGTTGCTCTACGACCCGCAGAGCGACGAGATGACGCGGGCCATCGCCGAGCGCCAGGTCCGCGATTTGATCGTACGCCTGGATCTCGATCGTTTGCGCGAGGCGCTCGCGCGTTTCGAGCGCGAGCAGCGGCGCCGCCCGGTCGCCTTGGAGGAGCTCGTTCGCCTGGGCTACCTGGAACGGATTCCGCGCGATCCCGACGGACGGCCCTACCGCTATGACCCGCACAGCGGCACCGTCGGCACCGAGGCATCGCGGATCCTCGGGGAACGCTGACGCGCGAGCCAAGGATGGGCGATGACCCTGGTGCTCGTCTTGCTCGTCGGTCTCGTCGTGGGGAGCTTCCTCAACGTGTGCATCCACCGTTTGCCCCGCGGCGAAAGCGTGGTGCGCCCGCGCTCGCGCTGCCCCGCGTGCGGGCATCGGATTTCCTGGGTCGAGAACATCCCTCTCCTTTCCTGGATCGCGCTGCGCGGGCGCTGCCGCCACTGCGGCGCGCCGATCGCGCTCCGCTACCCGGCCGTGGAGCTCGCGAGCGGTCTGATCCTGGCGTGGCTCTGGCACAGGTTCGGCCCCGGGTGGAGCTTTTGGGTGGCTTCGTGGCTCGCGCTCGCCTCGCTGGCGCTGTTTTTCACCGATCTGGAGCAGCGACTGCTTCCCGACCGGATCACCCTGCCCAGCTTCGCGGTAGGGCTGGCGCTGGCCTGGGTGAACCCGTTCCTCGGCGTCGAGGCGGGCGTGCGGCGGCTCTGGCTGGCTCTGGCGGGGGCCGCGCTCGGGGCCGGCATCTTGTGGGGCATCGGTGCGCTGTGGCTCAGAGTCCGGGGCGTGGAGGCGATGGGACTCGGAGACGTGAAGATGATGGCGATGCTCGGTGCCTTCACCGGCCCCCGGGGAGTGCTCTTCACGCTATTCGCGGCCTCCGTGAGCGGCGCGCTCGTGGGGATGCTGCTCGTGGCCTGGCGGCGCGGGAGCATGCGCGACAGCCTGCCTTTCGGTTGCTTTCTCGCGCCGGCGGGGCTCGCGGCGCTGTTCTGGGCCCCTGCGGCGTTCGAGCTCTACCGCTCGCTCCTTCTCGGAGGGGGGTGAGACCGATGCGCCGCGCGCTGCGCCTGGGGCGCTTCCGCTTCCGCGTGCGCTGGAGCCTCGCGCTCGCCGTGCTCGGCGTGCTCACGCTGTGCGCGTCGGGCATCTACGTCGTGGAGGACTTCGCCAGGGCGCTCGAGGCGGCCGAGCGGGAGGTCCTGCGGGCCAGGGTCGCTGCGTTCGCCGCTCCGTTGGACCGCGCGGCGCTCTTGGAAGCGCTCCAGGCACGGGGCAGGCCTGCGGCGGAGGCGTGGCTACGGCGGCTGACCCTGCGCTCGGGGTTCGCCCGCGCGTGCCTGGTGGACCGAGCAGGCACGACACGCGTGGCCAGCGGACCTCCTCTGGGGGATCCGCCCAGCCTGCTCGATCTTTCACCCGAGGCGCGCGCGGCTCTCGAGGCCGGCCGCACGGTCGTGGCAGGTCCTCTCGGGCGGGGGGATTCGATCCGGATGCTCGCGTGGGCCCCGGTCCACGAGGCTTCGGGACGACTCGCCGGGGCGCTCGGCGTCGAGGTGCCGGTGCCTCGACTCGCGGCGGCCCGCCGGCGCACCCGCCTTGCCGTGGCCGGTTTCGCGTTCGCGGCTCTGTGCTCGGTCAGCCTGGCCGCGGTCGCCGGCCGCTGGATCCGCCGGCCCTACGACGCACTCGCCGAGGCGGCTCGGTCCGTGGGCCTCGACGCCGGGCCCGGAGCGAGCGAAGAGCCCGAAGAGCTTGTCGGCGCCTTCCGGGCCATGGTGCAGCGCCTGCGCCGGCAGGAGCAGGCGCTCGAGGCCCTCGGGCGCGGCGGCACCGGGCTCGGGGACCTCGTCCGCTTCGCCGCCGGAGCTGCCCGGGGCATGGTCACCGGAGTGATCGTCGTGGACCGGCGCAGGAGGGTGGCGGCCATGAACCCAGCCGCGGCCGCGCTCCTCGGCGTGAAGGAGGACGAGGCGCGCCACCGCCCCCTGGCCGAGGTACTCGGTCACGTGGAGGGACTCGGGCCACGCATCGAGAGGTGCCTCGAGGAGGGCCGGGCCGTATCGCGCGAGGTCTTGCGAGCCGTGCGGGACGGTTCTCGGTCGCACCTGGGGGTGGCCATCAGCCCCGTGCCGGGCTCGGACGAACGGGTGGCGGGAGCGATCGTGCTGCTATCGGATCTCACAGAAATTCGCGCGCTCGAAACCCAGACACGGGTCCGGGAACGGTGGGCCGTCGTGGGGCGCCTCGCGGCGGCCATCGCCCACGAGCTGCGCAACGCCCTGGGGACGATCCTCGGCTGGGCCAAGCACCTGGCGAAACACCCGGAGCCGCGAGTGCGGGGGCCCGCGCGCGAGATCCTGCGCGAGGTGGAGCACCTGACCACGGTCCTGGAGGACATCCTGCTCTATGCGAGGCCTAGCGCTGCCGAGCCGACGCCCGTACTGCTGGAGCGCGTGGTCCGCCGCGCTGCCTCCACCGCTCCGGAGCGTGTCGAGGTGGAGGTCGTGGGCGGGTTCGGCTGCGTGCTGGGCGACGAGCCGAGGCTTCAGCGCGTCTTCGAGAACCTGTTGCGCAACGCCGCCGAGACCCTCGGAGAAGCGGGGGAGGTGCGGCGCGTGCGGATCGAGGGCCGGGTGCGCGCCGACACGATCGAGATCACGGTCGACGACGACGGGCCGGGCATCCCCGAGTCCGAGCGCGAGCGGGTGTTCGAGCCTTTCGTCAGCGACAAGGCGGCGGGTACGGGCCTCGGTCTCGCGCTCGTGGAGCGTACGCTCGAGGATCTCGGCGGAACCGTGCGGGTTGGCTCGAGCCCGCTGGGCGGCGCGCGTTTCGTCCTCCAGTTCCCGTCGGCTACCGGGCCTGTCACGAAACGTGACGCTTCCCGGTCGCCCGCCACCTAGGCCGCTGCGCCACACCCCCCTGACGAAATCGTAAGTCCTCTGCCCGTAGCGAGTTGGCGGAAGCCAGCCGCGAGAGAGCCGTGGCACCCGCCGTGCATTGAAACCGCGCAGGACGAGGAGGATTCGGTGAAATGAACCGCGACGCGCCCTTGCGCTCGCTTCCTTGCCGGCAGGACGGGTTCACGTTGCCCGAGCTGCTGGTGGTGCTCGCCCTGCTCGGTCTCGCCCTCGCCGTGACCGTCCCGCTCACCGCGGAGGCGGTGCGTGCGGCGAAGGTGCGCACCGCGGCCGACCAGTTCGCCTCCGATCTGCGCGCGGCGCGCATGGTGGCGGTGACGAAGCGGCAGCCGGTGCAGGTCACGGTGGCCGCGGATCCGACGAACCGCTACACGTTTCCCGACGTTTCGGGCACCGTGCGCACCGTCATCCTCCCGAGCGGGGTCCGCATCGTTTCCTCCACGAGCCCCATCACGTTCCAGCAGAACGGTTCGGTGACCGCCCCGGCGACGACCGTGTTCGAAGCGAGCCTGGATGGGACCACGGTGGAGCGCTGGACGGTGACCACGACGCTCGTCGGGGTTCCCAAGACCCAGCGCCAGCGCCTCTGAGAAGGAGCAAGGATCATGGCCCAGCGCACGAGCGAGCATCAAGCGGGCTTCAGCCTCGTCGAGGTCATCGTGGCTTTCGGCTTGTTGGCCGGGGTGCTGCTCTCCATCGCCGGGCTGTTCACCTTGGGCGGCCGGCAGCTGGCGAGCGGGCGCGACGCCACCGAGGCGCTCTCCGTGGCGCAGGGCATCCTCGAGGAGGTCAACGGCTGGGGTTTCCATCAGACATGGAGTCTTTTCGGCATCGACGGCCAGAGCGTCACGAGCGCCACCGTCGACACGAAGACCAACACGTACGCCGCGAAATGGCAACCCGCGCTCGCGGAGAAACTGTTCAACGGCTACGCCGAAATCGAGATCGAAGCTCTGGCCAACGGTGCCGCGCCCGTGCTGGCGCAGGCGCGATTCATCCGCGTCGAGGTGACGGTCCACTGGGACGAGGGGTCGCGCCATCGGCAAATCAACCTGGCTACGGTGCGCATGTAGCCCGAAGGAGCTCGAGCGATGCGACACGACCGCCCGCCGAGGCGATGCGAACAACAGGGCCTATCCATGGTCGAGGCTCTCGTGGCCATCACGGTCATGGTCGTGGCCGGGACGATCGCGCTGCTCATCTACGACGCGGCGCGCCGCTCGTTCAAGAAAGGAGAAAACCTGAGCGAGCAGCAGCAGGCCGTGCGGATCGCCTTCGACGAGCTCGTCTCGGACCTGCGTCTTGCCGGCTTCAACTACAACCCCGACGGCGACAAGCTCCGCCCCGACGAGCAGATCGAGGCCGCCTACGACACGGCCATCGTCATCCGCGCGGACTTCGACGCCGAGGATCCCGCGCAGGCGAGCAGCCCCGAAGGAACGCTCGCCGGCTCGAGTTTCCTCGCCGTGTCCACGGGCAACGACGAGATCGTGATCTTCGCCCTCGCCAAACCCGACGGCACGGGGCCGGACACGCTCACGTTTTTCGCCGACGTCCAGGAAGCGCAACGCGACGGCGACGTGGAGCTCGTGAGCGTGCCCAACGTGGTCCTCGTGCAGAACGACCCTCCGTACACGCTGTATCGCATTACCCTCAACAACGATCCGGCCACCTACGGTACGAGCAGCTTCTTCACGCGGACTCCGGTGGTGGAAAACATCCGCTCGCTGCGCTTCCGCTACTACGACAGCGTGGGCACGCAGCTCAACACCACCTTCGACCTCGACGACCCCTCCGACGACATCGGCGGGGCAGAAACGACACAGGCGCGCAACGCGCGCGGCGCGATCCGGCGCATCCAAGTGGAGCTGGAAGGGCTGACGCGGGAGCCGGATCTGGGCTGGGCGGACCCGGACGACAGCGACCCCGAGACGCGCGAGTACCGCAAGTTCCAGCTCGTGAGCGACGTCACGCCGCGCAACCTGGGCATGGTGGGTATTCGAGATTTGCAGTCCGACCTCGTACCGCCGAGCAAGCCAGCGAGGCCCACGCTCGTTCCGGGCCATTGTGGAGGACTCTACCTCGTCTGGACTCCCAACCCGCCGGAAGACCAAGTCACCTCCTACCGCATCCACTACGGCACGGCCTCCGGAAACTACACGGGCCAGCGTACGGTGGCCGGGACCTCCTACTACCTTTCCGGGCTGAGCGACGGTACGACCTATTACGTCGCACTCCAGGCGGCGGACGCGGCGGGAAACCTGAGCGTCATGTCGAACGAGGCGAGCGCCACGACCTCGAACACGAACACCCCCGCGGCGCCCGAGGGTCTCACCGCCACCACGGACCTCAACGGCGCCGTTCGGGCCGAGTGGAACAAAGTCACAAAGAACACGAGCGCCGTGCCGGCCGGTGATCCCAGCGCTCCCGCCATTCGGGACCTCGCGGGCTACCGCCTGTACCGGAGCGAGACCGCCGGGTTCGGCGTCGGTGTCAGCAGCCGGATCGCGGACGAGAGCACCCTCCGAGACGCGAGCGCGCCGAGCTACATCGACCGCGGCGTCGTGAACTGCCGGCCCCACTACTACCGGGTCACGGCGGTGGATGCCTGCGGGGTGGAAAGCGCGCCGAGCGACGAGGTCCAGGGCTTGGCCGTGAGCCGCACGCCTCCCGCCACGCCCCAGAACGTCCAGGCGTTCATCACGGGCGCCATGCGGATCACCGTCTCCTGGAACACCGTCACGCAAGACGTCGAGGGCAACGCGATCACCGTGGACACCTACCACGTGTTTCGCTCGATGCCGATTCCGGAAGGTGTCTTGCCGACGGATGCCTCGAGCTTCGAGTTTCTGGCGCGGGTGAAGGGCGCCACGCAGTACGTGGACCGGACTGCGGCGCCCCTCGGGTACACCTACTGGTACGCGGTGAGCGCCCTCGACGACTGCCCCAACGAGTCGGCTCGTTCGGCTCCGGCGCAGGCGTCCTGTGCCTTTTCCGGGGACGTCGTTTTCCTGAACCCGAGGGACGGTGCGACCGTGGCGGGGGTGGTGCCGGTGAGGGTCGCCGTCCAGAACGGCAACGACACCTACCAGAAGCTGGAGCTGACCTTCTACCACGAGGAGCGCGGGCAGGTGGAGGACCGCGAAGAGATCGACGATCCCGGACCCACCTGGACCTACCACTGGCTGGCCGACCCCCCGGGTCCCTACACGATCACCGCCACCGTGACCAACACGCTCGGTTGCAGCAAGAGCGCCACGATCCAGGTCTCCGCCGGCACGAGCGTGGGCTGCTGCCTCTCGCCGCCCGATCCGGACCTCAATCCGATCGTCCTCGACTGTACGCGTCCGGGGCCACCGCCTCAGGAGTGCATGGAGATCACCTACCAGATGATCAACAACAACTGCCTGACGGCCGTGCAGATCGAAGCCATGACCATCACCTGGGCGGACAACGTCGGCAACGGAGCGAAGCTCACGGGCGTGAGATTCGACGGAAACCTGATCTGGAACGTCTCGCCCCCCTCGCCTTCGCCGGCCTCGAACACCTTCAGCTCGCCGAAACCGGCCATCGGGGTGGAGCGTGACAGCACCAACCCGGTCAGCGTCACCTACGTCTACGACCAAGTGACCTCCGCCAAGGTGCGGGGAGAATTCCGACGCAACGAGCTGACGACATCCTACGATTTTGTGCTTCTCGACGAGCTGGGGCAGCCGACCTCCATCACGGGGACCTGCGGGCCCAGCACCGGTATGTTCGACAACATGATCGTCGAGGAGCACAACTGAGGAGGGGAGCATGATCGCGAGGCATCAGGGAAGGCGACACGCCGAGCGCGGCTCGGCGATGATCTTGACCGTGCTGATCATGGTCGTGCTCACGCTGCTCGGGGTGGCCTACCTGTTGCTGGGAGAAACCGAGAACAGGATCGCCGAGAACGAGCGCCGCGGCGCCCAGGCCCTCTACGCCGCCGAGAGCGGCGTGCGGATGGTGAAGCGCTGGTTCGATCAGCCCCTGGCGGCTTCGAACCTGGACAACCCCAGCCCGAGCGTGGTGGATCGCACCCTGCGCCTGATCGACGCCGACGGCGACCCGGCCACCTCGCCCGTCGCGGCCGACGGAAGCGCAGGCAAACCCTACTACAAGCAAGGGGTGGACCGCAACGGCGACAACCTCGACGATCTGTTCGACAAACCTTATCGGGACAGCCTGACGGACACGTTCCTGGGTACCGAAGACGGGCCCGATCTGCGCATCGACGAGAGCGGCTCGGCGGCGGCCAGGACGTTTCTTCAGAACCTCTCGGCCGCGCTGTTCGGCGACTACCCCGCCGCGGGCACGGGCGTGCGAGCGCGCCTGGCGCGCATCGACGTCTACGCGCCGCCCTACATCCAGGTCGGCGGGGCCTGGACCCGCTACGGGATCGCCACGGTCAAGGTGATCGCCCGCATCTACAAGACCCACAGCGACGGCTCGGAGGTCGTGCTCGGCGAGCGCATGGTGAAGGCGGTTTTCAACGAGACCCCCTATCCCGGTCCCTACGGCCCGCTCCATTCGTGCGACAACCTCTCGTTCAATGGCGACCTCACGGTGCACTGGGGTGTGACCACGGCCGTGAGCAACACGGACCTCACGAACAACCACCAGAAGGTGGCGGCGAGCCTGCCGCGCGTCGAGCCGCCGAGCACGAGGGTCGACATGCTCTGGGGTTACGATGCCGGCGCGGGCAGCGACGCCAACTTTCTCGCGTACAAAGCGGCGATCGAGGGCGAGAAGATCGAGGATCCGTGGCTGCGCGTCATCAGCGGCAGCGCTCTCGCCGGCGCGCCCAACGGCAACACGCAGCCCTACCCCTTCACCTGGACGCCGGGCAACCCCCTCGACGACGGCCACTGGCCCAACCACGACAACAACCCCGACGACGGCTCCCACTCGAACCAATTCCAGAACATGCCCCTCGTCACGTGCCCCGACTTCGACTACGAGGTCTGGAAAGCCATCGCCACCTCGGGAGGCAGCAACGTCCACTACTACGTCTGGGACAATGGATCCTCGTTCAAGGAAAACGGGGTGGGGACGGCGCGAACCTTCCGCGAGATCACGGACAGCCAGAGCGGGCTGTTCTTCTTCGACACCAAGGACGGCCTCGCGCCCTACGACAACGACGGGGACGGGGAATACGACAACCTCACCCCGAAGATCACCATCCAGGGCGGGACATGGGGCGTGAAGGGATTCATCTACCTCAATGCCTCCGACTTCCAGACGAAGGGTGTGGCGGGCCGGCCCGCCACCTACCGCGCTCCGGGCGAGCCGTTCTTGGACAAGGATCAGGACGGGACCTGGGATGCCGGCGAGCCGTGGATCAATCTCCAGTACCCCAACGGCCTCGATGGGGATTTCGTCGCGGATGCTGACGACACGCTCCAGGACGACGGCGGGAACGCGGGCCCCGTGGTGCGCAACACTCAGGGGCCGCCGATCGACGACGAGGCCACGATCTGGGGTGTGCTCTACACGAACGGCTACTGGGACGCGACGGGAAGCGCCAAGTACTACGGGAGCGTGATCTCCAAACAGGGGATCGGCGAGTCGAGCCCCTCGGCGGGCACCCCGGACCTTTACTGGGACGAGAGCATCGCCCGCGGCCAGTGGCCTCCCCGAGAGTGGGAGCTGCCCCGCGTCGTCATCAGCCGCTGGGAGACGGACATGTGAGCGCGGCGGGGAGGCCGCTGCGGTGGACCTGCGAAGGGTGTGGCGCCGCGGGAAGCGCGGTACACTAGGACTGGCGGCGGCGGCCCGCGCAAGCGCGGAGGGAGCCTGTCGGTGAGTCCTGGCGGGGTCTGGTGGATGGTCGGGGTGTTCGTCTGCGGGCTCGCCTGCGGGCCCTCGACCGGCCAGCCTCCGTCCGCCTGGGTGGGGAGCGGCGCGCCTGCGGCTGCATCCGCCGGGCAGGCGAGCCAGGCGTCGAGGGAGGAGGGCACGCAGCAGGAACAGAAGCAGGAACAGAAGCAGGAACAGGCCAAGAAAAGCGCCGCGAGCCAGGAAACGGCCGTCGAGTCCTCGGCCCAGCCGGGGAAAAGCACGCGTGACGGCGAGGAGTCGCGCGTCTACACGAACGAGGATCTGGAGCGTCTGTTCGGCCCGGCACCGCCTCCCCGCAAGGAGACCGAGGCTCCCGTGGGGAAGCCTGGTGAGAGCGTGCCGGGGACGGAAGCGCTGAAGCAGATCCAGGAGGAGCAGGCGCGCGAGGTGACTCGCGAGCGACTGCGCTCCGAGGCCGGCAAGCGGGTCGAAACGGCGCAGGCCCGTGTCCGGCGGCTCGAGGATCGGCTCTTGCGCCTGCGCAACCCCTTCCTCCCGCGCCCGGAGGCGGACATGACCGAGGAGGAACTCGAGGCCTGGAAAGGGCTCGATAGCGCGGCTCGCGTGCGCCTGACCGAGAAGGAGCTCGAGGAGGCGCGCCGCGAGCTCGAGAAGGCCCAGCAGGCGCTCCGGACCCTCGAGGGAGGCGGCCCCGGCTCCTGA
Source organism: Acidobacteriota bacterium (assembly GCA_037447115.1). GTDB lineage: Bacteria > Acidobacteriota > Polarisedimenticolia > Polarisedimenticolales > JBBIHH01 > JBBIHH01. The sequence continues at coordinate 107,095 of JBBIHH010000006.1, forward strand.
AACGCGCGTTCGTCCGCTTCCTTGACGCACGCGAGGGCCCTCCCTAGATTCGATTCGAGATGGATCCCGTCTTGCTGGTGGAAGACCGTCCTAGCCTGCGACAGATGCTGCGCGCCGCCATGGAGGCGGAGGGATTTGCCGTCACCGAGGTCGCCGACGGGCGCGCGGCCCTGGAGGCGCTCGAGCGGGGTCGCTACCTGGCGGTGGTCACGGACCTGAAGCTTCCGGGAGCCGACGGGCACCGCGTCCTCGCGGCAGCCAAGGAGAACGATCCGGACCTTCCCGTCATCGTCGTCACCGCCTACGGCACGATCGAGGACGCGGTAGGCGCGATGAAACAGGGGGCCTTCGATTTCTTGGCGAAGCCCGTGGACCCGGACCACCTGATCCTCTTGCTGCGTCGTGCGGTGGAGCGACGCGCGCTCCTCGAGGAGAATCTCCTGCTCAAGCGGGAGTTCGCCGAGCGCTTCGGGTTTCCCCGACTCGTGGGCTGCTCCGCGCGCTTGCAGGAAGTCACGCGAACGATCCAGCGGGCCGCCCCGACCGACGCCACGATCCTGCTGCTGGGGGAGTCCGGAACCGGCAAGGAGCTTTTCGCCCGCGCGGTTCACCAGTTGAGCCCCAGGCGGGAGGGTCCCTTCGTGGCGCTCAATTGTGCGGCCATTCCCGAGACCTTGCTGGAGAGCGAGCTCTTCGGGCACGAGCGGGGCGCATACACAGGCGCCGTCTCGACGCGCAAGGGACGCGTCGAGCTCGCCGACCGGGGCACGCTCTTCCTCGACGAGATCGGCGAGCTCGGGCCGGGCGTGCAGGCCAAGCTGCTGCGCGTGCTCCAGGAGCGGGCCTTCGAGCGTGTGGGCGGCAACCGGACGCGCACCGTGGATATCCGGATCGTCGCCGCCACCAACCGGGATCTCGATCGGCTCGTCCGAGAGGGGGGGTTCCGCGAGGACCTCTATTTTCGGCTGGCGGTGGTGACCGTGAGGATTCCGCCCTTGCGGGAGAGGCCCGAGGACATCGCGCCGCTCGCGGCCTATTTTCTCGAGCGCTACCGGAGGGAACTCGGGCGCGAGCGGCTGGAGTGGAGCCCCGAGGCGCTGGAGGTCCTGCGGCGCTACGCCTGGCCCGGCAACGTGCGCGAACTCGAGAACTGTGTGGAGCGGGCGGTGATCCTGGCCGAGGGAGATCGGATCCTGCCCGAGCATCTGGGACTTGGCGAGCGGCCCGGCGACGAGGCCGGGCGGGCCTGGGCGCGCGTCCGCGAGGCGAGGGACCTGAGGGAGGCGCTGCGGCTCGCCCGGGAGGTCGTCGAGGCTCACTGGATCGCGCGGGCGCTCGCGGCGAGCGGGGGCAACAAGACCCACGCCGCCGCTCGGCTGGGGATCGGATACAAGAGACTGCTCTCGCGCATCCGGGCCTTGGGATTGGAGGAGGGCGCCGAGCCTGCACGCGAGGCCGAGTTGGCGCCCGCCCCGGGGCGCCACGGCCCGGCCTGACCCCCCCAGAAGCCTGGCGGACCCACCGGGGACGGCTATGATGAGGCCCCCGGGTCCGCGACCCGGCGGGTCGGTGGAGTGTGGGGCGCGAGGGAGGCGAACGTGCAGCGGCGCAAAGTGCTCATCCTGGGAGCGGCGGGGCGAGACTTCCACAACTTCAATGTCGTCTACCGCAACGATCCGTCCTGCGAGGTGGTGGCGTTCACGGGGACGCAGATACCCGACATCGCGCGGCGGCGCTACCCGCCCGAACTTGCCGGACCCTACTACCCGCAGGGCATCCCCATCGTTCCCGAAGAGGAACTCGAGAGCTGGATCGAACGGGAGCGCGTGGACGAGGTGGTGTTCGCCTACTCCGACGTGTCCCACGAGCACGTGATGCATCTCGCCTCTCGCGCCGTCGCCGCGGGAGCCGACTACCGGCTCCTGGGCGCCCGGGCGACCATGCTCCGGGCGCGGGTGCCGGTGGTGTCCGTCTGTGCGGTCCGGACGGGCGCCGGCAAGAGCCAGACCTCGCGTCGGGTGGCGCGCATCCTGCGCGAGCAGGGCGTGCGGGTCGTGGTCGTGCGGCACCCCATGCCCTACGGCCCGCTGCGCGCCGACGACGCCGTCCAACGCTTCGCCACCCTCGAGGATCTCGACCGCTACGGGTGCACCATCGAGGAACGCGAGGAGTTCGAGCCCCACTTGAGCCAGGACGGCATCGTGTACGCGGGGATCGACTACGGGGCCGTGCTCGAGCGCGCCCAGCAGGAAGGGGAGATGCTCCTGTGGGACGGCGGCAACAACGATCTGCCGTTCTTCGTGCCCGACCTGGAGATCGTGGTCGTGGACCCGCACCGCCCGGGGCACGAGGTTCGTTACTACCCCGGGGAGGCCAATCTGCGCCGGGCGCATGTGATCGTGATCAACAAGGTGGGGACGGCGGCTCCCGAGAACGTCGCCCGGGTGCGCGAGCAGGCGGCCGCCATCAACCCCCGGGCGCTGATCCTCGAGGCGGACTCGCCCGTCAGCGTCTCGGAACCCGAGCGGCTGCGAGGGGCTCGCGTGCTCGTCATCGAGGACGGACCGACCCTGACCCACGGCGAGATGCCCTACGGTGCCGGCGTCATCGCCGCCCGCCAGCATGGGGCGGCGCTCCTCGTCGATCCGAGACCCTACGCGGTGGGGAGCATTGCGGAAACCTTCCGCCACTACCCCCATCTGGAGCAGGTGCTCCCCGCGATGGGGTACGGGGAGCGGCAGATCCGGGAGCTGGAACGAACGATCCTCTCCACCCCCTGCGACGTCGTCGTCGTCGCCACCCCGGTGGATCTGAGGCGGCTGATGCGGCTGGAGAAGCCCGCGGTCCGGGTGACCTACGAGCTGGCCGAGCGGGGGCGGCCGAGCCTGGAGGAGGTGCTCGCGCCTCTCGTGGAACGGGTGCGTGCCTCGAGGTTGTCGCCGTGAGCGTCGGGGCGCTCGCCGGGCGCGATTTCCTGTCCCTCCTGGACTTCGAACGCGAGGAACTCGAGCGGCTGCTCGACCTGGCGGCCGAGGTCAAGTCCCACCCCGGCCGATTCGCTCGCGCCCTCGAAGGGCGCACCCTGTTCATGTACTTCGAGAAACCGTCGCTGCGGACGCGAGTCACCTTCGAGACCGGGATGACCCAGCTCGGCGGCCACGCCATCTACTACACCGCTGCCGAGGGGCGCATCGGGGTGCGGGAAACCGTCGCCGACGTGGCCCGCAACCTGGAGCGCTGGGTCGATGCCGCGACCTGCCGCACGTTTCGGCACGAACTCGTGGAGGCGCTGGCCCGGGCCACCCGCATTCCCGTGATCAACGCCCTGACGGACCTCCTCCACCCCTGCCAGGCGCTGGGGGACTTCTTCACGCTGCGCGAACGGCACGGGCACCTCGAGGGGCTGCGGCTGGTCTACGTGGGGGACGGAAACAACGTGGCCCACGCGCTGCTCGAGGGTGGCGCGCGCCTCGGCGTCGACGTGACCGTCGTCACCCCTCCCGGCTACGAGCCCCGGCCCGAGATCGTCCGGGCGGCGCGCGAGATCGCCCGAGCTTCCGGAGCGCGGCTCGAGGTAAGCCACGACCTGGAGCAGGTGGCCGGGGCGGATGCGGTCTATACGGACGTGTGGGCCTCGATGGGACAGGAGGAAGAGGCCGAGGCGCGCCGCCGGGCCTTCCGCGCCTATCAGGTGGATGCGCGGCTCATGGAGCGCGCGGGCCCGCGGGCGTGGTTCATGCACTGTCTGCCGGCCCATCGCGGGGAGGAGGTCACGGACGAGGTCATCGACTCGCCGCGGTCTATCGTCTTCGACCAGGCCGAGAACCGCCTCCACACGCAGAAAGCCATCCTGCTGGCCCTGCTGGGTCGGTCCTGAGGATGCGCGGCAGCGCGCCGCCCTGGCTCAGCCGGGCGGTTCGGGAGCTTTGAAAGCCGTGTGCAGCGCGACGATGCCTCCGCTCAAGGGCGCCCAGCCCACGGCGGCGTAGCCGGCCTCGCGGATCAGCCCCGCCAGGTGCGCAGGCTCGGGGAAGCTCGCGATCGTTCGCGCGAGATACCCGTAGGGCCCCCGCGCCCGGGCGATCCGGTCGCCCAGACGAGGAAGGACCCACCGCAGGTACGCTCGGTAGAGCGGGGAGAGGAAGCGGCCCTCGGGGCGGCTGAACTCGAGCACGACGAGCTTGCCGCCTGGGCGAAGCACGCGCGCCGTCTCGCGCAACCCGGCCTCCAGGTCGGCCAGGTTGCGCACCCCGAAGCCGACGAGGACCCCGTCGAAGCTCGCGTCGGGGAAGGGTAGGTGCAGGGCGTCCGCTTCGAGCAGCAAGCAACGCGCGGCGATACCGCGGCGCGAGAGTTTGCGTCGGGCCAGTTGCAGCATGGGGTGCGCGAAATCGCAGCAGACGACGAACCCCTGGAGTGTTCGCGACGCCGCGAGCGCGGTGAGGTCCCCGGTTCCGGCGCAGAGGTCGAGCACCCGGTCGCGGGAGGCCGGGTTCAGCGCGGCCACGGCTCGGCGCCGCCAGTAGCGATCGAGATGGAAGCTCAGGAGATGGTTCAGGAAATCGTAGCGGCGGGCGATGCTCCCGAACATACGGCGGACCTGCTGGGGGTCGCGCGCCTGGGGCGGGACCGAGGGCGGCGGGGTGGGCGAGCAAGGGACCATGGGGCAGCAGTGTAGCCGGCGCCAGCCAAGGGGGGCCGAAGACCGGCGAATCTCGAAGCGGGGCGGCCCGAGCGCACCCGGGCGCTGCTCTTCGGCTTGACACCCCGGGGGGCCCGTGCTACAAGGACCCATTCGTGCGCGGGTTCGTGTACCCGAAAGGAAGCCTTGTGCGCACCTACGTCCCGAAGCCGAGCGAAGTCGAGCGGCGCTGGTGGCTCGTCGACGCCGCCGGGCTCACGCTCGGGCGTCTGTGCACCGAGGTCGCTTTCCGCCTGATGGGAAAGCACAAGCCGACCTACACGCCGTTTCTCGACGTAGGGGACCACGTGATCGTCGTCAACGCCGAGAAAGTTCACTTGAGCGGGCGCAAGCGGCAACAGAAAATCTACCGGCGGCACTCGGGCTACCCCGGGGGTTTGAAGGAGATCTCCGCGGAGAAGCAGCTCGCACGCCATCCCGAGCGCGTGATCGAATGGGGCGTGTGGGGCATGCTGCCCAAGGGGTCGCTCGGTCGCAAGCTCTTTTGCAAGCTGCGTGTCTATCGCGGGGACAAGCATCCCCACGCGGCGCAGCGACCGGAGCCCCTGGTGATCGCGGACGCGGCTCGGCAGCGGTGAGACCGGCGGGGAAGGGAAAGTGGCGGTTCAGGAACGCCCTCAGTACTACGCGACAGGACGCAGAAAGTCGGCGACCGCGCGCGTGTATCTGCGGCCGGGTGGCGGGGCGATCACGATCAACGGGCGACGCTTCGAGCAGTATTTCCCCACCGAGACGTTGCGCACGATGATCCGACAGCCTCTCGTGGTCACGGACACAGCGGACAAGTTCGATTTGTTCGTCCGGGTGGACGGGGGTGGGATTGCCGGGCAAGCGGGGGCCGTGCGCCACGGCATCGCCCGTGCGCTCGTGGCCTGCAACCCGGAGCTGCGGCCGGCGCTCAAGGCGGGGGGCTTTCTCACGCGAGACCCGCGTGAAGTGGAACGCAAGAAGTACGGGCGCCCCAAGGCGCGCAAGCGCTTCCAATTCTCGAAACGCTGATGTCAGCCGGGTGGGGCGACAGGCCGGGATCCGGTGACGGTCGACCGCGGCCGGACGCCCCCGCGGCTATTGACGCGAGCTAGGGGGAGGAGGGGCTTCTCTTGGTTTCGGTGGCGATGAAAGAGCTGCTCGAGGCGGGGGTTCACTTCGGGCACCAGACCAGCCGGTGGAATCCGAAGATGAGGGAGTTCATCTTCGGGGCCCGCAATGGCATCTACATCATCGATCTCCACATCACGCTCCAGAAGCTGCGGGAGGTATTGGCCTTCGCCACGCAGCTGGCGGCGAACGGGGGCAAGGTCCTCTACGTGGGCACGAAACGCCAGGCGCAGGAGATCGTCGCCGAGGAGGCGACCCGGGCGGGGATGTACTACGTCAACCAGCGCTGGCTCGGCGGGACCCTCACCAATTTCGCCACCATCCGACGCAGCATCGGGCGGCTCCAGGAATTGGAGGAGATGTTGGTCTCCGACCAAACGAAACAGCTCACGAAAAAGGAGGTCGCGCGGCTGGAGAAGGAGCGCGCCCGGCTGGAGAACGTCCTCGCGGGCATCAAGGGCATGGAGGCCTTGCCGCAGGCCGTGTTCGTGGTGGACACGAACAAGGATCACATTGCGGTGCTCGAGGCGAAAAAGATGGGCATCCCGCTGATCGGCATCGTGGACACCAACAGCGATCCCGAACTCGTGGACTACCCGATCCCGGGCAACGACGACGCGATCCGAGCCATCCGGCTGATCACCTCCCGCCTGACCGACGCCCTGCTCGAGGGTGCGGCGGTGTGGGAGGTGGTGCGCCGGCAGCACGAAGAGGAAGCCCAGAAGCGCGCCGCGGCCGCGCAATCCATCGCCGAGCGGGTGCGCGCGCGGGAGGCGCGGCGCGAGCGGGTGCGGGCGCAGGCGAAGGCTCGCACCCGCGAGGGGACCGGCGACGAAGGGGCGACGGCGTCCACGGCGGTGCCGGCTGCGGACGAAGCGCCTGCCTCCGACTGAGCGGGGTCGGCATGGCGCGGGCGGTCCCCGGATCCCGGAGCGGGGGGTGATCGTTCGCGGACGTGGGCTGGGGTCGGCAGGAGTGGAGCGAGAGGGATGGACATACCAGCGAGCGCGGTCAAGGCCTTGCGGGAACGCACCGGCGTGGGGATGATGGAGTGCAAGAAGGCTCTCGTGGAGGCCGAGGGCGATCTCGAGCACGCGGAGAAGCTACTGCGCAAGCGCGGTCTGGCGACGGCGGCGAGGAAAGCGGGGCGCGCCACGGGCGAGGGAGCCGTAGGGGCGTACATCCACACGGGCGGGCGCATCGGGGTTCTGGTGGAGGTCAACTGCGAGACCGATTTCGCCGCGCGCAGCCAGGATTTTCAGCAGCTCGTGCGCGACATCGCCATGCACGTGGCCGCGGCCGCGCCGCGCTTCGTCCGGCGCGAGGACGTCACCGAGGACGTGCTCGCCGAGCAGCGCGAGATCGCGCGGGAGCAGGCCCTCCGCGCAGGAAAGCCGGCCGAGGTGGTGGAGAAGATCGTGGCCGGGCGCATGGAGAAGTTCTTCGCCGAGACGGTGCTGCTGGAGCAGCCTTTCGTCAAAGACCCGGAAAAGCTGGTGGGCGAGCATATTGCGGAGGCCATCGCCCGCATCGGCGAGAACATTCAAGTGCGGCGGTTCTGCCGGTTCGTCCTGGGCGAGACGGCCGACTGAGCCGGAAGGCAGCCCGGCCGGCCAGCACGAGGGAAGACCAATGACCGCGCGCGAGCCGCGCTACCGCCGGGTCCTGCTGAAGCTCTCGGGCGAGGCGCTGATGGGGGAGCGACCCTTCGGCGTCGATCCCGCAGCGGTGGTGGCCCTCGCCGACGAAGTCGCCGACGTCCATGGTCTCGGTGTGGCGCTGGCCCTCGTCGTCGGCGGAGGCAATATCTTCCGCGGCAAGGACGCGGAGGCGATGGGGGTCGACCGGGTCACCGGGGATCAGATGGGCATGCTGGCCACGGTGATCAACGCCCTGGCCCTGCAGGACGCGCTGGAGCGGCGGGCCGTCACCACGCGCGTGCTCACAGCGCTCGAGATGCGCCAGGTGGCGGAACCCTTCATTCGCCGCCGCGCCCTGCGCCACCTGGAAAAGGGCCGGGTCGTGATCCTCGCGGCGGGAACGGGCAACCCTTACTTCACCACGGACAGCGCCGCGGCGCTGCGGGCGGTGGAGCTCAAGGCCGAGGTGTTGCTGAAGGCGACCAAGGTCGAAGGCATCTACACGAGCGATCCCGATCGCGATCCGTCGGCGAGGCTCCTCAAGCGCGTGGGCTACCTGGAGGCGCTCGAGCGGGGGCTTCGCGTCATGGACACCACCGCCATCTCGCTGTGCATGGACAACCGGCTGCCGATCGTCGTCTTTAACGCGCGCGAGCCCGGCAACATCCGCCGCGTTGTTCTGGGTGAGGATGTGGGGTCCGTCGTGGCGGGGTGAGGCATGGTGGAGAAGGAGATCCTCAAACGCGTGGAAAAAAAGATGACGGCTTCCGTCGCCGACGCGCGGCGCAAGCTGGCTGCCGTGCGTACCGGACGGGCCTCGCTCGCGATCTTCGAAGGCGTGAGTGTGGACTACTACGGGACGCCGACGCCGCTGAATCAGGTGGCGAAGCTCTCGATCCCGGAGCCCAACCTCATCGTGGCCCAGCCTTTCGACCCCGCCACGTTGCCCGCCATCGAGAAGGCCATCCGGGCATCCGATCTAGGATTGAACCCCTCGAACGACGGGAAGCTGATTCGCATTCCCATCCCCCCGCTCACCGAGGAACGCCGCAAGCAGCTCGTGCGCAAGGTGCATCAGCTGGCGGAGGAAGCGAAGACCGCGATCCGTCACATCCGGCGCGACGCCAACGAGGAGATTCGCGAGCTCGAACGACAGGGGACCCTCTCGGAGGACGAGTCCCACCGCCTGCGAGACTTGGTGCAGAAGGCGACGGACCGCTTCGCAGGCGAGGTGGACACGCTCTGTAAGAACAAGGAAAAGGAACTCCTCACCGTTTGAGACCCGGCGCGCCGGCCGTGCGCGGCCACAGGATGGCGGGCCGAGGACCGGGGTGCGGGAGATGGGCGATGCTTCCTTGGGCTTCCGCGGCGCGGCCACCGCGGGTGTGATCGTGGCCGCCGGAGCGGGCGGGCGCTTCGGTGCCGCGACACCGAAACAGTTCCTGGAGCTCTCCGGTCGGCCCCTCGTGTGGTGGGCGGCATCCGTTCTGGCTCGTCATCCCGCCATCCGGCGCCTCGTGCTCGTGCTGCCGGAGGGCCGCGGGGTGCCCTGGAGCGGATGGCCGCCCGTCTCGAGGGTCGTGGCGGGCGGGTCTACCCGGGCGGAGTCGGTGGCGGCAGGGCTCGAGGTGGTCGAAGAGGAGTTCGTGCTGGTGCACGACGGGGTGCGCCCCTGGGTGCCCCAGGAGGTGGTGGACGAGGTGCTGCGGGCGACTTGGGCTTTCGGCGCGGCGGCTCCGGTTCGGCCCGTGGTGGATGCCCTCAAGCGCGTGGGGTCCGAGGGCTGGATCGAGGGGGAGGTCGCTCGTGAGGGCCTGCACGGCGCGCAAACCCCTCAGGGGGCCCGCACCGCGTGGCTGCGGGCAGCACTGGAAACTTCCCGCAGGGCCAGCACGGATCCGCCCGACGAGGCGGCCGCCCTCCGTCAAGCGGGCTACGCCGTCCGCGCGGTGCCGGGAAGCCCGGGCAACCTGAAGGTGACCGAGTCGGGGGATCTGGAAATGGCGGCCCGCTGGCTCGCAGGCCCAGAGTTGCGCGTCGGCTGCGGCTTCGACGTTCACAGGTTCGATCCCGTCCGGCCCTTGGTGCTCGGGGGCGTCAGGCTAGCCGACAGCGGCGGCCTCGCGGGGCACTCGGACGCGGACGTGGCGATCCATGCCGTCTTGGACGCCATCCTCGGAGCCGCGGGTCTCGGGGACCTCGGGGAGCACTTCCCGCCGGACGAGGCCAGGTGGGCGGGTGTGGCGAGCACGGAGCTCGCCAGGGATGTGCGCGCCCGGATCGGGCAGCTGGGGCTTGAGATCGTCCACGTGGACCTTACTCTCGTCGGCGAGCGGCCGCGCATTGCCCGGTGGCGAAAGCCGATGCAAGAGGCCATCGCCGCCGCGCTCGACCTCGAAGCCCAGCGGGTCAACGTCAAGGCGACGAGCCCGGAAGGTCTGGGAGCTCTCGGGCGCGCCGAGGGGCTCGCCTGCCATGCCGTGGCTCTGTTGCGACGGGTGGCGGTCCCGTGACAGCACGCAGGCCGTCGGCTCGTGGGGTGGAAGGGAGGCTTCGGGAGCTCCAGGAAGCTGGCTTCCAGTGGATCTACGGCTTGCACCCCGTGGCCGAGGCCCTGGAGCAGCGGTCGCGTCAGGTGGAGAGGATCTGGGTGGCCCGCGAGCGCCTGGATGGGCGAACGGGCCGCGTTTTGAAGCTCGCGCGCGAGGCCGGGATCCCGGTGCGCTACGTGACGCGGGACGTTCTCACGCGGCGCCTAGGTCGGCGGGCGGGGGTTCAGGGCCTGGCAGCTTGCGTGGCGCCGTTTTCTTACGTGGACGCCGAAGAGCTCTGCACCCAGGCGGCGGAATGCGAAGCCGCGATACTGCTCCTCCTGGACCGGGTCCAGGATCCGGGAAACCTCGGGGCCATCCTTCGCGTCGCGGCAGGGGCGGGGGTGGCGGGCGTGTTGTTGGCGAGCGAGGCCACGGCAGGGGTCAGCCCCGCGGCGTTCAAGGCCTCGGCAGGGCTGCTGACGCGGGTTCCCCTCGCCCGGGAGGCTCGGCCTGCCCGCCGCCTTCGGGCGCTGCGGGAACGGTCGTTCAAGGTGATCGGTCTCGATCCCCGCGGGAGCCGGCCGTGGGACGAGGCGGAGTTGACGGGACGGGTAACTTTCGTCGTGGGCGGCGAGGCCAGGGGGCTACGGCCGGGGCTGCTCGCGGAGTGCGGGGACCGGGTACGGATCCCCCTCGCCCGGGGGGTGGATTCGCTGAACGTCGCCGTAGCGGTGGGGGTGGTGCTGTTCGAGGCGGTCAGGCAGCGGCGGGCCGCGGCGCGGGGCGTCCCCGCTGGTTGTTGAAAAGCTCCGATGGGGCTGGTACCATTTCCGATTTGCCGAGCGTGCTGGCGTAGCTCAGGGGTAGAGCAGCGGTTTTGTAAACCGCCGGTCGGGGGTTCGAATCCCTTCGCCAGCTCCAGGGAGGCTACCCGGCCGAGCGAGGGCGCCGCCCCGGCCTTCCCGGAGCGGAATGGCGGAATCCAGAGTCGTCGCGACGGAGCGGTACGGGATTCGTGGTTCATATGGAGAGGTGCCCGAGCGGCCAAAGGGAGCAGACTGTAAATCTGCCGGCGTATGCCTACGAAGGTTCGAATCCTTCCCTCTCCACCAAGCCCAGTCGTTCGGGAGAGGCGGCCGTTCGGCGGGGGTTGTAGATGAGCGGGAATAGCTCAGCTGGCAGAGCATCAGCCTTCCAAGCTGAGGGTCGCGGGTTCGAATCCCGTTTCCCGCTCCAGAGTGTGTGCCCGGCACCCGCTGCGGCCGCCTGCCTGGCGCCGCGCGGGGTCGGGGCCCGCTGCCAGGGGAAGCGGCGCGGCGGGCGGGGTCGGGGGGCGCGGATGCCCATGTAGCTCAGTCGGTAGAGCACTTCCTTGGTAAGGAAGAGGTCACCGGTTCGATTCCGGTCATGGGCTCCACCGAGGGCCGCGCCGGCGCTTGCGCGAGGGGTTGAGGGGAAAGGAGCGAGACGATGGCCAAGGAGAGGTTCGAGCGGACGAAGCCGCACGTGAACATTGGGACGATTGGTCACGTGGACCATGGGAAGACGACGTTGACGTCGGCGATCACGATGGCGTTGGCGAAGAGGAATCC
>JBBIHH010000007.1:0-118106 GCA_037447115.1 Acidobacteriota bacterium
GCGCGGCCGGCACCGGCGCCGAACCGGCCGACCCTACGCCGCCGGGGTCCCGGGGCGGCCGTTGTCCTGCGCCACCTGCGCGATCGCTTCGTCGAGGCTCGCCGCGATGCGGAAGACGCGGTCCATGCGCGTCAGCCGGAAGACCTCGCGCACGGCGGGCTGCACGCCCGCCAGGACGAGCGTGCCCCGGCCGGCGAGGCGCTTGTAGGTGAAGACGACCGCGCCGAGGCCCGTGCTGTCCAGGAACTCCACGTGGCTCAAATCCAGCACGACCCGCCGTTTCCCGGCCTCGATGAGTTGCGCCAGGCTGTCCTTGAATTTCACCGCCACGTGGGCGTCGAGGGATCTCTCCAGCGGACGCACCACGAGGACGTCGCCTTGCTGGGTCTGGTCGAGGCGCATCGTTCCCATCCTCCTATGGTGTCGCTGGGGCGGCCCGTCGCCCCCCGAGCGACACGCCTGTAAGCGGCCCACCGCCGGCCGATCGCAATCTCGTCCTAACCTCGACGGCCAACTTCCTGCGCCGTCGCCTCCCTGTCCCGGCGCCAGAGCATCCGCAGCGTATTGCGGCCACCGCGAGTGCGATACACCCAGCGATCCGTGGCGGACTCGATGAGGAACAGGCCCATGCCGCCTTCGGGCAGCGCGTGGGGCCGCGCGGGGTCCACCTCGGGCGCACGGACACGCAGCCCCGCGGGCATCGGCCGGCCGCAATCGGAGACCTCGACGACGACGGCGCGCGTGCCGATCCTCAAGTACACCCCCACCGTGCCGGCGGGCATCGCGAGGTAGGCGTGGCGGACCGCGTTCGTCGCCGCCTCGGCGACGCACAGTCGCACGTTGGCGCGAAGCGTTCGCGAGATCCCCGCCTCGGCGCACGCCGCCTCCGCTTCGCGGGCGACCTCGCGCACCCGTTTCAGACTCGCTGCCACCCGCCAGTGCCTGCGGTAGGGCTTCATCGCCCGCGCTCCGGAGCCGGGCGTTCCAGGGCCAGCATCGTGATGTCGTCGGCGAACTCGTCGTCGCCCTTCCACGCGCGAAGCTCCCGCGCCACGCCTCCCACCACGTCGGCCAGCGATTTCTCGGCGGTCTGGCTCGCGTAGCGCACGAGCCGTTCGACCCGAAACTGATGGCCCGCCGGATTGCGGCACTCCGTCACACCATCGGAGTACACGAACAACCGCTCGCCGGGCCCCAGCCGGAGCGCCCGCTGCTCGTAGCTCGCGCCGCGCAGCACGCCCACCGGGAAGCCGCTGGCCTGCAGCACGTGCACCTGCCGGCCGCGCTGGTGCAAAGGTGCGGGGTGGCCCGCCTGGCCGAGGCGCACGCGCCCGTCGCGCAAGTCCACGATGCCGTAGACCATGGTGAAGTACCGCATTCCCTCGGGGTCCTCGAAGCGCTCGTTGAGCGCCGCGAGCACCTCCGAGGGTTCCCGCAGGGCGTAAAAGGGGGGGCGGTCGGTCGCGCGCTTGAGGAGCCCCTCCCGGCCCGCTTGCGGGCAGAGCACCTTCGTGAGCGTGAACGAAAGCATCGCGGCCGCCACCCCGTGCCCGGCCACATCGAGCAAATAGAAACCCACGTGATGCTCGTCCAGGCGGAAACAGTTCAGTGTATCGCCGGCGACGTAGCGCGAGGGCAGGAACGTCCACGCGGTGCGCAGGCCCGGAAACGCCAGATCGGGAGGGGGCAGCAGCGCTTTCTGCATCTCGGCTGCGGCCTTGAGGTCCTGCTCCGCAGCGGCGTAGGCGGCCTCGAGCCTCGCGTTGCGCTCCGCGAGGTCGCGCTGGAGCTCCAGGATGCGCTCGCCGGCGCGCAGGCGCACCTTGAGCTCCGCCTCCTGGAACGGCTTGACGACGAAATCGTCCGCCCCTGCTTCCATGCCTTCCACGAGGGCGCCTTTCTCGTCGCGCGCCGTGAGCAGGACGACGAACACATAGTGCCGGAACCCGGCGCTGCGGATCTTGCGGCAAAGCTCGGGACCCGTCATCCCCGGCATCACCCAGTCCGTGACGACCAAACCGAAGCTGTCGCGCTCGAGTCGCCGCCAGGCTTCCGAGCCGTCCGCGGCGGTCTCGACCTCGTAGCCCCATTTCTCTAGCGTGCGGCGCAGGACGAGCCGCATCATCGGGTCGTCGTCGGCCACGAGCACGCGTGCCGCCGCGGGCCGGCGGTCGGGCTCCCGCAGGCAGGCCGGCTCGACGGCAGGTATGTCGGGCTTCTTCCGGGAAGGCGCGGCGCGGTTCATCAGGCACCGACCTCCGGATCCATCTCGACGGCGCGCGCGATCTCGCGCAGGCTCGTGATGCGCTGGCGCACCTTCTCCAGCGCGTCCCACCACATGCGCCGGTAGTCCCGGGACCGCGCTTCCGCCGCGAGCTGCTGGTCGGTGGCACCGGCGGCGATCCTCGTCCGCAGCTCGGGTCCGATGCGCAGCAGCTCGTACACGCCGCTGCGGCCCAGATAGCCCTTGCCGAGACAGCGCTCGCAGCCGGTGCCGTCGAGGAAGGGCACGCCCTCGGCCTCGAGCCACCGGCCGAGGAACTCGCGCTCGTCGGCGGTGGGCTCCGCTTCGCGGGTGCAGGCGGGGCACAGGCGCCGCACGAGACGCTGCCCCAGGACGCCCACGAGCGCGCTCGCCACCATGTAGGGCGCCACACCGATGTCTTCCAGGCGCGTCACCGCCGACGGCGCGTCGTTCGTGTGCAGCGTGGCCAGCACGAGATGGCCCGTCATCGCCGCCTGCACGGCGATCTGGGCCGTCTCCTGGTCGCGGATCTCGCCCACGAGAATCACATCCGGATCCTGGCGCAGGATGGCCCGCAGGCCGCGGGCGAAGCTCAGGCCCGTGCGCTCGTTGACCTGCGCCTGGGCGACGCCTTCGAGCTCGTATTCCACCGGATCCTCGAGCGTGACGATGTTGATTTCCGGAGACTGGAGATGCCGCAGCGTGGCGTAGAGCGTCGAGGACTTGCCCGAGCCCGTCGGCCCCGTGACGAGCAGGATGCCCTGGCGGTGCCGCAAGAGCTCGCGCCAGCCGCGCAGAATTCCGGGACTCATCCCGAGGCTCTCCAGATCGTAGGCGGCGCGCTGGGTGTCGAGCAGGCGCAGGACCACCTTCTCCCCGTGGATGGTGGGGAAGCTGGATACGCGCACGTCCACGCGCCGTCCGGACCAGCGCACGCGCACGCGACCGTCCTGCGGCAGGCGGTGCTCGGCGATGTCCATCCCGGCCAGGATCTTCACGCGGGAAACGACCCCCGGAGCCACGTGCGGCGGGATGTGGTAGGGCTTCACGTGCAGCAGCCCGTCGACACGGTAGCGGACGACCATCCGGGCCGGTGCGGGCTCGAGATGAATGTCCGAGGCGCCCTCCTCGATGGCCCGCGTCAGCATGAGGTTGACGAAACGGACGACGGGCGTGCCGTCGCGGTCGTCGAGCTCGAGGTCCGCGGGTCCCTCGGCAGCCCCGCCCTCGAAGACGATCTCTTCGCGGCTTCCGGGCTCGCCGTAGAGCTCCAGCAGGCGCTGGCGAAGATGGGGGGCGAGGGCCACGCACGGCAGCACCTCCCGGCCCGTGATGAAGCGGATCTCGTCGAGCTTCGCCAGGTTGCTCGGATCGGCCATGGCCACGGTGAGCTGCCGTTCCAGCGCGAACAGCGGCAGCACCTCGAGGGCGAAGGCTTTTTCCTTGGGCAAGAGATCGAGGATCAGCGGATCCCCGAAGGTCGTCCGCAGGTCCACCTCCGGCACGCCGTAGAACTCGGCCAGCGCGCGCAACAGCGCTTCCGGGGCGGCGGCCTCGGCCCGCAGGAGCGCTTCCTCGAAAGAACAGGACTCGCTCCTGGCCACCGCCTCCGCCTGGTGCACCCGCTCCGGGTCGAGCTGGACGTGGCGCTCCAGGATTCGCAGGAGCGCGTCGCGGCGGGCGGCGGCGGGGCTCGTCGTGCCGTCAGGCGTAGTCGAAACGCGGCGCAACCTGCTCCCCCGGTCCCGGGCGCGGGGCTTGCGCGCGGGCGCCCCCACGTGCGCAGCGACCCCGTACATCCCCAGCAAATCTAGGTTGGCCGGGGCGAGGGTCAAGCGCGGAGGGTTGTTTTCTGGCCAGCACACCCCATATTTCAACGCGGGCTGTCCGCGCGGCGGACCGCCGCGGAGCCGTGCGGCTGCAACACGGCGGGGAGCGGTCGTGGAGTCTCCTGGGACGCGTCATCGCGACGTCTCGGCGGAGCTCGCCGGGCGGGCGGCGCCCGGATCCTTCCTCGATTTCGTCCTGGCGTGCATCGTGGCGCTGGCATCGCCCTACCCGGCGCACCACCCTGCCGTGATCTACCCCACGCTGGCGCTGCTCGGCATGGGGGGCGTGCTCCGCTACCGGCTCTGCGCGAATTTCGAACGCTTCTACCGCCGGGACCCGCGAGTCTGGCGGCGAACTTTCGGCCTCGCGACGCTCTCGCTGTCGGTCATCTGGGGGGTCTTTGCCTGCCTGTCCGTGCTGCTCTACGGGCTGCAGTGGACCTCGTTCCTCGTGCTCCTGTGCACGGCGGGCATCGCCTCGGGAGCCATGGCCAGCTTCAGCCCCGATGCCCGGCTCCTGCGGCCCTACCTGCTCGCCCTCCTCGGCCCGGCGATGCTCGCCGGGCTGATCCAGGGCAGCCGCGAAAGCCTGGCCATGGCCTTCGTGTTCGCCTGCTTCCTCGGGTACCTCCTGGCCCAGGGCAGGCGCCTGGGCGCCGACTACTGGGCGCTCGTCACCAAGGAAGCCCAGCTCCAGGAGCGCGCCGCCGAACTCGAGCGCGAGGTCGCGCGCCGCCGGCAGGTGGAGCGAAACCTCGAGGAGGCCATCCGCACCGCCGAGGAGGCTTCGCGGCTCAAGTCCGAGTTCCTGGCGAACATGAGCCACGAGATCCGCACGCCGATGAACGGCATCATCGGCATGACGGAGCTCGCGCTCGACACGGACCTGACCCCCGAGCAGCGCAACTACCTGAACGCCGTCAAGTCCTCGGCGACGGCGTTGCTCACGATCATCAACGACATCCTGGACTTCTCCAAGATCGAGGCGGGACGGCTCGAGCTGGAGGAGATCCCCTTCAGCTTGCGCGACTGCGTCGGCGAATGCTTGAAAACGGTCGCCCTGCGGGCCCACGAGAAGCGGCTGGAGCTAGCGTGCGACATCCCGTCCGCGGTACCCGACAACCTCCTGGGCGATCCCGTCCGCCTGCGGCAGGTCATCCTGAATCTCGTGAGCAACGCCATCAAGTTCACCGAGCGCGGCGAGGTCATCGTGCGCGTGCGGCTGGAAGAGGACAACGAACGAGCCGCAGTGCTGCGCTTCGAGGTGGAGGACACGGGCATCGGCATCCCCGAGGACAAGCTGGAGCGGATCTTCGAGCCTTTCCTCCAAGCCGACGGCTCCACGACACGCCAGTACGGCGGAACCGGCCTCGGTCTCAGCATCTCCTCGCGGCTGGTGTCCATGATGGGAGGACGCATCTGGGTCGAGAGCCAGCCCGGGCGCGGGAGCATTTTCTATTTCACGGCGCGCTTCGGTCTCGACACGCGACCCTCCAAGATCACGCCCGTGGCGCAGACGGACCTCCACGGCCTGCCCGTGCTGGTCGTGGACGACAATGCTACGAACCGCAAGATCCTCGAGGACATGCTGCACGCGCTCGGCATGACCCCCACGAGCGCCGCCTCGGGCAAAGAAGCGCTGGAACGGCTCGAGCGCGAGGGCCCCTTCGCGCTGGCGGTGCTCGACGTGCAGATGCCCGAGATGGACGGCTTCGCGCTGGCGGAGCGCATCCGTCGCGACCCGCGCCTCGGCTCGCCCAAGCTCATGCTGCTCACGTCGGCAGGCCAGCGAGGCGATGGAGCGCGATGCCGGGAGATGGGCCTCGACGCTTACCTGACGAAGCCCATCACGCGCTCGGAGCTCGAGGAGGCGGTGCGCGCGGTCCTGGGCCGCCGCGACGGCGCGGGCTCCTCCCTCGTGACGCGCCACTCCCTGCGGGAGCAGCGCCTGCGCTTGAAGGTGCTGCTGGCCGAGGACAACCCCGTGAACCGCACGCTCGCGGAACGGCTCCTGCAGAAGCGGGGCCACGTCGTCCACTCGGTGGGCAACGGGCGGCTGGCGCTGGAAGCCCTGGAACGCGAGACGTTCGACGCCGTGCTCATGGACGTGCAGATGCCGGAAATGGATGGCTTGACCGCGACACAGGAGCTGCGGCGCCGCGAAGCCGGCACGGGACGGCGCACGCCGGTCATCGCCCTCACCGCCCACGCCATGAAAGGGGACCGGGAGCGCTGCCTCGCGGCGGGGATGGACGCTTACATCGCGAAGCCCCTGCACCCGGAGCAGCTCTTCGCGACGCTCGAGCGTCTGGTCGGCGAGGGGCGGGCGGCTTCGCCGGCGGCCGAAGACGGACAGGAGACACGACCCATGGATCGCAGCGATGCCGTACCCTTCGATCTGAACCGCGCGCTGGAGCACGCGGCAGGCGACCCCGAGCTGCTGCGCGAGATGGTGGGGCTGTTCCTCGAAGAAGCACCCCAGCGGCTGGCCGCGTTGCGCGACGCACTCGCGCGCGCCGACGCCGCGGGCCTGCGCGCCGCGGCCCACTCGCTCAAGGGCGGCCTGGCGACCCTGGGGGCGGACGCGGCAGCGGCCCTCGCCCGCGAACTCGAGCAGGCCGGGGCGCAGGGCAAACTCGATCAGGCGGCTGCGCTGCTCGAAAGGCTCGCGCAGGATTTCGCGGCGCTGCGCGAGGCGCTCCGCCGCTGGCAGGCAGGCGCCCTCGCCCGTTGATCCGGAACAGCGGCCCCCCGTTGGGGGCGGGCCGTGCTCACCGTGCGGACTCGCCGCCTCTCGACGCGCGCCAGTGCTCTCCCCGTTGACAGTCGAGCGGGACAGGAGTCGACAAGAGGGCGAGGCCAGAGCGAGCGCGGGTCGAGGGGGTCGAACCGCTCCTGCGCTATGATCTTTGCCACAGGAAGGTCCGCAAGGCAGAAGGAGGTGGACGACGGGTAGTGCCATGAGATCACTGCTGGCGCTGCTGCTGCTACTTGCACCAACAGCCCAAGCGGCAGAGGAAACGTGGGAGCTGCCGCAGGACAGGGGCAACGCGGTGCTCTACGGCACGCTCAAGCCCAGCGAACTGCCAGAGGTGGGCCAGTACAAGGTCCTCTCGATCGAGGGCCGCTACCCCACGGCGGCCGAGCTGGAGCAGTTCCTCTCGGGTGAGTACGACGGGATCACCTGGGAGGCACGGTACGACGAAAGGCAGCTGCGCGAGCTGCTGGTAGCAATCGAAGCGGCTGGTCACGTCGTCACGCTCGGCGCATGCGTCGATCCAGTCGACTGCGCCGAGAACATCGAAGAGCGGTGCCCCGAGGACCCCAGGGGCACCGTCAAGGAGCTCACGTACAAGAAGGGGTCCTGCAGCGGGCTCTGCAAGACTAAGCACGGAATAGTCGAGCTCATTGAGGTCTGCGCGTCGGTCGACTAGCACCGCACGCAGCACACCTGCACGGGGCACGGGCCACAGCAGCCCGTGCCATTTTTTTGCGCGCGGCTCATGGGGCCGCAGCAAAAGGAAGTGCACAAAACATTCTGACACTGCACACACTGTTGGAAATCGCTCCTGCAGCCGACCGGGCTGCAGAGCAGTTTTGATGGCGAGCTTCGGCGTCTGTACATGACCGAACCGCTTCGCCTCGGGACGAGTCGGGAGGCGGTCACTCGAGAGCGGACTCGTTGCCGCAGGCGTCCACCGCGCTCACGCGGTAGAAGAAGCTCTCGCCCGAGAGCGCGGCGCCTTCGTGGACGAAGCTCTTCGTCTCCGCCGTACCGATCCGCACCGCTTCGGAGAAGTCGGCTCCTGCGAGCTTGTAGACGACGTAGCGCACGGCGTTCACGGGGTCGGCGCTCCAGTCGAGAACGACGTCGTCGCCCGCGCGGGCGACGAAAATCGTCCCCACGACCTCCACGGGCGTGGGGCAGCCGCCGCAGCCCTGACCGCGATCGAGAAGCTCGAAATCGTCCACACCGGCCTCGACGAGGGACCCGGCCCCCAGATCGCGCGCCGTGAAGCGGAAGCGCATCTGGCTCGTCAGGCCCACCTTGTCGGCGAGGGTGTGCTCCACCTCGACCCACGCCAGAGGCGTCCCCGCGCTCACCCGCTCCAGGGAGGTCCAAGTGGCCCCGTTGTCGGCACTGACCTCGACGTCGAGGGGATCCTCCCCGGGCGACCCACCCCGGTCGTTGGTGAACCATCGCGCATAGCGCACCACCGGATCCACCGCCGAGGAGAGATCGTAGGCTGTCGAAAGCAGGGTTGTCGTCCCGCCGTCCACGTCGTTTCCCCCATCTCCACCCGCTGCGGCGAGGCCCGTGATCCACGCCCGAGTCCCGGGGGCCGGCGTGTGGTCGTCCTCGGGCTGCACGCCCGTACCCTCGGGATCGCCCCACTCCCATCGGCCCGTGGTGGCGTCGTTGGGTGCTACCGGAGACCAGCCGCCGTTGTCCTGCTCGAAGTCGACGCTCGCCAGCGACCGATCGAGCGCCTTCGCGACGACCGTGAGGCGCACGTCGTTCGCGTCCTCGTTGCCCGCTTCGTCGAGGGCGCGGACGACGTAGGTGTAGGCCTGGCCCGGGACGAGGGCGGCATCCACGAAACCGACCGAAAGCGTCGACCCGACGAGGTTCGCGGGGCCCGGGACGAAGGCGGGATCGGTGGAGCGGTAGACCTGGTAGGCGACAGGTGCGCTGCACGTTTCCTGCGCCTCGCTCCAGCCGAGGACCACCTCGCCGCAGTTGGCTCCCGCATCGGCCGCGGCGAGGCCCGCGAAGACGGGCGGCCGGAGGTCGGGCTCACTGGGGGAGGTCGCGCTGCGCCGCTCGAGGTTCGTGTCCTCGCCCGAGCGCGAATCGAAGGCGCGGACGATGTAGAAATAGGTGACACCGGGCTGCAGCAGGGTGTCGGTGAAGCTCGTGCCGGTCAAGCCCTGCGCCACGAGGTTCGCCGGCCCGGGGACGAAGGCGGGGTCGGTGGAACGGTAAACGCGGTACGTGATCGTGGCGTTCTGGCAGTTCGAGCTCGCGGCTTGCCAGGCGAGCTCGATCTCGCCGCAGGAACTGCCCGGCTGCGCGCTTTCGAGACCGGCAAAGGTGGGCTCCGTGAAGCACGCAGGCGTGTCGTCGCAAACCGGCTCCTCGATTCGCACCTCGTCCACCGCGGCCTCGATCAGGTTCCCCGTCGCCGGACCGTCGGAGGCCTGGAAGCGCAGGCGCACCTGGTCGGTCAGCGGGATGAACTGCTCCAGGTGGAACTCCCGCCGCACCCAGCTCGGCGCCGTCTCGTTCGTCCCCAGCGTTTCGAGGTTGACCCACGTGGCGCCGCCGTCGGCGGAGACATCGGCGGCGAAGAAATCGCCCGCATCCTCGCCCAGGTCCCGGTTGGCGAACCACCGCGAGTACGAAACGATCGCCTGGGAAAACCCGGAAAGGTCTAGAACAGGCGAGACCAGGATCGTGACACCGCCGTCCACGTCGTCGGTTCCCACCCCGCCGGCGTTGGGCGCGGTGAACCAGCACAGCGCGCCCGGCTCGGAGACATCGTCCTCGGGCTGGAAGCTCGTCCCGTCCGGGTCGCCCCGCGTCCAGTTCCCGGCCGTGGCGGTGGAATTCACCGTGTCCAGGGCCCAGCCCTGGTCCGTCTCGAAGTCGTCGTGGAACAAGCTCTGGCGATCGCCCATGACGACGTCGAAGTAGGACGCCTCACCGGAGCACCCGGAGGCCTCCGAGAGATCGAGACGAAACCGCACCACGTCGCCGCAGGCCACCTGCGCCCCATCCGTGCTGAACCGCAGCGTCCCCGCCTGGAGCGCCTGTGTGCCCGGCGCGAGATCGGGCCAGCTGTCCGTATCGTCGAGGAGCGTCACGCCCGGAGTGGCGCTCGCGAGCACGCCGCTGATCGCCGAGGCGTCGAGGTCCCCGAGGTTCCCGACGCGGACCTGGAGGTCCACCTCCTCGCCTGGATCGGGAAAGCCCGAGCGATTGCCCCGCGGCTCGTCGGTCGGCGTCACGGAGGTCACCGACAGCAGCGGCGCCGGATCGAGCCGCACGCGGACAGGGCTTTCGATCGTGGATTCGCAACCATCCGCGGCGACCGCCATCACGACGTAGTGGTAGTCCACGCCCGAGCCCACCTCGCGGTCCACGAAGCTCGTCGTCCCGGCGGGCAGCTGGGCCAGCGGGAAGAAGGGACCGTCGGCGAGGATCTCGGCGCGCATCACGACGTAGTGGTCCGCCTGCGCGACCTCGTTCCAGCTCACCGTCACCTGCCCGCAACCCGGCGTGGCCGTGGGCACGGGCTGCGCAGGACGCGCGCACGCAGGCGACGAGCCCACTCTCCTCCCGGCGATTTCGTGGGTATCGAACGCTTGGAAGATCTCCGCCCCGTTGGGGGTCCCGTCGGCGAGGTTGCCGTTGTCGTCGTCCGCCTGGAGGTAGGCGTCGTAGATCGGGAAGGGCCGATCCGGAAGATAGGAGCCCGCGTCCGGCAGGGACACGAAGAAGATCCGCTCCGAGGTCCTCCAGCCCGTGTGGTGCCCGTGCTTGGCGACGAGGGCCATGCTCAGATCCCAGGAGGTTTGCCCGTAGATCTCGCCCTCGCAGTGCACCTCGCGTCCCAGGGGCCCCGAGCCGGGCGGGCACTTGCTCGTGACATTGCTGCGCGTGAGAAGTCCTTTGGAGGTGCGGTTCTTGTCGAGATCGCGCACCGCGTCGCCGTCCGTCTGGAAATAAGGACCGATGCGGGCATCGTGGGTCATGTGGGTCGAGACCACGTCCCCGGTGCCCTCCCCCGTCGCGCCGTCGCCCGCGCGGGTGTTGCCGTCGATCCCGTGGCCCCACTCGTGGTACACGACGTCGGCGATCTCGCCCGTGTTGTTGCAGCCGCCGCCCGAACGAAAGAAATTCGCCGAGCCGTCCCAGAAAGCGTTGCACGTGTCGGCGATGTTCACGTTGACGCCGATGTTCTGATCGAGCCAGGAGATGGAGAGCCATTTCTTCGCCACGCGCCGCACCTGGTTCGCGTGATAGAAGGCGGTGCGCTCGGCGCGGGTCGAGCTGCCGTTGCCGATCTCGTCCTGGCCTCCTAAACCGAAGTCGAGCCAGCCGATGCCGAGCTTCGCCGAAGCGCTCGCCTGCGGCGGGTTGGAGCAGCCGTCCTGGCAGCTCGTGCGAAAGAACTCCCCGTCCAGGCCGGACTGGATCGTGCCCCCCGTGTAGTCGAAAAACCCGCCACGGTCCGACACGCGCGGGACCTCGCCCTCGACCCGCACAAGGGGCAGGGGCGCGGAGATCTCCGTGTCCACGACCGTGCGGGGGTAGACCCCGCCGCGCACGCGCCCGTAACGGTTGACGTCCTCGAAGGCCACGACCTCGCCCGTGTGGGCATCCACCCGGCCCTCCCAGGTCTCCACCCCCGACCTCACGCGGTAGCGCATCACCCACACCAGGCGGTAGGCGAGCCGGTCCCCCGCCTCCTCGGGCTGGATGCGCAGCTCGGGCTCCTCCACGAAACGCGCCAGCTCGCCGTGGCCGGACCAGGCGAGCAGCGCCGCCCGGGCCTCGTCGGCGCCGAGGGTGGGCCTGGGGTCGATCCCGGCTCGCCCGATGTAGGGCGCACCGAACTGCGTCAGGTTCCCGTTGTTGAGCCTGAGGAAGACACGCGCCTGATCGACCGCAACATCCCCCACGAGCCAGCGGAACTCCAGGCTCCACAGCCGTCCCCCGTCGCGGGACCCGCTCGCGACCCGATCCAGAACCAGCACGCCATCGCGAGGAGCGAGAAGGGGCGCGTTGGCAGCGATGAAGGCGCGGGCCAGGGGCTCCAGCGTCTCGAGCGTCACCTCGCCGTCGGGAAGGGGCAGGCCCGCAAGGGCGTCGGCCCCCAGCGCGTTGCCGCGTCCGGGGATCCAGGGAATGCCGGAGCCGCGTGCCATGACCACGAGGCCCGTGCGCGCGTCGGCATCGAACCACCAGGTGCCCCCGTAACGCGCCAGGAAGTCGCGGACCGCTTGCGCTTCCGGTGTCGCGGCGCGGGAATCCACGGAAACCGCGCGCAGCGCGGGCGGAGCGTACGGGCGCTGCTGCGGCTCGGACTCGCCCCGGGGCGCGAAGCCCAGGGAGAAGCAAGCGCCGAGCGCCACACCCCACAAGGCGAGAGGGCTCGTTTTTTGCCGCAAGAGCATAAGGGCTTATTTCTACGCCGAAACGGGAGGGCTGACCAGATCTCAGGGGCTCGGGGGGCGATTCGCCGGCCGCCAGCGGTCCACCCGAATCGGCCCGCCCCCGGGGAAGACCGTGTAGTCCACCTCGACCCGGCTTCCCGGAACGACTGCCTGCGCCCACGAACCCGCCAGGGGAATGCGCACTTCTCGGCTCTCGAGGGACACCACGGCTTGCGGGGCGCCGCCGTCCCGGCCGGGCTCGATGCGGATGACCTCCACCTCGGCCCTCGCCCGGCGGGACCGGAGCGTGGGGTCGAAAGTCAAGCGCACGAGGAACAGCAGCGCGACGACACCGAGCGCGCCGGCGGCGATGCCGAGCGTGACGCGCAACGCACGGGGCAGCCGGCGCCGGTGCAGCTGTCGCTTGCGCCCCGACTCCACCTTGCCCAGCCGCGTCAGCCAGCCGCCCCGGCTGGGGCGGCCCGCTCCCCGGTGGTGCCGCCTCACGGAGCGGGCTCCTCGCCCCCCGGCTCGCCCCCGACGATCCGCGCGTACAGGGGGCACAACGCACCCAGGACCCGCGCCGCCTCCTCCAAAAAGCTCCGCGAGGTCACCAGTTCCAGCGCTTCGGGCAGCTCGTAGCGCCGACCCAGCTCGAACCAGTTCCCGTGCCGCCGCGCCTGTTCGAAGGCACCCGGCCAGTCCGCAGCGCTGGCGTAGACGAGACGAGCCCCCTCCGGCCAGGCTGCGCCCGCGTAAACCCGGAAGGACAGGCCGTGCTGGCGAGCCAGCTCGGCCATCTGCTCGCCCAGCCCACCGTAGCGGCACAGGAACTCGAAACGCCCGAACCCGGCGGCCTCGACGTCCCAGCCGAGCCGCACCGCCACGTGGTCCGCATGCACCCCCACGTTCAACTGCGGGCCCGCCTGGTAGC
The DNA here is from genome assembly GCA_037447115.1 of Acidobacteriota bacterium. Taxonomy (GTDB): domain Bacteria; phylum Acidobacteriota; class Polarisedimenticolia; order Polarisedimenticolales; family JBBIHH01; genus JBBIHH01. The sequence goes on from JBBIHH010000007.1 coordinate 13,172, forward strand.
CCTGCCTGTGCGCCGAGAGGACGAGCCACGTGCAGAAAGGCTCGTAGCCCCGCGGCCAGTCGAGCCGCGGGAGGTGCAGGTGAAGAGGCCAGGGCGTCTCGAGCCGGCCGCGCAGCTCCTCGCCCAGTGCCCGCAGCGCGGGGTGGATCTGTTCGAGGATCGCCTCGCGCCGCGCCCTCCGGTCCGGGATGCGAAACAGCGCGAATCCTGCGGCGGGCAGGCCGGTGAAGCCCTCGCGAGGCTCGGAACGCTCGCGGCCCACGGCGCGATTGTAGCCCGCCTCCCGCGGGCCGCATGAAACCCGCCCCCTGGCCCGACGTAGTCTCTCCACAATCGGCCCCGGGCGCGTTATGCTCTCGAGGCCCAACGAGACGAGGTGGAGGATGCGAGCTACCCTTGCGGCCCTGGGGGTCGCCTTCGCGCTGGTTGCCGCGGCGCCGCCAGCGCGGGCGGCCTTCGATGTCGAAGCCTTCGAGAAGCGGGTGACCGAGCGCCGGCTGCCCAACGGGCTGACCGTGCTGATCTACGAGCGGCCCACGGCCCCCGTGGTTTCCTTTTTCACGCTGGTCAACGTGGGCAGCGCTCAGGAGGTGCCCGGCATCACGGGTATCGCCCACATGTTCGAGCACATGGCCTTCAAGGGCACGAGCAAGATCGGCACGACGGACTACGAGGCGGAAAAGAAGGCCCTGGCCAAGGTGGACGAGGCCTACCGGGCTTACGACCGCGAGCGGCGCCGTCCCGGGGGCCCCGACAGCGCGAAGCTCGTGCAGCTGGAGAAGGCCTGGCGGGACGCCCAGGAAGAGGCCGGCCGCTACGTGAAGAGCAACGAGTTCGGCGAGATCATCGACCGCGCGGGCGGCGTGGGACTCAACGCCTTCACCAACGCGGACCGCACCGGGTACTTCTTCTCGCTTCCGGCGAACAAGGTGGAGCTGTGGGCCTACCTCGAATCGGAGCGCTTTCTCGACCCCGTGTTCCGCGAATTCTACAAAGAGCGCGACGTCGTCATGGAGGAGCGCCGGCTGCGCACGGAAAGCCAGCCCATCGGCAGGCTCATCGAGCAGGCCCTGGCGGCCGCCTTCATCGCGCACCCCTACGGGCAGCCCGTCGTAGGCTACATGAGCGACCTGATGGCCTTCTCGCTCGACGACGCCCGGGCCTTCTACAAGAAGTACTACGTACCCGGCAACATGATCGTCGCCATCGCCGGCCAGGTGGACCCCCGAGCGACGCTGGCCCTCGTGGAAAAATACTTCGGGCGCATGCCCGCCGCGCCGGAGCCCGAGCCGCTGCGCACCGTGGAGCCCAAGCAGATCGTGGAGCGCGTGCTGCGCCTGCCCGATCCCTCGCAGCCGGTCTACTTCGAGGCCTACCACAAGCCCGCGGTCACGCACCCGGACGAAGCGGTCTACGACGTGATGGCCGACATCCTTTCCACGGGCCGCACGGCACGGCTCTACCGCAGCCTCGTGCGGGACAAGAAGGTCGCCGCGCAGGTGGGGGTGTTCACCGGATTTCCCGGCGAGAAGTACCCGAACCTGATCGCCTTTTTCGCGCTACCGGCGCGCGATCGCACGAACGAGGACGTCCAGCAGGCGATCCGCGAAGAGATCGCGCGCTTGCAGACCGAGCCGGTCACGGAGGAGGAGCTCCGGCGGGCGAAGACCCGCGCGCGCGCCGATCTGATCCGCGGGCTGGAGAGCAACCAGGGGATCGCGATCCAGCTCGCGACCTACCACAGCCTTTACGGGGATTGGCGCGAACTCTTCCGCCACGTGGAGCGCATCGAAGCCGTCACCGCGGCCGACGTCCAGCGTGTGGCCCGCGAGACCTTCCAGCCCACCAACCGGACCGTCGCCATGATCGTCCATCAGGAGCCCGAGACGGGCGCGGAGGGGACCCGATGAGAGCGACCCGACGCCTCCCCACGCTGCTGTTGCCGGTGGCCTTGGTCGCCCCCGCGGCGGCCCAAGTCAAGCACCACCGGGAAATCCGTTACCCGCCGCTGCCCGAGTTCAAGATCGAGCAGCCGCGGGTCGTGACGCTCGAGAACGGTTTGACCGTTTTTCTCATCGAGGACCACGAGTTGCCCCTGATCCGCGCCAGCGCCCGCGTCCGCACCGGCACCTACTACGAACCCGCGGACAAGGTGGGCCTGGCCAACCTGATGGCCACCGTGCAGCGCACGGGAGGCACGAAGCGCATGAGCGGGGACGAGGTGGACGAGTTCCTCGCGGCGCGCGCCGCCACGATCGAAACCGGCATGGGCGGCGACGCCGGCACCGCCTCCCTGGATTGCTTGCGCGAGGATTTCGACGAGGTCTTCCGCGTCTTCGCGGAGATCCTGCGCGAGCCGCGCTTCGCGGAGGACAAGCTCGAGGTGGCGAAAGTCCAGGCCAAAGCCTCGATCGCGCGCCGCAACGACAATCCGAACGGGATTCTTTTCCGGGAGTTCTCGCGGCTGATCTACGGCCCGCAATCGCCCCTGGCGCGGCTCGAGGAGTACGCCACGATCGCCGCCGTCACCCGCCAGGATCTGGTGGAGTTTCACCAGCGCTACTACCACCCCAACAACATTTTCCTCGGCCTCGTGGGCGATTTCGACACCGAGGAGATGATCGCCAAAGTGCGGCGGGTCTTGGGGGATTGGCCCCGGGGTCCCGAGTTCGAGCTGCGCCAGGAGCCTTACCGCACCGAACCGAATCCCGGCATCTACTTCGTGGAGAAGCGCGACGTGACGCAGGCCAGCATTGCCGTGGGCCACCTGGGCACCCGCGTGGCGGACGACCCCGATTACTACGCGCTGCAGGTGATGAACGAGGTCCTCGGCGGGGGCTTCGCCGGCCGGCTTTTCAGCAACGTGCGCTCCGCCAAGGGGCTCGCCTACAGCGTGGGCGGGGGCGTGGGTGCGGGGTACCTGCATCCCGGCCTGTTCCGGGTCGTCATGCAGACCAAGTCCTCGACGATGGCCGCGGGGGTGGAGGCGCTGCGGGAGGAAATCCGCGGGATGCTCGACCACCCCCCCACCGAAGAAGAGCTGCAGCGAGCCAAGGAGTCGATCCTCAACTCCTTCGTCTTCAACTACGACTCCAAAAGCGAGATCCTGTTCCAGCAGATGACCTACGCCTACTACGGGCTTCCGTCCGACTTCCTCGAACGCTACCGTGCCAACATCGAGAAGGTCCGGCGGGAAGACGTGATTCGCGTGGCCCGCAAGTTCATCCATCCCGAGCAACTGACGCTGCTCGTCCTCGGCAACCCCGACGATTTCGATCGGCCCCTGTCCCGCTTCGGCGAGGTGACCGTGCTGGACATCACGATCCCGGCCCCGCCGGAGCAGGCGCCCGCCCTCGAGCGCAGCCGCGCGGCCCTGGACGCGGGCCGCAAGATCCTCGAACGGGCGGTGGCGGCCATCGGCGGGGGGCAGCCGGAGGCGCTGCGGGCGCTGCGACAGGACACGACGGTCACCGCCACGGCGGGGGGGCCGTCGTTCTCTTTCTCGCAGTCCGTCACCGTCGCCTACCCCGACAAGCTCCATCAAGTCATGCGCACGCCCATGGGCGAGCAGCGGGTGGTCTTCGACGGCGCAACACTCGCGGCCACGGCCCGGGGGCGGACGATGCCGCTCGGCAAAGAGCACCAGGAGCGGATCCGCGAGGACCTGCGCCGCGACCTGTTCTATGTCGCGTTACGAGCCGCCGGCGGCGGAGTGGAAGCGATCGCCGCGGGCTCGGGCCACGTCGAAGGGACGCCTTGCGACGAGATCGAGATCACGGTCGAGCAGAGTCGCTCGCGCTTGTGCGTCGCCGCGGACGGGCGGGTCCTGCGCCAGAGCTTCCAGGGGCGCCACCCCTTGCAGGGAAGCCCGGGGACCGTGGAGATCTTTTTCGGGGATTATCGGGACGTGGACGGCCACCGCGTGCCCTTCGAGCAGCGCCTCCACTTCGACGGCCAAGAGGTGTTGCGGCTGAGCGTGACCGGGCTCGAGTTCGACCCGCCGATCGCACCGGACACCTTCGCCGTGCCCGCTCCCGCCGAGGCCGGAGCCGGCGGCGGAGGTTGAGCGGCCACCTCGGGGCCCCGCCGCGTCATCCCTCCAGCAGGAAGTCGAGCCGCGAGCCCGGGGCGAACTCCTCGGGCGGGCTTCCACGCCGGAAGACGCGGGCCCCTGCCTCGCCGACGAGACTCACGCCTCCGCCCTCGACCCGCAGCATCGCCCCCTCGCGCAGGCCCACCACGATCCGCTCGTGCTCTTCGAGATACTGCTCGATGCGTTGCTCGCGCGTCTCTCCCATGTGCGGGCTCGTGGGGTCGGGATCGAGGTAGTGCGGGTTGATCTGGAAGGGCACGAGACCGAGGGCCTCGAACGAGGGCGGCTGGACGATCGGCATGTCGTTGGTCGTCTGGATCGTGGGGCAGGCCACGTTGGAGCCGGCGCTCGAGCCGATGTAGGGCGCGCCGGCCCGCACCCGTTCGCGCAGGGGCTCCAGCAGGCCGAAACGGTGCAGCGCAGCCAAAAGCCGGAACGTGTTGCCGCCGCCGACGAAGAACGCCTCGGCGCGCGCGACGGCAGCCGCGGGATCGGGTTCCCGGTGGACCGACTCGAGACGCAGGCCCATGCGGGCGAAGCGCTCCCGCGCCATGGCGGCGTAGCCGTCGCGGTCGTGGAGCGCATAGGGTAGGAAAAGCACGCGCGCCCGCGGGCCGAGCAGACGGCGGATTTCCGCCTCGCAGTGGTCGAGGTACCCGGTGCCGTACGTTCGCGAGCTGCTGAGGAGCAACAAACGCATCGCGCGCCCCCTTCGGTTGAGGGAAGCGGCTATGATGCCGCAGGGGATCGCGGGCAGCAACGGAGGCGGATGCGGCGTGCGGTGCTACGACGCGGTGCTGTTCGACGCGGGCGAAACGCTCCTCGCGCCGCGCGAGAGCTTCGGCGCGGTCTACGCCCGGGTGCTGGCGCGACACGGGTTGCGCCTCCCGCCAGAGCGCTTGGAGGCCGCGTTGCGCGAGACCTGGGAAGCTCTCCAGGCGCGCATCCCGGCGGGCCGGAATCGCTACGCCTATTTCGCGGGGGGCGAGGCGGGCTACTGGCTGGCGTTCGTGCGAGGCACGCTCCTGCGCGCCCTGGGGCCGGAGGCGACGGCGCGGGCGGCCGAGCTGCTGGAGCCGTTGCGCGAGGCGTTCGGCGAGCGCGAGGCCTGGCGCGTCTTCGACGAGGTTCCGGTAGTGCTCGCCGCGCTCGCGGACGCCGGCGTGCGCCTTGCGGTCGTCTCGAACTGGGACAGCCGCCTGGCCGCGTTGCTGGAGCGCTTGGGGCTGGCGTGGGCGTTCGACGCCATCGTCGTCTCGAGCGGGGAGGACGTCGAGAAGCCGGCGCCGGCCATCTTCCGTCGCGCCCTCGCCCGGCTGGGCGTGCCGCCCGAGCGCGCCCTGCACGTCGGCGACTCCCCCGAGCTCGATCTCGCCGGGGCCCACGCCGCGGGGATCGCGGCGCTGCTCGTGGACCGCAGGGGCCGGCTCGACCCGCGCTGGCGAGCCCTGCCCGACCTGAGACCGCTGCCGGCCATCGTCGCGCACGGAGGCGGGCACCCGCCCCCGCGGCGGGGCTGATCCCTCAGCCCTTGGCCCCCAACAGCTCGCGACGCTTGGCTTCGAGCTTGGCCTCGAGCCCTTCCTCCCCGGAGAGGATGACCGAGTCGACCGTCCCGTCCGGGCGCACGATCACGAAGGTGGGTGTGGAGACGATGCGGAACTGCTTGGCGATGTTCAAACCCTCGTCGAGGAAAACCGGGAACGACAGGCCGTTGGCGCGGCAGAATTCTTCGGTCTTGACGCGCACCGCTTCGTTGGGAACATCGGCCGCTCCGACGAGGTTGATCCCTTGACCATGTTCCTTCAGCCAGCGGGACAGCGGCGGCAGCGCCTGCCGGCAGTGCGGGCACTCGACCGACCAGAACACGAGCACGTTCAGTTTGTCCGCCGCGAGCATCTCGGACCAGCGCTTGCGGGAACCGTCGAGCAGCGGCGCCTGGAAATCCGGGCATTTCTCCCCGACGAGCTCGCGCACGGGATACCAACGACCGAGCGCCCCGTAGGTGGCGAGCTCGCCCGTCTCGGCGACGCGGCGCAGCGCATCGGCGAGCGTCACCTTGTACTCCAGCGGCTGCTTGAGGCTCGCCCCGTTCGCCAGGCGCAGCCGTCCCGCCGCATCGAGGATCGTGATGCTGGGCACGCTGCGCACGTTGAGGGACTGGGCAATGCGAAAGTCCCGGTCGCGCAACACCGGCACGCGGATCTTCAGCTCCCGGGCGCGCGTCGCCACCTCCTCGGGGCGGATGCCCCGTTCCACCGCTGTGACGCCCAGCAGGACGAGACGCTCGGGGCCGATGTCGTCCGCGAGCGCCTGGAGTTCCTGGAACACCTGATCCGCGCGGTAGTTGCCGGGAATCCAGTAGCAGAGGACGACGGGGCGCTTGCCGAGAACCCGCGAGAGGTCCACCACTGGCGGGCCGCCGACACCGGCGTTCAGATTGTCGAGACTGAGCGGGGGAAACGGCTCCCCGAACTCGAGCGGCTCGACCTGCCCGAGCTGTTGCGGGGCCGCGAGCGCCGCCGCGGATACCGCGAGGAGGGCGGCGACGATCGGATCGAGACGCAAAGCGACGTCTTCCTCCTCTCGTGGCTCGAGTCCGGGCTCGGGACAGGCGACGATTATATAGGGCTCCCTGCCGGGCCACCACCCGCAGCGGCCCGGCGGGGGTGGAGGAAGCCATGAGAGATGCAAGCGGACGTGGAGGTTCGAGGCAGCGTGGCTGCCGGACGGGGGTGCTCCTGCTCTGCGCGCTTGCCGCCGCACCGGCCTGCGCCCGAGACGAGGCCCCCGGCTTCGATCCCGCCTGGGCGCTCGATCCGGTGTGGGACGACGGGCGGGCCGAGGTGGCGGTCTACGAGGCCTCGCGGGTGATCTACGGCGCGCCGCGACCCTTCGAAGCCATCGCCATCGTGGTCACGGAGGACTTCGACGCCGAGCGTCTCGTCAAGGCGGATCCCCCCTACGAGGGACGCCGCCTGCTGCCCGTGCTCAAGCTCAACCTCGTCCGCGAGATCCCGACGCCGAACTACGACTACCGCATCATGACGAGCGTGTTCGTCCGCCGCGAGCGACCCGAACACCTGGTGAAGCTGACGGTGACGAGCCACGAGTGGTGCGGCAACACCTGGAAGGTCCTCCGGGTGCGCGACACTCAGGCCCACTACGCCTGGGCCTCGTACTTCGACGCCGAGGGCGACGGAAACCAGAGCTGGCGCGTGCAGCCCGGGGATCTCCTGGAAGACCAGCTCCCGGTGACACTGCGCGGGCTGCAATTTCGCGAGGGACTGGAGCTGACGTTGCGCGTCGTTCCCACGCTCGGCACGAACCGCGGGGGTCCCCTGGAGTGGCGCCAGGCGCGGCTGAGCGTCCGCGGTCTCGAAACCGTGGCGACCGGGCTTGGCGAGCGGCGCGCGTGGCGCGTGGAGATTCGGGGCGAGGGCTTCGAACGGACCCTCTGGTTCGACGACGAGGGAAGTCACCCGCTCCTGCGCCTCAGCGGGCCCGAGGAGCACTGGACGCTGCGCTCCATCGAACGGCGGGCGTACTGGCTCAGGCCCTAGCCCCGGAGCGGGGACGAGCGACACCGATTCCCGTCGTGCGCCCATCGCCTCCTGCCTCGCCACGCGGGAACCCTCGCGAGTCGCCACCCCCTCGCGCACCTATCCCCTCGGGAAGGACCCCCGGATAGTCCAGCTTGGCGCGGGGCCTTCGGGGCCCTATCTTCGCCTCGTGCGCGGCTGCCGAGGCGGTGGGTGGGGCGCTCTCGCCCTGGTGTCGCTGGCCGTGGTCGGGGCGGCCTGCGGGGGGGGCACACGCAAAGCCCCCGTCTCCGTGGGAACGGAGGCCGTCGAGGCCACGCCCGGCGCGGCGGGGCATGAGCCGCAGGAAGAGCCCCCTCAGGAGGGCGTCCTGCACTTGGTGCAGCCTGGGCAGACTCTGTGGCGTATCGCGCGGGCCTACGGGACTACGGTGGAGATCCTGGCCGAGGTCAACGGGCTCCAGGACCCCACGCGCCTCGAGGCGGGGCAGGTGCTCTTCATACCGGGCGCCCAGGAAGTGCTCGAGATCTCGCCTTTCCCGGCCCCCCCTCCGGAGCCCCCGGAGCTGAGGCAGCAAGACCCTCCCCTCGCGGGCCTGGCGTGGCCCGTGCCGGGAGGCCGGATGCTTTCGGGCTACGGCGCGCCGCGTGGTGGGAGGCCCCATCGCGGGCTCGACATCGGCGCAGCTCCGGGAACGGCCGTCATCGCTGCGGCCGACGGGCGCGTGCGCTATGCGGGCGAAACGCTGCGGGGATACGGCAAGACGGTGATCGTGGATCACGAGGGCGGCTGGGCCACGCTCTACGCTCACAACGCCGTGCTGCTCGTCGCGCGCGGGGAGCCGGTCCGCCGGGGGCAGACCATCGCCCGCGTGGGGCGCACCGGAAAAGCCACCGGTCCTCACTGTCACTTCGAGCTCCGGCGCCACGGCCGGCCCCTCGATCCGCTGCCCTATTTCGGGGATGCCGTGGCGGGGAGGCTGCCGTGAGCCTCGAAGTGCACTGCGACGTCTGCGGGCAGGGTTTCATCACCGAGCTTGCGGGACCGACGGAACTGCCCTGCCCGGTTTGCGGCGCCCGCCTGTCGGTGGCCGCCAGCCTGCCGGAATCGCGCTCGGCAGCTGTGGCCGAGCCGAGCGCGATCGAGGCGCACGCCGCGACCGCGGACGAGGTCGTCTGCCCGCGCTGCGGCTTGCATTTCCGCTCGCGCGCGGCGCAGGCTGCGCCGGCGGCGAGAGCGCGGCGGACGATCCTCGTCTTGGAAGACATGGACTACTTCCAGGAACTCTTGGCCGAGGCGCTCGAGCCGCGCTACGAAGTGCGGCTGGCGCGCACGATCGCGGAAGCGGACGCCGTGCTGGCGCGCGAGCCCGTCCACCTCATCCTCGTGGATCCGGGGCTCGACGGCGGCCGCGGCGGGCTCGCCTGGCTCGCCAGGCTGCGCCCGAAGCCTTGCCCGGTCCTGATCTTCACCGCGGAGGATGAATCGGAGATCTACGGGGCGCCCTGGAAGCGCCTGCGCGAGCTGGGGGCAGACGATCTCGTGCTCAAGGGACTGCACGCCGGCGAAGCGATCCAGCGCAAGGTGGCGGAGCTCCTGGGGGAGCCCGCCGACGCGTTCGAGGGGACCTGAGTTCGGCTCGGGCAGACGCACCCCCCAGCCGACGCGCCGGCGGCGATCCTCACCGGCCGAAAGCGAATCCCACCTGAACCGAGGCTCCGGACAGATCGAGGGTGCCGAATCCGGCGAAATCGCCTCCGAGATCGTCCTCGGCTCCGAGATAGCGGCCCTCGATCACGACGGAGGTCCGATAGGTCAGCGGTACGCGGGCGCCCAGCAGCGCCGTCCAGGCGAACGTCCACCCGTCGTCCCGGAACCGGTCGAAGAAGATCTCCAGCGGGTCCGTCCCGAAATCGATGAAGTCCCCGATCTCCTCGTACTCCCAGTACGTCACTCCCGCCCCGGCGCCGGCGTAGATCCCGGTCCCGCGTTTGCCGCGGCTGTTCCGCCCGCCGGCGCCCACGCGCAGGTCCACCAGGAGCGGCATGAGGCGCAACCGCGTGTCGTGCACGATGGGGAATCCAGCGTCGTCCACGAAGTCGCGGTAGGCTGTCGCCACCGTATCGCTATAGAAATCGAGATTGAAGCCCACTTCCAGGCCGCGCGCTACGGCAGTCCGAACGGTCACGCCCAGGGTCGTGGAGCGCAGGTCGCTCCCGTCGAACGCGAACAGCTCTTCGTTCGCCCGCCAGAAATCCCCGGACGCCCGCGGGAAGAAACCGCCCAGGCGCACCTCGAAGGCGCCCGAGCCACCTCCGCGGCGCGAGGCGGCGAGCGCCGGGGGAACCAGACCGAGCAGCGCGAGAAGAGAAGCCAAAGCGACGAGACGACCGGAACGAACCATGGCTTGCGCCTCCTGCCCCCGCGCGGGGCGCGGGAAGCAAGGCGCACGCCAGCCGCTGCGGCGGCCCGCACCAAGCTCTTGCCCTGTCCCGTCCGAGCCGCGCGGATTGCGGGGTGTCCGCCCGGCGAGACGGCTAGCCCTCTCGCGAAGACAGCCCGCGCGGACGCCGAGACTATTCGAGGACGTGGATCACGACCCGGCGGTTCCGGGCGCGGCCCTCGGGGGTGGCGTTGTCCACCACCGGTTTCGATTCGCCGTAGGAAATGACGCTCATGGCGTGCAGCGGGATTCCCCGCTGCCGCAGGTAATCCCGGACGGCGATGGCCCGCTTCTCGCCGAGGGCGTAGTTGTATTCCTCGCTGCCCACGTTGTCCGTGTGGCCTTCGATCTCCAGGTAAACGGCTTTGTCCAGCCCCCGAACCTGGGCCACGAGTTCGTCCAGGATCCGCATCGCCTCCGGCGAGAGCGCAGCCTCGTCGAAGCCGAAGTGCACTCGATCGTCCGAGAGTGTTACGCTCCACAGCAGCTTGCCGCGGGCCGCGCGTTCGGCCACGACCTTGGCTTGCTCCGCGGCGCCCATGGCCTGGCTGCCGATCTCGGCCGCCCTTTCCGCGGTTCCCTTGACCTCGGCGATCTTGCGGTCGGTTTCCTCGGCCAGCTCGGCGACGCGCCGTTCGTTGGCTTCCACGGCGCTTTCCACGCCCACGATCCGCTCCTCGGTCTCCGTCATGTTCTTGCGGAAAAGCTTCTTGCTCACGCATCCCGCCGACCCGACGAGGGCCAGCAGCGCTACGGACACCATCAGCACGCGCCCTTTGCGGTCCATCACGACAGCCCCTCCTCTGCCATGCCCGTTACGTTAGCTTGTCCGCTCGGGATTCTCCAGTCTCGTGCGCTACAAACGTCGTGCCAACCCGCACCGGGGCTTCGGGCGGCGGTCGCACCGCAAAAGTTACACGCAGCCGCGCGCAGTTCTTACGCGGGTCAGGCCGGGATTGACTTCCCGGTCCCATCCGGCGAAGCCCGGGGGCGCGCATCGCTTCGCGCGTCCCCGGCGCGCAAGCTAGGGCAAGGCGTAGTAGCCGCTGCGCGTGCGTACGGTGTGCCGGCGGTTGCGCGTCTCCAGCTGGACGCGCCGGAAGCTGCCGTCCCAGCGCGTGCGAGTGGGATAGTAGCCGATGAGGTACTGGTACTGCAGCTCTTCTTGAATCTCGGCGATGGCCCGCTCCAGCTCGGAGGTCTCGCTGACGACGAACAGCCGGCCGCCGGTCTCCTCGCTGAACCTCCGGAGCACGTCCAAGTTGAAGGGCACGTCCCCGTCGCCCGCCGAGCGCGCCACCAGTGAAGCGAAGCCGACGGAGTAGATCGGCACGCTCACGCGTCGCGCCGCCTCGATGGCCTGCTCGGCCGTCAGGCGACTGCGGTTATCGACGCCGTCGGTGAGCAGCACGATGGCGCGCCGGTGCGGGCCGCCAGGCTCCTCGAAAACGAGACGAGGGACTTCCGCCACGGCGTCGTGGAGCGCAGTCTGCCCGAAACCCTCCTGGACCGCGAGGCGTTCGAGGAAAACCTGTTTGTCCGACGTGAACGGCGTCACCCAGGCCACCTGATCGTCGGCGAAGCAGATCAGCGCCACCCGGTCGAGGGGCCTCAGGCGGCGGGCAAACTCCTCCACCACCCGCTTGGCCGCCCCCAGCTTGTCGCGCTGGCGCATGCTGCCCGAAACATCGAGGAGGAACGCGATGGCCTTGGGCTCTCCAGACTCGACCGACACGAAGGCGATCTCTTGCGGCACCCGGTCCTCGAACAGCCGGAAATCGTCGCGGGTCAGCCCGCGAACCGCCCTGCCGCGCCGGTCCTCCACCGTAGCCGAGAGCAGGACCATCCGCACGCGCTGGACCTCTCGATACACCGGAAACTCCCGCTCGCCGGCTTCCCGGTCGAACCGGGCCGTGCCGGCCTCCAGCCACGACAGCGGAGCCAGCACGAACGCCGCGACGAGAGCCCAACGCGCCCGAACCACCCGCATCGCCATGCTGCCAATCTGCAATCCTCTTGCCGCCCGGTCAATAGCTCGGGTGTCTGCACCCGTGCAGCGCCAATTGGCCCGCGGGGACCTCTACCCCCTGCCGGCGCCTTGACGGGGAAGGGTGCTTGCCCCTATATAGGGGGGCTTTTGTGCAGGGTGCGCACCGCACGGGCCGTCCCGGCGGAGACGGATGGGGGCTCGAGGGATGGGAGCGAAGCCTATCGCGTTGCTCGTTCTGGCCCTGTCGTTCGGGGCGATGCCCGGAGCCTACGCCCAAGACGAGAAAGCGGGCGAGGGTCCGACGAACAAGCAGAACCGCTTCGCCCTCTATCTCGAGGCCCTGACCGGCAGCGTGGACGCCGAGGATCTCAACAGCTCGATCGCGACGAGCAGCACCGACCTGAGCCGCAGCTTCCTCGATGTCGACGATGCCACCCTCGGACGCGCTGCCATCGGTTGGAAGCTCCCGGGCAAAAAGGGTCGCGTGCTCCTGCGCTTCGAGGGCTACAAGGAGGACCACTACAGCTTCCGCAGCGAGGGACTGCTCTCCCTCACGTTCGACGAAACCAGAGGACTGTTCAACGACCGCACCTCGCAGCCGCTGTCGTGGTGGACCTACGCGGCGCAGCCCGGCGGCTTCACCTCCGAGCGCACGACACCCCTGTGGAACCCCGTCGCGGACGACGCGGATGCCGACAACATCGCCGACTTGGACGAGGTGCGCTACGCCGCTACCCCGGATCTCGTCCTCCAAGGCCCGGCACCGCGAAACTTGCAGAACCGGGTCGAGGTCTTCGACCTCGCCCTGGAGCGCGATTTCGGCGGTAGGCGTTACCACGCGCGCTGGATGGGCGGTATCCGTCGGTATCGTTACGAAGGCCACGTCCCCGCCGGAGCATGGTTGCAGGTGAACAGCCAGGGTGCGGGCTTCACCTCGGGGAGTATACTGCGCCCGCTCGTCCTTCGACAGGACACCGACGGCGCGGGCACCTCGATGGGACTCGAGCTCCAGGAGCGCTTCCTGCGCGAGCGGCTCGTGCTCTACCAGGAGGCGCGCGCGGCCTTCGTGCTGCTGTCCGCGGACACGGACACGGGCGACATCATCATCCTGACCAACAACGGTAGCGAGATCGTCCCGGTCCAAGCGCGCCTCCAAGCGGAGGTGGACAAGAGCGCGTGGCACACCGCGCTCGAGATCGGCGTGCGGGTGCGCCTCGTCGAAGGACTCCACCTGCAGCTCGCCTTCCTGACGGGCGCGTTCCAGGATTCCGTGCTGCTTCCCGAGGCGATCGTTCTGCCGGAGACCACGCTTCAGGCGCGGTTGACCACCGTATCCGGCATCTTCAAGACGCACGACATCCGGCTCGACGGCTGGCTCGGCGGGGTGACGTTCCAGTTCTGAGCGCACCTGCCGCGCGCGGGCCTACCGGCCCGAGGTCAGCCGGCCCAGATCGTCCCAGAAGCGCGGATAGGATTTCGCGACGCAGGCCGCGTCGTCGAGGACGACACCGCCGAGCCTGAGCCCCGCGACGGCGAAGGCCATCGCGATCCGGTGGTCGCCCGCCGTTTCCACGGGGCCACCCCGCAGACGGCCCGCCGGGGCGCGGACCACGAGCCGGTCCGCCTCTGCCCACGCCTCGCGCCCCAGGCGGCGGAGATTGCGCGCCACGAGCTCCAGGCGGTCGGATTCCTTGTGTCGCAGGTGCGCCACCCCACGCAGCACCGCGGTGCCTTCGGCGAAGAGCGCCAGAGCGGCGAAGGTGGGCGCCAGATCCGGGGCCTCGGTCAGGTCCACCTCGAAACCCGGCAGGCGCCCCGTGCCCTCGACCTCGATCCAGCCCTCTCCCGAGCGAACCGTCGCGCCGAGCTCGCGTAACGCTTTGGGGAACCGAGCGTCCGCCTGGGGGCTGTAGGGATCCAGGCCCTCCAGGCGCACGCTTCCCCCGAGAAGCATCGCGGCGGCGAAGAAGTAGGACGCGCTCGAGTGATCGCCCTCGATCGCGAAGTCCCGGCCCGCGTAGTCGCAGGGCGGCACGCGCCAGGTGGCGGGTCCGGTACGCTCCACGGGCACTCCGAACCCGCGCAGCACGTGCGCCGTCAGCTCGACGTAGGGGAGAGAGACGGCGGGCGGTTCGACCACGAGCTCGAGCCCCCGAGGCCGCCGGGCCCCGACGAGGAGCAACGCGCTCGCGAACTGGCTGCTGCGCGCTCCCCGCACCCCCACCCGCGCCGCCTGTGGGTCCCACGCACGGCCCCCGACGATAAGCGGCAGGGAGCCGGCAGGGGGGCGTTCGACCCGCGCGCCGAGCCCCTCCAACGCCTGCAGCAGCTCTTCCACGGGCCGTTGCCTCAGGCGCGGCGTGCCGTCCAACCGCGAAGGCTCCTCCCCGAGAGCCGCCACCGCCGCGAGAAAGCGGAACGAGGTTCCCGAAGCGCCGAGCTGCAGCGTGCCGCCCCCCGGAACCCTCCCCGCCCGGCCCTCGACGGACCAGCCCTCGGGGGTGCAGCGGACGGAAAAACCGAGCTGCGCGAGCCCGTCCCGGGTGACGAGCGTGTCGTCGGCCTCGAGGGGGCTGCGCAGCAGGCTCGTTCCGCGGGCGAGCGCGGCTGCCACGAGGGCCCGGTGCGTGACGCTCTTCGAGGGTACCGCGTGCAGCCGCGCCTTGAGCGGCCCCCGCGCGGGGTGGATGAGGCGGCCTGCCATCGCTGTTCGGTGTAGTATGCTCCCTCGCGTCGCGCTTCGCCTCCCGCGTGCGCGTCGCGGCTCGTGGTGCACGCCGGCCCGAAGGCCGACGGGCGAACGGGCTCGACCCGGATCACGCATGAGGATCCCGCGGCCATCGCGCATCGTGTCACGCCTCCTGTGCCTCGTTGGCCCGCCCTCGCGGGCCAGGGCCGGCCGGACCGCCAGGCCGTGGCTCGCCCCCGCGCTCGCCGCCCTCGCCGGGGTATCCGGCGGGGCCTCGGCGCAGGAGATCGACAAGGAGCTGCTCATGCACTTCGCGGCCAAGATGGCCGCGAAGGGGCAGTGGCGCGAAGCGCGCTTCCGCTGGGAGCAAGCCGCGGATCTGGATCCGGGGGATCCCTACCTCTGGAACAACTTGGCCGTCGCTGCGGAAGCCCTGGGCGAGTACACCACGGCTCGGCAGCATTACGAGCGGGCCCTCCAGCTCGCCCCGCAGGACCCGGACATCGGCGACAACGCGCGGCGCAACGCCTATCTCCTGGAATCGCTGGAGAGCCGGACCGAGGAGCCCTCGCCTGCTCCTGCGGGCGAGGCACCGCGCCGGCCGCGGGGCAAGAGGGGCAAACGCTTGCCCGTGACCGTGTCGCTTCCCGTGCCGGCGCGGCTCGATCTGACCGGTTACACGAGCCTGCTGGTCGCCGCCTTCCAGGTGCCCGAGGCGGAGCGCGTGGACCTGAGCCGGGAGCTGGCCCGTTATCTCCGCTCGCAATTCCGGCGGCACACGAGTCTCGAGGTCCTGGAGGTCAACCCCCCGCCGGCCATCCCGGAGCAACGGGTCGAGGATTTGCTGGCGAACCTCGAGTTCTGGCGTCACCTCGGCGCGACCCACGGCGCCGACATCATCGTGTCCGGACGCGCACGTTTCGCCCGACGCGACGCGTCGGGATTCCAGGACGTGGATCTGATCAGCCCTGCGACGGGCCAGAAGGTGCGCCAGACGCGGTTCGTGGAGCAGGAGGAGTTCTCGCTGGAGATCGAGCTGTGGTACCTGGACGGGCGCAACGGCGCGCTGCTGCTGCGCGACCGCGTCCAACGCACCGGGGTCTTCGGTGGAACCGGCAACGACGCGTTGACCGCTCTCTACGAGCTCTCGGACCGGATGGCGGGTGACCTGCTGGGTTCCGTGACGCTCCAGCACCACCAGGACCTGCGCGTCATCTTCCGCGGGTGAGACCCGCAGAGGAACGGGAGATGCAACGCTTGCGGATTGCCATCGCCCTCGCCGCGGTCGGCTTCGCCTCGGCGAATGCCGTCCGCGCCCAACTGTTCGACAGCGGGTTCGGGCAGAACAAGATCGCTTACGAGCGGTTCGACTTCCGCGTCTACAAATCGCCGCATTTCGACGTGCACTACTACCCGGAGGAGGAGCCGTTCCTCGAAGACATCGTTGCCTACGCGGAGAGCGCCTACGACTACCTCAGCCGCGCCTTCGACCACGAGCTGCGCTGGCGCGTCCCGCTGATCGTCTACAAAACTCACGCCGAGTTCCAGCAGACCAACGTGCAGCTCTCCGAGATCCCCGAGTCCACGCTGGCCTTCGCCGAACCCTTGCAGAACCGGATGGTGCTGCCCATCGACTTTCCTCCGGACTTTCTGTACAAGGTGATCGTCCACGAGCTGACGCATATCTTCGAGTTCTCCATGTTCTTCGAGGGCAACCTGGGGCGCGCCCTGCGCTCGCAGCCGCCGCTGTGGCTGTTCGAGGGACTGGCCTCCTACATGGCGCAAGACGAGACGAACCTCGACCGCATGGTGGTGCGCGATGCGGTCGTGAACAACGTGCTTCCTCCCATCGAACAACTCGACGTGAGTAGCTTTTTTGCCTACCGCTACGGTCACGCCCTGTTCGACTACATCGAGCAGGAGCACGGCCGCGAGGGCCTGCGCACGTTCCTCTCCGAGTACCGCCAGGTGCTGTTGACGAACAACATCGGCAAGGCCGTCAAGGACGCGTTCGGCTACGAGCTCGACGAGCTCAACCGCCGCTTCAACCGCTACCTCCGGCGCAAATACCTGCCGGTGTTGATGGAGAAGAAGTCCCCCGACGACTACGGCAAGGAGATCGCGGCCCGGAAGTTGCGCCGCGGGTTCACTTTTTCTCCCGCCCTTTCGCCCTCGGGGGAACTCGTGGCGGTCTTTTCCGCGCCCAAGCTCGACCTCGATCTTTTGATCCTTTCGGCCGAGGACGGCTCGATCGTGCGCAACATCACCAAGGGGTGGACCAACAAGTACGAGCACCTGGTGACCCGGGTCTTCCAGGGCAAGCGGGACATCGCCTGGTCGCCGGCAGGCGACGAGATCGCCGTCTTCGCGCGTCGGGAAAACAAGCACAAGCTGCTGATTTTCAACGCCCTGACCGGCAGGCGCGTGCGCACGCTGGACTTCGCGGACATCGTGCAGGGCGCGAGCCCCGCCTTCTCGCCCGACGGCAGGCGCATCGCGTTCGAGGGTAACCTGCGGGGCACCGTGGACATCTTCGAGTACAACCTGGACACGGGCGAGGTCCGCAATTTGACGGGCGACGAACACTTCGACACCAACCCCTGGTACGCGGCCGACGGCAAGACGCTGCTCTACAACCGGCGCATCGGTCCCTACTGGAAGGTGTTCGCGGTGGACCTGGAGGACCCGGAACGCAAGACCCAGATCACCTTCGGCCCTTCCTCGGATCTCCAGCCGAGCTTCTCCCGCGACGGCAAAACCATCTATTTCTCCTCGGACCGCGATGCGAACGGCGTGTTCAACATCTATGCCCTCGACGTCGCGACGGGCGAGGTGCGCCAGTACACGGACGTCGTGGGCGGGTGCTTCGGTCCGCTGGAGACCAGCCCGCGCGAGGAGCGACCCCAGCTCGTCTTCACGGCCTTTTTCGAGGGCAGCTTCCGCCTCTATCGCATGGGGCTGGGCGAGCCCGAACGGGTCGTCCCTGCCGGCGAGGCCGTCCCCGGCGCGGTGGAGATCGAACCTTTCGAGCCGCCGCTGCGCCTCAGCCTCGACGAGGACAAAAAGCAGTCCTACCAACCGCGCTGGAGTCTCGACGTACCGTTCGTCACCGTCGGGGTGGCGGACGACGGAACGTTTCTCAGCAACACGTTCATCCAGTTCGGCGATCTGTTGGGGGACCGCCGTTTCATCATCCTCGCCCAGTCCGTTTCCAGCTTTTCCAACACGATCCTCTCCTACGTCAACCTCAAGCACCGCACCAACTGGGGCGCGTCGTTGTTCGATCTCAGGGACTTCTTCACCCGCGTCGGCTTCGCCGGCCGCGAGCAGATCCAGCGCTCCACCGGGGGGAGCTTCTTCGTGGAGCATCCCTTCAACCGCCGCTACCGGGTGGAGGGCGAGGTCGGCCTCGTGGACAGCTCGCAGGACGTGCTCGACCGGGACTCGAGCGGGGTTTTCTTCTTCCGCCGGCTGTCGGATCGCTTCGGCCTGTTTCGCGTGGACTTCGTCGGCGACACCACCCGTTTCCTGGAGTTCGGGCCCTTCCAGGGCAAGCGCTTTCGCGTAGGCGCCGTGTGGGCTCCCAACCTCGGCGGCAATGTGGGCGAGGTGGTCACGCCCGTGCTCGGCAGCGACCCCCGGGGCGACATCCTCGAGTTCCGGCTCGACTTCCGTACCTACAAGCAGCTCACGCGCCGCTCGCTCATCGCCTGGAGGCTGGCGAGCGTGTACAACACCGGCGACCGGGTGAACTTCTACGGCTTCGGCGGCATCAACCAGCTGCGGGGCTTCGAGTTCCGGGAGTTCTTCGGCTCCCGCATCGCCTGGAGCAACCTGGAGCTGCGCTTCCCGCTCGTGGACGAACTGCGCTTCCCGTTCCTGGGGATCCAGGGGATCCGGGGCTTCTTGTTCTTCGATGTCGGCGCCGCGTGGTTGCCCCAGGACATGTTTTTCGATCCGCGGCTCGCCTCCGAGGTGGGCCTGCTCGTCCGTGCCGATCCGCGAACGGGGCAGATCATCCCCTTCCGCTTCTGGGACTCGGAGAACGACCGGCTCCAGGACGGGCGGGCGTCCTACGGTTTCGGGTTCCAGTTTCGCTTCCTCGGGGGGCTACAGCTCAACTGGGCGTGGGCCGAGGTGCTGGACTACACGCAGTACGTCTTCGACTTCGACACGCAGCAGCTCGTCGCCACCGAGGCCGACACCTCCGGGCGGCGCATGGACTTCTACATCGCCTTCGACTTCTGAGAAACGAGGACCGTTCCGCTGGTCTAGTAGCGCCGCACGGCAACGAAGGAACCGAGCAGGCCGACGAGGCCGCCGGTGGCGGCGACGAGGCCCGCCGCACGGAGCGGCAGCGGCGCACCCAAGACGAGCGACAGCAGCGCCACGGGATCGGCCCCCGCCTGCCAGAGCAGGGCGCGTCGGGCAGCCTCGACGAGCGCCAGTGCCAGCGCCGCCGCCAGGAGGCCCTGCGCGAGCCCGGCCACGAGGAACGGTCCCCGCACGAGGCCGGGCGTGGCACCGACGAGGAGCATGATCTCGATCTCCTCGCGGCGGGCGTAGACCGCAAGGCGCAGGACGCTCGCCATCACCAGCGCCACGGCGGCGAACACCGGCACCGCCAGGCACAGCCCGACGATCCGCGCCGTGCGCAAGAGCGTCCCCACACGGTCGAGCCAGGCCCGGTCGTAGCGCACCTCTTCCACCCCTTCCAGCTTGCCCGCCGCCGCCGCCAGCTCTTCGATCGCCGCGGGCGCATCGGCGCCCGCCTGGAGCTCGACCTCGAACGACGCGGGCAAGGGGTTGTCGCCCAATGCCTCGGTCACCCCCGCCAGGCTGTCGCCGAAGGCGCGCCGGAAGCGACGCAGCGCCTCTGCCTTGTCCACGTAGCCGATCGCAGCCACGCCGGGCAGGGCCCGCAGCTGCGCGGCGATCGCTTGGCGCTGGTCCTCGACGAGACCGTCGGCGAGATAGACATGCACGCGAAGGTCCCGCCGCCACTGCTCGATCTGCCGCGCGAGGTTCGCGACCACCAGCAGCACGAGGGCGGCCAGAAACAGCGCCCCGGCGAGGGTGGCGGTCGCCAGCAGGTGGACGCCGGGACTGCGGCGCCACGCGTCCCAGGCATCGGTGACGAAGTAACGCAGTCGCGCCCACAAGCGGCTCACGGCGCACGTTCCCCCACGACACGCCCCCGCTCGAGTACCACGGTCCGCCGGTGCATGCGGTCCAGCAGCGCTCGGTCGTGGGTGGCGACGAGGACGGTCGTGCCGCGAGCGTTGATCTCCGCGAACAAGCGCATGATCTCGAGCGCGAGCTCGGGATCGAGGTTGCCCGTCGGCTCGTCCGCCAGCAGCAGATCGGGCTCGTGCACGATGGCGCGGGCGATGGCGACGCGCTGCTGTTCGCCTCCGGAAAGCGCCGCGGGCAGGACATTCATCCTGTGGTGCAGGCCCACGCGGCGCAGGGCGGCGAAGGCCCGGCGGCGCTGTTCCGCCAGCGGCAGGCCCAGCACATGGAGCACGTAGGCGACGTTCTCCAGGGCCGTCTTGCGGCCGATCAGCCGGAAGTCCTGGAACACCACGCCCAGCGTGCGCCGCAGCTCCGGAACCTTCGAGGGCGGCAGGGCCGCGACGTTCCTACCGTTGACAATCACCTGGCCCGAAGTGGGCAGCTCCTGGCGCATGAGGATGCGCAGCAGCGTCGTCTTCCCCGCCCCGGAGGGACCGGTGATGAACACGAATTCACCCCGCTCCACCTCCAGCCCTACGCCCTCGAGCGCCACGGTACCCCCGGGGTAGCGTTTCGTGAGTTGGTAGACCCGGATCATCGGCTGGCTGCGACGAGCGCGCGGGGCAGACCCCCGGGCGTGCCGCTCCAGGACACGCGGGGCGATTCCTCGAGGAGGCAGGCGCGAGGTTCTCCCCTGCCTCGCCTCACTCGCGCGTCTGCACGGGATAGGACAGCATGTCCCCGTACTTATTGAAGGCGATCTCGAGGGGCTCCTCGGGTACCTTGAAACGGAAGGGCGACTCGGGCCCCTCGACCCGGATCTGCGTGGCGTACTCCTGCTTGCTCTTGCGACCGGTGACGACGACGCGTCCCACGCCGAGATAGTACTGCCCCTCGACGGGGAAGCGGTCTTTGCCGATCGCGAGCCGCTGGCGTACCACGCCCTCCACGAGCCACTTGCCGTCCTCGGTGCGGCGGGTCCGGTAGTCCACCGTGAACTCCGGAATCGCCACACCGCGGATCCACTGATCGAAGAACCAGCCCATCGGCACCTGGTAGACCTCCTCCGCCACCCGCTGCATGTCCAGCGTGACGATCTCCTTGCTCTTGAGCTTCTGGGCCAGCGCCCGCAAGAAGGCGAAGAGCTTCTCGTCACCGAAAGTCATGCGCAGCACGTGGAAGGCGAAGGGGCCCTTGTTGTAGACGGCGGAGGTGTAGTTGAACGGATCGGGGCTGGCGAGGCCGGAGGCGTCCTGCACGCTCGTCGTCATGTCCGTTTCCAGCACGTTGTGGCGCCACTCCTCGACCTTTTCCAGGTACTCCTGCTTGCTGAAGGCGTTCTCCATGAAGAGGGCCGAGGCGTACTCGGCCAGGCTTTCCACGAACCAGTAGTTCCACGTGTTCGCGTTCGCCACGATGGAGCCCCACCACTGGTGGCCCACCTCGTGGGCGACGACGGACTTCAGGAACTTGGCGGTCTGGGTGCCGCCGCCCAGGCTCGCGAGCGCGCCCTCGCCACGGAACACGAAGGCGCCGAGGTAGATGAGCGAGCTCGGGGCCTGCCCATAGAGAAAGCCCAGGGGATCGGCCACGAGATCGAGCTTGCCGTAGGGGTAGTCGATCTGGAAGATCTCGCGGTAGAGGTTGAGCGAGTTCGCGGCCTGCTGGGCGATGGCTTTCAGTTGCCGGGCGCGGATCCCCCGCGCCCCCGCCTCGAAGGCCGTGATGTCTTTCTGGAACTCGTCGACGTTGGTGGGCTCCTCCAGCTTGACCGTCTGGATGCTCACCTTGTCCACGAAGACCTCCACCGGGATCTTGGTGCCATCCCGTTTCTTCGCTTCGACGTCCGGGGTATCGCTGATGTACTCGCCGAAGGTGACGGAGGGGAACTCCACGGGGCTGTCCGTCATCCAGCGCGTGATGCGCACATCTCCTTCGACCTTATCCTCTACCTTGCGGCCGATACCCAGGACGCGGTAGCGGGCGGGCACCTTGACCGTCAGCTGCACGTCGTCGATGAAATCGCCGAACCGCACGAAGGGCAGCCAGCCACCCCGAGCCACATAGGAAAACGAAGGGTTGACTTTGGTGACGGTGCCCCGGGTCTGGAACTGCATGCGCAAGGTGAAGGTCTCCCCCGCCTTCACCGGCTGCCGGAGCACGACGAGCCCGGTGACGGGACCCTGCTTGACCCACGTGAGTTCGTTGCCCTCGCCGTCCTGGATCGAGTCCACGGACATCGTGGGGTTGCGCAGCTCGCGCCGCTCCTCGCCGATGAGGTTCTCGCGGGCGATGAAGAACGGCACGCGTTCGAGATCCCGCTTGGCCCGGAAGCGGTACGTGACATCGGAGCGCTGGAGCTCCGCGTCTCCCAACCCGAGCTCCACCTCGCCGTGCAGGGCCTGCATGTCGTAGTCGCGCGCCTCGGGGTCGTCGCGCAACTCCAGTTCGTACGGAGACGCGCCCGACTCGCGCAGCGCCCGCGAGTGATACGCCAGGATCGGGCCGAACCAGGTGTCCCACATGCCGAGCCGCGTCACCCACAGCTGCACGTCCTTGGGGGCCCAGCTGTCCCAGGCGAGAAGCAGGCTGTGGTCCCCGAGCTCAGGCGTCCCGCCACCGACGAGCCCGAGGAAGAAATCCCCATAGATCCCGACATCCCAGAGGATTTCCCGTCCTTTCTTGTTGAGGCCGATCCAGATCGTGCGCCGGTCCGGCGGGACCTCGGTGCGAAAGCCCGCGAAGGGGTTCTGGTCGAGCGCGCGCCGGTAGCGCCCTTCGTAGTCGGCGTGGAGACGCAGCAATTCCTCGCTCGCCTGCGTGCGGTCCACGTCGCGCAATCCCGAGAAGCCGTCCCGCAACAGGCGCTCGCAGCTCTCGGGATCGCACAGGACGCTGGCGAAGCGGGGCGTGAACTCGAGATCGTCCCGCGCCTTGTTCTTGTAGTACCGGTACACGGAGAAGTACTGCCGCGTGGCCTCCGCGGGCGGCGTGTACTCGTAGCGCAGGCCGTCGGCCACGAGCACGAAGCCTGCCGGCTTGCCGAGCACGAAGTCGCGGAAGAGGAACCCCGCGCCACCCGACACGTGCAGGCCCTCCAGCTCCAGGTCGATCTTGTCGAAGCGGTGAAAGGTCTCGTCCCCCATCACGGGCCGAAACACCCCCACGAGCCTGTCTTCGACCTCTTCCCCCACGATCGCCCACTT
The DNA here is from genome assembly GCA_037447115.1 of Acidobacteriota bacterium. GTDB lineage: Bacteria > Acidobacteriota > Polarisedimenticolia > Polarisedimenticolales > JBBIHH01 > JBBIHH01. The sequence goes on from JBBIHH010000007.1 coordinate 36,370, forward strand.
GCCGCCCGCGCGCTTGAGCGTCAGGCGCTTGCGCTCCGTCAGAAGCGAACCGTCCTCGCGCACCGTGTCTTCGTGAAAGGTGACCTGGAGCGTTTCGGCGTCCACGGGCACGACGCTGCGCGAGTACGCGCCGCGTTGGAGCGAGCGGCCCTGGGCGTCCTTCCGCTCCCAGAGATCGGCGACCTTTTTGTTCAAGACCGCCCGCAGCGCCTCGCACTCGTCGCGGGGCAGGATCTCCTCGCAACGTTGGCCCTTGGTCGCGGCCGCGGGCGTCGCGGCGAGCAGCGCGACGCACAGCACCGCCACGGACGATCCTCTCGATGGGTGTCTGCGGATCATCCTCCACCTCCTCCGGTCCCTCTCGCGGTTCTCCCGGTTGCCCCCATGATACCTCTGTCCCGCGGCGGGTTCACCGCGGCCACGGCGACACTCCCCCGCCGTGGAGGAGGGATGGCGCAGGCGCGGGCTCGCCCTCGTAGAAGCGGCGCTGCTCGCGTACCATCTCCCGCAGGAGCGGCGCCGGCGCGAAGCGCTCCCCGAGCGCCTCGGCCAGGCGCACCAGGCGGTCCGTGATGACCGGCACGCCCGTGGCGTCCGCCCATCGCAGGATCCCCCCGCGGAACGGCGGGAAGCCCGTCCCCAGCACCAGGGCCACGTCCACGTCCTGGGGTTCGCCCACGACCCCCTCCTCGAGGCAGCGGGCGGCCTCGTTCACGATCGCCAGGATCATGCGCTCCTGCAGCATCTCGGGGGGGATCTCGCGGCGCGGCCCGGCGCCGGCCGCCGGGTAGACCGACTCGTCCGGACCCCGCCGCCGCTGCCCGTCGTAGCGGTAGAACCCGCGGCCGCTCTTGACCCCGAGCCGCCCGTCGGCCACCATCTTTTCCAGCAGCGGGCTGGCCGACGCCGCCTGGACGGGAAAGGCCGCCGCCAGCACCCGCGCGACGTGCAGCGCCGTGTCGAGGCCCACCTGATCCAGCAGCGCCAGAGGACCCACGGGCATGCCGAAGCCCGTCATCGCCCGATCCACCGCCTCGATGGACACGCCCTCGCCCACGAGAAGCAGCGCCTCGTTGAGATAGGGCATCAGGATCCGGTTCACGAGAAAGCCCGGGCGGTCGCGCACGACGACCGGCGTCTTGCCCAGCCGCACCGCCAGGGCATGGACCGTGGCCAGGGCCTCGGGGGAGGTCCGCTCGCCGGCGACGATCTCCACGAGAGGCATGCGCGGGACGGGGTTGAAAAAGTGCAGGCCCACGACGCGCTCCGGATGGAGGGCCCGGGCGGCGATCTCCGTGATGGGGATGGACGAGGTGTTGGAAGCGAAAACCGCACGCTCGCTCGTGCGCCGCTCGACCTCGGCCAGCACGTCGCGCTTGACCTGCAGGTCCTCGACGACCGCCTCGATCACGAGATCCACGTGGCGCAGCCCGCTCCAGTCGAGCGTCAGCGAGAGATAGCCCAGGCGCTGGCGGGCCTCGCGCGCACCGATCCGGCGCTGCTCCACGCGCCGCCGCCAGAGCCCCGCCGCAGTGCGCGCGGCCTCCAGGAGCGCCTCGGGGCGCACATCGCGCAGGCGAACGGGGATGCCGCGGTCCGCCAGCAGGTACGCGATGCCGCTGCCCATGATGCCCGCGCCGAGCACCGCCGCGCGCCGCACATCGCGTGGGGGCGCGGCGAAGGTACCCGCGGTGCGCTTGCGGGCGGTCTGCGTCTTGAAGAGCCAGATCAGGTTCTTGGAAGTCGTACTGGCGACCAGCTCCCCCACGATGCGGGCCTCGATGTCGAGCCCCTCGGGCAGGGGCCGCGTCAGGGCTGCCTCCAGCGCTTCGAGCGCGCGAAAGGGCGCCGGGTATTCGAGCTCCCGCACGCGCGCGGCGGTGCGCTTGCGGGCCTGAGCCAGAACGTAGCGCCTGAGGGGCGGGACTGTTTCCACGAGGCGCGCCGCAACGTGCTTCGCGCGGCGCCGAGCCGGCGCCTGCCCCAGCAGCCAGCGCCGCGCCTCGCGCACGAGATAGGCCTCGGGGACGAGCGCGTCCACGAGTCCGATCCGGAGCGCGCGCCGAGCGTCCACGGCGCGTCCGGCCAGCACCAGCTCCAGCGACGGGCCCAGCCCCACGAGCCGCGGCAGCCGCTGCGTCCCGCCGAAGCCGGGAATGATGCCGAGCTGGACTTCGGGCAGCCCGATCTGCACGGATGGGTCGTCAGCCGCGAGCCTCCACGTGCAAGCGAGCGCCAGTTCCGTGCCCCCGCCGAGGCACACCCCGCGGATGGCGCACGCGCTCGGCCACGGGAAGTCCGCGATGCGTCCCAGCACGCGCTGGCCGAATCGCGCGGCCTCGGCCGCCTGGTGCGCCTCGCGCACCGCCGCGATGGCCTCCACATCCACCCCGGCCAGGAACATGCCGGGCTTGTCGCTGCGGAAGAGCAGTCCCCGCACCGCCTCCTCACGGCGCCAGAGCTCCAGCCAACCCTCGAGCGCCACGAGGATCTCCGGCGTGAGCAGATTGACCTTCTCCCCGGGCCGGTCGAACACCACATGGACGATGCCGTCATCGTCGCGCTCCCACCGCACGCCGCTCGCCTCAGGGGCCTCGTTCATGCCTCCTCCCGCTCCAACACCATCGCCCCTCCCTGGCCTCCGCCCACGCACAGCGTCGCCAGGCCGAAATGCAACCCGCTCCGCGCCAGTTCCTGCAACAACGTGAGCACCAGGCGCGCCCCGCTCGCCCCCACCGGATGCCCGAGCGCGATGGCGCCGCCGTTGACGTTCACCCGCTCCGGATCCAGCCGACCGAGGGGGGCGCGTCCGAGGTGGGTCTCGCAGAAGCGGCGCGACTCGAAGGCGCGGAAGACCGCCAGCACCTGCGCGGCGAAGGCCTCGTTGATCTCGATCCGGTCCATGTCCTCGAGGCCGAGCCCGGCGCGCTTGAGAGCGATGGGCGTCGCCAGCACCGGCCCCAGGCCCATGCGCGCCGGATCGCAGCCCGCGAACCCCCAGGAGCGCACGCGCCCGAGCGCCCGGAGGCCGAGGTCCCGGGCGCGCCGACGGGAGGCGAGAACGAGCGCCACGGCGCCGTCGGTGATCTGGGACGCGTTGCCCGCAGTGACCGTGCCGTACCGCCGGTCGAAAACGGGAGGCAGGCGGGAGAGCGCCTGGAGCGTTTGGTCCTTGCGGATCCCGTTGTCGAAGTCGGCGAAGCGCGCGAAGGCCGGGGGCAGCGGTACCGGGACGACCTCGGCTTGCATGCGCCCCTCGGCCCATGCCGCCGCGGCCCGCTGGTGGCTGCGCAGCGCAAAGGCGTCCTGCTCCTCGCGGCTGACCGCGAACTCCCGGGCCAGGACCTCGGCCGTCTGACCCATGTTGAGCCCCGAAACGGGATCGGTGAGGCCCACCTGGAGCCCAGGGACGGGCTTGAAGTGGCGCGGCCTGAGGCGCAGGGCGGCCGTCGCCCGTGCCGCGAGCGTCTTGGCCCGTCCCATGTCCGTCCAGATGTCCTGCGCCTCTTCGGCGAAGAAGAACGGGATGCGCGACATGGACTCCACCGCCACGGCCGCGACGAGATCGGCCTCGCCGGCGCGGATGCGGTGGGCGGCCTCGACGATGCACTCCAGACCCGAGGCGCAGTTGCGGCTGACGGTGAAGGCCGGAACGTGCGGCGGCACCTTGGCCTCGAGGGCGATCACGCGCGCCACGTTGGCGGCGTCGGGCGGGTTGGCGACGTTGCCGGCGACCACCTCGTCCAAGGCGCCGGGGTCGATCTCGGCCCGCTCGATGGCTTCGCGCAGGACGAAGCGGCCGAGCTCCACCGCCCCCAGGCTCCGGAACCAGGTGTGGGCCCGGACAAAGGGAGTGCGTACGCCGGTGACGACGAGCACGTCGCGCTCGGAGGCTTCACCGTTCACTTCTCGCTTCCCTCCTCGCGCCGCAGGCCGTAAGCCTCGAGCTTCTTGTAGAGGTTGGAGCGCGGTGTGTCGATGGCCTTGGCCGTGGCGGCGATGTTCCAATCGTGCTCGCGCAGTTTGGCCAGGAGAAACGCCCGCTCCGCCTCTTCCTTGAAGGCCTGCAGGCTGCGGCCGCCTACGGGGACGCGCACCACACTCCCGTCCGCCTCGAAGCTCGGGGCCGCCCCCAGGGGCATGCCGAGCCCCGCCGGAATATCCGCGGCGCGGATCGGATCGTGGGGCGCGAGAATCACGAGACGCTCCACGGCATTGCGCAGTTCGCGCACGTTACCCGGCCAGGGCATGCGCTGGAGCGCTTCGATCGCCTCCGGGGCGAAACGGCGTCGGCGGTAATTGTTCTCCCGGCAGAAGATCTCGACGAAGTAGTCCACGAGCTGCGGAATGTCTTCGCGCCGCTCCCGCAGGGGCGGCACGTGGATCGGCACCACGTGCAGCCGGTAGTACAGGTCCTCGCGGAAGCGTCCGGCCTCGATCTCCCGCGCCAGGTCCTTGTTCGTCGCGGCGATCACGCGTACATCCACCGTCAGCGTACGCGCGGCCCCCACAGGTTCGATCTCCCCGTCCTGCAGGGCCCGCAGGACCTTGGACTGCGTGCGCAAGCTCATGTCGCCGATCTCGTCGAGGAACAGCGTGCCCCCGTCGGCCTGCTGGAACTTGCCCACCTGTTCGCGGGTCGCACCGGTGAACGCGCCCTTCTCGTGGCCGAAAAGCTCCGATTCGATGAGCTCCTCCGGAATCGCCGCGCAGTTGACCTTGACGAACGGCCGGCGCGCGCGGGGGCTGTTGCCGTGGATCGCCCGCGCCACGAGCTCTTTTCCCGTCCCCGACTCCCCCGTGATCAACACCGGCGCTTTGGTGGGCGCCGCCCGCGCGATCAGCTCCTGCACCCGCCGCAGTGCCGGCGAGTCGCCGACCATGCGGTAGCGGGCCTCGAAGGACAGGCGCCACTGCCGGTTCTCCTCCTCCAGGCGCCGGAGCTGGAGCGCGTTGCGCAGCACGAGCAGCACCCGTTCGCGCTCCAGGGGTTTCTCCATGAAATCGAAGGCCCCCAGACGGGTGGCTTCGACCGCGGTGGCGATCGTCCCGTGCCCGGAAATCATGACCACCGGCAGCTCCGGATCCCGCTCGCGCAGTTCTCGGAGCACCTCGAGGCCGTCCATGCGCGGCATCTTGATATCCAGCAGCACCGCGTCCGGTCGGGCCTCCACGAGCAGGGCTACCGCCTCTCGACCCGAGGCAGCCTCGATGACCTCGAGACCTTCGTACTCCAGGATCATCCGCAGCGAGGCGCGGATGTCCTCCTCGTCGTCCACGACCAGGATTTTGGGACGGGTGCCCGCGCTCATGCCGTGCACGGAGGCATTCTATCCGAGGGGCCGGCCCGGGCGGAGGCCCGGGCGTCCCGCACCCGCAGCAGGGGTCGAAGGGCGCGGGCGACTACGGCATCCGCAGGACCACGATGCGACGCTGCTCTGCCCGCGATTCGTAGAGCTCCAGCTTGAGGAGATCTCCGCGGCGAAGGCCTCGGAGGAGCCTCTCCCAGGCCTCCACGTCCCGTAGCGGCTCGTCGTTGGCTCGGGTCACGACGAACCCCGGCGCAACCCCCTTGGCAGCCGCGTCGGAGACGGGATCCACGCGGCGCACCATCACCCCTTCCATCGCTTCCGGCAGGCCCAGGTGCTCGCGAATGGGAGCGCTGAGAGCCTCGACCTCGATTCCGAGACTCGGCGGCTTCACCTCCGGCACCTGGGGCCGCGCCTCGCCACCCCGCAGGCGCTGCAACCCCTCGCTGCGCGACGCGAGCCTGACCGTGAACGTCAGCGACTCGCCGCCGCGGAACACCTCGAGCGTGACCGCCTCGCCGGGACGCTTGCGGGCCACGTGGGCGACGAGATCCTCGTTGTTGCGCAGGGGCTGTCCATCGACGGCGCGGATGATGTCGTCGGGCCGGATTCCGGCGCGCGCCGCCGGCAGACCGTCCAGCACCTGCGCCACGAGCACGCCGTTCGCGTCGGGCAGGCCGAAGTACTCCCGCATCTCTTCGTCGATGGGCTGCGGGTTCATCGTGATGCCGAGGAAACCCCGCTCGACCCTGCCGGCCTCGAGGATTTGTTGCACCGCATCGCGGGCCACGTTGATCGGCAGCGCGAACGACACGCCCTCCACCAGGGCGTTGGCCATGTCGCCGCGGTAGATGGCGGTGTTGATCCCCACCACGCGCCCGCGCGCGTCGAGCAGGGGTCCGCCCGAGTTCCCCTTGTTGATCGCCGCGTCGGTCTGGATGAAGCGCGCCAGTCCCGGGTCCGTGCTGCCGATGGAGAAGGCGCGTTCCTTGGCGGACACCACCCCCACCGTCACCGAGTGCTCGAGGCCCATCGGGTTGCCGATGGCGAGCACCCACTCCCCCACGCGCAGCGCGTTGGAGTCCCCGAGCGGCAGGGTCGGCAGGCTCCCGGAAGCGTCGTCCACTTTGAGCAGGGCCAGGTCGATGGACTCGTCGGTCCCCACGACGCGCGCGTCGTAACGGCGCCCCCCGGCGAGCTCCACGCTGACGCGCGACGCCCCCTGGACCACGTGCTGGTTCGTGAGAATGTAACCGTCGGGGGAAATGATGAAGCCCGTGCCGAAGCCGACCGGGCTCCGGCGGTCCGGTTCTTCGAACAGCCAGGGGGGCACCTGCCCGCGGCGCTCGCCCCTGCCCGGTGCCTCCCCTTCCTCCTCGAGCATCGTCGCGCGCACGGCGACGACCGCCGGCAGGCTGCGCTCGACGATCTCCACGAAATCCGGCGCACCCGCAGCCGGCTCCGCCGCCCGCTCTGCAGGGCTCTCGCCCGGCGCCAGCACGGCCGGCTGCACGGGCAACCGGGCCGGAAGCGGGGCCCGGAGCTGGCGGCCGCTGAACCAGCCGATCCATGCCCCGGAAACCATGATCAGCACGAGTAGAATTGCGGGGCGCTTGGGCATGCGGGCCTCCGGTGAGTTCCTGCCGCGAGAAATGATACGCCGGAAATTCCCGGGCTTCACGCGCGGTCGCGCCCGGCGAGCAGGTCCGCCAGGGCGGCGCGCAGCTGGCCAGGGTCCACGGGCTTCTCGAGCACCCGGTCCACCCCGAGCAATCGCGCCTGTTCGCGCAGCTCGTCGTTGAGGTAGGCAGACACGAGGATGCAGCGTGCCCGGCACTCCCGGCGCCGGAGTTCCGCGAGCAGCGTCAGACCGTCCATGTGGGGCATGCGGTAGTCGAGGAGGATCAGGGACACGTCCCGCCACTCGCGCGCCCGCGCGAGGGCGGCCCGCGGATCCTGCAGCGTGACCGCCTCCAACCCCGAGCGTCGGAGCAATCGGGCGTAGCAAGAAAGCACGGAGAGGTCGTCGTCGACGACGAGCACCCGGTGGGCCCCCTCGTCCCGCGGCGCGTTCACCATGGTGGGCTGGCCTTCCGCCATCGCGCACGTGTGGGACGCAAGCCCCATGCCGGAACGCGGGCGGTCGGAGCAGCGGCGGCGCTGGCCTCGCACCTGCCATTTTGGCGCTGGCCGCGCCGGGACCCGGCCAAGCGGGCGGCCTGCCGGAGCCCGCCACTCACGGTTTTCCCCCCCACCTGCCCGCCAGGCGGTACTCCTTCAGCTTGCGCTGGAGCGTGCGCAAGCCGATGCCCAGCCGCTCCGCCGCCTGCGTGCGGTTGCCCCCGGTCTGCTCCAGCGCGGTGAGGATTGCGCGCCGCTCGATCTCGTCCATCGTCAGGCCCGGCTCGACGAGGCTGCCCGCCGACACCGCGGGGGCGGAGGCCTGCAGGCAACGGTACTCCTCCGGCAGATCCTCCAGGCGGATTTCCTCGTGGGGCGCGAGGATCACGAGGCTCTCCACCAGGTTGCGCAGCTCGCGCACATTGCCCTCCCAGGGCGCTTGCTCCAGGGCCCGCATGGCGTCGGGCGCAAAACGCATCCGGGGGCGCTGGTTTTCCTGCGCGAACTGGAGCAGGAAATGGGTCGCCAGCAGCGGGATGTCCTCGCGCCGCTCGCGCAGCGGGGGCACGCGCAGCGTGATAACTTTCAACCGGTAGTAGAGATCGGAGCGGAAGCGGCCCTCCTGCACGAGCCGTTCGAGATCCTGATTCGTGGCCGCCAGGATGCGAATGTCCACGCGGATGGTCTCCGTGCCCCCGACCCGCATGAACTCCCGCTGCTCCAGAACCCGCAGGAGCTTGACCTGCATCTCGAGGGGCAGCTCTCCCACCTCGTCGAGAAAGACCGTGCCCTTGTCGGCGAGCTCGAACTTGCCGATCTTGCGCCCCAGGGCACCGGTGAAGGCGCCGCGTTCGTGGCCGAAAAGCTCCGATTCGAGGATCTCCGCCGGAATGGCGGCGCAGTTGATCGGCAGAAACCGGTGCTCGCGCCGCGGGGAGGCTTCGTGGATCGCGTTGGCCACGAGCTCCTTGCCCGTCCCGGATTCGCCCACGATGAGCACGTTGGAGCGCGTGGGCGCGACGAGCTCCATCTGGCGGAACAGCGCCTCCATCGCCCTCGAGCGCCCGACGATATGGCGGAACTTCTCGCCCAGGCGGCGTTCGAGATCCTCCACGCGCCGTGCCAGGCGCCGCTTCTCGACGATCGTGCGCGCCCGGCTGCGCAGGACGTAGAGGTCCACGGGCTTCGTCAGGTAATCGTCGGCCCCCTGTTTCATCGCCTCCACCGCGGATTCCACGGAGCCATGTCCGGTGATCATCAACACGCCCACCTCGGGGGAGATCTCGCGCGCTTCGCGCAAGACGTCGAAGCCGTCCTTGCCCGGGAGGACGAGATCCGTGATCACGAGCAGCACCTGGGGGTGGTCGCGCAGGTATTCCAGCGCCGAGGCGGCCTCGGGAAAGTCGCGAACCTGGAAACCGTCCCGCTCCAGCGCCCGGCGAAAGCTCTGGCGGTTGCCCGCCTCGTCCTCGATGAGGATCACCTCGGCGATCGGCTCGGAAGCGCCCATCTCAGCTCGACCCGCGTTCAATCTACCGCCGCGGCGCGGGGCGCGCACGGTGTCGCGCGCCCTCCGGGGCTCAGGCCTCTCCCAGCATCCGCTCGAACTCTTCGGGGTCCACCACCCGGATGCCCAGGCGCCGCGCCCGCTCGAGCTTCGAGCCCGGCTGCTCGCCGGCGACGACGAGGTCGGTGGTGCGGCTCACATGGTCCGTGACGCGCCCGCCGCGGGCCTCGATCATCCGGCGAGCCTGCTCGCGTGTATGGCGGGGGAGCGTCCCGGTGAGCACGACGGTCTTCCCCGCAAACGCGGAGCCCGCCTCCCCGGACACCGCCGCTTGCGGCGCGGCGGCCTCCATGCGCAGCCCCGCCTCGCGCAAGCGGCGCACGAGATCGCGGTTCGCGGGCTGCTCGAAGAAGGTCCGGATCGCGCGCGCCGTCTTCGGGCCGATCTCGGGGATGGCCTCCAGCGCCTCCACCGGCGCGTCCATCAGCGCGGCCATCGAGCCCAGGTGATGGGCGAGCAAGCGGGCCGTCCGCTCGCCCACGTGACGGATCCCCAGGGCGTAGATCACGCGGTGCAGCGGCTGGTCCTTCGACGCTTCGAGCTGCGCCAGCAGGTTGGCCGCCGACTTGGGCCCCATCCGTTCCAGCGCCGCGAGGGTCGCCTGGTCGAGCCGGTAGAGATCGGCCACATCCTGCACGAGGCGGCGCGAGACGAGCTGCTCGATCAGCGCGTCTCCCAGTCCCTGGATGTCCAGCGCCGCCCGCGAGGCGAAATGGCGCAGCGACTCCCGCAGCTTGGCCGGACAGGTCGCGCCCGTGCATCGGCTCACGATCTCGCCTTCCTCGCGCACCACCGCCGCACCGCACTCGGGGCAGTGCGCGGGCATGGCGAAGGCCTGCGCGTCCGGGGGGCGCTGGCTCAGGATGACCTTGACGACCTGGGGGATGATCTCTCCCGCCTTTTCGATCAGCACGGTATCGCCGATGCGGACATCCTTGCGGCGCACCTCTTCCTCGTTGTGGAGGGTGGCGCGCGAAACGGTGGTTCCCCCGAGCTGCACGGGCTCGAGCTCCGCCACGGGTGTGAGCGCCCCCGTCCGCCCCACCTGCACCGCGATGTGCCTGACGCGGGTCGTGGCCTGCTCGGCGGGGAACTTGAAGGCGATCGCCCAGCGCGGCGCCTTGGAAGTCGCCCCTGCCCGCCGCTGCTGATCGAGCCGGTCGACCTTGACGACGGCGCCGTCGGTCTCGTAGTCCAGCTCGTGGCGCAGCGCCTGGAGTTCGCGCACGACCCCGAGAACGTCCTCCAGGGTCGCGCACGGTCGCGCCAGGGGGTTGGTGCGCAGGCCCAGTTCCCGCACCCGCTCAAGCGCCTCCCAGTGCGTCGCGGGCTCCGGCTCGCCCTCGAGAGCCGCGAGGGCGTAGAAGAAGCAATCCAGGTTGCGCTCGGCGGTGATGCGCGAGTCGAGCAGCCGCACCGAACCGGCGGCGGCGTTGCGAGGGTTCGCGAACGGCGCCTGGCCTTGCTCGAGCCGCTTGCGGTTGAGTTCCTGGAAAGCCCGGCGCGGCATGAAGACCTCGCCGCGCGCCTCGAGGCGGCCCACCGGCCGCGCCAGGCGCAGGGGGATGGAGCGGATCGTGCGCACGTTGGGCGTGACGTCCTCCCCCACCAGGCCGTCGCCGCGCGTCAGCCCGCGCTCCAGCAGGCCCTCCCGGTAGTGGACCGCGATGGACAGGCCGTCCACTTTGGGCTCCACGACGTAGGTGGGCCGCTCGCCCAACAGGCGCACGAGTCGCTCCTCCCACGCGCGCAGCTCCGCCTCCGTGTACGCGTTGTCGAGCGAGAGCATGGGTGTGGGATGCGGATAGGTCTCGAACTGCTCCGCCGGCTGGCCGCCCACCCGCAAGCTGGGCGAATCCGCGGTGCGCAGGTCGGGGAACGCCTCTTCGAGCTCCAGCAGCTCCCGCTCGAGGGCATCGTAGTCGGCGTCGGAGATCTCGGGGTCGTTGTCCACGTAGTAGCGCTTGCGGTGGTAGGCGATCAGCCGGCGCAGCTCCTCGGCGCGGCGCGCGGCGGCTTCCCGGTCTGGGTGGCGCCGCTCGGGAGCGCTCATCCGGTGACCTCCGCCGCCTGCGGCGCCTCGGGAGGCGCCGTGTGCCGGCGCGGCAGGTGAATGCGGAAGGTGGTGCCGCGGCCTTCCTCGCTTTCCACCTCGATCCGCCCCCCATGCCCCTCGACGATGCGCCGCGCGATGGGCAAGCCGAGCCCGGTCCCGCCGCCGCGCTTGGAGTAGAAGACCTCGAAGATCCGCTCCCGTGCCTCCGCAGGGATACCCGGCCCGTCGTCGCGCACCTCGACGACCACGTCGCCCCGCTCACCGGCACGCGACACCAGACGCGCGGTCCCGCCCGAGGGGAGCACCTGCCGCGCGTTGATGAGAAGGTTGATGATAGCCTGTTTGAGTTGCGTCTCGTCCGCCTCGACGCTGGGCAACAGCGGATCCAGATCGAGCTCCAGGTGGACGCCGCTTTGGCGGAAATCGGCCTGGAGGAACAGCGCCACCGAGCGCAGCAACGCGTTGAGGTCCGACGGTGCGAAGCGTGGGGGCACGGGACGGGCGTAGGCGAGGAAGTTGTTCGCGAGCTGCTCGAGTCGTTTGATCTCTTGCTTCGTCGCTTCCAGAAGCTCGCGGCAGCTCTCGAGCGCGCCGTCACGCATTTCCTGCAACTCCTCCTCGAGCAGTTGCAGATTGATGTTCATGGCGTTGAGGGGATTGCGGATCTCGTGAACGAGACCCGACGCCAGCAGCCCCACGTAGGCCCGGCGCTCGGCATCGACGCGCGAGCGCTCGAGATCGCGGTTCTTGCGGATGAGGTGCAGCACATAGAACAGCCCGAGCACGAGCGCCCCGATCCCCACCGACAGCGCCACCAGGAGCTTGATCCTCAGGGAAGCGCGCAGGCTTTCGAGCTCGCGCTGGAGCTCCTCGCCTGCGATCCCGATGCGCACCTCCCCCTCGGGGCGCACGCCGCTCAGGAGTTGCGCCCGCACCGTGTGGGTCGGCAAGGCTCCCCAGGGTTGGTCCGGGGCGGTCTCCCCCCGCGCGACCCACAGCAGCCGGACCCCGAAGCGGTCGCGCACCTCCACGTAACGCAGGTAACCCCGCTGCGCCATACGCTCCAGCGCGATGGCCCGCAGCGCGGCCAGCCGCTGGCGGATCTGGGGGTAGTCGAGACCGTCCTCCGCCCGCCCGAGAGCCGCCAGGGCGGAGGCGATGCGCTGCGCCTCGTCCCGTCCGGCATCCACCCGCCGCTCCAGAACCTGGAGGCTCAGTTCCCGGAACATCAGATGGCCCGCGGTGGCACCCAAAACCACGAGCAAAACTCCGAACAGCGAGAAGGCCCGGAGGGTGTCCGCTCCGGCGGTCCCCCCCAGCCTGAAGCGCTCAGTGAACCGGGGACGCCGCCGCATGTCGGAGATCCCGCCAAAGCGGGCCGATATAGGCGAAAGTAAAACGTAGATATTGCACTCTTCGTATTCTAGCCTTCACCCAAAACAGCGTCCTGCGGAGAATCTGCAGCAGGAAGTCGTTGCCTTCCCGTGGTACGCTTGACGCGGGCGCGAGCGGGGGGTATCTGCCGAGGTAGAACCGAGGGGTGGGAGACGGAGCGTCATGGAAGCAAAGCCAGCTGCCGTGGATAGCCGCCCGAGGGAGCCGAGGACCCGCGGGAGCCAGCGCCTGGGGGCCTACCTCCGCCGCTTGCGCGTCGGGTACGGGTACTCGCTGCGCCGCGTGGAGGAACGCGCGCGCGCCGAGGGTGGGGAAATCGACAACTCGCAGCTGAGTCGTTACGAGAAGGGCCTCTGTTACCCCTCGTTCGACAAACTGCGCGTCCTCGCCAGCGTGTTCAACGTGCCGATCCAGACCTTCTCCGACGTCGTGGACCTGGAGGCCTTCGAGCACCTCAAACCCGAAACCTCCGACCCCGACGCCCTGATGGAAGCGGGCACGGCGGCGTTGAAAAAGGGCGAGGTGGCCCGGGCTTTTGCCTGCTACGAGCGGGCTCTGGAAGTGCTCCAGGAAGCTCCGGGCAAGGTCGAGCATGCGGTGCGCATCGCCCGCGCGCGGTTGAGCCTGGCCTCCGCGCTCTACCGTCTGGGGAAGCTCTCTCTCGCCGAGCAGGAGCTCCGGCACGCGCTGCGCACGGGGGTCGCAGACGAACCGCTCTTCCAGGCGCAGCTGATCCTCACCCTCGCCAATGTCCACGCCGATCAGGGGGATTGGGTGCTGGCGGAGCTCGAGGCCGAGCGGGCCCACGAGATCGCCCGCGCCGCGGGCCACGAGCTGCTGGCGGCGCGCGCCCTGCACACCGTCGCCCGCGTCCTCGCCGACCAGGGCCGGCACCTCGAAAGCATCGAGCGTTACCGTCAGGCTGCGGCCCTCTACGAGAAGTGCGGCGAGACCCACGAGGCGGTGCGCGTCCGCGTCAATATCGGCGGCTGCTACGTCGGGACGGGCCGGCTGCGCGAGAGCCTGCGTTTGCTTCGCGCAGCGATGCTTGAGGCGCGCGCCGGAGGGTACCGGCGCCAGCAGGCCCGGGCGTGGAGCTTCCTGGGCGAGGCGCACTACAAGCTGGGAGAACTCGACAAGGCCAGGCGGTGCTTCAAGGAATCGGATGCGCTCGCGGGAATCGACGAGGCGTACCCGGACATCCTCTTCCTCAACGCCTATTACACGTGGCGCATGGCCCAGGACACGGGCAACACGACAGCCGAAAAAATCGCTTTCGGACGCCTGAAGGCGCTGCGGTCGCGCCTGGAACGCAGGTTCCCCGAGATCGACGCCTTCGACGCCCAAATCGAGAGGGGGCGCTCCGATGCGTAAGCGCATGCATCTCGGACGGATCGGCTTGCTCGCTGCGGGGCTGCTGGTGGCCGGCAGCTCGCCGTGCGCGGCGGCGGGTCTCGACCTGCCGCGCCGACATTACGTGCCACGCTTCGACGGCGCGCCCGTGGTCGCTGTGGACCCAGCGAGCGGATCGGTATGGTCCGCCTGGACGTACCGCCTCGGGGGCGAGAGCGCCGTGGCCGTCGCGGTCCGCCGAGCTGGGGAGCCATGGGCGGAGCCGACGTTCTTCGGTTTGGACGACGGGTTGAGCCAGGCGCAACCCGCGCTCCTCGTGGACGGGGACGGGATCGTGTACCTCGCCTACGCCGTCCGGGAAACGGGGGCGATCGAGATGTCCGCCTTCTACCCCGGGCGCGAGGCGTGGTTCGACCCCCAGACCGTCAGCGACCCCTCCGAACGCGGCTCGGCTCCTGCGCTCAAGCTCGTGGCCGATCGTGTCGTCCTGGCTTACCGCGTCGCCGGGGCGCCTGGGATCCAACTGCGGGACTGGCCCAAGCTGCCGTCGCCGAGAATGCTGCCCGAGGGGATCCAGGAGGGCCCGGACGGGTTCCCGCTCCCCGTGAAGCGCAAGCAGCGAGAAACCGAGGTCCCGTTCCCCGAGGACGATCAGGATCCGGCGCCGCCTGGGTCCTTGAGCCACACCGGATCCGGGGACGACGATCCCTGAGTTCTGAAGCCGCCCTCCCGGGTCTGGGCTTCGATATTTGCCTTTCTTTCGCCCAAGTCGGGGCGCTTCCCTCTAGAATCCCTTGACAGAACGGTTCCCACTCGCTTAGCATCGCGGCTGTGGTCTGAAGTGGAGCAAAGTGGCCCACTGTGGACACGGCTCCGCTTCATGGCTCGCGGGGGACCGACACGGGGTCACCGAAGCGTTCGCGCTCGCAGGCGCCGGGCGTTGGTGCCGGCGGCACCCGGGACCGAGGCGCGAGCCCAGGATTCGCGATGCTGAGGGGCAGCGCGCTGGCCAAGATGGACGATAAGGGTCGGCTCAAGCTGCCCGCCTCGTTCCGCGCCTTGCTGGAGCCCCGCTACGGCAAGGAGTTCTTCGTCACGAGCTTGCGGGGGGATTCCGTGCGGATCTATCCGCTGCCGGTTTGGCGGGAGATCGAGGAACGGCTCGCGCGCGCGCCGTCGCTGCACCCGCCGGTGATGCGCTTCAAAAAAGCTGTGCACTACTACGGGCAAGAAGTGTCCATGGACACGCAGGGCCGGTTACTCATCCCGCCGCTGCTGCGCGAAGAAGCGAAGATCGACGGCGAGGTCACCGTGCTCGGGCTCCAGAACTACCTCGAGGTTTGGAACCGCGCCGCCTTCGTCAAGCAGCTCAGGGAGGACCCGCTGACCGACGAAGACTTGAAGGCCCTCGCGGAGTGGGGGATTTGATCGGCGTGGCCACGCTGGCACCGACGCGAGAGGAAGTCATGAGAACCGGGGGCGAGGCGCACGTACCGGTCCTCCGCGATGCCGTCCTCAGGTATCTCGCGCCCCGGAAAGGCGGGCTCTACGTGGACGCCACCGTGGGACCCGGCGGTCACGCCGAAGCGATCCTCGAGGCCATCTCCCCCGAAGGCCGCCTCATCGGCGTGGACCGCGATCCCCAGGCGCTGGCCTTCGCCCGCAGGCGCCTGGACCGTTTCGGCGCCCGTGCGATCTTCGTTCACGGCGACGCGCGGCGCTTGCCCGCGCTGCTGCGCGAGCTGGGCATCTCGCGCGTGCGGGGCGTGCTGGCGGATCTGGGCGTCTCCTCGCTCCAGCTCGACACCGTCGAGCGAGGCTTTTCGTTCCGACACGACGCGCCGCTCGACATGCGCTTCGACACCTCGCGCGGGGTCACGGCGGCCGAGTTGCTGGCGACGCTGGGCGAGGCCGAGTTGCGCGAGATTCTCTGGCGGTACGGCGAAGAGCGCCAGGCCGCGTCCATTGCGCGGGCCATCGTGCAGCAGCGCGCGCGCCAACCGATCCGTACCACCCGCGAGCTTGCCGCCTTGTGCGAGCGCGTCGCGGCGCGCCACCCGTGGCGCATCCATCCCGCGACGCGAACCTTCCAAGCGTTGCGGATCGCCGTCAACCGGGAGCTGGACGATCTGGACGCGCTGGTAGAGGGCGCGGCCTCGGTGCTCGAACCGGAGGGGCGGCTCGTCGTCATCGCTTTCCATTCCTTGGAGGACCGGATCGTCAAGCACGCGTTGCGCAGGCTGGCGCGGGGTTGCGTCTGTCCCCCCGAACTGCCGGCGTGCGCGTGCGGGCGCCAGCCCGCCGTGCGCCTGCTCACGCGGCGCGCCGTGCGTCCGGCGCCCGAAGAATGCGCGATCAACCCACGTGCCCGCAGCGCGCGGCTGCGGGCGGCGGAGCGGATTCGAACCGGGACGCCCGAGGAGGTGCCATGACCATCCTGCCTCCCCCGCAACGACGCTGGCACAACGCGGTCGTTCCCGCTCCCGACACGCAACGCACGCGACGGCTGCTGGGGATGACCGTGCTGCTGGCGATCTCGGTCCTCCCTACGGCGATCTACGTCGTCGGGCAGTTGGAATACGTGCGCACGCGCTACCGCATCGAAGAGTTGCGGCGCCAGTACGAACGTCTCGTGGAGATGGAACAGCGGCTGCGCGTGGAACGAGCGTCGCTGAGCACGCCGCTCAGGATCGAAGAAGTGGCGCTCCGCGAACTCGGCCTCGTGGTGGCCGAGCCAGAGCACGTTCAGGTCGTGCTGCTCCCCGCGCCGGCGGAGGGCTTCGTGGCCCGCACGGGCGTGGGCCGGGCTGCAGGCCCGAGCGCCGCGGGGGATCCGTGAGACGGCCGGGGGCAACCACGGGGCGGGGCCGCCCGGAGCGGCGCACGGCGTTTTGCGGCTCCCGGGTCCGGGGTCCGGCCCGGAGAACGTAGAGGACATACCCCATGAGCTCCGGCCGCCGCCTCGGAATACTGCTCGCTTGCTTTCTCGCCCTGGCGGCGGGAATCGGCGCGGCGCTCTACGATGTAGGGGTTCAGCAATCCGCCACCCTCCGCGAGAAGGCGCGGCGGCTGCACGAGCGGCGCGTCGAGGTCTGGCCCCGCCGCGGCGCGATTCTCGACCGGCACGGGCGCGAGCTGGCGGTCAGTATGGAGTCGGCATCCCTGTACGCCCACCCCCGGCTCGTCGAAGACCCCGAGGCCGCGGCCGCGATCCTGGCCCGTACGCTGGGGTTGCCCCGCGGGGCCTTGCTCGAACGCCTCAACCGCGACGCGCCTTTCACCTGGATCGCGCGCCGGCTCGAACCCGCCGTGGCCCGTGCGGTGAGTACGTCGGGCCTCGCGGTCGGCACCGGCAGGCCGTTCGGCTTCCAGACCGAAGCGCGCCGCTCCTACCCCCACGGCTCGCTGGCGGTCCACGTGGTGGGGTTCACCAACGTGGACCAGCGGGGCATCGAAGGCATCGAACTCGCGCACGACGAGCTGTTGCGGGGCGATCCTGCCCACTACCTGGCGCTGCGCGACGGGCGCGGCCAGACCGTGCTGCAATTGGTCCAGCCGCCCAGACGCGCACCCCGCGATCTCGTCCTGACCATCGACCTCGTTCTCCAACACATCGCCGAGAGCGAGCTCGATCGTGCCGTGAGGCACGCGCGCGCACGCTGGGGATCCGCCATCCTGCTCGATCCCGCGACCGGCCACGTGCTCGCCCTCGCGAACCGCCCCACCGTCGATCCCGCGCACTACGGCGCGAGTCCCCTCGCCTCCCGGCGCAACCGCGCGATCACCGACCTCTACGAACCCGGTTCCACCTTCAAGATCGTCTCCGCTGCGGCGGCCCTCGAATTGGGGGTCGCCTCTCCTGGGGAGCGGTTCGACTGCGGGCAGGGCTCGATCGTCGTCGCGGGAACACGCATCCGGGACCACAAGCCTTTCAGCGTCTTGACCTTCCAGGAGATCCTCGAGCAATCGAGCAACGTGGGCATGGTGCGCATCGCGAGCCGGATTCCAGCTCCGGCTTTCGAGAGGATCGTGCGCGGTTTCGGTTTCGGGGCGCCCACGGAGATCGAGCTTCCCGGAGAGGTGGCGGGGCGCGTGCGCCCGCACCGGCAATGGTCGGGCCTCTCGCGGGCCTGCCTGGCGTTCGGTCACGAGATCGCCGTCACCCCGCTGCAAATGGCCGTGGCCTTCGCCACGATCGCCAACGCCGGGGTCCGCGTGCCGCCGCGGATCGTTCTCGGCACGCGCGGCCCCGAGGGTAGCTTCGTGCCCGCCCCCGCAGCGCAGCCGCAGCGAGCGATCAGCGCCAAGACGGCGGGCACGCTCACCCGCTTGCTGGAGGGAGTGGTCACCCGAGGCACCGGCAAGCTCGCCGCTGTGCCGGGCTACCGGGTGGCTGGCAAGACGGGAACCGCGCAGAAGATCGTCGATGGCCGGTACTCCGAAAGCGACTACGTCACCTCGTTCGGCGGCTTCGCTCCCACACGGGCGCCGCGGCTCGTCTGCTTCGTGCTCCTCGATACTCCCCGCGGCCCCGAGCACACGGGGGGCGCCGTTGCGGCACCGGTCTTCGCCCGCATCATGGCTCGGGCC
Organism: Acidobacteriota bacterium; assembly: GCA_037447115.1. Classification (GTDB taxonomy): domain Bacteria; phylum Acidobacteriota; class Polarisedimenticolia; order Polarisedimenticolales; family JBBIHH01; genus JBBIHH01. Next base: position 54,761 of record JBBIHH010000007.1, read on the forward strand.
CTGCCCTACCTGCGCGTGGCTCCCGACGACCCTGGCCCGCGCATCGCCGCTCGCGGCCCTGGCACGCGAGGCGGAGCCTCCGGCATGGGTCCCGGGGCGTTGCCATGACGGCGCCGCGGCAGTCCTTGGCCGCGCTACTGCGCGCGGCGGGTGTGAGGGCCGAGGTGACGGGGCCGAGCGGGGTGGAGGTGACTCGTATCGTTTACGACTCGCGCCGCGTCGAACCGGGGGCGTTGTTCTGCGCCCTGGCGGGTCAGCGCCTCGACGGGATGGCGTTCGTGGACCAAGCCGTGGCGCGGGGAGCCCATGCGGTGCTGGCGGAACGAGCCCGGCCCGCCGGTCTCGCCGACAGCGTGGCCTGGGTGCAGGTGGAGCACGCGCGGCGCGCGATGGCGCAGCTCGCGCGCGCCTGGCACGGCGAACCGGACCGCGCGCTGGTCCTCGTGGGCGTGACCGGAACCAACGGCAAGACAACCGTCACCCACCTCGTGCAATGCATGGGCGACGCCGCGGGTTTTGCCGCAGGGCGCATCGGCACCCTCGGCGCCGCCCATGGCGCCGCGGCCACCGCGCTCGAGCGCACCACACCCGAAGCCCCGGACCTGCTGGCGCAGCTCGGCCGGATGCGCGAGGACGGCGCCCGGCTCGTGGTCATGGAAGTCTCCTCCCACGCGCTGGCCCTCGAGCGCGTGGCGGGTATTCGCTTCCGCGTGGGAGCCTTTCTCAACCTGGGCGCCGATCACCTCGACTTCCACGGCGATCTCGACGGTTACTTCGCAGCCAAAGCGCGCCTGATCGCTTCCCTGGAAGCCGATGCGCACGCGATCCTGGCCCAGGACGACCCGCGCATCGCCGCGCTCGGGGAGCGAACGCGGGCCCGGGTCTGGCGTTTCGGGCGGACCGCGGCGGCGCAGGTGCGCATTCTCGAAGAGGACTGCCGCCTCGACGGCACGCGCGCGGTCCTGGAGACCCCCGCGGGGCGGCTCGCACTCGAGTCGCCGCTCGTCGGGCCCTTCGTGCCGGACAACCTGGCCGCGGCGGCGGCGTGCGCGCTCGCAGCCGGACTCCCGCCCGCAGCGATTTCCGAAGGCGCGCGGCTTCTCCGAGGGGTGCCCGGGCGCATGGAGCCGGTCGACGCCGGCCAGCCCTTTCGGGTGTTCGTGGACTTCGCCCATACCCCCCAGGCGCTGCAAGGACTGCTCGCGGGCCTGCGTCCCCTCGTCGGGGGGCGGATCCTCCTGGTCTTCGGCTGCGGCGGCGAGCGGGATCGGGAGAAACGGCCCGAGATGGGGAGGATCGCGGCGCGTGCGGCGGACCTGGTCTTCGTCACTTCGGACAACCCGCGGGGCGAGGACCCGGAGCGCATTCTCGACGCCATCATGGCCGGTGTGGCGCAGGTGCCCGGGGCGAGCGCTCGGGTGCAACGAGATGCCGACCGCCGGCGCGCGGTGGCGCGCGCCCTCTCTTGCGCCCGCGAAGGTGACGTCGTGCTCATCGCGGGCAAAGGACACGAGACGACCCAGGTGTTCGCCGACCGCGCGGTGCCGCTCGATGACCGCCAGCTCGCACGGGACGCGTTGGCCGCGCTGGGATTCGGGAGCGGATGCCGTGCGACTTAGCGTGGGAGAGATCGTGAGCGCCACGGGAGGTCGCCTCCTGCGCGGCCGCCCCGAGGTCGAAGTCGAAGGGGCCTCGCTCGACACCCGACGGCTCGAGCCCGGCATGGTCTTCTTCGCGCTGCCGGGCCGGCGGGCGGACGGCCACGACTTCCTGCCCCACGCCGCCCGCGCGGGTGCGCGAGCCGCCGTCATCGCGCGCGAGCCGGACCCGCAAGCTCCGGCCCCCGAGGCCCTCGTGCTCGTGGAGGACGTGGCCCTGGCGCTGCGCGCCTGCGGGGCTCTGGCGCGCCGCAAGTCCCGCGCGCGGTTCGTCGCCGTTACGGGAAGCTCGGGCAAGACGATGACCAAGGAGCTCGCCGCCGCCGGCCTCGCCGTCCACGGCAAAGTTCACCGCACCCACGGCAACCAGAACAACCTGCTCGGTGTGCCTTTGACCCTGCTCGCCTGCCCCGAGGACGCCGACGTCGCGGTGCTGGAGCTCGGCATGAGCGCCAGCGGCGAGATCGCGGCGCTGACGGCGATGGTGGACCCCCACGCGGGCCTCGTCACCAACGTGGGACCCGCGCATCTCGCATTCTTCGACTCGATCGACGCCGTCGCCGCCGCCAAGGGCGAGCTGTACGCGGCCTTGCGCGAGGACGCGGTGGCGGTGGTCCACCTGGACGATCCCCACGTGCGGTTGCAAGCGGCGCGGCACGCCGGGGCGCGCCTGACCTTCGGCGAGGACCCGCGGGCCGACCTGCGCCTGCTGTCCCTGGTGGACCGGTTCGTGCCCGGCACGCGATTGCGCTTCGCCTACCGCGGCGAGGAGCGGGAGCTCGAGTTGCGACTGGCGGGAGGGCACAACGCGCGCAACGCTCTGGCAGCCCTGGCCCTCGTCGCCGCCGCGGGGGGCGACCCGTTGCGCGCCGCGGAGCGGCTGGCGGACGTGGAGCCGCTTCCGGGTCGGTGCACGACCTACCGGCTCGCGGCGGGGGTCGTGCTCGTGGACGACAGCTACAACAGCAACCCCGCAGCCCTGGCGGCCGTGCTCGAGACCCTGCGCCACAGCGAACCGGCGGGACGAAAGATCCTCGTCATGGGGGACATGCTCGAGCTGGGAGCGCAGGAGCTGGCGTTCCATCGAGAGGCGGGGCGCCGCGCTGCAGCGGCGGGCGTGCAGATTATGGTCGGCGTCGGCACGCTCGTGCGCGCCGCCCTGGAGGAGGCGCGGCACGCCGGCGTACCCGAGACACGCCACGAACCGGATGCGGACCGCGCGGCCCGCGACCTGCCCGGCGTGCTCCGTCCGGGGGATCTGGTGGTGGTCAAGGGTTCGCGCGCCACGCGCTTGGAAATCGTCGTGGAAGCCCTGCGGCAGGCAGCGGCGAAAGTCTCCTGATGTTCTACCAGCTTCTCTATCCGCTGCACGCCTACTTCGGCGCCTTCAACGTGGTCCGTTACATTACCTTCCGCACGGCCCTCGCCACGCTCACGGCGCTGCTGGTGAGCCTGGCCCTCGGGCCCTGGCTCATCCGCCGCCTGCGCGAGTCGCAGATCGGCCAGGAGATTCGGGAGGAAGGCCCCGTTTCCCACCGCGCCAAGCGCGGCACTCCCACGATGGGCGGCCTGTTGATCCTGATCGCGGTGCTCGTGCCGACGGTGATGTGGGCCGACCCGCGCAACGTGTTCGTCTGGCTCGCCGTGGCCTCGACCCTGGCTTTCGGCGCCATCGGTTTCGCCGACGATTACCTGAAGATCCGCCGCCGACACAACCGGGGCCTGCGGGCGCGAACCAAGCTCGCCGCTCAATGCGCGGTGGCCCTAACCGTCGGGCTGCTGTTGATGGTGCTTACGGAGCAAGGGGTCTACGACACGCGCCTGTCGGTGCCGTTCTTCAAGACGTTCACGCCGGATCTCGGCTGGGGTTACGTGGCGCTGACGGTCCTGGTCCTCGCCGGCGCGGCCAACGCGGTGAACCTCACGGATGGGCTCGACGGGCTGGCCGTGGGCGCCCTGCTCATCGCCGCGGCGGCCTTCACCGTCCTCAGCTACGCGGCGGGGCACGCCATCGTGGCCGACTACCTGGGGATCGCCAATGTCAAGGGCACGGGGGAGCTGACGATTTTCTGCGGCGCCCTGGTGGGCGCGAACATCGGCTTCCTCTGGTTCAACTGCCACCCCGCCGAGGTGTTCATGGGAGACGTGGGCTCGATGTCCATGGGGGGCGCGGTGGGTACGGTGGCGTTGTTGATCAAGCAGGAACTGCTGCTCGTCGTCGTCGGGGGGTTGTTCGTCCTCGAGGCGTTGTCGGTGATCCTCCAGGTGGGTTCGTTTCGCCTGCGGGGCAAACGCATCCTGCGCATGGCGCCCCTGCACCACCACTTCGAGCTCGCGGGATGGAGCGAGACGAAGGTCGTGATCCGGATGTGGATCGTGGCTCTGATCTTCGCGCTGCTGGCGCTGGCGACACTCAAGCTGCGATGAGGCCGACGATGGCATCGCACGACGCGCTGGGCTCGCGCCTCGATTTGCGCGGGCGGCGCGTGCTCGTCGTCGGGCTCGGGGCGAGCGGCCGCGCCGCCGCGCGGGTGGCCCTCGCCCTGGGGGCCCGCGTGCTGGCGGCCGACCAGCGCGACGCGCCAGAACTGGCGAGCGGGCTCGTGGGATCCGAGCTCGAGCTCCATCTGGGAGGCCACCCGCCGGAGCTCGCGGATCGGGTGGACCTCGTGATCGTGAGCCCCGGAGTTCCGCTCGCCACCCCGGTCCTCGCCCGGGCACAAGCCCGGGGCATTCCGATCTGGGGCGAGGTCGAGCTCGGGGCGCGCCTGCTGCGCGGGCGGCTCATCGGCATCACGGGATCCAACGGGAAGAGCACGACGACCGCGATGGCCGGGGCGATCCTGCGGGCCGCCGGGCTTCCCGGCGGCACGGGGGGCAACCTCGGCCCGCCACTGACCGAGCTCGTGCAGGCCGACGCGCCGCACGCGGTGCACGCCGTCGAACTCTCCTCGTTCCAACTCGAAACCATCGTCTCCCTGCGGGCGCACGTGGCCGTCATCCTCAATCTCGAACCGGACCACCTCGACCGCCACGGCAGCTTCGACGCCTACGTGGCGGCCAAAGCGCGGTTGCTCGACACGCAAGGCCCCCACGACTTCGCCGTGCTCAACGCGGACGACCCCTGCACCCGCGCGCTCGCCGGCCGCGTGCGGGGACACCTGGCCTACTTCTCGCTCCGCGAGCGGGTGGTCCCGGGCGCCTACCTCGACGGCGAGCAGCTGGTGGTGGCCCTCGAGGGGCCACCGGAGATCCTGCTGCGGCGGCACGAGCTCCCCCTGCCCGGCGAGCACAACGTGGCCAACGCGCTGGCCGCGGCCCTCGCTTGCCGCCTGGTGGGCTGCCCGCCGGAAGCCATCGCCCGGGCACAGCGCGCGTTCCGCGCCCTGCCTCACCGCCTCCAGTTCGTGGCCGAGGTGGACGGGGTCGCCTTCTTCGACGATTCCAAGGCCACCAACCCCGCCGCCGCCGCGCGGGCCCTCGCGTCCTTCCCCGCCGGCCGCGTGCACCTGATCCTGGGCGGGCGCGACAAGGGCGCGGACTGGTCGCCCCTGATCGCGCTGCTCCCGCGCCATGTGCGCGCGGTGTGGCTCGTGGGCGAAGCGGCAGCCGCGCTGGCGCGCCTGATCGGCGACCGCGTGCCCGCCATCGTTTGCGGGTCGGTGCGCCGGGCGGTGCGCGCCGCGTTCGAGGCCGCGGCGTGCGGCGACGTGGTGCTCCTCGCCCCGGGTTGCGCTTCGTTCGATCAGTACGCCAACTACGAGGAGCGGGGCCGCGACTTCCAGCGCGCCGTGCAGGACATCCTCCCGGCAGAAGGAGGTGGCCGTGCCTAGACGGCGCGTCGTCGACCCCTGGCTGGTTCTGACCGCTGCGGGGTTGCTCTTGCTGGGCACCTTCATGGTCGCGAGCGCCTCGCAGTACGTGGCCATGCACCACGGCTTGGCGCCGGCCCACTACTTGTGGCGGCGACTGGCGCACCTGGCGCTCGGCGCCGCGGCGCTCGCCGCCGGCGCCGCGATACCCTACGAGCGCCTCTCGCAACGCTGGCTGGTCATGGGATGCGTGGGGCTCGTGGTGCTGGCGCTCGTGGGAGTACTCCTGACGACGCCCATCGGCGGCGCGCGCCGTTGGTTCCGCCTGGGAGCCTTCAACCTGCAACCCTCGGAGGCGGCGAAGCTCGCCGTCGTGCTGTTCATGGCGCGGCTGCTCTCGCGCAAAGAACGCGAGACGAGCGACCCCTGGGCCGTGCCGGTGCCGGCGTTCGTGGTCGTGGGAACGATCGCAGGGCTCGTGATGGTGGAACCCGATCTGGGCACGGCGGTGCTGATCTTCGGGACAGCCTTTGCCATGCTGTTCGTGGCGGGCCTGCCCTGGCGCTACGTAGGGCTCGCCCTGGCGGCAGGGGTGGCCGTCGTGGCGTGGGCCATCGCGGTGGAGCCCTACCGGCTGGAACGCGTGTGGGCCTATCTCGACCCCGAGGCCGACGCCCTGGGCTCGGGTTTCCAGGTGCAGCAGGCCCGCATCGCCATCGGCAACGGCGGGCTGTGGGGCGTCGGTCTGGGTCAGGGCCAGCAGAAGGCGCTCTACCTGCCGGAGCCTCACACGGATTTCATCTATGCCGTCATGGCCGAGGAGCTGGGGGTGCTGGGAGGTACGGGGGTACTCGCGGCGTTTCTGCTGCTCGGCTGGCGCGGCCTGCGGGCGGCGCGGCGAGCGCCGGATCGCTTCGGTTTCTACCTGGCGCTGGGGATCACGGTGTGGATCGTCGGCCAGGGGCTCGTGCACATGGGGGTGTGCCTGGGCGTGCTGCCCACGAAGGGGCTCCCGCTTCCTTTCATCAGCTATGGTGGCTCGTCCCTGCTCGCCACGATGGCAGGCATGGGACTGCTGCTGAACGTGTCGCAGCATGCTCGTTGAAGCTCGAGTCCGCGGGGCCCGCCCCTGGAGCGCCCGGCGCTCGGCGCTGGCCACGAGCGGCGGCACGGGCCACGAGCCGCAGGCCCCCGCCGGCCGTGCTCCCGCGTCCCCTGCGAGCGCCCCCGCAGCGGCCGTGCGCATCCTCCTCGCCGCGGGCGGTACGGGCGGCCACGTATTCCCGGCTCTCGCCGTGGCCCGGGAGCTGGAACGGCGGTGGCCGGCGGCGCAGATCGAATTCGTCGGCACCGCGCACGGTCCGGAGCGCCGGTGGGTTCGCGAGGCAGGATACGCCCTGCGGACCCTGCGCGTGCGCGGGATGCAGGGCCGGCGGCTCCCGGCCAAACTGGCGGCGCTCGCGGGAGCCTGGGCCGCCACGCTGCGCTGCTGGAGATGGATGCGGCGCGAGCGGCCGTCGCTGGTCATCGGTGCCGGCGGCTACGCGAGCGCGCCGGCGATCCTGGCGGCAAAGCTTCTCGGAGTGCGGACGATCCTCCTCGAGCAGAATCACCTGCCGGGCGCGACGAACCGGTGGCTCGCGCGCTACGTCGATCTCGTTTGCGTGCCTTCGGAGCAGGCTCGGGCACGCCTGCGCGGCCGGGCGGTGATCACGGGCAACCCGGTGCGCGAGGCCTTCGCGCGCATCGGCGAGCCCGAGCAGGCGGCGCGGCCCACCGTCCTCGTCGTCGGGGGAAGCCGAGGAGCACGCTCGATCAACCAGGCCGTGTGCGACGCGCTGGCCGTGATCGCTCGCTGGGAGACCCCGCCGCGGTTCGTGCACCAGACGGGGGTCGAGGATCTGGAGCAGGTACGGGAGCGCTATGCGGCATATCCCGGGGCCTACGAGATCGCCGCTTTCTTCGACGACCTCGCCACCCGTTACGCCGCGGCGCATCTGGTAGTCTCACGCGCGGGGGCGACGACGATCGCCGAGCTCGCCGCGGCGGGCCGAGCCTCGCTGCTCGTGCCCTACCCGCACGCCGCCGACGATCATCAGCGCGTCAACGCGGCGTTCCTGGCGCAGGCGGGCGCGGCCCTCGTCGTGGAGGACCGGGAGCTGACGGGAGCGCGGCTCGCGCGGGAGATCGGGGCCCTGCTCGCCGACCGGGAACGACTGCGCGCCATGGGTCAGGCGGCGCGTCGCGTGGCGCGACCCGACGCGGCCGCGCGCATCGCGACGCTCGCGCTCGAGCTGGCGCTCCCGGCGGCACCCGCGGCGAGGAGGCCCGGGGATGTTCCGTAGAGCGCGCCGGTTGCACTTCGTGGGGATCGGCGGCTCGGGCATGAGCGGGATCGCGGAGGTGCTGTTGAACCTGGGTTACGAAGTCTCGGGATCCGATCTCGCGACTAACACCGCGACGCGTCGGCTGCGGCGGCTCGGCGCGCGGGTCCAGCGCGGTCACCGGCCCGAGCATGTGCACGGCGCCGACGTCGTCGTCCTCTCCTCCGCCGTCGGCCGCGACAATCCGGAAGTCGTCGAGGCGCGACGGCTGGGCATCCCCGTCATCCCGCGAGCCGAAATGCTGGCGGAGCTGATGCGGATGAAGCACTCCGTGCTCGTCGCCGGAGCCCACGGGAAAACCTCGACGACGGGCATGATCGCGGAAGTACTCACCCGCGGACGGCTCGACCCGACGGTCGTCATCGGCGGTCGGCTCGCCAAGCTCCGCTCCGGGGCCAAGCTGGGCAACGGTCCCTTGCTCGTGGCGGAGGCGGACGAATCCGACGGTTCGTTCCTCAGAATGACCCCGACGATCGCCGTGGTGACCAACATCGATCGGGAGCACTTGGACCATTACCCGGACCTGGGCGCGATCCAAGACGCCTTCGTCGAGTTCCTCTCTCGCGTGCCCTTCTACGGCGCCGCCGTCGTCTGCCTCGACGATCCCAACGTGCGCGCCATTCTACCCCGCGTGGACCGGCGTCTCGTGACCTACGGCTTCAGTAGCGAAGCGGACATGCGGGCCACGGGCGTCACGCTCTCGGGGTTGCGCTGTCAATACCGGGCATCGTGGCGCGGGCGCGAGCTGGGCGAGGTCCAGCTCCGGGTCCCGGGGCGTCACTCGGTGTCCAACAGTCTGGCCGCCCTGGCGGTGGCGCTCGAGCTCGAGGTGCCCTTCGCCACCGCGGCCCGGGCTCTGGCCGCCTTTCGGGGCGCGGAACGTCGCTTCCAGGTGCGCGGCGAGGCGTTCGGCGCCCGGGTCATCGACGACTACGGGCACCATCCCACGGAGATCCACGCGACGCTCGCGGCCATCCGCGAGGCCTTCGGGGCGCGGACGCTCGTCGTCTTCCAGCCGCATCGCTACACGCGCACGAAGTTCTTGCTCGAGGATTTCGGCCGGGCCTTCTTCCTCGCCGACCACGTGATCGTGACGGAGATCTACCCGGCCGGCGAAGCACCCATTCCCGGTGTCGAGGGCCGCACCGTCGCGGAGGCGCTCGTGCGTCACGGGCATCCCGCGGTCGAGTTCGAGAGCCGCCCGGCGCAGATCGTCAAGCGACTGCGGGAGCTGGTGCGCCCGGCCGACATCGTGCTGACGCTGGGGGCTGGAGACGTGTGGAAGGTCGCGGAGGGCCTCCTGCGGGCGGCGCGGCCGGCACGGCCCCGGGCGCGGGAGAGCGAGCGATGACACCGCGGGCCGGTACGCTGGGCCGGGAGGCGGAGCGCGCGTACTGGCGCCACCGCGCCAACCGCCGCGTACGCAAGCGCCGCCGGTTGCAGGTCGTGCTGCGCGGCACCGGCGCGCTCGTCCTGCATTTCCTCGCGCTCGGTTTGCTCGCCGTCTCCCTGCGGGGGCTGGTGCAGCAGGCTCGCAAGAGCGCCGAGTTCAGGGTCAGGGCGATCGAGTTCGAAGGGGTGGACGCCGAGAGGGCTGCGGCGCTCGAGGCGCGCCTTGCCGGGTTTCTCGGACAGAACATCTGGTCGGTGGATCTCGGAGCGCTCGCGCGACGGGTAAAGGAGGAACCGTGGGTGCGAGGCTGCACCGTACGCCGGCGGCTGCCGGGGACGCTGCGCATCCGCGTGGAGCCGCGCCGACCGAGGGCCATCGCGTTGCTCGAACTCGGCCCCCAGTTCGTGGATGGGGAAGGGGCGCTGCTCGGCCCGGCCGCGACGAGCGCCACGCTCCCGCGGCTGGGCGGCCTGACTCGACTGCCCGCGCCCGCGCGCAACCGTGCGCTCGAACGCGGGCTCAGCGCCCTGGAGCGCCTCGAAGCGGAGGGTGCCTGGAACGGGACTCCCCTCGAGCTCGACCTGGGTTACCCCGACCGCATCGTCGTCCGTACCGGCGCCGACCACCCCCCCCTGCTCCTCGATCCGGAACGGCCCGAGCAAAACCTCCGCGCCTACCTCGCGCTCCAGGCCGAGATCGGCTCGCGCGTGGGGCCGAGCGAGTACGTGGACCTCCGGTGGGAGGGGCGCATCGCCGTCATGCCTTGGACGGAAGCGGTAACCGAGAACCATATCGCCGAGGGTAGGTGAACCATGGGCAAGAACGAACGTTACGTCGTGGGCCTCGACATCGGCACCTCCAAGATCGCCTGCGTCGTGGGGGAGGTGCGCGAGAGCGGCGCTGTGGACATCGTGGGCATCGGCGAGGCTCCATCGCGCGGGATTCGCCGGGGCATTGTGGTCAACCTCGACGCCACCGCCGAGGCCGTGCGCAATGCGGTGGAACAGGCGGAGCTGATGGCGGGGGTCAGCGTCGAGGCGGCCACGGTGGGTCTCGCCGGAGGCCACATCCGTACCTTCAACAGCCGGGGTGTGGTGGCCGTCACCGGGCGCGACCACACGGTCTCGCGCGAGGACGTCTCCCGCGTGCTCGAGGCGGCACGCGCGGTGAGCATCCCCGAGGATCGGGAGATCGTCCACGTGCTGCCGCAGGAATATGCGGTGGACGAGCAGCCGGGCATCGCCAATCCCGTGGGCCTCACCGGCAGCCGGCTGGAGGCCAACGTCCACATCGTCACCGGCGCCAGCACGCAGATCCAGAACCTCGTCACGTGCGTCAACCGGGCGGGCGTCGAGGTACGCGACATGGTGCTCGAGACGCTGGCCACCGCCGAAGCGGTGCTGACGCGCGACGAAAAGGAGCTCGGCGTGGCGCTCGTCGACATCGGTGGCGGGACCACGGACCTCGCCGTCTTCGAGCGCGGCTCCCTCTGGCACAGCAGCGTCGTCCCCGTGGGAGGCGGCCACTTCACGAACGACCTCGCCGTGGGCCTGCGCGCCCCGATCCCGGAAGCGGAGCGGCTCAAGCGGCAATACGGCTGCTGTCTGGCCTCGATGATCGAGGAGGACGAGGCGATCGAGGTTCCCACAGTCGGAGGGCGCAAACCGCGGTTGCTTTCGCGACAGGTGATGGCTGAAATCCTGCAACCGCGCGCGGAAGAGCTGTTCGCGATCCTGCAGGGGGAGATCGAGCGGGCAGGCTTCGAGCGCGCGCTCAACGCGGGTGTCGTGCTCACCGGAGGCGGGTGCCTCCTGCCGGGGATGACGGACGTGGCGGAGCAGGTGTTCGAACTGCCGGTGCGACAGGGACAGGTGACCGGGGTGGGCGGACTGACGGAGCCCGCGTCGGGGCCCGAGTACGCCGTGGCGATCGGGCTGGCCCTCTACGGGGCTCGTCACCGGGAGTCCCAGCACCGCGCGGGACTGCCCGTCCGGGCGGGGCTGCTGACACGCGTCAGCGGCCGCATGCGGGCGTGGTTCCAGATCTTCTGAGCGGGTGGGGTTTCGAACCGCGAGGATCGCGAAAGCGAGGGGGTGCGGATGATCACGATGGACGACCCGCAGGACCGCGGGCTCGCGCTCGAGGAAGCGCAACCCGCGCAGGCGGTGATCAAGGTCGTGGGGGTCGGGGGAGGCGGCGGCAACGCGGTCAACCGCATGATCCGCTCCGGCGTGGCCGGCGTGGAGTTCATCGCGGCGAACACCGATTGCCAGGCGCTGCGGGCCAACCAGGCCCCGCACAAGCTGCAACTGGGGGCCAAGCTGACCAGGGGCCTCGGCGCCGGAGGCAACCCGGAGATCGGGCGCAGCGCAGCCCTGGAGGACACGGAGAAGATCCTCGAAGCGCTCCAGGGGGCGGACATGGTCTTCGTCACCACCGGCCTCGGCGGCGGCACGGGCACCGGCGCCGCGCCGATCATCGCCAACCTGGCGCGCGAAATGGGATCGCTCGTCGTCGCCGTCGTGACCCTGCCCTTCGGCTTCGAAGGCCGGCGCCGCCGGATGCAAGCCGAGGAAGGCCTGGCAGCGCTGCGTCAGGTGGTGGATACGGCGATCACGATCCCCAACGACAAGCTGCTCCACACCGTGGAGACCGGCACACCCCTCGCGGAGGCGTTTCTCCTCGCGGATGATATACTGCGCCAAGCGGTCCAGGGGATCTCCGACCTGATCACCGTTCCCGGAGAGATCAACCTGGATTTCGCGGATGTCAAGGCCATCATGACGGGCATGGGCATGGCGCTGATGGGCACGGGGGTCGCCGAAGGCGAGCACCGGGCCATCGAGGCGGCGCAGCGGGCGATCGCCTCCCCGCTGCTCGAGGACGCCTCGATTCACGGCGCGCGGGGCGTGCTGATCAACATCACCGGCGGCGAGGACATGACGCTCCACGAGGTCTCCGAAGCCGCCGACATCGTGCAACAGGCCGCCGATCCAGACGCGAACATCATCTTCGGGACGGTGATCGATCGCGCCATGCAGGGCAAGATCAAGATCACCGTCATCGCCACCGGCTTCGCGCGCGAAGCGTCGCGACCCGTGCCGGTGCGCGAGGCTCAAACCCCCGCGCGGCGGGCCGAGCTGCGCCCGCGCCTGCGGGTGGCACCGCAGGCGGGCGAGCTCGACTTCGAAGAGGGCGAGGAGGGGTTCGGGCCGAATTTCCGGGGCATGAAGGACGACCTGGACGTCCCGGCCTTCCTGCGCAAGCAGATGGATTGAGCGTGTCATGAACGGGGCCCGCGAGCCGCAACGCCGGACGCTGCTCGTCATCGACGACGATCGGGAGACGGCCGCGCTGCTGCGCTCGTGGTTCGCGGGCCAACCCTACGAGATTCTGGAAGCCACGGACGCCGAGCAGGGGTTGCGCGCCGCCGAGACCCGTGCGCCCGATCTGATCCTGTTGGATGTGCGCATGCCGGGCATGGATGGCCTCGCGGCGGCACGCGTGCTCAAACAGCGCGAGACGACCCGCACCATTCCCGTCATCTTGCTCACCGCGTGCCGCGACGTCCAGGCCAAGGTGGAGGCCTTCGATGCGGGGGCCGATGACTACGTGACGAAACCCTTCGAGTTCGAAGAAGTGGACGCGCGCATTCGAGCCATGTTGCGCAAGCGCGAGCTCTATCTGGAACTGGAGCTCGCGGTGAGCGATCTCCAGCGCACGAACGCGAAGCTCGAAGAGCTGGCGATCGTGGACGACAAGACCGGGCTCGCTAACTACCGGCAGTTCCGCCGCACCCTCGACGTGGAATGGCTGCGCGCCGAACGCTACGGCAATCCCCTCTCGCTGGTCATGCTCGACCTGGACGACTTCAAACGGATCAACGACACCCACGGGCATCTTGTGGGGGACCGTGTGTTGCGCGAGCTTGCCACGCTCGTCGCCGGAGGCGCCCGCGCCACCGACATGGCCGCCCGCTACGGGGGGGAGGAGTTCGCCGTCATCCTACCCCACACCGACCGGCCCATGGCCGAACGCGTCGCCGAGCGCATTCGCGACGCGGTGGCGCGTTTCGTGTTCGTGGAAGGCGAGCAGTCGCTCAAGCTCACGGTGTCCGCCGGTGTCGCGACCTTTCCTTCGTTCGAGGAGGTCGACTCGCCCGACGCCCTCGTGCGCGCGGCCGACCGCGCCCTCTACGAGGCCAAGCGCGCAGGCAAGAATCGCGTCGTCGCTTACGCCACCGTGCGCCGCGCTAGCGCCCGCACCGGACCCCACGGTCCCGAACGGCCGCGCCCGGGCCCCACCCTCGAGCATTGAGTTGCGCCGCGCCCTTGGGGGCGGGCCCCTTCGCGATGCGCGTCTATTTCTGGGGGGTACGCGGTTCGCTGGCCAGCCCGCCTTCCCCCCGGGCATGGCAGCGCTGGCTCGGCAGGCTGCGCGCGGCGCGCGCCCGGACGGGCGTGCTTTTCGAGCGGCGGCCCCCTCCCCCTCCCGGGCTGACGGGAGGCCACACCCCGTGCGTGGAGGTGCGCCACAGACGGCAACGCTTGGTCCTCGACGCGGGCACGGGTCTCGTCCGCCTGGGGCGCGCGCTGATGCGCGGCGCGTTCGGCCGGGGCCGCGGGACGCTCGACCTGCTCGTCAGCCACACCCACTGGGACCACATCCAGGGCTTCCCTTTTTTCGAGCCTGCCTACCGGCGGGGCAACCGGCTGACGATCCACGGCCCCCAGCGCCACCTGGCACGCGCGTTTCGCCGGCAGCAGCATCCGGACCATTTCCCCGTACCCCTCGAAGCCCTGCCCGCTCGGATCCGCTTCCGGCGCAGTCCTGTGGAGCGCTGGTTCCGCATCGGGGACCTGCGGGTCTACGCCCTGCGCGTCCCGCACCCGGGCGAGTGTTACGCCTTCCGCATCGAGAGCGACCTGTGTAGCCTTGTCTACGCCACCGATCTCGAGGTGCGCACCGCTAGCCGGGGCCCCGGAGCGGCGTTGGCACGACTGGCGCAGGGGGCGGCGTTGCTCATCTTCGACGCCTACCACGGTACGGGCCGGCCCCGCGGATGGGGCCACAGCAGCGCCACCCTCGCGGCGCAGGTCGCGGCTCGCGCCGGGGTGCGGCGCCTGGCGCTGTTCCACCACGACCCCCGCGCGGACGACCGCGCCCTCACCCGGGCCGCCGAACGGGCGCGCCGGGAGCTGCGCCGGCTGGGCGCGTCGTGCGAGGTCCTCGTGGCGCGAGAGGACGAGGCGTGCCGGCTCGCCTGAGGCGGGCCGGGAAAGGAGGAGGTGACCGATGAACGGGAACGGAGGTTGGCTCGTGCTCGTGGGGCGGATCCTGCTGTGCTCGATCTTCCTGATGAGCGGCGCGAACAAGATCTTCCGTTGGTCCAGCACCGCAGCCTACATGAAGTCGGAGGGGATGTTCGCTGTCCCGTTTTTCCTCCTGATGGCGATCCTGTTCGAGGTCGCGGGCGGGCTGATGGTGCTGCTCGGTTTCCGGGGCAAGCTGGGGGCGTGGTTGCTGATCGTGTTTTTGATTCCGACGACGCTGATCTTTCACGACTTCTGGACGTTGGAGGGACAGGAAGCGCAGATGCAGAGGATTCAGTTCATGAAGAACCTCGCGATCCTCGGGGGACTGTGCGTCGTGGCGGCCCACGGTAGCGGCCGCTACAGCCTCGACGCTCGCTCCACGGGTCCGCGCCGGGACGAGGCGCCGAGCCGTTGACCGTTCCGGAGCGAAGGGTACGAGCCGCGCACCCCGTAGCACAGCCACGATCCACCGGCCCAGCTCTACCTCGGCCGGCGCGAGGGATGGGGGCGACGGCCCACGGGGTCGTCGAGCGGCGGCGGCGCAGCCTGCCCGCAGGAGCGGGTGGATGGGGTCCGCGGTGCGCACGGCCGACCCGTGTCAGGCGCCGCGGAGCTCGCGGATCGTCTGGATGAAGGTCGACCAGGCCCGTTCGGGCCGCTCGCAGGCCAGAGCGGACATGGCGGCGCAGGCTTCGAACCCCCAGAAGGCGATGACCTCGATGGCCTGCGCCGCCGCGGCGCGCATACCTCGGGCGATGTCCTCCTCTCGGCCCGCGGGAATCCGGAAACCTTGGATCCACACGTGCCCGCTCGTGCCGGCGCCCGCCGCGACCTCGGCGACTTCGGCGGCGTAGACCCCGACACAGGCCTCAGGTGCCTCGCCGCGCAGCGCCCAGAAGGGCGTCGTGCCGAAGCTCGCGAGGCGGGGCGCCCGCGCGCAGGCACGCCACGCGGCGCGGCGCAGGGGGTCGCCATCGTGCGGGAGCGGACAGACCGCGTTGCGCCCGCCCCGCCGGGCCACCTCGCCGCAGGCCCAGTGAACGAAGGCGAGCACCGCCGCGGCTGCGGCTGTCGCGTCGGGCTCCAGGGCGCGGCCCGCCTCGGCCGCTTGCTTGCAATGTTCGCAGGCACAAGCCCGGGCCCCCGCGCGAGGCTCGCCGAAGAAATGCGGCTCGTCCCAGAACACGGAATCCGCCCCGCTGGCGAGGGCGAACTCGATCCATTCCACCAGGTAGCGCCGGAAGCCGGGGTGGCTGGGGCAGCAGGCCGGCAGGCGCGCGCCGTCCTGGTCGAGCTGGCACCACTCGGGGTGCTCGAGGGCGACGGCCGTTTCGGCCTCGCCTCCGAAGACCCCTCCCACGCCCCACGGATCGAGCCACACCTCGAGGCCGGCGTCCCGGCTGACCTCCACGATGTTCCGCAACGTCCCGCCGTAGTAGCGAAAATCGTTCTCGCTCGCCGCGTGCACGACGAGGTCGAAGCCCGCCCCGCGCAGCGCCCGCATGTCCTCCCGCACGTGCCGCAGGATCCGGTTGCCGAAGTAGCTCACGGCGAATCGCACGCGAGCCCCCCTGCGGTCCTCGCTATGCCGCCGACCCGAGGCGCGCCCCGCGTTCGAGCGCGAGTTTGCCGAACGCGATGGGTCGGCTCGGCGTGCCGTCGCGACCGCGTCTCATCGCCGGCCAAGCTCGGACCAGCCGGCGAAGACCTCGTGCAGGGCCGCTTCCACGGCGTCCACCACGCGGCGGAAGAATTCGCGTGCCTTGGCTTCGTCGAGCACGGGAGCACCCTCGCCGGCTTGCTCTTCTCGGTCGAGGATGATGCTCGCGGGAAACGGCCGGGCTTGGATTCCCGGTCGCCGCGGCAGCCGCCGGGCGGTGCGCACGCGCTCGTCCCGCACGAGTTCCGGCGCCACGGCGAGCACCATCGCGGTCTCTTCCACCCCGGCGTGCCCGCTCGCCACCTCGCCGTAGAGCTCGCGGCTGATGTCGGCGGCGAGGCCCCACCACTCCACCGCCACGGAAAACACCCGCTTCGCCTCCCACAGGCGGTGCACGACGCGGTGCACTTCCCGGGTCTGCCCCCCGTGCCCGTTGAGCAGCACGATCCTCCCGAAACCGGCGTCGGCGAGCCCTGCCGCCGCCTCGAACAGGTAGGCCTCGAACGTCTCCGCCGAGACGGTCGTCGAACCCGGATAAGGCAAGAGAGTGTTCGTCACGCCGTACGGCACCGGGGGTGCAATCAGCCCGTCGAACCGGGGCGCCAAGTGCCGCGCCATCGCTGCCGGAATCAAATTGTCGGTCCCCAGGGGAATCGCCCCGTGGGCTTCGATCGTTCCCACGGGCACGAAAACGAGATCCGTCTTTGCCGGCACCCGGTCTCGAAAGCTCAGCCACGAAAGCTCGCTCAGCTCGTAGCTCATGCTCCTTCCTCTCCGCGTCGACTGGACGCGATCGAGGCCACACCGAGCAGCACTATGGCGAGCCACGCCACGAGATCGCCGGTCCGATCGTAGACGGTGAGGTGGTCTGTCAGCGGGACCTCGCGCACGACCACCGCTTCCTGGAACAGCGGCGTCCAGCCCTCGTAGCGGCCGAGGGGATCCACGAAGCCCGAGATCCCGGTGTTGGCGACGCGCACGATCGCCGTACGGTTCTCGATGGCGCGCAGGCGCAAGGCGTGCGCCAGGTAAGGTTGGAACACCGTGCGACCGAACCAGGCGTCGTTCGTGATCACCGCCTGGAACTGGGCACCCTCCCGGCGCAGCCGCCGCGCGAGGTCCCAGTAAAGCTCCTCGTAACACACCAGGACCCCCACGCGCGAGCCCGCCGCGGACAGCACGACCGGCGCCGGCGGTGGGGTGAACCCACCGGCGAGCCAGCGCAGCCGCTCCCCTTCCTTTCCCCCGAGCCACCGCCCCAGGACGGGCTCGAAGGGAACTTTCTCGGTGAAGGGCACGAGATAGACCTTGGCCGTCCATACGGGTGCGAGCCCCTCCTCCGGTGTCACCACCACCGCGGCATTGTAGAGGTCGTAGTCGCGCGTGCCGCGGACACGAGCGTACTCCACGCCGGCGAGAATGGGGACGCCGATCTCCCGCGCCAGGGCTTCCACCTCCGGCAGCCGGTAGGTCTCGGGGCGGTCCAGCCAGTGCCGCAGCACCCCGGGATATGCGGTTTCGGGCCACACGATCACATCCGGGCGCTCGAGTGCCGCCTGCCGTGTCGTGCGTACCAGCACCGCCCACTGCTCGGCGTTCGTCGCGGGGTCGAGCTTGGTCAGCAGCGGGACATTGGGCTGCACGAGCGCCACGCGCAGCTGCCCCTGGCTCTGGGGCGGGTGCGTCCAGGCCCAGCCAGCGTAGGCCAGCACGCTGCCCAGCACCCACGCCAGAGCGCAGGCCGGAGTCCGCCAGCTGCGGTCCTTGCGCCGCCGCCAGACCTCGTACGCGAGCCCGTTCACCGCCAGCATGAACGCCCCGACGCCGTAAGGACCCACGACATCGGCGCATTGCACGAGAAACGGGTAGCGCGCCAGGGAATGGGCCACGTGATCGGCGGTCATGCGCAGATCACCCCACGTGCGCAGCCACTCGAAGGGCAGCCAGGTGGCGGGCAGCAGCAATCCGAAGCTCCAGCCCGTGCGCCGGCGCAGCCAGCCCAGCCAAGCCAGCGACACGGCGGCGCACACGGAGAACAGAGCGGCGAGAAGCGCGTACATCGCGATGGCGAGCCAGGAAACCCACACCATCGCGAAGACCCAGTGCAGGATCGTGCCGTACAGGGCGAGGGCGAAAGCGAATCCCGCGCGCAGCCGCTCGCGGGCACGCGCCCTCGGGTTGGCGTCCAACCAGTGCAGCATCGGCAAAAAGCCGAGGAGATTGGGCAGCAACAGACCCCAGGGAAAGTAACCCTGGGCGCACACGAACCCGCCGAGCGCGGGAAGCCGCCACGGGCTACGTTGCCAGTCGGCCGGCCCGGGGACCGGAGCCGCGCTGGGTGCCGCGGCCCCGGGCCTGGCGCTCCGCGCCGCCATCATGCGGGGGTGAGCACGAGACAGGCGTTGTGCCCACCGAACCCGTAGGAGAACTTGAGGGACACGGCCGGCCGCGCCTCGAGCGGCCGGTTGGCGACGAGATTCACGTCGCACTCGGGATCGGGGAACTCGTAGTTGATCGTGGGCGTGAGGATGCCGTGGCGCAGCGAGAGCACGAGCGCGGCGGTCTCCAGCGCCCCCGAAGCACCGATGGCGTGGCCCGTCATGGACTTGAGAGCCGTGACGCTGACTTCCGAAAAACGCCGGCCCAGCAGTTTCTTGAAAGCCAGCGTCTCCGTCTTGTCGTTCAAGATGGTGGACGTGCCGTGGGCGTTGATGTGCTCCACGTCTTCGACGGAGAGGCCCGCCGCGCGCAGCGCGTGCCGGGCGAGGGCGACGATCGTCTCCCCCGTCTCGTCGAGTTGCATCATCGAGCCCGCATCGCAGTTGGACGCGTAACCGACCAGCGCGGCATACGGTCGCGCACCGCGCGCTCGCGCGTGGCTCTCCCGCTCGAGAACGAGCACCGCCGCACCCTCGCCGAGGACGAACCCGTCGCGTTCGCGGTCGAAGGGGCGGCTGGCCCGCTGGGGGTCGTCGTTCCGGGTGGACATCGTGCGCAGCCGGTCGAAGCCCATCAGCCCGTAGGCGTCGGCGTCTTCGGCGAAACCCTCGGTGCCACCGGCGAGGACGACGTCGGCCTCGCCGTCCCGCAACAGACGCCACCCGTCGCCGATGGCCATCGTCCCCGCGGCGCACGCCGTGCAGATGGCTTTGCATTCGCCCTGAGCACCGAAACGGATCGCCACCTGTCCGGCCGGCGCATTGGGAATGAGCATCGGCAAGGCGTAGCGCTTGACTTTGGCCTTGGAGCGGGTCTCGCGCCATGCCGCGTGGGAGACTTCCATCGTCGCCAGCCCCCCGATCCCGGAACCGACGATCGTGGCCAAACGCCGCCGATCGCAGCCGTCCACGAGCAGTTGATCCCGCTCGTGGGGACTGGGCACGAGCGAAAAGCCCGCGTCCTCGAGGGCCTCGTGCGCCGCTGCCAGGACGAACCAACTCGTCCGGTCGAGCAGGCTCACGAGCCGGGAGGGGATCCCGGAGGCCACCGGATCGAACGCGCGCACCGGGCAGGCGATCTTCGTGGCCAGGTCGCTCTCGGCGACCCAGGAAGAGTCCAGCCGCACCGCTCCCGATCTCCCCTCGAGGCAGCCCCGCCAGAACCCCTCGCGGTCGTGCCCAATGGGGCTGACGACACCGACTCCCGTGATCACGACCCGTTCCACTGTCGTGCCCCTCGTCGTCGTGGCCGCGTCCCTATGTCCGCATGGAATAAAGACTTCGATGCTATCATGGGGTGATGGGCGGATCCAGCGTGGAGATCGAGGTCAAGCTGCGCTTGCCTTCCGCGGACCATGCGCGACGGCGCCTCGCGGCACTCGGCGCCCGCGAGATGCGTCGGCGCGTCTTCGAGGACAACCTCGTCTACGATCTGCCCTCCGGAACCCTGGAACGGGAAGGCCGCCTCCTGCGCCTGCGACGCGCCGGCAACGATGCGTGGCTGACCTACAAGGAGCCCGCTCACGACGACCTCCGGCACAAGGTGCGACGGGAATTCGAGACTCCGATCGCGGATCCGGTGGCCCTCGAACGCATCCTGGCAGCGCTCGGATTCCACGTCACCTACCGCTACCAGAAGTATCGCACCGTTTACCGGCTCGAGGACTTGGAGCTCGCCGTGGACGAAACGCCCCTCGGCTGCTTCCTCGAGCTCGAGGGCACGCCCGCGGCGATCGAGCGAGCCGCACGCGCCCTCGGCTTCGCGGAGGGCGACTACATCCGCGAAACCTACCGCGACCTGCACCGGACGGCGATCGCGCAGGGCACCGCCTCGCCCGGCGATCTCGTCTTTCCCCCGGATGGGCGCCCCGTCTGAGCCACCGCGCGCCATGGCGTATCCCGAGGGTCGCCCATGAGGGCCATGCTCCTCAGCGCCGGCCGTGGCGAGCGCATGGGGCCGCTCACGTGGACCACGCCGAAGCCGCTGCTGCCCGTTCTGGGCCGACCCTTGGCCGCGCTCGTCCTGGAACGCCTCGCCGCAGCCGGGATCCGGCACGTGGTGGCGAACCTGCACCATCGGGCCCGCGAGCTGGAGCACGCTCTCGCCGCCGCCGCCCCGGAGCATCTGCGGCTCGGCTTTTCCTACGAGCCCACGTTGCAGGGCACCGCAGGAGCGCTGCGCCATGCGGCGGCGCAGCTGCGCGGAGCGGAAACGCTGCTCGTCGTCAACGCGGACAGCCTGGCCGACATCCGCCTGGCCGAGGTCCGCCGCGCGCACGAGGCTTCGGGAGCTCGGGTCACCCTCGTGCTCGCGGCGCACCGCCCGGGCGACACGCCCGTGTGGGTCGGCCCCCAGCGGAGGATCGTCGCATTCGGCGCCCTGCCTCGGTCCGGGCCGGACGGCCTCGCCGGACCTTACAGTTTCACCGGCTGGCAGCTTTTCGACGCGGCGCTGTTGGAGTGCATCGGCGAGGGGCCGCGCGACCTAGTACGCGACCTCTACACGCCGCTGCTCGGCGAAAGTCGTGTGGCGGCGTGGATCCACGAGGGTTACTGGTGGGAATTCGGCACCCCGGAACGCTACCTTCGGGGTCAGCTGGAGTTGCTCGCCATGACCGCCGACGCGCGAGCGCGCATCGTTCCGGGCGTGCGGTGCCGGGAGCAAGGGGGCGCGGTCGTCTGCCTCGGCGAGCGCGTCCGCTGCCCCGGGGCGAAGCTCGCAGGCGGTGTCGTTCTCGGCGATGGCGCGCAAGTGGAAACGGGCAGTGAGCTGGAGGACGCGGTCGTGCTCCCGCACGCTCGCATCGGGAGAGGGTGCCGGCTGCGAAGGGCGATCGTGGGGGCGGGGACCGAACTGGCCGACGGCCTCCTCGCCGAGGAAACCATCGTCGCGCACGCGCCTTCCGGGACCGCGGCGCTGGCGGATCCTCGCACGATCCTGCGGCAAGGCCTGCTCTGGCGTCCCCTGGAAGAGGCGACGCCATGAGCCGTGCGTTGCGCCCGGCGCTGCGCCCGCTGCTCGAGCGTGCCTTCCCCGGCGCGAGGGTGGAGGTCGTGCCGGGCGATGCCTCCACACGGGCCTTTTTCCGCCTGCGCCTGCCCGCGGGGCAGTCCCGCATTCTGATGGATTACGGCAAACCGTTCACCGGGGACACGGACGACATCCGCCTGGCTCGGCTTTTCCGCAGCGCGGGTCTTCCCGTGGCGCGCGTGCTCGACGCCTGGCCCGAGGCCGGCTGCCTGATTTTGGAGGATCTTGGCGAATTGACCCTCGAGCGGGCCCTGCTCCAACTCGATTCCCGCGATCCCGCGGCAGGCCGCCTCCGCCAGACGCTTTACACCCAGGCCGTGACGCTCGCCGCGGCGCTCGCCACACAGGGCACGGCGGCGCTGGCGCGGTCGCCCTGCGCCGGCGGTCCGGCGCTGGACGCGGCGCGCTTGCGGTTCGAGATGGATTTTTTCCTGCGCCACTGGGCCGGCGACCTCCACGGACGCAGGCCGCCCGACAGCGTCCGCGGGGTGCTGTACGCCCTCGCGGACGCCGCCGCGCGCACGCCGAAGCGCGTCCTGTGCCACAGGGATCTGCACGCCCGCAACCTGATCCTTCGCCCCGACGGTTCGCTCGCCATGGTGGACATCCAGGACGCTCGCTGGGGCCCGGACACCTACGACATCGCCTCCCTGCTGCGGGACGCATACGTGGAGCTCGAGGAGGGCGAAGTGGAACTCTTTTTTTCCCTTTACCTGGAGCGCTTGGGGCAGGCCGCGGACGCGGCCATCCGTGAGCGCTTTGCGGTCGTCGGAACGCAGCGCATGATCAAGGCCCTCGGCACCTTCGGCTACCAGATGGCGGTCCTGGGACGTCTGCGTTATGCGGACGCCGCCGTACGCACCGTGCGCAGGCTGCGGGCGCTCGGTGCGGGCCCTCCGGTGGCGCAAGAAGCGGTGCGCGCCCTCGCCGCCGTTGGACTGCTGGAGGAGCCTGCCGGCGGCGGCTAGGCCACAAACCGGATCGAAGTTCTCCCCTCCTCGCTCGTCCCGGGGCGATCGAGCAGTTATAGTGGAACTGCCCGGCGCGGGCGCCGGGTAGCTTGGGTGTCGCGAGGCGCGTGCCGGCGGCGCAAGAGGTGAGACGATGAAGCGATGGGCATTCCTCCTGGCGGTGGCCACGGGTTCGATGTTGTGGGGTGTTTCGGCGGGTTCCGCGGGGGAGCACGCCTACGTCGGGAGCAAGAACTGCAAGAAATGCCACCTGCAGCAGCACAAGTCCTGGTCCGAGACCAAGATGGCTCAGGCCTTCGAACTACTGAAGCCAGGCGTGGCCGCCGAGGCCAAGCAGAAGGCAGGTTTCGATCCGGGCAAGGACTACACCAGGGACGCGCAGTGCCTTCCGTGCCACACGACCGGCTACGGCAAGCCCGGTGGCTTCGTGGATATCGAAACCACGCCCGACCTCGCGGGCATCGGTTGCGAGGAGTGCCACGGCCCCGGGGGCACGTACACCCAGGAAGGCTACATGACGCTCAAGAACAAGGAGTACAAGAAGGCCGACCTCGTCGCCGTGGGGCTCGTGGACACCGTCTCGGCGAAACAGTGCCTCCACTGCCATGACAAGGAGAAAAACCCCTTCGCCCCCGCCGAGCCCTTCGACTTCGAGAAGATGAAAGAGAAAGATTTGCACCAGCGATATCCGCTGAAGTACAAGCACTGACCGCCGCTTCGGCCCCTGCCCGACGCCTAGCGCGCTTCGACCCCGGGCTCCGCCTGCCGGCGCTCGTGCGCCCGGCCCGGAGCGGAGCGTCCGGTGAGCCACGCCGGGTCCATGGGGTAGACCAGCGGATCGAAGATGACGAAGTAAAAGTGCCACACGACAATGGCCAGGCTCGCCAGCACCGCTTCGTAGAAATGGACCACGGTGGCGAGGTCCGTGATCCATTTGGGAAACCAGCGCAGGGCTGCTGTCTCGAACCACAGGACGAAACCGGTCGCCGCCATGATCGCGGAACCCCACCACAAGGCGATGTACTCGATCTTCTCCGGGTAACCCACGACGGGCGTCCTGGGAAGCGAGGCTCGACGGCCTAGCCAGTAGGCGATCCGTTCCCGCAGCTCGCGCAGGTCCTCGCGCCCCGGACGCATGCGGGCGATGCAGCGTCGCGCGCGCCGGCTCGAGACCGCGTGGAGGGCATGGCCCAGCAACGAAATCAGCAGCGCGACCGCGGCCACGCGGTGCACGAGGCCACGCATGTCCGTCGTCCCGCCCCACCGTGTCAGCGGCCGGGTCCACCACTGCTCGGGATACGTCAAGGCGAAGCCGCTGTACGCGAGCGCGACGAAGGACAGCGCGATGCCTGCGTGGGCCAGCCGGAAACCCGGCGACATCCGGCCCGCTGCGCGCACGGTGGCCGGCACGCTGGGGCGGCGAAGGAGCTTGCGCAGCAGGTCGAGGCCGTTGTGCAGGATCATCGCCCCGATCACGAACACGATGAGGACCCGATAGATCATCCTCGCCCCGCGCACCAGCGGGTGCGCCGAGGCTTCCTGGAGCACGTGCACGGGCCCCAGTTCGAAGCGCTGCCCCGCACCCGGATGGCAGCGGCCGCAGGTGGCGGCCAGGTTGTCGGGATGCACGTGAGACCGGGGATCGCTCGAGGGCAGGATGTCGTGGATCCCATGGCAGGAGGCGCAGTTGGCGGCGGTCACCACCCCCGTCTCCACCGCGAGGCCGTGGTAGCTCTCCTCGTAGGCGGGCACCCGGTCCGCAGGGATGTCGTACTTCTCGGCTAGCCGCACGTCGGCGTGGCATCGCTCGCACGTCCGCTTCGGGATGTTCGTCGCATAGACGGGGGAAGCCGGATCGCGCGGCGAGAGGATCCTGTGCTCTCCGTGGCAGTCGGTGCAGACGGGCGCTTCCCGCAGCCCCCGCGCGGCGGCGCGTCCGTGGACACTCTGGCGGTACGCCTCGCTCACCTCCCGGTGGCAGCCGCCGCACGTCTCCGGAACCCGGAGGCGAAAAATGGAGGATTCCGGATCCGACGGGGGCAGAATCTCGTGACTGTCGTGACAGTCGCTGCAGGTGGCGCCCGGTTTCCCTTCCTCGAGGGCACGGGCGTGCACGCTGGCGGCGTACGCTTCCAGAGGCCGCGCGACGAGAATACCGAATTTCTCGGCCAGAGCTGGATCGGAGTGGCAGCGCCCGCACGTGGCCCCGATGCGTCGCGCATGCGTCGCGGAGCGCGGATCCGAAGAGGGCAGCAGCGCGTGGATCGAACCGTGGCAATCGGCGCAGCCCGGTGCCTCGACGACCCCGGAGGCCCGGGCTCGGCCGTGGACGCCCCTCGCGAAAGCTGCGGTCACCTCGTCGTGGCACGTCTCGCAGCGGGCCTGGGCCTCCGGCGATTCGTGCGGGACGGCCGCGGCGCCCGCGTGGCAGTCCACGCACTCGAGAAAACCGTGCACCGTCTGCTGCAGCGCTTCCGCCGGAACGTCGTGGCACTCGTGGCAAGGCTCAGCGGCGGCGAGCGCGCTGCCTTGCAGCCCGCAGGCGATCACGAGGCCCCACCACCCACCGCTCTTCCGAGCCAGTCGCATCGCGCACTCCCCGCGAGCCGCCCATGGGACCACAATGCTGCGCCAGACTCAAGGGACCGAAGGCCCCCTCAACTCGCGACGCCTGGTCGAGCGGTCCCGCAGCGGCGCGCTCAGGGCTGCAGCCAATCGAGGATCCGCGGCGAGGGCTCCTCGAGCGCTAGAATCGTGTGGCAGGTGAGGCAATCCTGGGAGATCGTTTCGCCCCCGTCGTTCGCCATCAGGCCGTCGTGGCAGCGAAAGCAACCCTCGAAATGCAGATGTCCGAGGTGATTGGGGTAGGTGCCCCAGTAGACCTTCATCGAGGGAAACACATTCTCGCGATAGATTCCGGTCAACCGTTCGATGGCTCGTTCGATCTCCTCGGTCTTTGACGCGTAGAGATCGGGGTAGCGTTCGCGGTAGAAAGTCTCGAGATGGGAGCGGATGCCGCGGGAGGCCTCTTCGTACGACGCCGCCTCGCGCAGCAGCGCCCGCAATCCCTCGCGGCGGATGTACGGTAGCTCGCGCGGGATCCATCCCATCGCGAGCGCCCGGTCCAGCGCCTCTTGCGGCATCTCGAAGGTGTGCGTCGGGCGGTTGTGGCAGTCCACGCAGTCCATGACCCGCCACCCTTCCAGCTCCGCCGGCGGGTCCTGGCCCGGGCGGCGGTAGCGCCGAGGAACTCCATCCGCGACGGTCAACTCGACCTCGTAGATTCGTTCCCGGGTCGGGTCGGAACGGTAGCGCACGGTAACCTGCGGATCCACGTGCCAGTGAATTCCGTGCGAGCGGAACCCCAGGAGTCCGCCCACGCGCAAGAGCAGGACCGTCTTCACCTCGGTGTTCGCTTCGTCTTCCAGGAAGCGCGTGATGACCTTCAACCGATCGCCGTAGAACTTCACCGGCCAGTGGCATTGCTCGCACGTCTCCCGCGCGGGCCGCAGGTTCTCGATCGGCGTCGGGATCGGCCGCGGGTAGAGATCGAAGGTCGTCGCCACGACCTGCCACGCGCCGGAGAGCTTCGATTGGACGAACCAGCTCGCGCCGGGGCCGATGTGACACTCGACGCACTTCACGTGCGCGTGGGGGGACCGCTGGTACACGCCGTACTCCGGGTGCATCACGCTGTGGCACGCTTGCCCGCAGAATTCGACGCTATCCATGAACTCCACCGCTTTGTAGGTGGCGACAGACAGGATGACCACGTTGACCATGGTCAGCACGAGAAACCCGAAGACCGCGCGGCGCACGGCGTCCCGGTTGAAATCGAGCACCGGAAAGCGAGGCGCCTCGCGACCCAGTCGCTGCGCGCGGCGCCACCGCCGCCGTTCCCACCACAGGCCCGCCGGGATCGCGAGCAGGCCGGCGACGAACAGGCCGGGCAGGACGAGGTAGACCAGGATCCCGGTGTACGGTCCGCCGGACTGGCCGGAAAGCTCCAGGCCGAACAGCGTGATCATGACGATGGCGGCGCCCGTGGCGAGGACCGAGCCCGCCACCGTGATCGGGTTGCGTGTGAGGACGGCGAGAAGCGCTCCCACCGGTTCAGCTCGAGGCGGCGCCGCCGCGCCTCGCCGCGAGCCGCTCGATTCTGCGCCTGCGATCCAGGTCGCGGATCTTGAGGTAGAGGCCGAGCAGCACGAGCAGGATCAAGACCAGGGACACCGCCAAACCGCGGCGCCGATATTCGATCTCGCGCAGCAGCGCTTCTGCCGCTCGCCGCAGTTCCTCGGCGACGCCACGGGTCTCGTCGGCCTTGGCCAAGATCCGCTGCGGGTCGAAGCTGTGCACGAGAGCGTGCGCCTCCACCGATCCCGCCACCGCCGACGTTTTCAGGCGGAACATCACCTGGCTCACGTCCATCCCCGCCCGCTCCGCCCGTCCGGCCAACCGTTCGACCTCGCGGATCGTCCGGTCGAGCCTCGTCACGGCGGCGAACATCTGGTTCGTCGCCTCGTCGCAACGATCGCCCGGTTCGTGGCAACCCATGCACACCGACCCGGTCACGGCCAGGTAGTTGCGCTGGGGAAGATCCCGCACGGTCAGCTCTCCCGATGCGGCGGCAGCGAGATTCTCGATCCTCAACGCGAACTGCAACCCGTCGCCCGGTCGCAGCGGCGGGCCGAGCAGGGGCTCGACCACCAGCGTCGCGCGCAACCCCTCCCCCGCCACGACCCGGGGCACGGCGACGTACCCGGCGTCGAACATCGGCACCTCCGCCTCGAGCTCCAGGGGCTCCGCGCCCGCTTGCTCGATGTGGATCCGGTGCGCCGAGGCTTCCGGGTTGCGATCCGCCAGCGGTCGCAGCACGAGATACCAGGAAACTTCCGCGTGGGCCCCGGGCTCGAGCCGCCCCAGCCGCACGACGAGGGGCTCGCTCGAGACGATTTCCCCCACACTCGTCTTGGGTTCGGATCCGGTACGGAACGTCACGGGACCAGGATGAACGACGCGGTGCGCCGTGTGGCAGCTGATGCAACCGGGGATCCCGAGATCCTGGAAGATCCCGTTCTTGAAGGAGTCGCGCAACAGTTGCTCCTGCTTGACATGACAGGAACCGCAGACGTTGACGATATCCTCGACGCCCGGCGGCGCGGCACCGTGATTCCCGTGACAGTCGTTGCAGGCGGGAGCCGAAAGATCGTCGCCGATCAACAGCGCATCGGCATGGCTGCTCGCCAGGTATGCTTCGTATTCGTCGCCCGCCAGTCCGTACGGGCGCATCTTCGCTCGATCCGCATGGCATCGCCCGCAGGTGTTCGGAACGTTCCGCGGGTGGGTCGGTGACTCCGGGGCGTTCGCCGGCAGGATGCCATGCACCCCGTGACAGTCCGTGCACACCGCGACCTCGGCATCGCCGGCGGCGTTGCGCTGGCCGTGCCGGCTCGTGCGGTACTGCGCCAGTTGGTCGGTTCGCAGGCGCGGGTTGTAGCGCCTGATGTACTCCGGATCGGCGTGACAGCGCCCACAGAACTGGGGGACCGCGAGCCGGTCGGGGGCGCCGCGGTAACCGTACGCCTCGGACATGGCCTCCACGTCATCCGCGAGCGACGGGCTGGGATTGCCCCCGTGGCACGCGTCGCAGGAGAGTCCCACCCGCGCGTGCACATCGGCTTCGAACCCGCGCACCGGATCGCGCAGCTCGCTCTCCTCGAGCTGGAGGTGGCAGAGCACGCAAGAGGTTCGCTTCCACTCCGGCGGCGCTTGCGCACGCAGGCCCGGCCCGCCTCCGG
Organism: Acidobacteriota bacterium; assembly: GCA_037447115.1. Classification (GTDB taxonomy): domain Bacteria; phylum Acidobacteriota; class Polarisedimenticolia; order Polarisedimenticolales; family JBBIHH01; genus JBBIHH01. The sequence goes on from JBBIHH010000007.1 coordinate 83,224, forward strand.
CGACGAGGAGCGAGACGGCCCCCGCCCACGCCCGCCACCCCTGGCCTCTCATGGCGCGGCCCTGCGCCGCCACACGATGGCGCTCCAGGCCCAGGGAATCGCCACCGCCCCGCCACCCGCGATCACCGGCCACCAGGCCCGGTAGCCGTAGGCCGTGGTGGCTACGATGTAGACGAGCAGCACCGCGGCCACGAAGGTGACCCAGGGGCTGCGTCCCTGGCGCACGACGCTGCGGTCCAACAGCGGCAAGAGGAACCCCAGGGCCACGAGGACTCCCGATCCCAGCAGTACCCACGCCTCGTGTTCCACCCCCAACGTCTGCCCTCCAGGAACGAGCCTCAACGTCACGAACAAGAACATGAAATACCACTCGGGCCGGATATCCGCGTAAGCCGGAGCGAAGGGGTCCGCCTTCTCGCCCAGCTCCCAGGGAAGAAACGCGGCGAGCGCCGCCAGGATGCCGAGCGCCAGCGTCCAGCCGAACAGATCGCGCAGCAAGAAATCCGGGAAGAACGGGATCTCCTCGGGTGGTTCCGCGCGCTCCACGCTCGGCGGAACGCTCATGCCGTGGCGCTGCACCAGCCAGAGGTGGAGCGCCAGGACGAACGTCGCCAGGGCGGGCAGCAGCGCCACATGCCAGCCGTAGAAGCGAGAGAGCGTGCCTCCGGTGACGTGGTCCCCGCCCCGCAAGAAACGCATGATCCAGTCGCCCACCAGCGGCAGCGAACCGACGAGCTCGGTGCCGACCTGCGTGGCGAAGAACGCGAGCTTGTTCCAGGGTAACAGATATCCCGAGAAGCCGAACCCCAACGACAGGAGCAGCAGCACGAAGCCGCTCGACCACGTCAGTTCGCGCGGGCGGCGGTAGGCTTTGAGAAACAGAACCGAAAACAGGTGGACAAACGCCGCGGCGATCATCAAGTTCGCGGACCAGCCGTGGATCGAGCGCACGAGCCAGCCGAAAGGGACCTGGGTCATGATGAACTGCACGGATTCGAAAGCCTCGTCCGCCGAGGGCCGGTAGTACAGCATGAGGAGAATACCGGTGACGACCTGTACCGCGAACAGAAACAGCGTCATGCCCCCGAAGTAGTACCAGATGCTGTGCCGGTGCATGGGCACGGACTTTCTCTTCGCGAATTCCACGACGCCTTGGAGCCCGAGCCGCTCCTCCAGCCACGCGTAGATCGCTTCCCATGTCCGCACGCCCTGCACCCCCGCTCCAACCTCTCGGGCCGCGGCGTCCCAGCCGCCATCAGGTGCGCGAGACGAACACGTCGTCGCCGACGACGTGCACTTCGTAGCGCGTCAGGGGCCGGGGCGGCGGGCCCGCGATGTTGCGTCCAGAGAGGTCGTACCAACCGTTGTGGCAAGCGCACCAGATCCGTTTCGACGCCTGCTCGTACTGCACGATGCACGCGAGGTGCGTGCACGTGGCGGAGAAGGCACGCAGCTCGCCCGTGTCGAGCTTGATCAGGATCGCTGGCTCGGATCCGAAGGGGAAGATCTTCCAGGGCTGGCTTTCCAGCTCGCCCGACTTCGCCGCCAGGACGCGCTGCGCCGTGTGCTCGGGAAGGCGCGGGGGGCTGAGGTAGCGCAAGATGGGGTAGATCACGCTCACCGTCAGGGCGCCCCACGCCCCAGCGAGAAAGGCGTGGAGAAAGTTGCGGCGGGGGACCGGGGGCGGCTGCGCTTGCGGCGTCGCCTGACCGTGCATCGCGCCTCTCCTCCGGAGCAAAGGGGCGCTATTGTACCCCTGGGAATCGCGAATCCAAGGGTTCTCGGGACCCGCGGGGTCCGTTGGTCGGCCGAACGGAACGGCGCGGGCGGTGCGGCAGCCCGCGCCGGCGCGACCCGAGCGGCGGGATCTAGTGCGCGGCGCCCCGCAGCGAGGCGATCGCCTGCTGCGCACCGGCGACGAACTCGGGCAACGCCACCCCGGGGGTGCGCAGGCCGCGCGTCTCCAGCTCGCGCTCCAGTGCCCCGGCGTCGAGATCCACGTCGCTCAGAGTCGTGCGGAACTCTTCGTCGGAAACCACGCTCGAGCGCACGAAATCCGTGCTCCGGCAGCGGAATACGCAGAGCAATCCGGGCAGGGGGATGCGTTCGGGCCGGTTGTCGAGGAGTTCGCAGAGGAAGAGGAACACCCGCACGCGTGTCCCGAGCGCTGCCATGCCGTCGCTTCCGGGCGCCGTGCGTCCCCCGGCGCGGTCCCGCTCCTCCCGCAGCAGCTCCCAGAGCGCAACCGCGTGCTCGCAGGCCTGCTGGTCCAACCGCTCGATCTCGGACAAGACCCTCGCCCGTTCCCGACCCGAGCCGAGCAGCTCCTCTCCCCGCGCCACACAGCCCCACATGCTCTTGAGGTGCCTGCCGTACGCCTGCATCGCCGCGGCGTCCGCCTCTTCGCCGAAGCTCGAGCGATCCTGCCCCCTGGGAACGAGAAGATTCCACACGATCATCGAGATCACGAACGCGATCACTCCCGCCGCGGCGACGATGGCGGTCAACGCCAGGTAGGGGTGGGCGGCCTGCAAGCCCGTGCGCATCCACACGAAGCCCGCGGGCCAGCTCGACATGACTTCGCGGATCTGGCCCCAGTCCATTTCGCCGATGAGAATAGGAAACGCCGTAACCGCCGCGAGAGAGGCCAAGGCGTAACCCAGGATGCGCTCCCGCCGCTCGTCGCGCCGACGCTGGGCTTCCCGGCGGCGCTCCTCGAGCTCGCGGTGCTCGCGCTCCTCCTGGGCGAGCATCTCCCGCAAGGCGCGGCCGATGGCCTGGAAGGTCTCGCGCAGCCGGCGGCCTCGTTCGAGGACAGAGAGCGCGACCCGTGTCGTCTCCCGCGCGGCGAACTCCGTCCGACCCAGCTCCAGCGGCGCCAGGCCCGCCACCGGCGCCGTGCCGAGGTGCTGTGTGGCGTGCGCTCGCCACTGCTCCGTTTCCAGTCGCCAGCGCTCCTCTACGGCCATGACGCGGTCGGTGACGCGTACCATCTCGGGCTCCAGGCGCGAAATGAGCATGCGCAACCTCCCGACCATACGGAAGGCGTGGAGCTTCCGCGGGGCACCCGTGGCTTCGAAGACCGTGCGCCGCTCGAGCTCGCGGGAGAGCTGCGTCGCCGAGTCGAGCGACCCGTCCCACAGCCGCATCCACAGGGCGGGGGCCTCCAGCTCGCGCGCGGTACGCGCTGCGGCACCGGCCAGGCTGAGTTCGACGTAGGCCAACCGGTCGGCGAGGAAGATCGCTTCGCGCTCGTTCTCCTCGGGGGCGGGGCCTTGTCGCTCGGGCGAGCCGCAGGGCAGCATGAGGTACGCCACCTGCACGGAGGCGGTGTCCACACGCTCGCGCCGCACCGTCAGCAGGCTGCCAGCTGCCAGGGCACCCATCGTGCCTTCGCTGCGCAACGCCTCGGTGCCCAGCGTGGCGCGGGCCAGAGTTTCGAGGCCGCGCGCCTCGCCCGCGAACCCCACCCAATCCTCCGCTCGGCCGCGGGACCCCTCGGCCTCCGCGAAGAAAAAGACCGGCGGCCGGATTTCCCGACCGGCGACGGACAAGGCCGGCGAACCCTCCGCCAGAGCACGCAACCGGTACATCTGGACCGCCACCTGGAGCAGGTCCCGGCTCAGCAGCTCCGCTGCGGCCTCGACCGTACGCGCCTCGGGCAGCGCGACGGCGGCGGCCGGAGGGGCATAACGCTCGCTCACCGGTCGGAAATTGGACACGCGCACCTGCGGCACGAGAAACACGCGCTCGGAGGTGCGTGCCCAATCGAGGGACAGGCCGATCCAGAACGGAAGCTCCGGCAGTTGCGCGGCCAAGGCCTCGTCGAGTCGGCTCAATCGGGAAGCGACGCGTTCGCGGTCGAGCAAAAGCTGGGCCGTGTGGTGCGAGACCGCGTCGTAGAACGACGCCGGTCTTCGCGCTGCTTCCACCACCCGTCGAAGTGCTCCTTCGAGCCACGCGACCGCTTCGTCTCCCGCGAGCCACCCCACCTCCCCGCCCGCGGGCCGCAAAAGCGCGCAACCCCCATCGCCGCCAACGACCAGGTACTTCCATAGCTCGACGAGGTCGCCGATCCGTGCCGGTTCGAGCGGCACGGTCCGCATGAACATGAGTCGGCGGAATTGCAAGGGACCCTCCCGCGCTCGCCCGCACGGTGACGGCCTCACTCTACTCTGCCGCGCTCGCCAGGGCCATCGCTTCAGCCGTCGGACGGCTCGCAGAGAAGCGCCGGAGCGATGGTTCCGTCCGGGCACGTTCGCGGCTCCCCGACGACCCCCCGAACGGTCCGAGCCCATTGCCGAGGTCTCCAGAGACCTGGCCCCAACCACCGGAACGCGGCGGCGCACCCGTCCTCGACCCGCTCGCCCGCCATGTCCACGTAGAATCGGCCGTCCCCCGCCGGAGCACAACGAACGGACGAAACCCAGACGAACCTCTGGGGGGCCTCCTGGGCCTTCCCCCCCAAAACGAGGATTCCATGGCGGGGTCGCGGAGGATCCATGAAGGACACCCTCCAGAGTCCGGGAGCGGCACTGTCCGGACGTGGAAACAACCTGCGCCGCGCCGTCGGGAATCCTGCGTCGTCAACCAAGCCTCCCGCTATCCTCAATGGGTGTCCAGGTTCTTCATCCACCCAAAATTCGAAATCGCCATGGCCTTCCTCAGAGAGAAGAAATGGAAGAAAAGCGCGCAAGATCCTGGAGGCGACCTGAGGGGAGAGAATCCAGGGTACCCGATCGCGGTCTCCGGGTGCGACTGCTCGAATGGGAGTAGCCTCCCACCGGTCCCAGCGAAAAGGATCCAGATCTCCAAGGCTCCACCCAGCGAGAACAGCCTTTCTCTCTGCTCTCTTCGCTCCACCTTCGTATCCCAGAGCCCAGCACCTGGAGATCGCCCTCAGAGTCCGGAGTTCACCGTGGGCGACGAGGCAGTCCACGGTACACCCCCATTCCACCCAGGACGCGGTCACACCCGAATCCCTTTCGTGTCTCTTCGCTGCCTGCAACCAACCCTGGAGCGCCTCCTCCTCGGGTTCCGCCTGCAGGCGCTCCACGTCCCGTACCTCCGAGCTATCCGCCCACAAACGGCCCGAGCCGGGAGGCACCGCCATCCGGTTTCTCCGGCACTCCTCCACGGCCCAGAGCAACCCCGCCGAGCTCGCATCGCTCGTGGCCGCGAATCCGATCTCGGTGCCGGCTCGGAGCCGTACCGCCAGCCCCGTATCCATCCCTCGCTCGATGAGCCACCCTTGCCCCGGCTGCGCCCGCACCCGCAGCCGCCGCGTCACCCGATGGAAGACCTCCGCTTGCTCGCCTGCCGGCAGGCGCGCAGCCGCGGTTTTCCACAGGGACACGGCGCGATCGAGACAGGCCTCGACATCCACGTGTCTGTGCCCGTGGTCGGTGTCCATGGTCACATCATTCTCGTCGAAGCTTCGACCGCGACCGCGGTCGCGCGTGCGCCGTGCCGCCGGTTTCGCTGCGCTTCATGCAATGACCGTGGCCACCCCTATGCGCAATGTCGGCGCGCCGACGCTGACGGCGAGGGGTTGACCATGGTGGACACACGACCCGATGCAGCGATCGAAAGCCAGGTCGTGACCGACGAGATCGGTAGTTTTCAAGAACGCGTGTGCGTCCAACTCCAGCAAAAATGGCCGGAGCGGGTTACCGAGCCGACCTCCGAAGATCTCGTCCGCGTCGTCGACATGGAACCACGCCCGCCCTGCTCGGGGATCCGCATCGCCAACACGCATGTGGCGCACGAGAATGCCGCGCGCCGTCTTCTTTAGAACTTCTTCCGGGTCCAGGTCTCCCGGGGCCAGGAACGTGCAGCCCATGCGCGGGTGCACGCTCTCCCGGAACGACGCGCGGCGTCCGTGGCCTGTGCTGCGGGTGCCGGCCGCGGCGGCAGTCGTGCGATCATGCAGGCGGCCGGCGAGCCGTCCCCTTTCGATGAGAGACGTCGGACCCGCGCGGGTACCCTCGTCGTCTACTCGCCACCCGGCGCGTCCCCGACGCGGATCGTCGAGGATCGTGAGCGAGGGCGCGGCGACCGGATCGCCCCACTCGGTCAGGCGCGACGCACCCCGCAACACGGTGTCCGCTTCGAGCGCGTGCCCCACGAGTTCGTGGACGACCACACCTCCCACACCTGGAGCGAGCACGAGGCGCTGCGGCCCTGGTCGGACCTTTCGAGCGCGCTCCTGCGCTTCCGCGCGCCCGAGCGCCTGTTCCATCATCCGCTGCAGCTCTTCGTCGCAGGGGACCTCCAGGCCGAAAGCCCGCTCGACGAGACTGCGGCCGCCGCGCGCTGTGGAAACCTCGAGCCGCAACCAGCTCCCGGCCCGCCGGTCTCGAGCCACACCTCCGTCCGCTCCGGCCACGAGGACTTCCTGAAGAAAGAACGTCCACCGTGCGCCCAGGCGCGCATCGGAGCCCGCGCAGCGGCGACGCAGCGTCTCCAACGCCTGGAGCGCCCGCGGCACGACGTCCGGGATCGGGCGCGACCCCGCTTCCTGGAAAGCCCTCGCGCCGTCCTGGGGCAGCCGCGCGCCCGCGCAGAGTCGCTCCAGTGCTTGCGGCGAGGGAGCGGCGCAGAAGCGTTCACGGCCCGGCCGCCCTGGCACGCAGACGCGAGCGCCCCACTGCCGGCTGGATTGGACCTCCGGGGTCGAAGTTTCCGGCAGGGAGATCCGCACGTCCGTCCGCCACTCTCCGAAGAGATACGCCTGAGGGTCTGTACGGGAAAGCGTACGCGCGGCCGCAGCGAAAGCTCCGGCCCCCTCGTCGGATCCCAGCATGGCCCTCCGCGTGCCGGAGACCTCCGGGGCTGCCTTGAAAGGCCCCTACCCCGACCCTATGTTCTCCCCGGACCGGTCGGGAGGGCGTGCACTCCCGGGATCGTGTGCGCGGCACCGATCCTCAGTGCCGGCCGCGGGTCACCATGGCGCATTATACGGTTCTCGTCGTCGACTACGAGCCGCGCAGTATCGCCCACACCACGAAGCCGCTGGAGGAAGCAGGCTATCACGTGGAAGTGGCCCAGGACGGGCTCACCGCGCTGCGGCGATTCACGGAGCTCAAACCGGATCTCGTGCTGATCGAAGCCATGATCCCGAAGAAACACGGCTTCGAGGTCTGCCAGGAGATCAAGCGCTCGCCCGAGGGGCGCCACGTGCCCGTCGTGATCACCACGGGAGTCTACCGGGGCCGGAAGTACCGCTCTCAGGCCTTTCACGTCTACGGCGCCGACGAGTACCTGGAAAAGCCGTTCTCTGCGGAGGCACTGCTCCAGGTGTGCCGCCGGTTTCTCCGCAACGGCGACGAGCCCGGCCACCCCGAGGCTCCTGCGGCCAGTGCCAGCGCAGGCGGCACTGCCAGCGCGACAGCGGCGCCTGGCCGGCCGAGCACGGTGCCGGAGTTCGACTTGAGCGAGGACGAAATCATGGCCCGCCTCGAGGCCATCCTTCCGGGGCACGCGGCAACGCAGTCCGATCGGCCGGCGGCTCAGCCCTTCGAGACCCGTGGTGGTGCTGCGGTGGGGGGCGAGTCGAGCGGTCTCCATGCGGAAGAGAATCGCGCCCCTCTGCTCCACGTGGCTGGCGCCCCCTCCCCTCCCTGGAGCGGCATGCCGCACGACGAACCGGCGGTGATGGCCGTCGCTACGGATCCGGTGCCTCCTCCGGAGCAACCCCTCATCGAGCTGCTCGATTCGGAAGAGTTGCAACCCGACCAGGCACTCGCGGAACGGGAAGCCGAGATCTTGGAGCTTCCCCAGGATGCACTCGAGCGGGCCGGGCCCGGTTCAGCGAGCCACACCGAGGAGCCCACTCGGTCGGAGCTTGGACCGGCGACAACGTGGGGACCGACCGGCGAGGGGTTCCAGCCTCTTGCCGAGCCCTCCGGGCCCGCCGCGGAGCCCCTGGGGGTCCTGTCCACCGAAGAGCACCTCGAGTCGGTGACGGCTGAAGCCGCCTCCCAGGATTTCAGGACAACACAGGGCGAGGAAGTCTCGCCTCCGGGTCCCCCGGGGGGACCGATTCCCGCAGCACGCTCCCCTCGGGAGGTGGGCCTCCCAGACCCGGAGGATTCGGTCTTCGCGTCTGCTGTACGGCCGAGCGGTGGTCCTGGCGCGGAGCCCGAAGCGGTGGAGGCATGGGTGCCGGACTCGGTGGTAGCGGTCGATTCGTTGAAAACGCGCTCGGGACGTTCCGCGCCCTTCTGGGTGGGCGTCGCTGCCATCGTGCTGGGCGGCCTGGCCTTCGCGGCCTGGATGTTCTTGGGAGCAGAGCGAGGCCGGACGCAGCCTCGCGCGACCGCCGCTCCACGGACGCTTGCCGAGCACCCGTCCAGCCCGGAATCCGGGGCGAGCGTGATCGTTCAAAGCCCGAAAGCCGAGTTCCGCCAGCAAGAGACCACCGACACGCGGAGCGAGCCCCGAGGGGCACAGCCCAGGGCGGACCCCTCGCAGCCGCAGAGGTCGCTGCGACCAGGAGCGCCGGCGGATAGCGCCGCCCTGGACTCCTCGCGGGCCCTCCCGGCTTCGAACCGCCGCGCGGAAGAGCAGGGGTCCGGCCCGCGGGATGAGCCGCGGGTTGGAACGGGGGTCCGCGGGCTCGCATCTTCGGCCGAGCCGGTCGCGCCGTTCGCCGAGAGGGAGCTGGAGGTCGCCCCGGCCGGCCACTCCCGCTTGGAGGCAGAGGCCATCGGGCAAGTCGGTCGTCTCGCCGCGGCGGAAGGCCCTCCGGCCCCGCCACCCGTACCACAAGCCGCCGCCGTCGCCTTCGGTGCGGGTCCCGAGCCGGTCATCGGACCGGCGCCGCAGGAAACGGACCCGGCTGGGCCTCGCGTCCCTTCCACGACGGCGGTGACTCCGCACGCGGAGTCCTCGGCCGGGGCCGGCGAGGCCCTTTCGGAGAGCCCGCCGGAGGCGACGCCGGCATCGCCGGAACTTCCTGCCGCTGCGGAACCGAGTGCGTTCGCCAAAGAGCCGAGCGCCCGCGGCGCCGCTCCGCTGCGGACGGCAGGGGCGAACATCCCCGCGCGCCAGACCAGACCCGGGGATCTCGTTCCGCTCGAAAAGGTGGACGTGCCCCCCGAACCGCTCTCGCGTGCGCTGCCGCAATACCCGCCCGCAGCCATGCGCGCCCACCACGAGGGCACGGTCCGCATGCGCCTGCTGATCGACGAACATGGCGAGGTGGAGCGCGTCGAGATCACCGAGCCCAGCCACTACCCGGAGCTGAACGAAGCCGCTGTGCGCGCCGCGCAGGCCTGGCGCTTCACGCCCGCCAGAAAAGACCGGGTGCCCGTCAAAGTCTGGAAGCCGGAAAAGATCGTCTTCAAGCTCTAGCTCGCCGGCTTGCTGCACCCGTGCGGGCGCCTGGGTTACCTTGAGGGTCCATGCCGCCGCGGTGCCGCGACTCCTACGTCCTGCGGGCCCTCGCGGGAGCCCTCGCCCTCGCCTGGGCGTGCCACGGCGCAGCCCCCGCGCCCGCCGAGCCGCCGCGGAGGATCGTCTCCCTCTCGCCGGCCCTGACCGAGATCCTCTTCGCCCTGGGCGTGGGCGACCGTGTGGTGGGCGTCACCGATTTCTGCGACTACCCTCCCGAGGCGCGCGCGCGCTCCAAGGTCGGCGGCTTCACGAACCCTTCCATCGAGGCGGTGCTCGCCCTCGAGCCGCAGCTCGTGGTGGTGAGTCCTGCGGCGGGCAACCGCGACGCGGCGCTAGCCATCGAGCGTGCCGGTGTGCCCGTGGCGGTGTACGCAGCGGAGCGTCTGGAAGACGCCTATGCCGCGATCGTCGGCTTGGGCCTCAGGTGCGGTGTCGAGGGCCGCGCCCGAGAGCTCGTAGAAACGCTGCGGGCGCGGCTGGAGCAGGTGCGTCGGGCGGCGGCCGCCAGACCGCGGCCGCGCGTGCTGTTCTGCTTGCAGCTGGAACCTCTCGTCGCCGCTGGCCGCGGCACCCTGCCCGACGAACTCCTAGCGCTCGCCGGAGGCATCAACGTGGTCGAGGCCGAGCGCTACCCCAGGCTCGGCATCGAGTCCGTCCTGGCGCTGGCACCCGAGGTGATCGTTCAGGCGCGAATGGATCGGGTGCCTGCGGCCACGCAGGAGAGGATCGCCGCGTTTTGGTCGCGCTGGCCCACGATCCCAGCCGTGCGGCAGGGACGGGTCTACGTATGGGACGCCACCACGGCCCTGAGGTCAGGACCGCGCGTCGCGGAAGCGGCGGAAGCGCTTTTGTCCTTGCTCCACGGTAGCGCGACAGCGACCGGACGGACACCGTGAGCCGCCGCGCGAGGGCACTGGCAGCGATCGGCGGCCTCGTGGCAGGGTTGGGGGCCAGCGTGTGGCTCGCCCTGGGTGTGGGCGCCGCACCACCCTCCTGGCGCGAACTCCTGGGGCTGCTTGGCAGCGAGGAGGCCTCCGCCGCACGCACGATCCTCTTCGGTGTGCGCCTACCGCGCATCGCGCTGGCAGCCCTCGTCGGAGGCGCGCTTTCCGCCGCCGGGGTCGTCTTCCAGGCGGTCCTCCGCAATCCCCTGGCGGACCCCTACGTCCTGGGCGTCTCGGGGGGCGCCGCGCTGGGGGCGGTCGGCCTCGCTGTCCTGTCCCGTTCCGCAGCCTTCGCCTCTCCGGTCGGGGGTCCCGCGTCGGCGTTCGCGGGCGCAATGCTCAGCGTGCTGCTGCTCGTGGCCGCGCGCGTGCGGGGTCGCACCCAGCCCGTGGCGCTGCTCCTCGTCGGCGTGATCCTGAACGCGTTCTTTTCGGCACTGATCCTGTTCTTGCTGACCGCCGGGGACCCCGCCGTCTACCAGCATGCGCTGCACTACCTGGTGGGAGTGATCCGACCGCTCGAATGGGGCTTGCTGGCCGCGGTGGGCGTCGTCGTGGTCGCGGGGATCGCAGCTCTGCTGACCCTCACCCAGCGGCTCAACGTGCTGGCCCTGGGCGAGGAGGCGGCAAGCCAGCTCGGCCTCGACGTGGAGCGCACGGTGTGGCTCGCCATCACGCTCGCCTCGCTCGTCACCGCCGGGGCCGTGGCATTCACCGGGCTCGTGGGGTTCGTGGGACTCATCGCGCCGCACGTGGTGCGCACCCTCGTCGGACCGGACCACCGGTTGCTGCTGCCCGCGGCGACGCTGGCGGGAGCGGCATTCGTCGTGCTCGCCGACACGGCGGCCCGCACGCTCATCGCACCGGCGGAGCTTCCCGTAGGCGCGATCACGGCGCTCGCAGGCGCACCGTTCTTCCTGTTCGTGTTCCTGCGGGACCTGCGCCGAGGCACGGCCCCGTGAATGCCGCGCTTGCCTTCGAAGGCGTGCACTTCGGCTATCCCGGGCGTCCCCTTTTCGCGGGCCTCGACCTGGCGATCCATCCTGGCGAGCGCGTGGCGGTGCTGGGACCCAACGGCAGCGGGAAGACCACGCTCGTGCGGCTCGCCTGCGGCTTCCTGCGTCCGGAGCGGGGCGAGGTCCGCCTCGAAGGCACTCCCGTCGGGCGCCTGCCCGGCCGCGCGCGGGCGCGGCTGATCGGCACCGTTCCCCAGGAGAGCTCCTTGGCGTTCGACTTCCGCGTGCGCGAGGTCGTCGCCCTCGGTCGGACACCCTACCTGGGGTGGTTCGGGCTGGAGCGTGCCGCGGACCGGGAGGCGATCCAGCAGGCGATGGAAGCAGCGGGCGTGGCCGAGCTCGCCGAGAGGCGTTTCTTCAGCCTGAGCGGCGGCGAAAGACAGCGTGTCGTGCTGGCGCGCGTGCTCGCCCAACAACCGCGCGTGCTTCTGCTCGACGAGCCTACCGCGCATCTGGACCTCGCCTACCGGCTACGTCTCTACGAGCTGGTGGTGCGGTTGAACCAGGAGCGCGGGCTGACCGTCGTCGTCGTCACCCACGACCTGGATCTCGCGGCCCGCCATTGCGAGCGGGTGGCTCTCTTGCGCGACGGCAAGCTCTACGCCGACGGGCCCACAGCGGAGGTGCTCACCCCGAGGAATGTGGGGGAAGTCTACGGCGTCGAGGCCAGGATCGCCACGGATCCCGCGACCGGCCGACCCTGGGTCGTGCCGCTGAGACCTCGCTGAGACCGCCTCTCGTGGCGAGCGCCCGGTCCGTCTCGAGCACCGGATCGAGCGGGAAATCGACGCCCGTTGGCGCCGGTCGGTCTGCCGCTCGATCCTCCGCGCGAGCACGCGGCGGGCGCGTGCCTCGAGCCTCGCCCAGGCCTTCGGTGCCCGGATTCGACGCGAGAGCTGCGGGACCTTCTTCGAAGCCATCAGTTCTTCTGGGCCATGCGCATCGACCGCGGTGCCGGACCCTCGCGCACGCGGCTTGTTCACGAGGGCCCGCACTTGTTCGCGGTTTGTCTTCGAGAGCACCGGCGGGCGAGCTTCTCAAGCCAGCGCTTCGGTCATGGCGCGCGCCGCCAGGCGAGCGGTCGTCTAAAGGTTTGCCAAGAGCTGCTCGCCGCCAACATCGAAACCCGCCGGCCCTTTTCGGTTGACGCGCGGTGATCTGGCCGTATTTTCTTCGCGGGAGCCGGAAAGGACCACACCGAGCGGGGCAAGGCACCGAGGGGTGCGGTCGTCTCCGGAACAAGTGCACCGGACAGAAAGTTCGAGGTCCGGAGGGGGAGTCCAATGAAAGCTCGAAGACGCTGGGTCGTGTGGTGCCTGCCCGCGGGGGTTTGCGGTGCCGTCGGCCTGCTGGCCGCGTTGCTCGGAGGCCAGACCCTGGGCGCAGGCAACGGGCCGGAGACCAACCGCGAGCCGGGGCTGCATTTCGCCTTCGACTTCAACGACGGTTTCTACCGCAAGAACGGTATCGACCCCAAGAAGCTCATGGCGCGCAAGCAGCCTGACGGGGTGCTCGCCGTCTCCGACCGGTCCACGGATCCCACGCGAAACAATACGCGGATCCTCGCGGTCAACGGTGGCTTCGACGCCGCCGGGGCCCTCCTCTACTACCCGGACCCGCCCGCCATGTTCTTCGCCGATGCTTTTCTGAACAACGCTGCGGGCGAGCAGGCCCGGATCCTCGCCGATCAATTCCGCGCGTTCATCTTCCCCAGACGAAACGGCAACCCCTTGGACCCCGCCCCGCCGAATCGGCGGCAGGACAACATGTTCGAGACGACGATGGGTTACGTGGGCCGCAATCCTCTCGGATTGTGGCGCCTGACGTTCGTCCACTATACGGACGAGGCACTGCAGACGCCCGAGGGCCAGCAGGCGCTGTCCGTGCTGGCCGCCCGCAATGGGCTCGATCTGGACGGAACACCGGTGATCCGGCGCATGAGCGAGCTGCTCGATCTCGAGCGGCGCGGGTTCGTGAAATTGAGCGTCCGGCCCGAGGACGGCAGCGCCGGTCCACCCTGGGTGGTTTGACCCACGTACGTCGACCCCAGGTTGGGGTCCATCGCTCCCGACGCGTTCCTCGTTCCCACCGTCGATCAGGAGGTGATCGACAACTTCAACTGCCTCCAGCAGACGGGCGATTTTTGCCGGCCGCAAAAGCTGGATCTCGCGCCCTTCATCCAGGAAATGCCGATCCCTCCCGATGCGGACGACGTCGTCCGCGTGGAATTCCTGCCCGACATGCCGACCTCGGCGGTCGGCCGGCCGCACCAGCGATTCGACGAGTTCCCGCCCGTCAAGCTCTACGAGATGCGCGCCCGGGCCTTCGAGCACCGCTTCCATCCGGATCTCGCGCCGAGCACCATCTGGGGCTACAGCGGATTCTCTCCGGGGCCGCTGTTCAAAGCCCGCTACGGCGAGCCGATTCTCGTGCGCATCCACAATGACTTGCCGCCGCAAGGTCCTCCCGACGGTTTCGGTATCCCCGAAATCACGACGCACCTGCACAACCACCACACGGCCTCGGAGAGCGACGGCTTTGCCGGAGACTTCTATCCCGTTGGTGTCTATCACGACCACCACTACCCGAACATCCTCGCCGGCGGGGATCCGCGGGAGGCCCTCGGAACGCTCTGGTACCACGACCACCGCGTCGACTTCACGGCGCAGAACGTCTACAAGGGACTGGCGGGGATGTTCTGGCTGTACGACGAGCTCGACTCGGGCGACGAGAACGATCCGAACCCCAAGGCCTTGCGCCTGCCCAGCGGCGAGTACGACGTTCCGCTGATTCTGGGGGACAAGGCGTTCGATATGACACCGGACCATCAGCTGTTCATGGATGTGTTCAACGTCGACGGATTCCTCGGGGACCACGTCACGGTGAACGGCGTCGTCAAGCCGTACTTCAAGGTCGCGCGCCGGAAGTATCGTTTCCGCCTGCTCAATACCGGCCCCTCCCGCTTCTACAAGCTCGCGCTTTCGAGCGGCGACCGGCTGGTCGTCATCGCCAACGACGGCAACCTCCTGCCGCATCCCGTCAATGTCGACGCGGTGCGCCTGGCACCGGCGGAGCGCATGGACGTGGTCGTGGACTTCTCGAGCGCGAGGATCGGGGACGAGATCTATCTCGTCAACATCATGGATCAGATCAATGGAGCCGGTCCCACGGGCATCGAGCTGCCGCTGGACGAGGGGGACAAGGTCCTCAAGTTCATCGTCGACCGCGATGCGCCCGACCCGAGCCGCGTGCCGAACCATTTGCGGCAGCCGCCGCAGATCGAGCCGCACGAGATCGTGCGCACGCGCGTCTTCGAGTTCGACCGGGCGAGCCAGGGATGGACCATCAACGGAAAGCTGTTCGATTTCACGCGCATCGACGAGGAAGTCAAGAGGGGGACGGCGGAGCGCTGGATCTTGCGCAACATGGGCGAGGACTGGGCCCACCCGGTCCATATCCACCTCGAGGAGCACACGATCGTGGCGCGCCGCGGCGTCACGCCCCTGGATCAGGACCGCACGCGCATCGAGACGGGCCGCAAGGACGTGACGGTGATCGATCCCGGCGAAGAGATCGAGATCTTGATTCGCTTCCGCGACTGGACCGGCCGCTACCCGATCCACTGTCACAACACCGTCCACGAAGATCACGCGATGATGCTTCGCTTCGAGGTCGTACCGTGACGCCAGCGCAGCGCCCCACCACGGGGCGCCGGGGGGCGCGGGTGCTTCTCGCGTCCACCATGGCCGCCCTGATCGCCCTGGCGCTGTGGGCGGCATCCGTCGGAGAGTTCGCGGGCGCGGCGGGGGTCCGAGCCGCCTCGGGCCCCGCCGCGCCGCCCGGCTTTGCACGCCAGCCACCCGGCGGCGGAGCATGGAGAACGTATTTCCCCAACGTGACGCTGACGACCCATCACGGAGACAGGGTCCGGTTCTACGACGATCTCTTGCGGGGCAAGATCGTCGTCATCACGTTCATGTACGCCAGCTGCACGGGGAGCTGCCCGCTGACGACACGCAATCTGCTCGAGGTACGCAGGCGACTCGGCGACCGCGTCGGTCGGGACATCTGGTTCTATTCCATCACGCTCATGCCGGAACGGGACGGCCCGCGCGAGCTCAAAGCCTACGCCGACGCCTACGGGATCGACGCGCTGGGCCCGGGATGGTTGTTCCTCACGGGCAGACCGCGCGACATCGAGCTGCTGCGGCGCAAGTTGGGTTTCGCGTACGTGGACCGCGAGCGCGATGCGGACCGTACGAACCACATCAAGCTCGCCCTGCTGGGCAACGAACCCTACGGCTACTGGGGCACGGCCGCTGCGGCCTACAGCGACCCGGAGCAGCTCACCCTGCTCGTGCGCTGGCTGGATCCCGGGTCCTACGGCCTGCAGGGCCCGCCGGGTTGACCACGTTGGTCGCGCCTTCCTCGAAGCGCGGGTGGCTGCTCCTCGGCGCCGTGCTCGCCCTCGTCGCAGGCGTACTGTGGGCCGCGCTGCCGCGACGCGCCGACGCCGAGCGGCAGACCCCCTCCGCCAGCCCGCCGCAGAGCGCCGACGCTCAAGCGCCAGCGGAAACAGCGGAAGGCTGGAGCCTGCCGCCCCGCGAACCCACCATGGACGATGTGCAACGCTGGTACTGGTTGCAAGACGACGGGAACCAGCTGCTGTTGCGCGCGCAGTCCCGAGACCACCGCAAGCTCGACGCGGACGCCTTCCGGCGAGCCTTTCTCGGAGCGACGGTGGAGTACCTGGAGCTCGCGGGGGAGGCCCGCGCGCGCTTCGAGCGAGCCGTCGAGCTGGCACTCGCGGAGATTGCGGCTGCAAGGCAGGTGCTGCCCGGCCCGGCCGAGGAGCCCCGGGCATCGTTCTCACCCGAAGACGCGGCGGTGCACGCCGCGGCGTGGGATCGCTTCCGCGCCGCCCAGCGCGCCGCCCTGCAGGGGGTGCTCGATACGCTCGACGAACGGCCGCGCCATCGGCTGTTCCGCGAGCATGCATGGCCATGGCTCCTGCGCCTCGATTACGGCATTCGCGCCGCCACGCGCCGCAACGGCCCCGGCAGCCCCGCGGCACGTTGAGTCGACAGCAACGCGGCCATCTCCCTGCCGCCCGAACCGGCGCAGCATCCCGCGATCCACGGCCGCCGTGCGCTCGCGCGCAAACCGGGGTGAAGGCCACCGACACTCGGGGCGGCGAGTTGACAGCGCCGCGTTGCCCGCGATAGCGTGCCCCGCGGGAGGCCGCGCCGATGCCGCGCATCACGAAGGTCTACACGCGCCGGGGCGACGACGGGACGACACGGCTCGGCGGCGGCCAGAAAGTGTCCAAGGACGCCGCGCGGATCGAGGCCTACGGCACCGTGGACGAGCTCAACAGTTGCCTCGGTGCCGCGCTCGCGTTCGGCGTGGACGAACGGCTCGCCCAGCCCCTGAGGGAAATCCAGAACGAGCTGTTCGACCTAGGTTCCGATCTGTGCCTGCTCGAAGAAGACAAGGCGAAGCGCTCCGCTCCCTCGATCCACAAGTCCCACATCGAGCGGCTGGAGCGGTTGATGGACGAGCTGACGGCCGAGCTCGGGCCGCTCGAAAATTTCATCCTCCCCGGTGGAAGCCGCGGCGCGGCGCTGCTGCACGTGGCGCGGGCGGTGTGCCGGCGAGCCGAGCGCGGCGTGGTGCGACTTGCTCGGGAGGAAAGGATCGGCCCGCACGTACTCGCGTACTTGAACCGCCTGTCCGACGCCCTGTTCGTCATGGCCCGTTACGAGAACCTGCGCCGGCGCGTCGAGGATGTGCTGTGGCGGCCGGGCGCGCTTCCCGAGGGCGATAGCGGCTCTGGCGCCTGAGGGCACGCGGCGGCCCGGGCGGCCGGACCGCTCTCCCGGTCCGGGAAGTCCCTAGAGGCTAAAAAGACCGACGCCCCCGGGGCCTGGGGGGGAGGAGGGCTGCGTGGTCCCGGGGGCGCCTGTTTGGGTCCCGTTTCTTCTGATACGTACGAGACACCGAATTGGCGCGTCTAGCAACCTCGTGGCCCTCCATGCGCGCCTTCGGCGCTGCATCGGCGCCGCAGCAGGCGGGGTGCAAGCCGCGGGGGCTCGTCCCGGATACTCGACGGCTTGACTCCGCTTTCGGCCAGCGACTATCCTCGCCCGGGCGCAGCGGGGTAGGGAGGCGCGGTGCACATGGCGGCTGGGCGGCAGGGCAGGCGCGTCGTCCTGATCGAGCCCCCCGTCAACCCCATCACCCGGCGCTTCGGGCTTCCGATCGTCGCCAACTACCCTCCCCTGGCGCAGGCACGCCTGGCGGGGCAGATCGACGGCGCGGACGTCGAAATCTGGGACCTGCGCGCGCCCGGCGAGCTGAGGCGCCTGCTCGCCACCCTGCGCGGGAACCCGCCCGCGCTCGTGGGCATCTCGCTCACCTTCAGCTCCAACGGGGAGGAGGCGCTGCGCGTCGCCCGCGCGATCCGAGCGGCCGCCCCGGCCGTGCCGATCGTGCTCGGGGGCAGCGCCGCCACCGAGGAGCCCCAGAGCTTCCTCGGCGCCCCGGTGGACCTGATCGGCTTCCGCGGCGGCGATCTCACGTTGGCCGCCCTGGTGCGGGAAACCATCCAGGCACGCGGCTTCCCCCGACGCTACCCAGGGTTCTTCCACCGGGAGGGCGATGGCTGGGTCCTGGAGCCTGGCCCTGCGCCCCCGCCGCTGGGCAGCCTGAAACCGAACGCCTGGCACCTGCTGCCGCGCCGCTACTGGCGCCGCTACTACCAGGGCCTGCGGCCGACAGGCATGGGCCAGACGAGCGAGGGATGCCCCTTCGACTGCAATTTCTGCAGCGTTTGGATCACCCACGGGCGCCGCATCCAGCTCGCCGCGCTCGAGAACGTGAAGCACGACTTGCTGTCCCTGCCGCGCTTCGTTCGCGGTTTTTTCTTCGCCGACGACATCTGGATGCAGGGCAGCCAGGCGCAGATCCGCGAGCTCTACGATCCGCTCCTCGAGTGGGTGGCCTCGGAATTCCTTCCCCGGCGCGGCGATTTCTGGCTCACGGTGGAGACGCGCACGGATCTTTTCCTGCGCGAGGAGGCCCGGTTCCGCGCCTGGATCGGCCGCGGCGGGCTGCGACGGATCTTCTTCGGCGTCGAAGCGGCCACGGACGAGCAGCTCGCCAAATTCAGCAAGCGCAACACGGTGGACCGCAACAGCGAGGCGATCCGCCGCGCCGCCGAGGCCGGGGCGAAGATCACGGCGCAGTTCGTGGTCCCCTGCGACGCCGATCGAGCGTATTTCGACGAGCTCGCGCGTTTCATTCGCGAGCATCGCCGCTGGATCGCCGTGGCCAACTTCACGGTCGCCACGCCGCTTCCCGGGACCGTCCTCTACCGGCAGCTGCTCCAGGAGCACCCGGAGCTGGCGGACCGCAGCGTCGTGCGCTACCCTGCCTTCTCGCTGTTCCTCGCACTCACACCGACTCGCATCGATCCCTTCGAGTTCTACGAGCAGCTCGCCCGGCTTTACCGGGAAGCGAATCAGCTCGCCTACAGCCCCGGGGTGACGACCCAGCTGCTCCGCACTCTCGTGCGCTCGCCATGGCTCGTGCCGCGCCTGATGCGGCTTCCCTTCGCGGTCCGCGCCTTGACCCGGCCGGGCACATTCCTCGACGCCCACCGAGCGGTCCAGGGCGAGCGTCTGCTGGAACCCCGGGCGTATGGCGCCTCGGCGGCCGCCGGCGCGGCCTGAGCCGACCCGCAACCCGCGCGCACGGCGGCGGACTTCGCCGCTCGGGACCCCGCGCGGCAGCTCTCCGCGCCGGCCCCGGTTGGGGGGCAGGCCCCAGGGCCGCAGGGCTCGACGAGGAAGACGCGCTCTTCGCGCCGCTGGTGAATCTCTAGCCGCGGCGGCCCACGAAGCAGAAGCCCCCGAGCTTCTCCAAATCGGGTCTCCGGGAACGCGTCATGTTCGCGGACCCTCTCCGTCCTCGGGGATCGCGACCGGCCCGGACTCCGACCCGGTGGCCAGCACCGCCCGCTCGCACCGCAAGAGTTCCCCCAACGACCACGCCTGGAACGGGCAGCCGCGGGGGGCGTGCGGGGGATCGCCGTCGGCGATCTCGGAGACGTGGCCCAGGCCCGCCTCCTGCAGATGCCGCCAGAGCGGCGCGAGAAACCGCTCGCGCGCTTCCTGCACGACCTCGGGGGTTCGCCCGCGCACCCGCACCCAGGCCTCCACGAAAGGCCCGAGAAGCCAGGGCCACGCCGTCCCCTGATGGTAAGCTTCGTCTCGCTCGACAGGGCCTCCTTCGTAACGCCCCCGGTAGCCGGGCTCCGAGGGCGCCAAGGTCCGCAGGCCGAGGGGCGTCCACAGGCACTGCTCCACCACGTCCACGACGCGACGTGCCCGCACGCCGTCCAACACCGCGAGGGGCAGCCCGCCCACGGCGAAGATCTGGTTGGGGCGGCAACGCGCGTCCACCGTGCCGGAGCGGTGGTCGACATCGACCACGTCGTAGAGAAAGCCGCCCTCCTCGTTCCAGAAACGGCGCAGGAACGAGTCGCGAGCGCGGGAGAAAAGCTCGCCGTACTCCGGCAGGCGGCGCCGTACGACGTCGAGCGCATGGAGCCACAGCGCCTGCAGCTCCACGGGCTTGCCGATGCGCGGCGTGACGACTCGGTCCCCGACCTTGGCGTCCATCCACGTGAGCTGCACGCCCGGCTCGCCTGCGGCCAGCAGACCGTCGCCGTCGGCACGAATCGAGAAGTGCGTCCCCTGAGCGTAGGCCGAAACGATCGTTGCGCAGGCTCCGGCGAGGAGCTTCTGCTCGGCGGACCGACCCCACCGGGCCGGGCTCGCCCGCTCCAGAGCTGCCGAAAGCTCCGCGACCGCCACGACGAACCATAACGGCGCGTCCACCGCGTGGAACTCGGCTGGGGCTCCGCGCTCGGGAAAGCGGTTGGGAAAGAGCCCGCCGGAAAGAGCTTCCGCCCACTCGAGCAGGATTGCGCGCACTTCGTTGAGCCGGCCCATGGCGAGCCCGAGGCCGCGGAGGGCGATGAAGGTATCCCGCGCCCAATCGGTGAACCACGGATACCCGGCGATGATCGTCCACCCCGCGCCGCGGCGGACGAGGTAAGCGTCCGCCGCCCTCGCCAGAGGACCCCCCAGACGCCGGCGCCGGCGCGCCTCGCTCTCGAGGATCCGGCGTGCGCAGGCGGCGGGTGCTTCCGGGGGTAGCCATCCCTCGAGGGCCACGATCCAGCACGCTTCGCCATCGCCCAGGGAACACACCAGCTCGCCCGGCGAGCCCAGATCCTCGGTGTCGTCGAGCCCGCGGGCCCGCTCCTCCGTGTACAGGAACTGCCGGTACCAAAGGGGATCGTGCCGGTACGTCCCGCTCGCCAGACAATCCACGGCCGGTCCCCCGCGGTACGGGCGCCAGCGCAGGCGCACGCCCGCGCTCCCCATCGCCTCGTGAAGCTCCGGCTCGAAGCGGAACGCCCCGTTTTCCCGATGGAGGTAGTGAGGATCGCGCGCCGAGAGGAAGGGCCTCAGGCGCAGGCGCCGCGCGCTTCGCCGGCCGCGAACGATGCGAAAGCGGACCAGGACGACGGGGCTGCCGTGGGCCGCGAGCAACTCCTGCTCGACCGCGATACCCTCCGGCAGGTGGTAGCGCCAGCACGGCCAGGGTTCGCTGCGGAACCGCACGATGCGCGCGGACCCCTCGGGATGCACGACGCCGGGCGCGTAGCGCTGGGACGTGAGGGCGTAGGAGGCCGTTTCGCTATCCACCCACGCCTCGAACCCGTTCACGAGCAGCACGCGGCCCGCGGGCGCGCTCGTCGCCGCCAGGAGCAGGGCGTGGTAGCGGCGCGTGCGGATCCCCCCGACCGTGCCCGAGGCGAAACCCCCGAGCCCGTCGGGCTCGATCCACTCCCGGGTGTCGTCCCGGAAGGTCGCGGCCGCGGCGGCCCCGCCTGGCGCGCTCACCGGCGCTCCCGCGCGCGCGCCCGGTCCTCGACCAGGCGCAGGATGAGCGCCGTCCAACCGGTTTGGTGCGAGGCACCGAGCCCCTTTCCCGTCTCGGCGTGGAAGTACTCGTAGAACAGGACGAGTGGCTTCCAGTGCGGATCCTCGGCGTAGCGCCGCTCGTCCCCATGGATCGGCCGCCGCCCCCGGGGGTCGGGGAGGAACAGGCGGCATAGGCGCTCGGCAATCTCCTCCGCCACGACCTTCAACCGCACGCGCCGGCCGGAGCCGGTCGGGCACTCGACGAGCAGCGAGTCCCCGAAGAACAGGTCGTAGCGCTCGAGGGCCTCGATCAGGAGATAGTTCAGGGGCAGCCAGATCGGACCCCGCCAGTTGGAGTTTCCTCCGAAGTCCCCGGTCGTGGAATCGCCGGGGGCGTACTCCACCCGGTACTCCCGGCCATCCGCGCGAAACACGTAGGGGTGCGCTTCGTGCACGCGGGAAAGCGAGCGGATACCGAACGGCGAGAGAAACTCCTCCTCGTCCAGCAGGTAACGCAGCACCCGCTCCAGCCGCGCGGGCAGGGGGATCGCCAGCAGGCGTCGGCCTTCGGCCCCCACGCGACTCGCGCAGTAAAGGCTCTCCGCCAGATCCGGGCGGTTGTCCAGGAACCAGCGCATGCGCTTGTGGAACCCGCGCAACCGCTCGACGATCTCTTCCTCCAGCACCTCGCAGGCGAGAAGCGGGATCAGCCCCACGAGCGAACGCACCTTGAGCGGAACGTGCCGGCCGTCCACGTGGAGCTGATCGTAGTAGAAGCCGTCTTCCTCGTCCCACAGACCGCGCCCGCCGAGATAGTTCATGGCCTCGGCGATACCGACGAAATGCTCGAAGAACTTCGACGCCATGTCCTCGTACGCCGGATCGTCCTTCGCCAACTCCAGCGCCATGGACAGGAGCGTGCCGCAGTAGAATGCCATCCACGCCGTGCCGTCGGCCTGCTCCAAATGCCCGCCGGTGGGCAGCGGTCGGGAACGATCGAAGACACCGATGTTGTCGAGGCCCAGAAACCCTCCGGAAAAGATATTCTTGCCCTCGACGTCCTTGCGGTTGATCCACCACGTGAAGTTGAGCAAGAGCTTGAGGAACACGCGCTCGAGGAACACGCGATCGCGCCGGCCCCGCTCGGCGGTCGTCTTGTACACGCGCCAGGCGGCCCAGGCGTGCACCGGAGGGTTGACATC
The DNA here is from genome assembly GCA_037447115.1 of Acidobacteriota bacterium. Classification (GTDB taxonomy): domain Bacteria; phylum Acidobacteriota; class Polarisedimenticolia; order Polarisedimenticolales; family JBBIHH01; genus JBBIHH01. The sequence continues at coordinate 105,783 of JBBIHH010000007.1, forward strand.
GGAGAGCGCGAACTCGTAGGCCGGAAGCTGACCCGACGGGTGCATGTACCATTCGCGAAGGAAGAGGACGAGCTGCTCCTTGGCGAACACCGGGTCCACGGTGGCGAAGGGAACCATGTGGAACGCGAGATCCCAGGCGGCGTACCAGGGGTACTCCCACTTGTCGGGCATGGAAATGACGTCGCGGTTGTAGAGGTGCCGCCATTCCGCGTTCCGAGTTCGGCCCGGAGGCGGCGGGGGCTGCGCAGGGTCGCCCTCCAGCCAGTCGCGCACGACGTAGTGGTAGAACTGCTTCGACCACAGCAGGCCGGCGTAGCCCTGGCGCAGGATCTCTTTTTCCTCCGCGGAGGCGGCGGCGGGGAGCAGGGCTTCGTAGTAAGCGTCGGTTTCCTCGCGCCGGAGCTCGACCACGCCATCGAATGCCTCCCCCAGAGGATCGGAGGGCGCCTCCTGCTCCGAGAACAGGCGCAAGCGCAACGTCGCCTCGCCCGCCGCAGGGACGGCGAGCACGTACCAGGCCGCCACCTTCGTCCCTGCGGGTTGCCCCGCGACCGCATCCAAGCGCCCGTGCACCACCCGCTCATGGAAGGCGTCCTTGACGCTCCTGCTTCCGTCGTCGACCCCGAACAGCCGCCGGGCGTTCGTCTCGTTCTCGGTGAACAGCAACTGCGGGAAGCTTCCGTCGGGCCCCGGAGCCGCGACGAGCCGGAAGCGCCCGAGGGACGCGTGTTCGGCCACGACGGTATTTTCCCCGCACGCGCGCATCCACGGCTTGGGCCAGTACCCCTCGCCCGAACGACCCCACGACCAGGTGTTGCGGAACCACAGCGTGGGCAACACGTGGAGCGGCGCGGGCTCACGCGCGCGGTTCACGACACGGATGCGTATCAGGACATCGTTCGGCGAAGCCTTGGCGTACTCCACGAAAACGTCGAAGTACCGATCGTCGTCGAAGATACCGGTATCGAGCAGCTCGAACTCGGGCTCGGCCTTGCTCCGGCGCGCGTTCTCTTCCAGGAGCCGACGGTAGGGAAATGCGCGCTGCGGATACTTGTACAGGGCTCGAAGATAGGAATGCGTGGGGGAGGCGTCGAGGTAGTAGTAGAGCTCCTTGACATCCTCTCCGTGATTGCCTTCCCATCCCGTGAGCCCGAACAGCCGCTCCTTGAGGATCGGATCGCGACCGTTCCACAGTGCCAGCGCGAAGCACAGGCGACCTTCGCGATCGCAGATCCCCAGCAGCCCGTCCTCGCCCCAGCGATACGCCCGGCTGCGCGCGTGCTCGTGCGGGAAGTAGCTCCAGGGATCCCCCTCGGCGGAATAGTCCTCCCGCACGGTGGCCCACTGCCGCTCGGCGAGATAGGGACCCCAGCGCTTCCAGTTGCGTTCCCTCCGGGCATCCTCGGCTAGACGCCGTCCCTCGGCGGTCTGCGCCGCGCGCTCGGCGGAAGACCCGGGGCTGCGCTTCACGGCGCGGCCGTCACGACTCCGCGGCCGCGCTGCGGACCCCGCGCGCTCGCCGCTCCCCGAAAGGCGGGCGCAGGCCCACCATGAAATCGAGGCACTGGATCAGCCGCTCGCGCATCTGCGCGCGCTCGACGACGAAGTCGAGCATGCCGTGGTCGACGAGGAACTCGCTGCGCTGGAATCCCTCGGGAAGCTGCTGACGGATCGTCTGTTCGATGACTCGCGGGCCGGCGAACCCGATCAGGGCGCGCGGCTCGGCGATGTTCAGATCCCCCAGCATGGCGAACGATGCGGTGACGCCGCCGGTGGTGGGGTCCGTCAGGATCGAGATGAACGGAATGCGGCCCTCGTCGAGGCGCGCCAACGCCGCCGAGATCTTCGCCATCTGCATCAACGAGAGCACGCCTTCTTGCATGCGCGCCCCGCCCGAGCAGGCGATGATGATCAGGGGCCTGCGTTCCGCGAGAGCGCGCTCGGCGCACCGCACCACCTTCTCCCCCACCACGCTCCCCATCGAGCCGCCCATGAAGCCGTACTCCATGACGCCCACCACCACGGGATAGCCGCCGAGCGTCCCGACGACCGAGAGGAAGGCATCCTTGAGCCCCGAACGCTCCTGGTATTCCGCGAGGCGCTGGGCGTAGGGCTTGGTGTCCACGAACCCCAGCGCGTCGGTGGGAGCGATCTCGGCGTCGAATTCCTCGTAGCGCCCGTCGTCGAGGAGCTGCTCCAGGCGCTCTTTGGCGCTGATGCGGAAGTGGTAGTTGCACTTCGGACAGACGTTGGCGTTGTTGATGACTTCCTTGCGGTAGATCGTCTCCTTGCAGTGGTCGCACTTGACCCACAGCCCCTCCGGGATCTGGACCCGCCGCTCGCTCCGCGGCTGGGGAGGTTTCTTCTTGAACCACGCCATCGCTGTCCTCGAGTCCGGTTCGCCCCACTCATGCGCGCGCACGGAGCTCCCGCCGAGGGCTCCGGGCACGTGCCACTCCACGGTACTGCCAGCGGGCGGCCCGATCAAGGAGGCAGCGTTCCCGCGGCCGCCGGCCGGTTCTCTCGCTCCTGGAGCGCGATCCAGCGGCCCCAGCGCCCCCGCTCCAGCAGGCGCAGGCGAGTGGCAGGATCGAGACGCCCGGCATCGGATTCCGCGAGGACGACCCACGCGCGTCCCGGCGCATCGAGCGCGGCCGCGAGCCGCTCGAGCGGCAGGCGTTCCGGAACGCGGTCCGCATAGAAGACGAGGCTGGGGCAGTCGCGCTCCACGAGCAGCAGCGTGGGCGCCCCTGCCAGCTCGGGTACCGCCCGCACGAGCGCGGCGGCGCTGCGACGATCGGCCATCCAGGGGTGCACCGCCAAGGCTCCGGCGAGCAGGAGCGCGACGTTGGCCGCCACGGCGCCAGCGAACACCTCCCGCGTTCGGTCGCGCAGCACCGCCAGCGCACCCCACACACCCGCGAGACCGTAGGCCGCTGCGGCGACGAAGCCCGCGCGCTGGAGCCGCAGCTCGGATTGCACCGACGCCGCCGCCCCGAGCAGGAGCATCGCGAGCAAGCAGGCCCCTGCGAGCAGCAACCCCCCGCGCCGCCGCAGGGGTCGCGCCGCGAGCTGTTGCCCGAGTTCCCAGGTGGCGAGCAACGCTACGCAGGGACACAGCGGCAGGATGTAGGTCGCGAGCTTGCCGCGGCCCAGGGAGAAGAAGAGCAACCCCGCGAGCAGCGCCGCACCGCTGTAGAGCGCCGTGCGCGTTGCGGGATCGCGGCGCCGCAACAGCACGCGGGCCAGCGTCAGCGGCAGCAGCGCCGACCAGGGCAGGCATCCCACGAGGAGCACCACCGCGTAGTACCACGCCGGCTCCACGTGCACGGCTTCGGTGAAGTACCGCTGGAGCGCCTCCCGGCGCAGCGTGTCGGCGGCCGTCGCCCACCCCACGCGGCGGACGAAGGCCAGCCCCCAAGGCGCGGCGACGAGCATCCACGCCGCGAGAAAGGCCCAGAGCGTCCGCCCGCTCGGCCACACGTGCTTGCCCGCCGCCGTCCGCCCGGCCAGCAGCAACAACAAAGGAAGCACGACGCCGACGGGTCCCTTCGCCAGGAACGCCAACCCGAGCAAGGCCCCGACGGCCGCCGCCTTGTGACGCCCGGTTTCGTCGGGATCGGCCATGTCCAGCGCTAGCGCGGCGAAGACGTGAAGCGCGAGCAGTGGGTCGACGATCCCCAGCCGCCCCACGGCCCACACCAGCGGCTGCGTGCCGAAAAAAAGCACCGCCCAGGCGGCGCCTTCGTCCCCGAAACGCCGCCGGGCGACCCACGCGAGGATCGCCATCGTCCCCAGCGTGGCGAGCGCGGAGGGCACGCGGGCCGCCCACGCCGAAGTCCCGAAGGCGCGGAAGAGCATGATCTGCATCCAGTGCAGCAGCGGCGGCTTCGCCAAGCGGACCTGCTCGCTGTACGTGGGGACGATCCGCTCCCCGTGGCGCAGCATCTCGACGGAGGTGCGCGCGTAGCGCGCCTCGTCAGGATCGGCGAGAGGCGGCGCTCCCAGCCGCAGAAACAGCAGCACCGCCACGAGCGTCAGGCTGGCGCCCAGGAACACGCGGGCTCGCCCGGCCCGGGAGGCGAGCAGGGTGCGCACGAGGGCTATCATAGGAGCCGCACATGGGAACTCCAAACGAAAGCGGCAACCCGACGGCGCATCCCGGGGAAACCCGGCCCGACGATCCCGTGGCATGGCTCTACGGCCTGCAGCACTTGGGCATCAAGCTCGGCCTGGAACAGATCCGCGCGCTGCTCGAGCTCTTGGGTCATCCAGAGCAGGCCTACCCTGCGGTGCTCGTGGCGGGCACCAACGGCAAGGGTTCCGTCTGCGCCATGCTCGAGGCGCTGCTGCGGGCCCACGGCGTGCGCACGGGACTGTTCACCTCGCCGCACCTGGTGCGTCCCGAGGAACGGATCGGTTTCGAGAGCACTCCGATCGACACCCCCGCGTTCGATGCGCTGTTGCGCCGCATGCGCGCCACCATCGAGCGCGGTCTGCGGCAGGGGCGCCTGCCGGCCCACCCCTCCTTCTTCGAAACGATCACCGGCGCGGCGCTCGAGGCCTTCCGCGACCGCCGCGTCGGTTGCGCCGTGCTCGAGGTGGGCCTGGGCGGCCGGCTGGACGCGACGAACGCCGTGCCCGCGCGCTGGGCCGTCGTGGTCAACGTGGACTACGACCACACCAACATCCTCGGCTCGACGCTGGAGGCGATCGCCCGCGAAAAGGCAGCCATCGCCAAGACGGGGCGACCTTTCGTGAGCGGTGTGGCGGCGCCGCAGGCGCGGCGCGCCGTGCGCGAGGTGGCGCGCGCCCTGGGGGCGGAGCTGGTCGAGGTGGAATCGGCGTCGGAGCTGGGGACCGCCGAGGGGGGAGGGTTTTGCGTGCGCACGAGGCGCGCCGTGTACGGGCCGCTCCGGCTGGGTCTTGCAGGGCGCCACCAGTGGGAGAACGCCCGTGTGGCGCTCGTGGCCTTCGAGCGCATGGCCGAGGATCTCGGCCTGCGGATCGGTCGCCAACGGGTAGTCGAGGCCCTGGCCGGGGTGCGCTGGCCGGGGAGGCTGCAGTGGATTCCGGGAACGCCTCCGCTTTTGCTCGACGGCGCCCACAACCCCGCCGGCGCGCGCGCGCTCGCCGCGTACCTGCGCGAAACCGGCGCCCCCCCGGTGGCGGCGCTGCTGGGAGCGATGGGCGACAAGGAGCACGAGGGGATCTTCCGCCCCCTGGCGGCGCACCTGCGCGCCGCCGTCGCGACGCGGCCCCCCGTGGCGCGGGCCCTCGCGGCGCGGGCTCTGGCGGATCTCGTCGGGCGCTGGGTGCCCCAGGTGGAAGCGGTGGAGCAGCCGGCCGAGGCCCTGGTGCGGGCGCGGGCCCTCGTGCGGCCGGGAGAGTTCTTGCTCGTCACCGGCTCGCTCTATCTCGTGGGAGCAGTCCTGGCCCTGCTGGAGAACAGGCCCGCGCCCGGCCCCGTGGCCATGTGAGCCGCGCGGGCCCGCCGCTGTGCTAGATTGCCCGGTTCGACCGGGCCCCGCCCGAGGGAGCCGCGGCGGTGACGCTGCCCAAACGTTACGACCCGAAACATTCCGAGCCGCGCTGGCAGGCGTTCTGGGAGCGGGAGGGTATCTTCCGCTTCGATCCCCAGGACGCGCAGCGGCCGGTCTACGCCGTGGACACGCCGCCCCCCACGGTCTCCGGCGCGATCCACATGGGCCACGTCTTCTCCTACGTCCAGGCCGAGGCGGTGATCCGCTTCCGGCGGCAGCGGGGATACAACGTCTTCTATCCTTTCGGCTTCGACGACAACGGCCTGCCCACCGAGCGTTTCGTGGAAAAGACTCACAACGTACGGGGCCGCGACATGCCCCGCGCGGAGTTCGTCAAGCTCTGCCTGGAAACGACCCGGGAGGTGGAGCAGAAGTTTCGCGCCCTCTGGCAGAGCCTGGGTTTTTCGGTGGACTGGAGCCTGGAGTACTCCACGATCGACGAGCGCTCGCAGCGCATCTCCCAACGCTCCTTCCTCGACCTGCTGCACAAGGGTCTGGTGTACCGCAAGGAGACGCCGGCGCTGTGGTGTCCGGAATGCCTGACGGCCGTGGCCCAAGCGGAGCAGGAAGACCGCCTCACGGAGACGCTCTTTTCGGACATCGTCTTCGAGCTGGAGGGCGGCGGAACGTTGACGATCGCCACGACCCGCCCGGAGCTGTTGCCCTCCTGCGTCGCGGTGTTCGTCCATCCCGACGACGAGCGCTACCGGGCGCTCGTGGGGCGGCGGGCGCGGGTGCCCCTGGTGGAGGCGAGCGTGCCCGTCCTGGCCAACGACGACGTGGATCGCGAGAAGGGCACCGGCATCGTCATGTGCTGCACCTTCGGGGACACCAAGGACATCGCATGGTGGGAGCGCTTCAAACTGCCCCTGGCCATCTCCCTCGCACGGGACGGGCGCATGACCGAGCGCGCGGGCGCCTACGCGGGCCTGAGAATCGTCGAGGCGCGCCGGAAGATCCTGGAGGATCTCGCGCACTCCGGGGCGCTCGCGGGCCAGCGAACGATCGCGCATGTCGTGAACACGCACGAGCGCTGCGGCACCCCCATCGAGTTCCTGCCCGCCAAGCAGTGGTTCATTCGCGTGCTGGACGGCAGGGAGCGCCTGCTCCAGGCAGGCGCGCAGGTGCGCTGGTTTCCGCCGGAGATGAAGGTCCGCTACGACCACTGGGTGGAGAACCTGCACTGGGACTGGTGCATCTCGCGGCAGCGTTTCTACGGAGTGCCGATTCCGGTGTGGATCTGCCGCCGCTGCCAGGGCATCGTGCCGGCCCGGGCAGACGAGCTGCCTGTGGACCCGCACGCAGCCGATCCCCCGGGACCCTGCGCCGGTTGCGGCTCCTCCGACCTCGAGCCCGACCCCGACGTGCTCGACACCTGGGCCACCTCCTCGGTGACACCCCAGATTGCCCTGCGGTGGGGCGAGCGCACCGGCGACCTTACGGGGCGACTGCTGCCCATGGGCCTGCGTCCCCAAGCGCACGACATCATCCGCACCTGGGCCTTCTACACCATCGTCAAGAGCCTCTACCACCACGGCACGATCCCCTGGCGCGACATCATGATCTCGGGTCACGTCGTCGATCCTGCACGGCAGAAGATCAGCAAGTCGCGCCTCGACAGCCGGTCCCCCCTTGCTCGTGTGTTCGCGCACCCGGAGCGCGTCATCGAACGCTTCTCCGCCGACGCCGTGCGCTACTGGGCGTGCCGGGCGAACCTCGGCGTGGATACGGCCTACGACGAGAAGATGATCGAGCAAGGGCGGCGTTTCGTCACCAAGCTCTGGAACGCCGCGCGCTTCGCGCTCGCGCACCTCGAGGACTACGCCGGCGAGCCGGGCGCCGCCAGCCTCATCGACCGGGGCCTCGTGGCCAAGCTCGAAGACGTCGAACGGGCCGCGACCACCGCCCTCGCGCGCTACGAGTTCGGTACGGCGCTGCGGGAGGTGGAGGGCTTTTTCTGGTCCGTCCTGTGCGACAACTACCTGGAGATGGTGAAGGTGCGGCTCTACGATCCCCGCACCTGGGGCGAGGACAGCCGCCGGGGTGCCCAGGCCACGCTGTACCGGGCGCTGCTCGACGTGCTCAAACTCCTCGCACCCTTCATGCCGCACGTGACGGAGGAGATCTACCAGCTCGGCTTCCGCGAGCGCGAGGGTCAGGTGTCGCTGCACGTGGCTCCCTGGCCCGAGCCGGCGGGGGCAGCGGACGGCGCCGCGGCCCGAGCCTTCGACCTGGCAGTGGACGTCGTCACGGCCGTGCGGCGTTACAAGTCGGAGCGCAACCTCTCCATGGGCGCCGAGATCGCCGCGCTGTGGGTCGGTGCCGACGGCGAGACCTGCGGCACGCTCCAGCAGTCCCTGGCCGAGCTGCAGTCCACCTCCCGCGCGCGGGAAATTCACTTCGAGCCGCAAACCGGCCCGCCCTGGGGGCACAGCGAGAGCGGTATCGCGTTGTGGATCGAGAGCTGAGGCGCGCACCGGGGCATCGTACGATGGGGCGCCCGCTGATCGTCGGGTCGAACCTGCGCATCGATGCGGAGGAAGCCCTGCGCGGGCTGGATTGGCGCGAGGTTTTCGGCACCGCGGGACCCGTGGAGATCGAACTCGGCATCGGCAAAGGGCGTTTCCTGCTCGCGGCCGCGGAGAGGCGTCCCGACGTCTTCCATCTGGGCGTGGAATGGGCGAACAAGTACCTGCGCATCGCGGAAGCTCGAGCGGTCAAGCGCGCCCTCGAGAACGTACGGTTCGTTCGTGCGGACGGGCGCGACCTCGTGCAGCAGGCCATCCCCGATGCCTCGGTGCGGGCCTACTACATCTTCTATCCCGACCCCTGGCCCAAGAAGCGCCACCACAAGCGGCGCTTCTTCCGACCCGAGACGGTGGAGCATCTGGGGCGCACGCTCGAGCCCGGGGGCTGGCTGCACGTGGCGACGGATCACCGGGAATACTGGGAAATCATCGAGGGGTTGCTCGGGCGGCATCCGGCATTCGAACGGTGGCCGGAATTCGGCGGTTCGGATTTCCCTCTCCCGCCCCACGAGCCCCTGACGAACTACGAACTCAAGTACCTCGCGCAGGGGCGCCCGTGCGCGCGGGCGACGTGGCGGCGGCGGCCGAGTTGAACCCACCCCGCGCCGGGCGTTACACTGGCGGGCGCACGAGTGGCGGCGGGCTCCCGGCACGCGGGCCGCGACCGGGAAGTCGAGGTCGGGCGCGCGCCGCGAGGGGACGATGGTCCAGCCGGCACGCACAGGGGAGTAGCTCAACTGGCAGAGCACCGGTCTCCAAAACCGGGGGTTGCAGGTTCGATTCCTGTCTCCCCTGCCAGCTTCCGTACCGCGGCGGCGGCGCTGCTCGGCGCGCTGCCCGGGGCGGGGCTCCTGCTCGACGAGGCGGGCACGGTACTCGAAGCGGCACCGGCGAGCGCGCCCCTTCTGGGCCAGCCCCTGGAGCGCCTGAGAGGGGCTTCCCTGTTCGAGTGCTTCGTGGAGAGCGAGGCGCTCCACGCTCTCGCGACCCGCTTCCGCACCGGTCGCGGCGGCACCTGCGAGGCGACCACGCGCGAGGGGGGCGAACGTCTGCATCTCCATCTGGAGCCTCTGCGCTACGCGGACGCGCGCTTCGGCGCGGCGTGGGCCCACCGGGCGCTGCCCCGCGACGACGTGGCTGCGATCGCCGACGCGCGTCACGAGATCAACAACCTGATGATGGCCGTGCTGGGTTACGCGGAACTCCTGGCCACCCATCCCGGACTTCCGGAACGCGCGCGCGACCGCGCGCACTTGCTGTCGGAGCAGGCGGCACGCCTCCGCACACGCCTGGACGAGCTGCTCCAGCTCTCGCGGCGGCTGACGCGCGCCCTGGAGCGAATGGAGCCGCATACGCTGGAGGACAAAGGAGTTTCCCATGACACGGAGCCGTGAGCTGAGCGAACGCAGTCCCCTGCGCATTTTCGAACGGTCGCTCCATGGCGGCCTCGGCGCGGGCGAGCTGGGTGTGGTGTGCTCGAGCCCGGGCGTGGGCAAGAGCGCGTTTCTGGTCGGCGTGGCCCTCGACCATCTGTTGCGGGGCGAGGAAGTGCTGCACATCGCCCAGGACCAGCCGCTGGACCGCATCGAAGACTACTACGCCGAAATCTTCGCCGAGCTCGTGCGGCACGAGAACCTGGAGGACGCCGACGAGGCGCGCCAGCGCATCGCCCGCAAGCGACACATTCAGAGTTACCAAGGGGGGAGCTTCAGCGTGGCTTCCCTGGAGCAAACGCTCCACCTCCTGCGGCAGCAGGCGGGCTTGCGGCCCGCGCTGATGATCCTCGACGGCTACCACTGGGCCCGCGGCTCCGAGGAGGAGCTCGCCCGCTTGAAGCGCATCGCCGCCGGCATGGGAACCCCGCTGTGGATGTCCGCGCGCACGCCGCGGGGCTGGCAACGCAGCCCGTCCGAAACTTACCCGCAGGTGCTCGCTCCCTACGTCGAGCTGCTGGACGTCCTCGTGCAGTTGCGTACGGCCGACGGTACCGTGCATCTGGAACTGCTGAAAGACCGCGCGCACCCGCATCCGGAACCGCCCGCCGTGGAGCTTGACCCCACGACGCTCCTGCTGATGGTGCGCGGCTGAGAGGTCGGCCAGCCTCAGCGGGAAGCCTGCGCGGCGGGGGGCCGAAGGGAGGAAGCCACCGCGTGCGCGTCCGCGGCCGCCGCCGTATCGCCGAGCTCCTCCAGCAGCGCGGCGTAGGCCTCCCACAACTCGGGCTCGTCGGGGTCGATCCGCAAGGCGCGCTCGAAGGCGCGGCGCGCCTCCTGCATGCGACCGCTGCGGCCGAGGGCCACGGCCAGGTTGCGCGCCACCGCCAGGCTCGCCGGCGCGGCGGCCGCGGCGCGCTCCAGCCGGGCCACGGCCTCCTCGGCCCGTCCCGCCACAACGAGCGCGCGCCCGAGCTCGGCTTGCGCCGCCGCGTCGCCGGGCCGCTCCCGTACCCATGCCTCGAGGCGCGCGATCGCTTGCTCCGTACGGCCGACGGCGAGTTCCGCCGCGGCGAGGCTGACCGCCGCGTCCGCCAGCTGCGGCTCGACAGCCACCGCGCGCGCGAGCATCTCGGCCGCCTCGGCCCAGCGTCCCTGGAGCACGTAGAGTTTTCCCAAGAAGTAGGCCGCATCGGCAGCGGGCAGCCCCGCCTCCACGGCGCGGCGTAGCGCCGGCTCCGCCTTGGCCCACAGGGCGCGGCGGACGGGCGTCGGGAAGTCCATCGCCGCAAGCATGTAAGCCCGGCCCTCGTAGTACGCTCGCTCCGCGGCCGGCAGGGCGCGATAGGCGTCCGGGAAGACGGGAACCATCTCCATCGGCAACGCAGTCTCGTCCAAACGTTCGATGTCGCGCCGGATCCAGTGATCCGTGAACGTGGCGTGCCGTTGATCGTCGGGTTCGGCCGTGCGCATGTGGCATGACACGCAGTCGTCCTCGGGAGCGGTCCCGCGGCGGCGCGCCATCGGCGCGGTGCAGTCCGCCACCGCGTGGCAGCTCAAGCACCGTTCCCGAAAAAGATCCGGAGGACGATCTTCGGCGTAGACCGTGACATGCGGGTTGTGGCAGGTGAGGCACTCGAGCCGGCCGCCGCTCTCCGTGTAGCAGCGGCTGCGCAGCAAGCGGTCCGCCTGCGCCGAGAGGCCGAACTCTTTCTCCGAAACCCTCGCGAAATAGAAGGGCATCCAGAATTCCGTGAAGGGCCGACCGGGGCGGTAATCCACGAGGCGCGCGCCGATGCGCTGCACGCGCTCCGTGGTGCGGGAATCCCCCAGATGACACTGCATGCAGAGCTCGATGCGCGCCGCCGGAGCGAGGCGGCGCGGGTGGACGATCGTCGGGTCCGGCCCGCCCATCGGGACCGCCTCCCCGGAGCGCCACTTCTCCACGTGGAGCGCCCCGGGACCGTGGCAGCGCTCGCAGCCGATCCCGTGAGGGATGGGCTGCTGGAAGACGTTGCTCTTGCCCGCCACGGGAACCATGCGCCCGTTGTGGCAGAACACGCAGCTGAGGTCGATCTCGCGGGTGAAATGATCGTTGTTCGTCTCGAACCCGGGGCAGAAATCCCACACCCCCGGCAGCGGGTACCAGCAGACAGGCAACTGATACAGACCGCCGCCGACCTCGGTGACATAGGAGCGCGCATGATTGCCCGAGCCGAGGACGTAGAGCATGCGTCGCTCGTCCCGCATGCGCTCGCGGCCCCCTTCGTCGAGGAGAAACTGCACCTGGTAGTAGCCATCCTCTCGGGCTTCCATGCGGTAGCGCAAGCGGCTGCCCGGAACCTCGAAAACGTTGCGCTCGCGGAAATCCTCGACGGCCGTCTCGGGCGTGAGGGGGTAGAAGGCGCGCCCCATGCCCGTGTGGCGGTAGGAGGCGGCGATGTCCATGTGGCAGCGCCGACAGGCGTCCTGGCCCACGTAGGCCATGTCCAGGGCCTGGTTGAGGAAGCCGGTGCCGGGCGCGGGGGCGCGCTGCCCGCTGGCGCAGCCGGCGAGCAGCGCCCCCGCCACGAACGCCTCGAGAAGCCTCGAGGACTTCGCCGATCCCATCTCCGCCGAAGTGTACCGCGAGGGGCGCTCGGTCGAGACCGCGCGGGGCTGCCACCGCGGGCTAGAGGTCCGCAAGCCCGTAGATCCAGCCCTCCCGGGCGACCCGGTCCGCCGCTTCGGGGCAGAGCTCCTCCGGGGAGCGCGCGGCCTCGCCGCCGATCCAGGCGCAGGCCGCCGCGCGGGCGGCGAGCAGGGCGTCGAGGGCAGCCG
>JBBIHH010000008.1:0-104573 GCA_037447115.1 Acidobacteriota bacterium
CCGCGCCGCCGCTCGACTGGGCCTGCGCGTGGTGCAGGTGGTCGAGCGCGCGCCCCCGCGCCTGCGCGCCGGAGTCGAACGTGTCCTCGAGGTCGGACCGCTGCGCGCCGCGCGGGTGGATCCGCGCGCGTTCGGGTCCGAAAAACCTGCCGCCGTCCTGGCTCTGACCGAGGCCGCCGTGCTTCCGGCAGCCCGCCTGCGCGACGCCCTCGACCTTTCCTGCGGCGATGCGACCGTGGCGGAGCACGCCACGGACAAGCTGCAGATGAAACAGGCGGTGCGGCGAGCGGGCGTGGCGTGCGCCCCCATGGTCGCGGGCGACGGCCGCATCCGCGGCCGCGAGCTCGCGCAGCGGCTCGGCCTTCCTTTCCACCTCAAGCCCCGCCTCGGTTCCGGAGGGCGCGGGCGGAGGGTGGTGGCGGACTCCGACGCGCTCGACTTCACCCTCGAAGAAGGCTGGATCGCCGAAGGCCACATCCACGGAGAGGAAATGAGCGTCGAGGCCATCGTGCACGGCGGCCGGGTGCTGTTCGTCAACTTCACGCGCTACGAGGAGCCGGGATGGGCGAACATCGTCCCGGCGCCCATCGAACGCCCCGTGGCGCAGGAGCTCGAGGCCCTTCTCCAGCGGGTGCTGGCCGCGCTGGGGGTCGCGGACGGGTTCGTTCACATGGAGGTCTTTCTGGGAAGTCGCCATGCCGTGTTCGGCGAACTCGCGTGGCGCCCGCCGGGGGGGCGGATCATGGAACTCATCGAGCTCGCCTACGGCTTCGACCCCTGGGAGCTGTGGCAGGCGAGCGCTTGCGGCGTGCCCGTCGAGACTCCGGGTCCCGCGCGCCGGTTCGCCGGGGTGCGGGTCTTCCACCCGGGAGCGGGGCTGCTGCGCTCCGTCGAGGGCGCCGAAGCGGTACGGCGCATCCCCGGGCTCGTGAGCTTCCGCCTGAGGGTCGGACCGGGGGATCGGATCGCGCCGCGCGCCGGTGTGGGCCAGGACGTGGGCTACGCGATCTTCGTGGGCGAGGATCCCGCAGCGGTGGCGCGAGCGATCGAGGCGTCCAAGCGCTGCCTGCGCTTCGAGCTTGCCTGAGCGTGCCCCCGAAAACAAGGACCGCCCACCCCGCCAGCCGCTCCAGGGGCGCGCCGGTCAGCGAGACGGGCGCGCACGACTTCTGGCCGCGGTGGCGATCGCCACGCCTCCCAGCACGGCAGCACCCCCGACGCCCAGCCGCAGCGTGAAAACCTCTCCGAGGAAGAGGACACCGCCCGCCGCCGCCAGCACCGGCACGGCAAGCTGGGCGATGGCGGCCGGTGTCGCTGCCAGATCGCGCAGCACGAAGTACCAGAGCACGTAGCCCAGGCCGGACGTCACGGCGCCCGAGACGACGGCGAACCAGAGGCCGCCGGGCGCGGCGTGCAACGACTCACGCCACAACACCCACGCCAGCCCGCTCGCCGCGAGCGCCATCGGCGCGGCTCGCGCGAAGTTGCCGGCCGTCGCGCTAACCGGTCCCGCGGGGTTCTGCCCGCGCAAGGAATAGACGCCCCATGCGGCGCCGGCGAGCGCCATCGCCCCTGCGCCGAGCGGGTTCGGCGCGGCGAGGCCCGGGGAGACGAGATAGACCAACCCCCCCAGGGCCACCGTCAACCCGGTCCACTCGAGCCTCCTCGGCCGCTCGCCGCGAAGGAGCGCAACCCCGATCATCGTCACCTGCACGGCGGCGAAGAGGATCAAGGCTCCCATCCCTGCGTCCAGCGTGACGTAGGCACAGGAGAACGCGATGGCGTAGGTGAAGAGGGCCAGCGCCGAGCTCCACGAGCCGGCCGCCGCCGCCGCCCTCGAGGGGCGCTCCAGCAGGAACGGAAGCGGCAGGAGCATCGCCGCGCCGCTCGAAACGCGCAGGCTCGTGAAGGAAACAGGATCCACCAGACCGCCCGCCAGAGCCGCGCGGCAGAGGAGCGAGTTGGCCGCGAACGCGCAGAGGGCGAGCGACGTCAGGATCGCCACGCGCATCGCGGCAGGATCCACCCAAGGGCCCGCAAGCGGAGTACCCCCTACCACCCGTAGACGTGCGCGATGGCGACGAGGATCGCCTCGGCGAGCGGCCCTCCTGTGTCGGAGTTGGTCATCACGACCGCGCCGTCGCCGCGATAGGGGTAGGCCACGAGCAAGCAGCGGAAGCCCTCGTTGCTGCCCCCGTGAAGGATGCGCAGATCGGCCCCTTCCCCCTCGAGAAACCATCCGAGGCCCATCCCGTCTGCCTGTGCCGCCCACATCGCCTCGACCGTCTCCCGGCGCAGCAGCGCCCTACCGGCACCCGCTGCCGCAGCGCGCAGGCCCAGGACGAAGCGCGCCAGGTCGGTGGGCGTCGTCCACAGCCCCGCTGCGGCCATTTCGGGATACGTGTGCCAGCGCCCGGGCACGGGCCGCCGGCCCGAGCGGTGGCCGGAGGCCGCCCTGCCCGCGAGCGAGGCGGGAAGGGGTTGCTCGAAGGTACTCGAGGTCATGGCGAGCGGTTCCAGGACGAGCCCCCGCATCGCCGCCGGAAACGGCTCGCCGGTGGCCGCCTCGATCAGCCGCTGCACGACACAGTAGCCGCCGCCCGAGTAACGGAAGGCGGTACCGGGCTCGAGATCCACGCAGATCGGCTCCGAGTTGGCCGGCGCGGATCCCTCGAGGACCGCAGCGAGCGAAGGCACGCGCTCGCCGGCAGCATAGCCGGTGAAGCCGTGGACCGTCACCCCAGCGGTGTGGCTGAGGAGCTGCCGCAGCGTCACGGCCTGCGGCTCGCCGCTCCCGCAGTGCCTCAGCGTCCAGCCGTCGAGCGCATCGTTCACTTCGCCGTCGAGCGCGAGCTTTCCTTCTTCCGCGAGCCTCAGCGCCGCCGCCGCCGCGACGGGCTTGCTGACCGAGGCGGCTTGAAACAACGTCTCGGGCGTGACGGGCTGCGCTTCCCCCGCCGCAGCCACGCCGTACCCGCGCGCCCAGTCGAGCTCGCCGCCGCGCACGACGGCGACGCTCGCGCCGGGTACTCCCAGCCGCGCCATGAGGCTCGCGATCTCGGCGCGCCGCTCCACCGCTTCGATCCTGCGCAACGTCTCGGCGGCGAGCGCGGGCAGCGGACTCGCCGCGACCTCACCTTGCTTCACGAATTCGTCCCCCGGCCGGCGGCAGCCCCCCGCCACGGCCACCGCCGAGGACGCGATCAACAGCGAGATCGCGCGGAGATTCCATGGTCTGTGCCCGCGTTCGCTTCGCAACGGTCCTCTCTCCCCACCGCCCTCTGGAGGGCTTGCTGGAGAAAAAGCGGAAGCTCCCGTGTTGTTACGGGCACGGCGGGGCGGGCACACGTTCCGCGCCGTCGTAGGCCGTGCCGTAGCTGCCGGCGCCGCACGCATTCCGGCCGCGCGCGAGGTAGTACAAACCCTCGCCTGCCACCGGCACCTCCGGATCGCGGCTCGAGGCGTCCGGGCTGCCTGCCTCGAGGCACACCTCGGACGGACCGGAACCCACGGGCCATTCCCCGATGCGGCCCCGCACGGCGTCGTACACGGTTCCGGAACCCGCCTCCGGGACGAGGGACGACCAGTGGAGGGTCTCCTTGTCCGCTCCGAGGACGAGTGCGCGCACTTCCGGGGGAACCGCGAAGGCCTGCGGGTCGTCGGGGGCGCAGTCGCAGGCATCGCCCGCCCCGTCGGCGTCGGCGTCGAGCTGGGAGGAATTCGCGACCGAGGGACAGTTGTCGCTCGAATCCGGCAGGCCGTCGCGATCGAGGTCGCGCTCGCGGATCTCGAGGAACGTCACGCCGTTGACCGCGACGGGGGCGGACAGCTCGAGCGTTCCCGCCGGCGTGTCGAAATCCTGCGCCGGGCCGTCCTCGACGAGATCGTCCGCCGCGAGCAGGTCCCGAAGCTCCTCCGGCGCGTAGAGGTCTTTCTCGGGCAGCGCCCGGTACGCCCGGTAAGGACTCGAGTGGTCCCGGTCCACGCGCCAGCGGCGCACCGTCACCGCGCTCCACGGAACGCCCGCGAGCGAGAGCGACGCCGCAAGCTCCACGGTTTCGCGCGACTCCGTGTCCTGCGGGTCGTGGCTGTAGACGAGCAGCACATGCCGGTCGGCCGCGGCGCTGCGCACCCCGGCGACGCGAATGCCCGCCACCTCGCGCGCCGGAAGCGCGTCGAGCTCGCGGCTCATCTTGGCCAGCGCCTCGATATAGTTGAAGATGGCTTTCTTGACCGTCTCGATGCGGTCCTCGATCCCGTCCCCGTCGTCGTCGACGCGCATCAGGCCCGTGACCGACGCGATGCCGTCCCCGTTGTAGTCGAATGGCCACACCGTGAGCACCGCCTCGTGACGCGCGTAGCGCGGGTCGGTTTCGGCCCGCTCCACCAGACGCTGCATCCAGTCGGCGCACCAGGCGGGAAAGAAGCCGTTGCCCAGGTAGATCGCGGAGGCCGCCGGATCGGGGCGCGGAATCCAGTCCGGTGTGGCCTCGAAGGAAGTCACGTTCAGGTTCTCGTAGAAGGCCGGGTCGATGGCGAGGGCGTCATCCTTGACGCCGATGATGTCGGACGCCGCCAGGCTGGCGCGCTCGTACTCGTGGATCGAAACGAAGTCCAGCGGCGAGCCCTTGCCGCCGTACGCTGCGCACAGCGCCTGGACGCGCGCCGCGCGCATGCCATCGAAAGCCGGATTGGCGCAGACGAAGTTCTGCTCCGCGATACCGCCGCCGGGTTTGTCCGCCGCGCCCGAGCCATGGTAGAGCGCGTCCTGGATCCAGCCCCGCCCTCCGAGGCCCGCGGCCTCGATGCCGCCCACCTGCACGCCACTCGTGTCGAGGCCGCGGTTCTCGAAGGCCGTCAGCACGGCGTTGACCGTGTAATCGTAGAGCTCGTAGAAGCCGTCCTTGCCGCCGGACCAGAAGATCGAGAAGTTGTTCTCGTTGCCCACGCTGTAGTCGAAGTCGCGCGCCGCCGCCCCGTACCGGTCGATCAAGTGAAAGACGACCTCGCGCACGAAGCCGTGCCACTGGAGCCAGTCCTTGGGGGGCGAGATCGCGCCGTGGCCCCCAGGGCTGGCCGGCACGGGCTCCCGGGCGAGGTCCAACGGCGTATAGGAGAAGTTCACCACCAGTCGCCGCCCGTAGGTGCCGTGCACGAGGTCCCACTCGTCGTCGATGCGCCTCCAGTAATAGACGGGCGTTCCCGCGGGATTCAGCTTGCGGAGGTAGCACAGCGGCAGCGTGAAGTTGTCCGGTGTGTCGGGATTGTCGGCGGGATGCGAACCGGGGTAGTCCAGGATCCAGGCACCGGGCGGTGTCGCGAGCTTCCGCACCTTCACCGTCCGCTTCCGGTCGTCCACGCTCAGGACCTCGGTGATCTCGTATTTCTCCCGGTCCGCCACGGTCACGAGATCGCCCGGGTGGTAGTCCTCGGACAGCGGCCGGCCGGGCGGGATGCCGTAGAGGGGTCCCTCCGGCAGATCGGCGATCTGGAGCAGCGTGGCCTGCCCCTGGTCGCTGATGGCGACGATGCGCCGCGTTTCCCGCTCCCGCACGGGATTCGGGTTGCCGTCGAAAACACCGTTGTGCCAGTAATCGCTCGTCAGGGGCCAGTCGCGCTGGAGCGACCAGGCGTCGGGGTTCGCGGCGCGCACGGCGTCCATGAGCGCGTAGGAGTCGAGCTGATCGAACAGGCGGCTCGTGTCGAAGTTCGGTTTGACGATCCCCGTGAAGAACCACCCTTCCCACCGCACCGTGGGCCCGCTCAGGTCGAGGCTCCACGAGACCACCGGGTCCGCCACGACCTCGCGCGTCGTGAAAGACCAGCGGTCCGCCCCGGGGTCGATGGGCACCCCGTCCAGGGTCTCCGCGTAGACGACCACGGTGTAGCGCCGCGAGGGGTCGAGCGGGGAGTCCGGCACGAGGTAGACGGCCTCGCCTTGGTTCGCGCCGGCGTCGATGTCGTGGAGCACTCGCCCCGCAAAGCCCGGTGCGACCTGCTGCCCGGCGAGCAGCATCGGCACGGGGCTGCCGCCGTCCGGGTGTAGGGTCGCGGTGAGGCTGTCCGGGTCCACCTTGCCCTGGGGTCCGTTCGTATCCGGAACGATGACCTCGAAGTAGAAGGAGGTGTGGCGCGTCACCCGCGTCCAGCCGTCGAAGGGCCGCGGCTTGGGATTGACGTGGGGGCGGCCGAAGACTGCGCCATCGACGTTGAGCCGCGGTGGATCGCTCGCCATCGCCGCGACCGCAGCGAACGCGAGCAACGCCATCCCGCACGGCCAGATGGCCCGGTGGCGCACCCCATCACCCCCCGTTCCGAGCTGGCCTGGATTGTACGGCGATTCCGCCCGCCGGAAAGCGCCGGCTAAGCGCTGCCCAGTCGCGCCCGCAGCCAGGATCCGATGTGCGCGATCTCTTGGGGGTGCACCTCGTGCCCCATGGGGTACTCGCGCCACTCGACGGGGTAGCCCAGCTCGACGAGGGTCTCCCGCGCCTGCAGCCCGTACTCGATGGGCACCATCGGGTCGTGGGTCCCGTGACCCTGGAACACGGGCAGGCCGAGGTTCGCCGCGCTGCGCTCCTCGGCCAGCGCCTCCGCGAAGAGCAGGTAGGAGGAGAGGGCGACGATCCCCGCCAGCCGCTCGGGGTAGCGCAGGCCCACGTGGAGCGCCAGGGCACCCCCCTGCGAGAAACCGGCGAGGACGATCCGCTCGTACGGCACGCCGCGGGCGCGCTCGCTTTCGAGGAGATCGGCGATCTTCGCCGCCGAGTCCCGGATACCTCGCTCGTCCTGGTCGCGCCTCAGCTCGAAACCCCGGATGTCGTACCAGGCGCGCATGATCAGGCCCATGTTGACCGTCACAGGCCGCCGCGGCGCGTGGGGAAACACGAAGCGCACACCCAGGTCGTCCAGGCCGAGCAGGGGCACGATCGGCTCGAAGTCGTGGCCGTCGGCGCCGAGCCCGTGGAGCCAGACCACGGTCGCGCGAATCGGACCTCGGGGGTCCACTTCGACGCAACTCAGACGTTCTTCCATGGCTCCTCGGCGCTCCCGGTGCGCCCGCCGGCCGGGGGGTGGCTGGCGATCGAGCCGGGCAAGGTAGCATAGGGCGAGGGCCGCGACGGGTGGCGGGCGCCCGCCCGGCCCGTCTCGCGGCTCCCAGAGCGTCGCCCGATGAAGCGAAGCTTCAAGGACCTTTCGCCGGCCGAGGCCCTGGCCCTCGCCATCTCTCTTGAAGAGGAGGACGCGCGCATCTACCAGGAGTTCGCGCGCCTGGTGCGCAAGGATTACCCGGGCTTCGCGGAGAAGCTCGATGCGTTGCGCAAACAGGAGGACGAGCACCGGCACCGCTTGATCGAGCTTTTCCGCCGGCGCTTCGGCGACGAGATCCCCCTCCTCCGCCGCCAGGACGTCAAGGGATTCGTGCGGCGCGATCCCCTCTCCGCGCTGCGGCGCCGGGACCCGGTCGAGATCGGCCGCCGCGTCGCCCTGATGGAGCTCGAGACGCAGCGCTTCTACGCCCGTGCGGCGGAGCGCGCGCAGGATGCGGAGCTGCGCCAGCTGCTGAGCGACCTCGCCGCGGAGGAGCGCGACCACGAGACGCTCGCCGCCAAGGTGCACCCGGACCGCCAGAGCGCGGCGGAGCGTGAGGAACTCGCCCGCGCGGCGCGGCGCCTGTTCGTGCTGCAGGTGGTGCAACCGGGGCTCGCGGGATTGATGGACGGCTCGGTGTCCACGCTCGCGCCGCTGTTCGCCGCGGCCTACGCGACGCGCAACACCTGGGAGGCGTTCCTGGTCGGTGTGGCGGCGTCGGTCGGGGCGGGGATCAGCATGGGCTTCGCCGAGGCCCTCTCCGACGACGGAAGCCTCACGGGGCGCGGCCGGCCGCTGCTGCGGGGCATCGTCTGCGGCCTGATGACGTTCGTGGGAGGCGTCGGGCACGCGCTGCCGTTCCTGATCGAGGATTTCTGGACGGCGATGGCCTTGGCCACGGCGGTCGTCCTGGCCGAGCTTCTCGCCATCGCCTGGGTACGCAACCGCTACATGGACACGCCCTTCCTGTCGGCGGTTTTCCAGGTGGTCGTGGGCGGCGTCATCGTCTTTCTCTCCGGCATCTGGATCGGCAGCCACTGACGGGGCGGTGCCGGAGCCGCGGCGGCCGGCCAGGCCGAACGACGCCGAGCAGCAGGGGCGGGAGCGGGGGCTCGTCGCGGCGCGCAGGGTCGTGGAACCTCGGAAAAGGCGCCCGGGCCTACGGGTCGCCGTCGCGGCCGGCGGGCTCGGGGCTCGCGGGCCGGCCCGCTTCGTCCACGTCGATCCAGTGCCCGGAGCGGCGCGCCTTGGTCTGCAGGTAGCGCCGGTTGAAAGGATTGGGGGGTACGACCAGCGGGATGCGCCCCGTGACCTCGACCCCGTAGCGCTGGAGCTGCTCGATCTTGCGAGGGTTGTTGGTCATCAAGCGCACCGACCGCACGCCGAGGCTCCCCAGCATGTGGGCGGCGATGGCGTAGTCCCGCTCGTCCTCGCGGAACCCCAGGGCGAGGTTGGCCTCCACCGTGTCCAGGCCGCGCTCCTGCAGGGCGTAGGCGCGGATCTTGTTGATCAGCCCGATGCCCCGCCCCTCCTGGCGCAAATAGAGCAACACGCCGCGCTCCCCTTCGCCGAGCTCGCGCAGCGCCGTCTCCAATTGATCGCGACAATCGCAGCGCAGCGACCCCAGGGCATCTCCCGTGAGGCATTCCGAATGAAGCCGCGTCGGCACGTCGCGCGCTTCCACGATGTCGCCACGCACGATCGCAGCGTGCTCTCGCGAGTCGCGATTGTTCCAGAAGGCGGCGACCCAGAACTCGCCGAAGCGCGTCGGCAGCTCCGCCACCGCTACGATGCGCACGCACACGCGCTCGGGACCGTAGCCGGCGCAGTCGTGGTCGCGGTCGCGCAGAACCAGTCGCTCGAAGCGCTCGCGGAGCGCCCGCTTTCGCTTGTCCTTCCCGCGCGCGGCCTCGGCCATCAGCCCTCCCGCTGGAGGCGGCGCGCCAACTCGCGACCCGAGAGCCACGCCGCCTGCACGCCCGCCTCGGGCGAGAACACCTCCCCGGCCAGGCCCAGCCGCGCTCCGCCCGGAAGGCGCAACAGGATCGGGCGTGCCAGGGCGCTGCCCCGGTCCACGAGGGCGTGGTGCCAGACGTGGGTCTCCACCCAACAGGGCTCGGCGGCCCAGGGTCCGACGGCGCGCGCGAGCTCCTCGAGCAGCGCCGCGCGCCAGCGCGGCTCGCTCTCGCCGAGGTGGGCCTTGGACCATCCGGGCCGCGCCTGCACGACGAGGACGTGGAACCGTTTCGAGCGACGCTTGCTCGAGTCGTGCGAGACGAGTTCGATGGCAGAGGGGGCGTCCGGGTACAGGACGCACCAGTCCGGAGGCTCCACCTCCAGCGCATAGCCCGCGATCAGCGTCAGCGAGGGGAAGCTCCCCACCATGCGCAACAGCTCGCACACGGAAGCCACGTCCTCCGACACGTCGCGCAATCCCTCGAGCGCCTCGAGCGCCTGCGCGACGGGGAGCGCGAGCACGACCGTGGACGCCCTCCAACTCCGGCCGCGCTCGCACTCGAGCTCGAAATGTCCCTCGCGCAGGGCGAGGGCCCGCAGCCCGGTCTGCAAGTGCACGTCCAGCCCGCGCGCCAGATGGCGGGGATAGACGGCGATGCCGGGCTCGTACGCGATGCACGCACCGCCCGGCGCCTGCCGATCGGGCAGCCACGGCGCCCCGCTGCCGCTCACCCGCCGCGGCCAGTCGAGCACCTGTTCCGGCGGCGCCGCGGCCCGCAAGTCGGCGACGAACTCCGCATCCGTCCCGTGGAGGAAGATCGTGCCGTGATCCACGGGCTGACCCTCGATCACCCGCGTCGCGCAGCGGCCCCCGACGCCCTGCGCCCGATCCAGAACCACCGGGGAGAGGCTCCCGCGCGCCAGCTCGCGCGCGCACACGAGGCCAGCCACGCCGGCTCCGACGACCACGGTCTGCGGATCCACGGGCGTTGCCTCCTCGGGATCGGCGTCGTTCCCCCTCATCTTACCCGGCCGGCCCGAAACCGGCACGCGGGCCTCACGCGGATGCATGCCGCTTCAAGAAGGCCGCCAGATGGCGCGCCGTGTGCGAGCGCTTGCGCGCCGCGAGATCCAGGGGATGCCCGCGCGCCACGACGCGCCCGCCGCGCTCGCCCCCCTCGGGGCCGAGGTCGATCACCCAATCCGCGGAGGCGATCAGCGGGAGGTTGTGCTCGATGACGATGACGGTATGACCCTGCTCCACGAGCCCGTGCAGCAGCCGGATCAACCCCTCCACGTCGGCCGCGTGCAACCCTGTCGTGGGCTCGTCGAGGACGTAGAGCGTGGGGGTGCGGGAGCCCGCAGCCATCTCGCGGGCGAGCTTGACGCGCTGCGCCTCGCCGCCGGAGAGCGTGGGCGACGGCTGTCCGAGCCTCAGATACCCGAGACCGATATCCACCAGGAACCTGGCGCGGGCGTGGATCGCCGGCACCGGCTCGAAAAAGGCGCAGGCTTCCTCGAAGGTCATCTCGAGCACGTCGGCGATCGTCTTGCCCCGGTAGCGCACGCGAAGCGTTTCTTCGTTGTAGCGCTTGCCGCCGCAGCGCTCGCACTCGACGAGCACGTCGGGCAGGAAGCTCATCACCACCCGCAGCGTCCCCTGTCCGGCGCAGGCCTCGCAGCGCCCGCCTTTGACGTTGAACGAGAAGCGACCCGCCCCGTAGCCTCGCGCTCGCGCTTCGGGTACCACGGCGAAGAGCTTGCGGATCTCGTCGAACAACCCCGCGTAGGTGGCGGGGACGGAGCGGGGCGTCTTGCCGATGGGGGCCTGGTCCACCTCCACGGCGCGGCCGATCCGCTCCCAGCCCTCGATGGCCCGGTGGCTGCCGGGGCGCTCGGCGCTGCCGTGGAGGCGCCGCTTGAGGCCCTTGTAGAGCACGTCCCGCACGAGCGTGGACTTGCCCGAACCGGACACGCCCGTCACTGCCACGAGGGCCCGCAGCGGAAAGGCCACGTCGATGTCCTTCAGGTTGTGCTCGCGGGCGCCGCGCACGACGAGCCACCCCTCGCCGCGCGCCGGCCGACGCTGCGGCCGGAAGGCCTCGAAGCGTCCGTCGCGCAAAAGCGCCGCCGTTTTGGAGAGCCGCGAGCGCGCCACCGCCGCAGAGGTTCCCTGGCAGACGAGCCGCCCGCCGCGGCTTCCGCCTCCGGGGCCGAGGTCGAGAATGTGGTCCGCGGCGCGGATCGTGTCCTCGTCGTGCTCGACGACGAGAACCGTGTTGCCCCGGTCCCGGAGCTCGCGAAGCACCTGCAGCAGCCGCTCGTTGTCGCGCGGGTGCACGCCGATGGTGGGCTCGTCCAGCACGTAGCACGCGCCGGTCATCTCCGAACCGAGCTGCGCCGCCAGGCGGATGCGCTGCGCCTCGCCCCCGGCGAGCGTTTCCGCCGCGCGGTCGAGGGCGAGGTAGCCCAGGCCCAGCCGTTCCAGAAAGCGCAGGCGCGCCACGATCTCCGCCACCACCCGCGCGCCCACCAGCGCTTCGCGGCCCGCGAGCTCGAGCTTCTTCTCGAAGTGCTCGCGCGCCCGCTCCACCGTCAGCGCGGTCACCTCGGCGATGTTCTTGCCTGCCACGCGCACCGCGAGCGCTTCCGGGCGCAGCCGCGTGCCGGCGCAGGCCCGGCAGGGACGCTCGCCCGCCAGCTCGTCGAGCTGTTCGCGCAGCGCGGCGCTGCGCGCCTCGCGCCGCAGCCGCTCGAGCCGGGTCGCGAGCCCCTCGAAGGCCCCCGCCCCGTAGAAGAAACGCTGCCACGCCGCCTCGCTCCAGCGCGCCGGCGGCCGGTCCACGGGGACCCGCGCCCGCCGGCGGGCCTCGTCGAAGAAGTCGGTGACCTCCAGCATGCGCCGCACCGAGCGCGGGAGCGCCTCGGCCAGCTGGTCCGGAAGCGTCCGGTTGGCGTCCACGATCAGGCGCTCGGGCTCCACTGCCTTCTCCACGCCCGTGCCCTGGCATGCGGGGCAGGCGCCGCGGCGGCTATTGAAAGAAAACAGTCGGGGATCGAGCTCCTCGAAGCTGCGGCCGCATCCCGGACAGGTTTTCTCGAGCGAGTAGAACCGCTCCGTGCCGTCCTCGGCCAGAATCGCCGCGCTGTCCCGGGCGATCTCGAAGGCGCGGCGCAGCAGATCCTCGAGCTTGCCCGCTTCCTCGTTGAGGACGCGGGCGCGCCCGACAACGAAGTCCACGTCGTGTTCGCGGAAGCGGGCGAGCTGCGGGAGCTCGCCGCGCCTGAGGCCCACGAGCCGCCCGTCCACGCGCACTGCCCGCATTCCCATGCGCAAGGCGCGCTCGAACCACTCGCGATGGAACCCCTTGCGGGCGCGCACGACCGGCGCCAGGACGCGCACGCGCTGCCCCGCGAAGCGCTCCAGGATCTCGCGCAGGACGGAGCGCGGCGAGCGCGCGCCGATCTCGATCGCGCACTGCGGGCAGAACTGCCGGCCGAGCTTCCAGTACAGCAGGCGCAGGAAGTGGTAGATCTCCGTCATCGTGGCCACGGTGGAGTTCGGCGCGCCGCGGGTCGTGCGCTGCTCGATGGCCACCGTCGGCGGGATGCCCCACACCGTGTCCACCTCGGGTCGCCGGATCGTCCCCACGAACTGCCGCGCGTAGGCCGAGAGCGACTCCAGATAGCGTCGGCGCCCTTCGGCGTAGACCACGTCGAAAGCCAGCGTGGATTTACCGGATCCGCTCGGACCCGTGACGACCACCAGCCGGTCCCGCGGAATACGGACGGTGAGGTTGCGCAGGTTGTGCTCCCGCGCGCCTCGCACGAGGATCGCGCCCTCGTCGGCAGCGCGCTGCGCCGGGGGCAGCGGCGCGAGTCGGTGCGGCCGGGGCGGGGGCGCGAGCTCGCGCGCGAGGAAGCGGCCCGTGTGGGAGCCGCGGCAGCGGGCGATCGCTTCGGGCGGGCCGGCGCACACGACGCGCCCGCCCTCCTCGCCTCCTTCCGGGCCGAGGTCCACCACGTAGTCCGCGGCGCGGATCACATCGAGCTGGTGCTCGACGACGACGAGCGTGTGGCCTCGCTCCACGAGCCGCTCGAAGGCCCGCAGGAGCACGCGGATGTCCTCGAGGTGGAGTCCCGTCGTGGGCTCGTCGAAAAGCAGCAGGTCACCCCTTCCGTCCTCGCCGGAGGCCGCCTCCGCCATGTGCGAGGCCAGCTTGAGACGTTGCGCTTCGCCGCCCGAGAGCGTATGGAGGGGCTGGCCTAGGCGCAGGTAACCGAGGCCCACCTCGAGCAGCGGTGCCAGGCGCGGTGCGATCTCGGCGCGGTCGGCGAAGAAGACCGACGCTTCGCGCACGGTCATGCCCAGGATCTCGGCGGCATTCTTGCCTCGGTAGGTGACCTCCAGCACCTCGGGATGGAAGCGCTCCCCGCCGCAGTCGCTGCACGGGACGTAGAGATCGGAGAGGAACTGCATCTCGATCTTCTCGTACCCGGTGCCCTCGCAGGTCTCGCAGCGACCACCCGGAACGTTGAAGGAAAACGTCCGCGGCGTGTAACCGCGCTCCCGTGACAGCGGGGCCGCCGCGAGCACCTTGCGGATCCCGGCCCAGGCGCCGACGTAGGTCGCCGCGTTGGCCCGGGGCGTGGCGCCCACGGGACTCTGGTCCACGAGCCGCACGCGGCCGACGCGCTCGAGCCCTTCGATCCCCGCGCACCGCCCCACGAACTCGACCCGCTCCCCCCGGGCACGGAGGATGTTGGCGTGGAGCACGTCGCGCACGAGCGTGGACTTGCCCGAACCCGACACCCCCGTGACGCAGGTCAACGTGCGCAAGGGAATCGCCACATCCTCGCCCTTCAGGTTGTGCTCCGTGGGCTTGCGGACGACGAGCCAGCCGTGGGCGCCCGGCCGGCGCCGCTGCTGCGGCACGCCCACGGCGCGTCGCCCGCCGAGGTACGCTCCCGTGGCCGAAGCCTCGCATGCCGCAAGACCCTCCAGCGGGCCGCTGTAGAGCAGCCGCCCTCCCTGCTCGCCCGCCCCCGGGCCGAGGTCCACCACGCGGTCCGCCTCGCGGATGATCGCGGGGTCGTGTTCGACCACGACGATCGTGTTCCCCTGATCGCGCAATCCTTTCAGCACGCGCACGAGCCGCGCGGTGTCCCGCGGATGCAGGCCGATGGAGGGCTCGTCGAGGACGTAGAGCGTGTTGACGAGCGAGGCGCCCAGTGCCGTCGTGAGGTTGACCCGCTGCACCTCGCCGCCCGAGAGCGTCCGCGACTGCCGGTCGAGCGTGAGGTAGTGGAGTCCCACCTCCACGAGGTAGCGCAGGCGCGAGCGGATCTCGCGCAGGATCGGGGCTGCCACCTTGCGCGAGCGGCCCTCGAGCTCCAAGCGCTCGAAGAAGGCGCGAGCCTCGCCGATGGGCATGGCGTAGATCTCCGCGATCGTGCGCCCGCCCACGCGCACCCCCAGGGCTTCCGGCTTGAAACGCGTGCCCCCGCAGGCCGGGCAGGGAACGTAACCACGGTAGCGCGCGAGCAGAATGCGGACATGGGTCTTGTAAATCTTCGTCTCGAGCCAGCGGAACCAGCCGAGCACGCCCGGGAAAACGCCCTCCTCCCACTGGCGCCAGTCTCCCTCCCCCTCGAAGACGAGCTCGTGTTGCTCCGGCGTCAGCTCGGCGAAGGGCCGGTTCACGGGGATAGCGCGGCGGGCGCAGAAGCGTAGTAGCTCCCGGCGCTCCCAGGCCGTGGAGGGCGTCGTCCAGGGCCGGATCGCCCCTTCGCGGATGGACAGCCGCGGATTGGGGACGACGAGATCGCGGTCGATTTCGATCACGCGCCCGAAACCGTGGCAGTTTTCGCACGCACCCACGGGGCTGTTGAAGGAGAAGAGGTTCGCCGTGGGCTCGCGGTAGGCGACATCGCAACGGGCGCAGTGAAGCTCCGCCGAGAAGCGCCAAGTTTCGGCCTCGCCGCCCTCGAGCCATGCCTCCACGCGGCCGCCGCCGAAGCCCATCGCCTGCTCGAGGGCCTCCACGAGTCGGCTCCATTCCGCAGGAAGCCGGATCCGGTCGGCGAGCACGAGAAACCGAGCCGGAAGCTCCCGGGGCTCGATCTCGTCCAGACGGCGGATCGTCCCTTCGACAAACAGGCGCGAGAACCCCAGGCGCTGGAAGCGCTCGATCGTGGCTGCGGGGTTGCGGTCGCGCTCCGCCGGGAACGCCACATAGAGCGCGCCTTCGCCAGGCAGACGCGCCCGCAGCTCGCCGGCGATCGCTTCGGGATCGTCCCGGCGCACCGGCTGCCCGCAACTGCGGCAGTGCAGCACGCCGGCCCGGGCGAAAAGCAGTTTCATGTAGTCCGCGATCTCCGTCATCGTGGCGACCGTGGAGCGGGAGGTTCGGACGGGATCGGTCTGGTCGATGGCGATGGCCGGCAGGATGCCCTCGATGCGGTCCACCTCGGGCCGTGCCATGCGCTCCAGGAACTGCCTGGCGTAGGCGGAGAAGGACTCCACGTAGCGGCGCTGCCCCTCGGCGTAGAGCGTCTGGAAGGCCAGCGAGGACTTCCCGGAGCCCGAAACCCCCGTGACCACGGTCAGGGTCCGATAGGGGATCTCGAGGTCGAAGCCCCGCAGATTGTTCTGCCGAGCGCCGTGGACGCGGATCGCGCCGGCCGGGGCGCGCGCCTGCTCCTGGGCGGCGTACTCCCGCGCCACCTCCGCCACGGGTTCGACTGGAGAGGACATGGGCCAGCATTCTAGCCCCTGGGGCCCGGCGCGGGCTCGACCCGCGGCCGACGCCGGACCGGGCACCTTCCAGAAGACGGCGCGGTTCGCAGCGCTAGGTCCGGATCAAGCCGAGCGCCCGCCGACGGGCTTGGAGCCCCGGACCGGGGCTCGCTCAGCTCGCTCAGTTGAAGGCGCGGCCGGTCCCGCCGCAGCAGGGGTCGGCCCCGCACGCGACCTCTTGGCCCCGTGTCGTGGCGAAGGTGGAGTAGATCTTCTCTGGCGAGGGGCTCCCGCACTCGGGGCAGTGGAGCGATTCGCCCCTGTCGCCCAGGGGACGGATCGCTTCGAAGACCGCGCCGCAGCTCCGGCAGTGGAACTCGTAGATCGGCATCGCGATCCCCTGCGTAAAAATATCTTACAAGCGGGGCGGCAGGCCTGTCCAGCCGAGTCGCCGCCGGGCAACTTTTACCCTGACTCGGAAGACGCCACCCGCACCCTCTGGACTGCACGGATCGCCCGGGGGAGAATGCCGCCGGCCCGAGCCGGGGGGCGGCGACGGGCATCCTGTTTGCTTGACGAGGGGCGGGACAGCCCATCCCGCGGGAACCCCTCGGGGCAAGCGATCGCCACACGATGCGATAAGGAGATAGATATGAAGCGCTTGCGACGGACAGCGGCGGTCATCGGATGTGCACTGCTCGCGGCGTTCTCTCCAGCCGCATGGGCTCAGGAAACCTCTTCTCCGACGCCTCCTCGATTCGCGAGCTCGGGTTGGGGCGTGCGGGTCGGCCTCGCCAGCGATCCCGACCAGATCGTCGGCGGCGTTCAGTTCGATCTGGGCGAGATCGCCGATCGGGTCCACTTCGAGCCCGTCCTGGAGCTCGGTTTGGGCGACGACCACACGATCCTCGCAGGCACCGGGGCGGTCTGGTACGACTTCGGACCCCAGGGCCAGCTGCGCCCCTATGCGGGCGGGGGGGTCACGCTGGGCGTCATCGACCGGGACAAGCCGGCGGCGGCGGACGACACCGATTTCGAGATCGGCCTGCGCGCCCTGGGCGGTGCGAGCTGGAGGCTGGAGGGGGGCCGCGAGTTTTTCCTCGAACTCGACCTCGTCTTCGGCGATATCCACGACGCCCAGATCGTGGCCGGCTGGCGGTTCTAACGGGCGATCTGCCGCCGAGAGAGCGACCCGCGCAAAGCGATCGCGCTCCTCGGGTCGTGCCCCGGCTGCCGCCGCAGGTCGCAGAGGGCTAGGCCACGTCCGACCCACGCGGTGAAAACCGCATCCGATCCGGCGCCGTTCCGGCGGAAAGGAGGTGCCCCGTGCGTTCCCGTCGCTGGGTGTGGCTTGGCGCGCTGCTCGCCGCGCTCGGCTGCTCGCGCGAGCACGAACGCACCATGCCGCGGCCGCAATACGTGGTCGGCACCGAACGCACGCACAACAAGTTCAGCCGTTCCATCCCCCCCGTCCTGCGCGTCCCCTCGGGGGCGGTCGTCGAGGTCCACA
This sequence comes from Acidobacteriota bacterium, assembly GCA_037447115.1. Taxonomy (GTDB): domain Bacteria; phylum Acidobacteriota; class Polarisedimenticolia; order Polarisedimenticolales; family JBBIHH01; genus JBBIHH01. The sequence goes on from JBBIHH010000008.1 coordinate 17,298, forward strand.
CGAAGGAAGCCACCGACGGGCAGCTCGGCCCCGCCGCGACTGCGGAAGATCTGCGCCGTCTCGACTTCGAGCCGATCCATCCGCTGACGGGTCCGATCTACGTCGAGGGTGCCCGACCGGGCGATGTGCTGGCGGTCACGATCCACGCCATCGAGATCGGGCCGTGGGGTTGGACCGCGATCGTGCCCGGCTTCGGTCTGCTGGCGGATTCGTTTCCCGAGCCCTACCTGAAAACGTTCCGCATTCCGCCTGACGCCCGAGAGCTGAAGTTCACGGACGAGGTGGTCCTGCCGTTGCGGCCTTTCCCGGGCGTGATGGGGGTCGCTCCGGACACGGACGAACTCCTCTCGACGATCCCGCCGCGCGCCAACGGCGGCAACATGGACAATCCGTTCCTCGGGAGGGGGACCACCGTCTACTTCCCGGTCTTCGTCGAAGGCGCGCTGTTCTCCGTGGGGGACACGCATGCCGTGCAGGGTCTGGGCGAGGTCTGCGGGACGGCCCTCGAGGCCCCGATGCGCCTGGTGCTCGAGCTACGCGTCCTCGAGAAGCACCGGCGGCTCGAAGAGCCGGAGTACGAGACGGACGCGTTCTACGGTGTCACCGCATTCGCGACGACGCTCGACGAAGCCGTGCGCAAGGCCACGCGCCACATGCTGGATTACCTGGTTGCGGAGCGCGGGCTCGAGCGCGAGGAGGCCTACGTTCTGGCCTCGCTCGCCGGAGAACTGCACGTGGCGGAGGTGGTGGACCTACCCCATGTCCTGGTGGCGATGCACATCCCGAAGGCCATCTTCCGCCACCGGGCGCGGGGAGACTGAGTGGGCAACGCCGGGGCAAGATCCACGTGCCCCCGAGCCGAAGCCGCAGCAGGCGCGGGAAGGGTTCGGATGCGCCACGAGACGAGGCAGGCGCCGCCGCGCAAGAAAAAGGTGAGACGGCGCGGGGCCCAAAGGGTGGGCCTCCCTCTGCCCGGCGCGGCAGCGCGTCCCGCGCTCAGTCTCACCGTGTCAAGTCTACACCTCGCCCACCCCCTGCGGAAGGGGAAAATCATCCCCCCGGGGTCGCCGATCCTCCCCGGGCCTGCTGGCTTTTGCCCGTCCGCGGATTGCGCTAGGATGGGCTGGGGAAGGGTCCCGTGATAGCCCGGAAGGGAGAGTCGCCCATGAAGAGCTGGATGCAGAGATCGTTCGGCGTGCTCGCGATGGCCGCGCTGGCCGCAGCTCCGGCGCTGGCCGGCCGAAAGGACAAGGGCCAGGACGAGGACGCCGCGGCGAGGCTCGCGGCCCTCGAAGCGCGCCTCGCGGCCCTGGAGCAGACGATCCAGGGCCTCGAAGCGCGGATCGAGCAGCGCCTGGACGAGGCGATCGCCGAACTGGCCACGCGCGAGGAGCGCGCCCAAGAGCAGTTCCAAGAGATCCAGCGTCTGGTGGCTCAGGGACAACACCTCGAGGCCAAGCAGCGCATGGACGCCTTCCTCGAGAAATACGCGGGGACCACGGCGGCTCGCAATGCCGACTCGCTGCGCGCGGAGCTTTCCGTCGTCGGCATGCCAGCGCCGGAGTCGTTCCCCGTGGTGAGGTGGTTCGTCGGCGAGGCGTCCTCTTTCCAGCTCGACGACCACGGCACCACGTTGCTCGTTTTCTTCGAAGAGTGGTGCCCCCACTGCCGCCGCGAGGTCCCCAAGCTCCAGCAGACGTACGAAAAGTACCGCGAGCGGGGCCTGCGCATCGTGGGGATCACTCGCGTGACGCGTTCCGCCACGGACGAAAAGGTCGAGCAGTTCTGTCGCGAACTCGGGCTGAGCTTCCCCGTGGCCAAGGAAAACGGCGATCTGAGCCAGTACTTCGCCGTGCGGGGCATTCCCGCCGCCGCCGTGGTCAAGGACGGGCAGGTCATCTGGCGCGGTCATCCGGCACAGCTCAACGACCGCCTGCTGGAGAGCTGGCTGTAGGCATGGACGCGTGAAGTCGAAGAACCTCTACCGCGTGCTGTTCGTCCACCAGGGCCAGCTCTACGAGATTTACGCACGCACCGTCGCCCAAGGCGGGCTGCTGGGCTTCGTCGAAGTGGAGGAACTGCTCTTCGGCGAGCGCTCGAAGGTGGTGGTGGATCCCTCGGAGGAACGACTCCGCAGCGAGTTCGAAGGGGTGCGTCGGGTCTACATCCCGCTGCACGCCGTGCTGCGCATCGACGAAGTCGAAAAGGAGGGCGTCAGCCGCATCGCGGCTGCCGTGAAAGGGGAAGGGAGCGTCGCGTTCTTTCCCTCCCCAGCGTTCCATCGCCCGCCCAAGAAGGACTGAACCCGCGGTGGGGCGCCCGCGCGCCAGCGTGACGCGGATCGCCCTGCTGCTGATTTGGCTGCTAGGGGTGTCGCCGGGCGGCCGGGCGCAGGCCCCGCTGCCCCGCACGCCGCCCTCCGACCGCGCCGTGCAGGACTTCGCGGGAGTTCTCTCGCGAGAGACCGAGCGTCTGCTGGAGCGCTGGCACAAGAGGCTGTTCGAGGCCACGGGCGTGGCGATCGTGGTCGTCACGGTGCCCGAGCTCGCGGGTGAGCCGATCGAAGACTTCGCGGTGCGCGTAGGCAGCCAATGGGGTGTCGGCCGCCGTGGAGAAGATCGGGGAATCGTCGTCGCCGTCGCCGTCGCCGAGCGGCGGATCTTCGTCGCCACGGGTTACGGTGTCGAGGGCTACCTTCCCGACGGACGGGTGGGCACGCTGCTCGACCGGGAAGCGATCCCCGACCTGCGACGCAACGACTACGACGCGGCCCTCGTGCGCCTGTGCGCGGCCCTGGTGCGGGCTTCGGCGGAAGCGTACGGTCTCGGGGCCAAAGCCATTCTCGGAGAAGGCGCACAGCCGCCGCGCCCCGCCACGGCACCGAGCCCCCCGGCCGCCGCGCTGGTTTCTTGCTGCTTCGGCGTACTGGCCTTCCTGTGCTTCGGCTATCTTTTCCTCCGCCATCCGTGGCTTTTCTTCCTGCTCATGATGGGCGGCCGCGGTGGCAGTAGACGCGGAGGCTTCGCGGGCGGGGGCTTCGGCGGCGGGGGCGGTTTCGGGGGCTTCGGCGGCGGCGGCTTCGGCGGCGGGGGCGCCGGCCGCGGCTTCTAGCCGAGGGAGGCGGGGATGGCTCCACCGTTGACGGATGGCGTCCGCGATCTTCCGTTGCTGCGCCGGGCCGTCGCGGAACTCCAGGCGGGGGCGGGGCACAAGCTCCTGTCCGTGATCCTCTACGGCTCTGCCGCGCGCGGCGATTTCCAGCCCCGCGCGAGCGATCTCAACCTTCTGATCGTGCTGGCGGACCTCGAGCCGGAAACCCTCGTGCGGCTCGGGCCCTTCGTCCGGCGCTGGCTCGCACGCGGACAGCCGATGCCGCGCATCTTCTCCCCGGAGCTGATCCGGGACGCCGCGGATGTTTTCCCCCTCGAGTTTCTGGACCTCAAGCGCTTTCGCAGCGTGCTCCACGGCAGCGACCCCTTCGTCGGCGTGGAGGTGTCGCCCGCCAACCTGCGCGTGCAGTGCGAGCGGGAGCTGCGGGAAAAGATGATGCGCCTGCGCGAGGGATACGTGGAGGCCGCCGGCCGGCCCCGCGCCCTGCGGCGGCTGCTCGTGGGAGCGCACGGCAGCTTCGTCGCGCTCTTCCGCGGTTGCCTGCACCTGTTAGGCGGCGAAGTGCCGGCCCACAACCCGGAGGTCATCGCCGCTTTCTGCGAACGGGCGGGGATCGAGGTCGAGCCGTTCCGGCTCGTGGAGGCGCTGCGGCGGGGCGAAGCGGTCGCGGAAGATCCGAGGAGGCTGTTTTCGCGATACTACGCCGAGCTGCAACGGGCCGTGCACGCCGTGGACCGCTTCGCCAGCGGCGAAGGAGGGAACGAACGATGAAACGCGCATGGCTGATCGGCGCGGTCGTTGTCGTGCTGCTCGCGCTTCTGGGAGGCGGCTGGCTGGCCTCGCATTACAACCGGCTGGTCACGACCAGCGAGCAGGTGAACAACGCCTGGGCCCAGGTGGAGAACGTGCTGCAGCGCCGGGCGGATCTCATCCCCAATCTGGTGGAGACGGTCAAAGGCTTCGCCTCGCAGGAGCGGGAGATCTTCGAGCACGTGGCCGAGGCGCGCAGCCGCCTGGCCGGGGCGACGACCCCCCAGGAAGCCGCGGCGGCGAACGCCGGCCTGACCTCGGCCCTGGGCCGGCTGCTGGCCATCGTCGAGAACTACCCCCAGCTCAAGTCCAACGAGAACTTCATCCGCCTGCAGGACGAGCTGGCGGGCACCGAGAACCGCGTCGCCGTGGAGCGCCGCCGTTACAACGAGGCCGTGAGGGAGTACAACACGATGATCCGGCGCTTTCCCACGCTTCTCGTGGCTCGGCTCCTGGGTTTCGCGGAGCGCGAGTACTTCGAGGCGCCGCAGGAGGCACAGCAGGTCCCGCGCGTGGAGTTCTGATGGCGCGGCGCCGACCGTCGGGCCCAGGCGCGCACCCGCACGGCCGAGGGCTGCCCACAATTCAGCAGGGAGGGATCTTCAGCACCTGGCCGACCTTGATCAGGTAGCGAGGCGGCTGCAAGTTGTTGATCGCCGCCAGCCCCTGCAGGCTGACGCAGCGGAACTTCCGGGCGATCTTGGCCAGCGTGTCTCCCTGCTGCACGACATACGGCACGAAGGGGGCCTGCTCGGGGCGCCTCGCGTCTTGCAGCTCCCGGGCGCGGGCCAGCAGCTCCCCTTCCAGGCAGCGCGCTTCGTAGACGGGCACGAGGATCGCGGGCACGACGATCGCGGTGCCGGCGGCCACGCGCTCGTAGGGTTCGAGCCGCGGGTTCAAGTTGCGCAGCGTGCGGAACCAGCCGGCGGGGTTGTGAGCCTGACCCAGACAGACCGCCAGCTCCGCCAGCGAAAGATCCTCCCGCAGCACGAGGGACGTTTTAGCCCGCGAGACCTGCGGCCACTCGAGCCCGTAGTCCTCGGCGTGCAAGAACAGCCACGCCGCAGCGAGAACCCGCGGTACGTACTCCCGTGTCTCCTGGGGGAGCGAGTAGAAGATCCGTGGATCCCACAGGCTCGCCTTGCTCGAACTTCCGTGCAAACGGGCCATGCGGCTCTCGCCCCCGTTATAAGCTGCGAGCGCCTTCTCCAGATTGTCGTTGAGCTCTGCGAACCGGTCGTTGAGATAGGCCACGGCCGCCCGCGTCACCGCCACCGGATCGAGCCGCAAGTCGAAGCCGTCCTCCACCCCCAGGCCGTACATGCGCGCCGTCCGCGGCATGAACTGCAGCAGTCCCGCCGCGCCCGCGCGAGAATACGCGTGGACCTTTCCTCCGGACTCGGTAGCCACCATGGCGAACAGCAGCGCCTCCGGCAGGCCGGCCTCGCGAAAGATCGGCGCGAGCTCGTCGCGCAGGAACTGATACTGGAGGTAGGCTTCCATCAGCGTCGGCCGCAGCCATGTCAGCCAATCGGCGAGGGCGACGCGGACCGGACCGTTGAGCGCGATCACCTCCCGCAGGTCGGTACCCCGCAAGAGGGACACGCTGCGGTCGAGCTCCGGAAGCTCCACGACAGGCGGGGCCGTGCCGGGCTCGCGTTCCAGCTCGTTTTGTTCCTCGACGAGGGCTTCGAGCTCCGAGATGCGCGCCGCCTGTCGCTTCACGGCGATGCTCTGCTCGACGAGCAGGGTCTCGAGCACCTCGAGCGCGCGCTCGCGATCGCAACCTGCGGCCTCGAGGCAGTCCCGCACGTCGCGGGCGATGCCCTCCGCGGCCCGACCCATCAGGGCCTCGCCCTCGACCTCCTGTCCGGCTGCGGCATGCTCGAGCCCCTCGAGATAGAGGATGCGGTTGGTCTCGAGGCGTTCGTAGAGGGCGGTGTAGTCCGGCTGCGGTTCGGGCGCGGGTTCGGGCGCCGCGGGTTCGGGCGCCGCGGGCTCGGGCGCCGCGGGCGCTGCCTCCGGCGGCAGCGGCGACAGCGGGCGGTGCCCTCCCGCGCACGCGACCGCCAGGCTCAGCCCGACCACCCACGCCCCGCTCGGCGCGACCCGCATCCGACCCTCCCGCCGATAGCCAACAACCCGCCCAGCAAACATACTCCACAAGCCGTCATGGACAAGGGAGGCCGCGGTGTCGGCGCTGCGGCCTGTGGTCCCCGCGCCGGGACTGGGGTACCTTTTCACGCGCGATGAGCTGCCCGAGACCCCGCCGGCGTCCAGTTCCGGCCCTCAAGACGGTGGCCTGTGTGTGCGGGTTGGCCGCTTCGCTCCCCTTCGCCGCGCAGCTCGGCGCCCAACAGCTCCCCGACGAACCGCTCGGGGCGGGCAAGTTCCTCGTCGCCGAACGCAGCCTCGTGGACCCCAACTTTGCCCGCACGGTCGTCGTCGTTCTCCGTTACGGGCCAGGGGGCGCCATGGGCTTGATCGTCAACCGGCGCACGGAGGAAACGTTGGCGGATCGGTTCCCTGATCTGAGCGGGGAGCGGGCGAGCAAGATTCCCGTCTACCACGGGGGGCCCGTCTCGCCGGAGCGCTGGTTCGCGCTGCTGCGCTCGGACAAACCCGTGGAGGGGGCGGTGCACGCTTTCGACGAGATCTACGTGACCGACGATGCCGCAGCGCTGGCACGCCTTGTGCGGCGGTGGGACCCTGCGAGTTTTCGCGTGTACTTCGGCTACGCCGGCTGGGCGCCGGGCCAGTTGGACCACGAGGTATTGCGCGGAGGCTGGCGGATCGTCCCCGCGTCGGCCGCGGAGATTTTCGACTCCAGCCCGGGAACACTCTGGCGGCGGCTGATCCCGCCGGCGCTGGAGAACGTGACCCGCGCCTGGCCGTCCGGCGCCCTCGAATGCGGGGGCGGGTAAAATCGCCTGGATGGACTGGTCCTGGCTGGCCTTCACCTTCGGGGCCGTCGCGGGTGCTCTGGTGGCGGCGCTGGCCCTGCGGGGCCGACACGCGGCCCTCGCGGAACGGGCTCGCCAGCTCGCGGTCGAGCGCGAACGGCTGGAGGCGCTCGACAGGGAAAACGAGCAGCTCAAGATCCAGCTCGCCGCGATGCGCGCGCAGCACCAGGCGGAGGCCGAGCGCAATCGCTGGCTGGAGCAGGCCGAGATCAAGCTGCGCGAGGCCTTCCAGGCGCTCGCCGCGAGCGCCCTGCAGAACAACACGACGCAGTTCCTCCAGCACTCCCGGGAGCAGATCGAGAAGCTGCTGGCTCAAGTCAAGGGGGACTGGAACCTCCAGCGAGAGGAGCTGCGCGGGCTCGTGGAGCCCCTGGAAAAAACGCTGCACGCGCTCGACGTGCAGGTGCGCGAGCTCGAGCAAAAACGGGAGGGGGCCTACCAGGGCCTGGTGCAGCAACTGACGCACCTCTCGCGGGCCCAGCAGGATCTGCAAACCACGGCCCTGCAACTCGAACAGGCCCTGCGCGGCTCCTCCCGGGTGCGCGGCCGTTGGGGCGAGCTTCAGTTGCGGCGCATCGCGGAGCTGGCGGGCATGCAGCAGCACGTGGACTTCGCGGAACAGGCGAGTGGCGACGCGGCGGGCCGACCGGACATGATCGTGCACCTGCCCAACGGCGGCGTGCTGCCCGTGGACGCGAAGGTGCCGATGCAGGCGTACCTCGAGGCGCTGGAGTCCACGCACGAGGCGCAGGTGGCGGCCAAGCTGGCGGAGCACGCCCAGGCGCTGCGCACCCACATCCAGGGCCTCGCCCGCCGCGAGTACTGGAAACAGTTCGAGCAGGCGCCCGAGTTCGTCGTACTCGTCGTGCCGTACGAATCGGGACTCGCCGCCGCCTTCCAGCAGGACCCCCAGCTTCTGGAGTATGCCCTGGATCATCGCGTGCTGGTGGCCTCGCCCGTGACGCTGTTCGCGCTGCTCAAGGCCGTGGCCTACGGTTGGCTCCAGTGGTCCGTCTCGGAGAACGCGCGCGATATCGTGCGGGAGGGCCAAGAGCTCTACCGCCGGTTGGGCATCTTCGTGGAGCATTTCGCCTGTGTGGGCCAGAGCCTCGACCGGACGCTGCGCGCCTACAATGAAGCGGTGGGCTCCCTCGAGAGCCGCTTGCGTCCCGTCGTTCGGAGACTGAGCGAGATGGGCACCGGGACGGAACCGCTGGCCCCGGTGGCGCCGGTGGAAACGCAGCCCCGACCTCTGTCCCGTGATCCTGCCGACGACGAGGCCTGAACGCCTTCGCTCTCCTCGGGAATGACCGCCCGCACCAGAGGTGCTAGGTTGCTTCGACCCTGGCCTGAGGTTTGGCCCAGGTGCAGCCGATCGTCGAGCCTTTCGATTGCGACCTCGCGAGCGTCGCCGGAGGACGCGCGGCGCTCCGGGCCCGCCTTGCGGACGCCGGTGGCGCGCCGTGGCGAGGACTGCCCGAGGAGGTACGCACCGAGGCCGCGGCGCTCGTCCTCGACGCGACGCGCGGCTTTCCCGCGGAAGTCGTGGTGGGCGGCGTGCAGCCCTTCCCGCGGATGGGGTCGCGCAACTTGGAGTTTCTCGATCCCGGGGCGCTCGCCGCGGAGGTGTTCCGCTACAGCCCGCCGGAGGGCTCGCCTCTTCTCGACGGGAGGAGCTGCTCCAGCGAGAGAGGGCGGAGGGGACCCTTGCGGAGAGGCCCGGACGGGAACGCGACCCCGATCCGAGCCGAGCTTCTCGCTCCGCGCAAGCGGCGCGGCGGAGGTTTCCGACAGCCATGCGTTGGGCGCTCTACACCGCAGGGCTGCTGCTGATCGCCGCCGGTTTCATCGGCGTGCTCGTGCCCGCCCTGCCCGGTGCGCCGCTGATCTTCGCGGGCATCGTCCTCGTGGCCTGGGCCGACCGTTTCGCCTACATCGGCTGGCCCGGCCTGGCAGTGACGGGCGCGCTGGCGGCGGTGATCTCGCTCGTGGACTTGGCGGCCGGGGCTCTCGGCGCGCGGGGGTTCGGTGCCTCGCGCTGGGGACTTGCGGGAGCGGTCCTGGGGGCGATCGTGGGCCTGGTTTTCGGTCTTCCAGGCCTGCTCCTCGGTCCCGTCGTCGGCGCGATCCTGCTCGAGTACGCCAAAGAGCCCGACCTGCGGCGCGCCGCGCGCGCCGGGGTCGGGGCCTGCGCGGGTTTCCTTCTGGGCACGGCGGTCAAGTACGCCCTCGTGCTCGCCCTGCTCGGCGCCGCGGCTTTCTTCTACTTCGTCGGGTGACGGGGATCCCACCCTGCGCTTCCATTCGACTTGCCGGGCAGGCAAGCTCCGGGTACCTGTAGACACGACGGGTCCTGAACTTCCGTCTCGTGCGGCGCCCTCGGGCGAGACGGAGCGCGAGCGACCGTGCGGCCCATCCTGTTCTCCCTCGGGCCCTTGGAGGTGCCGGCCCACGGCGCCTTCGTGCTCCTGGGCCTCGCCACGGGCCTGGGGCTCGTGGGGCGCTACGCCCAGCGGGAGGGTCTCGACCCCGCCCGCATGCGGCGGCTCGGCTTCACCGTGTTCCTCTGGGGAGCGGTGGGCTGCCGCGTGCTGCATGTCGCGTTGCGCCTGCCCGACGTCATCGCCCAGCCCAGCCTGGGGCTGTGGCTCGTCCGGCAGGCGGGCATCTGGTACGGGGCCGTGCTGGGCGGCCTCGCGGCGGGGATCGTCGTCGCGCGCCGCCATCGGCTCGACTTCTGGCGCACCTTCGATGCCGCCGCCGTGCCCGTCGTCGTCGGTGCCGGCGTGGGGCGTCTCGGCTGCTTTCTTGCAGGGTGCTGTTGGGGCACCCCCACGGTCGTGCCCTGGGCCGTGACGTACACGAGCCCCCTGGCCCACCGCCTGCACGCCGAGCTGCCGTGGGTGCCCGTGCATCCCGCCGTGCTGTACGAGTTCGCTGCGGCACTGGCGATCGGCTTGGTTCTCGATCGCATCGGTGCCCGGCCACACTGGCCGGGGAAAATCGGGTTGCTGTGGATCGTGCTCTACGGGGTGGCGCGCTTCGCCATCGAGTTCTTCCGGGGCGATGCAGGCCGGGGCACGCCGCTGGGGCCGCTTTCCACCTCCCAGGCCCTCGCGCTCGTGTCCGTGGCGCTGGCGTGCGCGTTCATCTGGCTGCGCGCGCGCCGGCTGGCCACGCCGGCAATCCTGTGAGGCGCGTGCTGAGCGTCGGCATCCTCGAGCTGCTGCAGGGCAGTGCTGGGGCGCAGCGCTTCGATCCGCTGCGCGCGCTGCTCCTGCCCCAGGCGGCCAGCCTCGGGCCCCAAGCGGCCGCCGCATGGTGCCGGCGGCGGGGACACCGGGTGCACTACGCCACCTATTGGGGCCAGACGCGTCGGCCCGAGACGTTGCTGCCGGTGGATCTCGATCGCGTGCTCATCGCGTGCCACTCCCACGCCAGCGCGCTGGCCTATGCTCTAGCGCGTCTTTACCGCGCTCGCGGCGTGTGGAGCGCGCTGGCGGGACCCCACGCCCACGCCTTCCCCGCGGACGGCGCTCGCTTTTTCGATGCGGTGGTCCAGGACTGCGACGAGGCCTTGCTGGATACGCTGCTGCGCGACCCGCCGCCGCGCGGCACCGTCGTCTCCCGCGGGCGGCCCCCCGAGGGGCTTCCTGGGGTGCGCGAGCGGGCTCCGGACATCGTCACCGCCTGTTTCCGGCGCGGCCGGCCCTACCGCGCGACGACCATCCCGCTCATCGCCAGCCTCGGCTGTCCTTACACCTGCGACTTCTGCGTGGACTGGGACCGTCCCTACGCGCCCTTCGACGACGCGGCCCTGGAAGACGACCTGCGCTTCGTCGCCGACCGGGCGCCTCGTTTCGCGCGAGCGGCTCGCGCAAGTCGCGGAAAACTTGCCCCCGGGCACGGCCCTGTGGGTGGACGAAACCTACGCCGCCTTCGCCGGCGAGGGGACTTCGTTGGAATCGCTGGCGGCCACACGGCCCGACGTGATGGTCTGCACCTCGTTCTCCAAGACGCACGCGCTGAGCGGCCTGAGGGTCGGCTATCTGTGCGCCCATCCGGCTCGGGCGCGGGCGCTGCGCCGGAGCCAGCCGCCGTGGCAGGTGGGCCTCGTGGCGCAGGTGGGTGCCCTCGCCGCCCTCGAATCGCAGAACTACTACCGCGCGCGCTACGCGCAAACAGCGGCGCTGCAAGAAGGCCTGGCGCAGGCCTTGAGCGGTCTCGGCTGCGAGGTCGTTCCGAGCGCGGCGAACTTCTTGCTCGTGCACCTCCCGCCCCGAGCCCGGCCGGCGACCGAGGTGGCGGCGGCGTGCCGCAGGCGCGGGCTGCACGTACGGGAGCTGGGATCGGTGAGCCCGCGCCTCGCCGCGGACGCCCTGCGCATCACGGTGCTCGACGAACACTCGAACCGGCGCACCGCGGAGATTCTGGCGCAGGTGCTGGAGGGCTGAGCCCTACAAACGCCGGCGGGCGTCGAGACGCTGGAGGCCGACCTCGCGCGCGATACGGTAGGCCTCCTCGATCTCGGCGGGCGTGGGCCGGCGGGCGATCTCGGGATAGCGGTCCGCGGCGACCCTCCCCGCCGGATAGTACTGGTCCATCAGGTTGACGTAGGTGTCGGGCCCGAGCTCCCGCGCGATCCACTCCAAAATCGCGCGGGTTTCGCCGAGCGCGCCCGGCATCACGAGGTGACGGATCAGCAACCCTCGCTTGGCCAGTCCGTGCTCGTCGAAGACCAGTGGTCCCACCTGGGCGTGCATGGCCTTGATCGCGCGCCGCGCCGCCTCCGGGTAGTCCGCGGCCTTGAGGTAGAGCTTGCTGCGTTCCGCCGACCACAGCTTGAAGTCGGGCATGTAGATGTCCACGATGTCGCGCATCAGCTCGATGCTCTCCAGAGAGTCGTAGGCGCTCGTGTTGTAGACGATCGGCAGGCACAGGCCGCCCTCGGCAGCGAGCGCGAGGGCTTCCAGGATTTGCGGCACCACGTGCTCGGGGGTGACGAGGTTGATGTTGTGGCAGCCGAGCGCCTGCAGCTCCAGCATCATCGCCGCCAGCGCCTCGGGCGGCGTGCCCGGCGCGGCGGGACCGGCCGGGACGGCCTGGCTGATGTCGAAGTTCTGGCAGAAAACGCAGCGCAGGTTGCAGTGGCCGAAGAAGATCGCACCCGACCCGCGCCAGCCCCGCAGGCAATCCTCCTCGCCGAAGTGCGGAAAGTAGCTCGCCACCACGGCGTAACGGCCCGTCTTGCACGCCGACCAGCGGTCCGCGAGCCGGTTCACGCCGCAGTCGCGGGGGCAGAGCCGGCAGTCCTCGAGCAGCGCCAGGGCGCGCACCGCGCGGGCGCGCAGCTCCCCCGCGGGCAGCTTCCGATAGCTCGGCACGAACGGAAACGGGTGCCGGTAGCGGCTGTCGGCCTGCACGCTCGGGTGGTTCATCGCTCGACCGCAGATCCGAGCCGAGAATGCTGGCAAGGGTTATTGTGCCACAGGATCCGCGCCCTGTGGGCCCGCCTGTCGCAGCAGGCGCGCGAGTCGCAGTCGCTCGCCGGGACCCACCTCGATCCAGCGCACCCCGACCTCGGAGCCTCGTTTCCGGCCCGCCCGGACGTCCACCACACGCCCCGTCAGCTGGAGGGGGGCTGCCGCCTCGGCAGGTTGGAGAACGACCTCCAGCAGCGCGCCCTTCTGCGGCGGGCGCGCGCAGCGGAAGCGCATGCCGCCTTCGCTCACATCGAGGGTCCTCAAGCGGCGGGCCTGCCGACCCAGCGTGCGGTAGGAGCCGCGCAGCTCGACGACCACCCGCGGATGAGCCCGCCGGCACCCGCCCGCGAGCTGCACCCGGTTCTTGCCGCTCGTCTTCGCCAGGTAGAGGGCGAGATCCGCGCGCCGCAGCAACTCCTTGGCGTCCCGCGCGTCCACCGGGTACGCCGCCGCCCCTATGCTGACCGTGAGCCGGGATCCGGGCTGGTCGCGCCCTCCGGGAAAGCGGTACGACGCGACGCTCTTGCGCGCGCGCTCCGCCACCTCGAGCGCTCCCGCCTTGCCCGTGCTGGGGAGGATCAGCGCGAACTCCTCCCCGCCGTAACGCGCGGCCATATCGCTGCCCCGCACCGCGCTCGCGAGCAACCTGGCGATGATCGCTAGGGCTTCGTTGCCCGCCTCGTGGCCCAGCCGATCGTTGTAAAGCTTGAAGTCGTCGATGTCGCACATCAAAAGCGACAGCGGTCTGCCCTCCCGCTCGGCGCGGGCCAGCTCCCGCGTCAGGGCCTCCATGAACGCCCGGTAGTTGAGCAGGCCCGTCAGCTCGTCCCGGTAGGCGGAAGCATGGGTTTCCTCGAAGACCTTCAGCTCGATGACCTTGGGGTTCTGCAACTTGCGGTTGACCTGCACGAAGTAGCTCACGAGGGCCACCCGCAGGTCCACCGGCTCGCCGAGCTTCGTCTCCAACCCCGCCCGGTGAGCGAGGATCGCGTGCCAGTGCCGGCGCGCCTCGGGCGGCTCGAAGCGAAGATGGGAGAGCAGATAGAGAAGTTCGGCGTAGACGCGCTCGCCGAATTCCTCTTCGAGTTCCGCGACAGCGCGCGCGAGATCCACCGCGGCGGCGGAACGGTACAGCAGATGAAACAGGCGCTCGGCGAGTCGGGCGTCGAACGCCGCCGCTGCGGGGGCATGGACCTCGGCCGTCCCCTCGCCGGGAACCCCCTTGGTGGACATCGCGGATCCTCCCGCCCCCGGGCGCCTGCAGGAAATGTAGCGCTCCGCCGGCCCCGGCGCACGCGGGGGGCTACACTAGCTCCAAGGGAGGCACGATGGCGCAGCGCCCCGGCACCGTGCGCCAAGACCCGCGTTTCGTTGCCGACGCCATGCTCGGCCGGCTCGCGCGCTATCTGCGCTTGCTCGGCTTCGACACGCTCTACGACGCGCACGCCGACGACGCGCAGCTCGTGGAGCGCGCCGCCGTGGAGGGGCGCGTGCTCCTCACGCGGGACCGCCGGCTTGTGGAGGAACAACACCCGCCCGAGGCGCTCCTCGTCGAGGAGGAGGAGGTTCTCGCGCAGTTGCGGCAGGTGTTGGGGGCCCTGGGTTCCCACGTTGCGGCGGCCGCCCCTCCGCGCTGCTCGCGGTGCAACGAGGTCCTGCAACCTGCGGCGCCGGCCGTGGTGCGGGGCGGTGTTCCGCAGGGAGTCCTGCGGCGGGTGAAACGCTTCGCCCGTTGCCCGTCTTGCCACAGGGTTTACTGGGAAGGTTCTCATGTGGCGCACTTGCGGGCACGCCTCCTTTCCCTCGGATACCCGCGGCGTTTCTTGGCGGGCCCGGAAGACGGCCTTTGAGCCCCGGTGTCCGGCACGAGCCGCGCGAAGCGGGGCCGGCTTTCCGCGGCGGAGGGCGCACTCGCGTGGGCCGGGTCGCGCACCTCCCCCGCCTCGGGCAGCGAGTTCGTGCGGGCGAGCGCGGTCCAGACCCCGCCGGTGGACGAGACGAGGATCGATCCGGCCGCGGCTCGAGCTTCAGGAGCGAACGAGGGCCGCTTCCTCCGGCGGCCAGAGGGCCAGGCGCAGGCGGTCCATGAGCTCGTCCGTCGCGGGGTAGGCGCCCTCCCGGCCGAGCTCGACTTCCACCGCCGTCAACTCGTGCTCGCGCAGCAGCCGCTCCCACGCCGCGTGGCGCTCCCGCACGCGCTCCGGCGCTGGCGCGGCCTCCCAGTACGATGACGCGTCCAGCAACACGAGCAACCGTTCCGCGCGCTCGCGCACGTGCGCCCTGAGCGCCTCCAGGAACCGGCCGTGGACTTCCTCTTCCGGTGTCTGCGCCAGATAGAAAACGACCACGTGGCAGCGTTCGAAGTCGTCGCCCGCCGGCGTGGCGGGGTGGAACGCGTCCTGGACGCCCTCCGCATCGGCTTCTTCCCCGTAGGCCACGGCTTCGCGCACCCGGATGTCGGTGCGGGCACCGAAGAAGTCGTAGAGCAGCGTCTTGAGCACGCTCAGGGGGCTGGGGCCCGGGCGATACCCGTAGGCCACCACCTCCACGCGCCTGCGCACGCCGCGCCAGGCGGTGAAAATCCTGCGGAAGTAGGCGGCCTCGAGATCCACGGGCAGGTCGCGCGCCAACTTGCGAGCGCGCCAGCCCTGGTAGGCGGCGAGCAGAGCGCGCGGCACCCCGACGAACAAGAGCGCACTCATCCCATAGAGCTGGATCCACGGGCGCGCGTCGCCGGAGCGGCCCGGACCGCGCAGGGGCGCCACGTCGGGCACCTCCTTCCCCAGAACCGTCGCCGCCGGCCAGAGCAACGTGTTCACCAGAAACTGCACCTGCCGCTCCCCGAGCCACGCGCTCTCCCAGCTGGCGCGGTACTCGCAGGCCAGCCCGCGGCCGACCATGCCGACCACCGCGCCCGCAGCGAAAGCGACCGCTGCCAGGTGCAGCAGCATCCGGGCGCGGGTCAGCATCAGCGGCCGCGCCACACGTTGCCAGTGCACCGCGAAACGGCGGAGTGCCTCCGCGGCGATGCGCGCTTCCTCGGGACGCGCTTCCATGACGCGCGACCAGGCCCGCAGCGCACGCCAGAGGGGCCAGCGCAAAAACCCCCCGGCCACGCGGGCCACCAGCTGGCCTCCCGGGTCTTCCCTTCGTGCGCTTCGCGGAGCGCGCCCGCGCGCCACGACTCTGGCGAGGGCGAGCAGATACACCGCCAGGTTCCACGCCACGAGGCCCAGCACGAAAAAGGAAAGGATGTCGACCTCGCGGCCGCCCTCGAGACTCGTGCCCGCGAAGCCGGCGCACAGCGCGGCGACCACGATCAGCGGGGCGAAACCGAACCCATGCCGGGCGGCGTTCAAGATGCGTAACAGCGTCGGATACTTGCGCCCCAGAGCGTCGAGCAGCAGGCGCGCCCTCCGGAAGATCGTCTCTTCGTTGCGCGGGTTCCGTCCGGGGCGTCCCTGGAAATCGATCAGACCCGTGACCGCGAGCGCGCGGCGGGTCGCTTCCTCGCGGAGCACGGGCGGGAGCAGGCGCCCGTCCGGGTCGGCCTCCTCGAAGGCCCGCACCACCAGCACCACCTGCGCCCGCCGCTCCCGCATGAATGACCCATGGTAACAAGGCAACGCTGGAGGCCAACACCCTCCCGGCGGCTCGAACAGCTTACTCCCCGCGCAGGCGGCGGGCGAGGGGTTCCGGGATCGGCACCGGCGCCAGCTCCGGCTCCAGGGCGCAGCAGACGGCCGTCATCTCGCCCTCGACGATTTCCCGCCCTGCGCATGCGACCCGGCAGGCGTAAGTGACCGAGGTTCGCCCCACGCGCCGCACCCGGAGTTCGATCTCGAGCTCGTCGCCGAAGCGCGCTGGCGCCCGGTAGTGCAGCGCCACCGAAACCCTCGGCCAGGCGAGACGCCGCCCCTCGTGCTCGAAAACCGCGTCGGCACCGAGTCGGCGCAGCCACTCGTGCTCCGCGGTCTCGAGAAAAACCATGTAGCGCGAGAAATGACAGATGCCGCCCATGTCGGTGTCGGCGAACTCGATGCGCCGGCGCGCCCGGTAGTGCCCGAGGGAGGCTTCGGAGTCCATCGCTGCCGCAGTCTCGCCGAAGCCACCCGGCCTGTCAACGCCGGCTGCACCCGTCGGGTACAATGGCGGCCATGCAGGCACGACACGCCGGCGCCGCGGGCTTCGTCCTGTATGCCCTTTCGCTTTCCCCGGCGTGGTCCTGGGGCGACGCCGGCCACCGCATCACCTGCGAGATCGCCTGGCAAGAATTCGCCCCCGAGACCCGCTCGGCGGTCCTGCGGATTCTCGCGCGCGACGAGCCCCGCTACCGCCGTTTTTTCGACTCCTGCGTCTGGGCCCACCGCGAAGGCATGGCGCGCATTTACGCGAATCGGCGCCACGAGCACTACCTGAACGTGCCGCGTGCCTCCGAGACAATCTCGTTGGAGAGCCACTGCGCTCAGGGGTGCGTGGTCTCGGCGATCGTCCGCTACACGGGAGAACTGCTGCGGCCCGACACGGATCCGCAAACACGTCTCGTAGCGCTCAAGTTCCTCGATCATCTGGTGGGAGATGTCCATCAGCCACTGCACGTGGGCTTCGCGGAAGATCGCGGAGGGAACGGAACGCTCGTGCGCCTGCGGGGTTTCGAGCGCCTCGTGGGCGACGGCCCGGTCTCGCTCCACGACCTGTGGGACACGGGGTTGCTCGAAATCGGAGGGATGGGGCGGGGCCGCTGGCGAAGCGCGGCGCTGCGCCTGCACGCCGCGCTGGGCCGGGAAGAGCGGGCGGCCGGGGCGACTTTCGACCCGCTCGTGTGGGCCGAGGAGTCCCATCGGCTCGTCCGCGAACAGGTCTACGCCGGCACCGAGCTCCAGGCGACCTACGTGGAGGCGAGTCTGGCGGTCGTGCGCCGCCGCTTGCAAGAGGGCGGGGTACGGCTCGCCCGCCTGCTCGATGCGATCATGCGCGGCGAGGCCCCGTTCTTCGTCGAGGACCGCCGCTCGGGCACGGTCCACCATCCCGCGTGCCTCGCCCTGGACGCCGTGCCGCCGGGCGCGATGCGCGTGGTGAGCGCGCGGCCTGCCGCGCCGCCCCTGCACGAGGGCTGCCCGCGGTCGGCCGGACGGGCTAGCGTCCCTGCAGCAGTCCCCAGGCCAGCGCCCCCCACCCGGCGATGAAGGCCAGTCCACCGAGAGGCGTCACCGCTCCCAGCCAGCGCGCCCCGGTGAGGACCATCAGGTAGAGACTGCCCGAGAAGACGAGGATCCCCGCGACGAACAGCCAGCCCGCCGCCGCGGCCCAGGCCCCCGGCCACCGCGCGGCGACGAGCCCTGTCAAGATCAAGGCCAGCGCATGGTAGAGCTGATAGCGCACTGCGGTTTCGAACACGGCGAGCCATTCGGGCGAGAGGCGAGTCTTGAGTGCGTGGGCTGCAAAAGCGCCGAGGCCGACCCCCAGGCCCCCGGCCACCGCCCCTGCGGCCATCGCCAGGCGCGGGCTCACGATCTCGCGTCCCGCGGCCGTGCGCACGTCACGGGTTTCCTCCCTCCAGCTTTCCGAGTCTACAACGGCTCGCCGATCCCCCGCCTGCAGGCCCGTCTCGAGCGTGTGCCGCCCGTCCCCTGGAGTTCCGTCGCGACCGTCGGCGGAATCCGGTTTTTCCGTGCTAGACTGGCTCGGCCGGCACGGCGACCTATATTGGCGACGGAACCCTTCGCCCCGACCCGGCGGCATCCGGGCGGGCCGACCAAGGAGGTCTTGGTATGTGGACTCGCAAGGACTCGGAGATCCCGACCGGCAGCCCGAACCCCCCGGAGCCTTCCTTCCGGAGCCCGGCCGCCGAGCCTGCTCCCCCAGCTCGCCCCGGGGAGCGCGCCAACATCGGACGCAGCATCTGCATCCGCGGAGAGCTCACGGGCAACGAAGACCTGACCATCGAGGGCAAGATCGAGGGCAAGGTCAACCTCCAGGAGCACCACCTCACGATCGGCAACGCCGGCCGCATCCAGGCGGAGGTCCGTGCCCGCTCGGTCACCGTCCGCGGCGAGGTCGTGGGCAACATCCACGCCACCGAGAAGATCGAGATCGCCAATTCCGGCCGAGTGACGGGCGATCTGTGCGCGCCCCGCGTCGTCATCGCCGAGGGAGCCTTCTTCAAGGGCACGGTGGACATGCCGGGCGAGAGCACCCGCGGCGCGGCGAAGGAAGCTCTGGCGAGCGCGCCTCCCGCCAAGGAAATCAAGAAAGCGGCGACGGCTTAGTCCGCCCGCTCGCCCAACGGCCCGGGCGGACAACCCACATCGAGTGCGGCGGCATCGCCCGCCGCCGCGCGCCGTTGTGGCCGGCATTCGCTCAGGGGCGCGCGCGGCTGCGCTCCCAGCGCGCGAGCCAAAGCTCCACGGCCTCGACGCCGAACGCTGCACCGTCGCCGAGGACGATCCCGAGCCACGTGTTCCGCCACAGCGACGCGACTCCACTGCCCGTCGATGCCGCGGCGAGCGACGCCAGCGGCGTCGCGGCGGCGTAGAGACCGCCCACGAGCGGACCGATCACGAGGAACTTGCCGAAGACCAACCCCGCACGCGCCAGCCGGTCGTAGACCAGCCCGACGAGGTACAGGCCCAACCCGATGGCCACGCTCCAGGCCGCCACGGCCAGCGCCCCGGCGGCACCGCGGCCCAGGTTGGCTCCGGTATGCAACGAGGCGAAGACGACCACGAGCCACACCGCGGGGGCGTGGCGCTCCAGGCGCACGGCGGCCCAGATCGCCGACGCCAGAGCACCGACGAGCACGCACTGCGACGCCGGGTGGCTGAAGCGGAGCACGAGAAAACCGAAGGCCAGGTAACCCGCCACGCCGCCCCCGAGCGTGCCCACCACGACGCGTGCGGCACCGCCCAGGAGGAGCGGCATCCGGGCCGGCCGAGCCGCTCCGGGGGCGTGCTCCGTCACCGGGCCGGGGGACGACGGCCCGCTCATGGGGGTCAGGGTGGCGCGGCCCGCAGGCCCTGACCGACGAGGTCCTCGTCCACCACGAGGCGGTGCCCCTCGCTCGTTTTCTGCAACCGCTGGTGGGCGAAGGGATCGAACTCGAAGGGCTTGATCACCCGCCCCCAGACGGCTTTGAGCGCTCGGGCGCCGATGCGGGTGTGCTTGGCCGCCTCGTCGGCGATCCTGCGCACCGCCACGGGCGTGACCTCGAGGGCGATGCCGTAACGGCGGAAAAAGCTCTGTGACGCGCGCAACAAGCTGTCCTCGGCTTCGGTGAAGATCCTCGCCAGCAGATCCGCATCCAGATCCTGCAGGATGATGGCGTGATCGAAGCGCGAGAGAAACTGCGGCTGCATGCCGTAGTCGAAAAGGTCTTCCATGCGGAAGTGGTCCCGCAGATGGAAGACTTCTCGGATGTGTACCTCGCCGTTGTCGTAGACGATGGTCTCGGTCGGGAGCTTGACCCGGCTCGTGGGAGAAGTGACGCGCCGAAAAACCTGGTCGTACAGCGTCTCGAACGCGCCGGCCGCGAGGAACAGCATCTTGCCCGTGTCGATGGTCACGCCCTTGCGCACCGGCGTCTTGCCTTGTGTCGCCGTGATCTCCCAGACGACGCGCTCGCCCTCGATCAGCGTGAGCAGTGCTTGCTGGATGTTGAGCCCGGTCACGTAAGGCCTGCCCCCGACGATGCCCGAGACCTTGTCGATCTCGTCGAGACACACCGTCGCGTGTTCCATGTAGCGGCCGATCTCCTCCGGATCGGCATCGGGGCCCAGGATCTGGCGCGCCCGCTCCTCGAGCCGCCGGAAGAGCCGGCTCGTGTCCACCACGCCCTCTTCGGTGGCGAGCGTGTTGGCGTTCATGATCACCACCACGCGATACTGCTGGAACTCTTCCTGCTGCTGGTAGAGACGCTCCACGGCCCGCATGATCGTGGTCTTGCCGGTTCCGGAGTTGCCGATCATCAGCAGGTTGCCGTAGGGTTCGCCCTCGAGATGCTTGAACACCGCCACCGACACGAAACGCAGCGTCTCCTCCTGGCCGAGGACGTAGCGCCGGAGAAACTCGTAAATTTCCGGCGGGCGCATCGTCGCCCCGCCGGTGGCGGGGGCGCGGCGGACGCTGTCCTGGGGCATGGGACGATTATAGGTGCCTCGGGCTGCACCTTCCAGGGACGAGGCCGCGCGCCCCGGCACCCTGCCATCCGCGGACGCCGGCGCGACCCAGCAGTTCCACACTGCTCGGCGCATGCGGGAACCGCGCCCCGCCCCTGCGGTGGTGGCGCCTTTGCCTCGCGGTGGTCGCGTTCTCGGGGGATACTCGGGCAGGGCTTGCTGCGGGGAGCGTTTTCACGGCGGCGCTCCGCGCGGGCGGGGATGGGTTAGTCTGGGCCTGCATGCCCCCACGCGGGCCGAGGACGCAACCGCTCTGGCGCCGCGCGCCCGGCGGCTCGCGCGGGGCTTCTGGAGGGAAGCCATGCAAGAGAAGGCGGCCTGGTTTGCACTGGCCTCGGGGATCGCGGTGCTCGCGCTCGCCTGCGGCGGTTCTCGCGAACTCGCGCCTGGGGGGAGCCCGCCTCCCGCAGGGCCGGGGGGACCCAATCCGGACTCGGAGACCCGAGCGATCGAAATCGCGCGGGCCACGATCGAGCGCATGGGAGGCTGGCGAGCCTGGGAGGAGACCCGCTACTTGAGCTGGAGCTTTTTCGGGCGGCGCGAGCACTACTGGGATCGCCACACCGGACGCGTGCGGATCGAGGGGCCCGTCGGCGACGAGCGCCGGCTGTGGCTGATGAACGTGGAGACGCTGGCAGGACGCGCCTGGCGAAACGGCGAAGAAATCACCGACCCCGAGGCCTTGCGCGAAGCGCTGCAACTCGGCCGCCAGGTGTGGGTCAACGACAGCTACTGGCTGATCATGCCCTTCAAGCTCCTCGACCCGGGCGTGACGCTGAAGTACGGGGGCGAGCGCGCGCTCCCCGACGGGCGCGCCGCGGACGTGCTGGATCTGAGGTTCTCCCCCGGCGTGGGCTACACCCCGGAGAACCGCTACGAGGTCTACGTCGCGCGCGACACGGGTCTCGTGGAGCAGTGGTCGTTTTACCGGCAGGCCTCGGAGACCGAACCGGTCTTCACGTTGCCTTGGGCAGGTTGGCGCCCCTTCGGGCGCATCTGGATCGCTACGGATCACGGTCGGGGCGCCGAGTGGAACGTGCGGGTCTACGAGACGCTGCCGGAGGCGCCTTTCGAGGACCCCTCCTGGAAGCCCGAGGAGGCTCCCGGCGCTGCGCCCGCCTGAGCCGCCTCGAAATCCAGCAGCCAGCGCTTGATCCACAACCCCCCGCCGTAGCCGGTCAAGCTGCCGTCGCGGCCCACGACCCGGTGGCAGGGAACGATGATCGCGATCGGGTTCGCGTGATTGGCCGCGCCCACGGCCCGCGCCGCCCCCGGGCGGCCGATGCGGCGGGCGAGTTCGCCGTAGCTCCAGGTACAACCGTAGGGGATGGAGCGCAGCGCCGACCACACCCGACGCTGGAAGGCCGTCCCCTCAGGGGCAAGGGGCAAATCGAACGCACGCCCCGTCCCGGCGAAGTATTCCCGCAGCTGGCGCTCCGCTTCGGCCAGCGCGGGGTGTCGGCCGCCGTCCTCTCGCGCGCCCTCGGGAAGCGCCCCTGCCCGATGCTCGAAGGAGACTTCCTTGAGTCCCTCGGCGCCGGCGAGGAGTCGGAGGCCCCCGAGGGGGCTCGAGATCCAGCGGTAATGCAGCATCGGCGTCCCTCCAGGGCCCATCGTACCAGAGCCCCCGTGGGGCGCGCGCCCAGGTGTCGGACAATCGCCCGTTGCGACGCAAGCCGCTGCTGGGACCTCCAGAAAAAAGCCGGTGCAGCCGCTCGCGAACCGTCCGCGCTTCGGGCGCCGGATGGGCCCGGGCGATTCGAGCTACACTGCGGCTTCGATGATCGTTCGGGATCCACTGGCGGTGCTCGCGGTTCTGGTGGGGCTCGTCGTGGCCTGCCACGCCCTGGAGCGCCGCTTCCCCTGGGCGCGGCGGATCGGTGCGTCGCTGCTGGTCATCGCCTCTGGCGCGCTGCTGTCCAATCTGGGCCTGGTTCCGCAGCGCTCCGCCGCCTACGAGGCCGTCGCCGGCCCCGTGACGTCGCTCGCCATCGTCTGGTTGCTGCTCGCGGTCGATCTGCGGGACCTCGCACGAGCGGGCGGGCGCATGCTGTCTGCATTCGCCATCGCCACGACGGGGACCCTCGCCGGTGCCTTCGTCGCGGCCCTGCTGTTCCGCAGCACTTTCGCGCAGGAAACCTGGAAGCTCGCGGGCGTGCTGACGGCCACGTACTCGGGCGGCAGTCTGAACTTCGTCGCGGTGGGCCGAGAGGTGGGCTTGACGGGCGCGCTGTTCGCGGCCACGGCCGCGTCGGACAACGTCCTGACGACGCTCTGGATGGGCTGGTGCCTCGCGGCGCCCCTGCTGTTCGCTGCCGGGGCCAAAGCCGCCGCGGACGAGAA
Source organism: Acidobacteriota bacterium (assembly GCA_037447115.1). Taxonomy (GTDB): domain Bacteria; phylum Acidobacteriota; class Polarisedimenticolia; order Polarisedimenticolales; family JBBIHH01; genus JBBIHH01. The sequence continues at coordinate 40,182 of JBBIHH010000008.1, forward strand.
GACGCCGCATCCATTGCAAGCGGACTTGCCGATGAGGGTACACGACCTCGCGGTCCTGGTGTTGCTCGGTCTCGCCGTCGTGCAGGCCGGGAGGTGGCTGGCCGCGCGTTTTCCGGCGGTGCCGGAAGTGCTGTGGCTGACGACGCTCGCCCTGGCCCTAGCCCAGCTTCCGGCGATGCGCCGGCAGCGGGGCGCGCTGCCTCTCGGCGTGCTCGCGCTCGATCTTTTTCTGGGCGTCATCGGCGTGCACTCCCGGTTCGGAGAGATCGCCGAGGTAGGACCGCGGGTGTTCTACATGACGGCGACGGTCGTAGCCGTCCATGGCGTTTGGTCGCTGGGCTGGGGCCGCCTGGCGCGACTGGAGCTGCCCGCGATCCTCGTCGCCTCCCAGGCGGCCATCGGCGGACCTTCGACGGCACTGGCGTTGGCCGTCGCGCGGGGCTGGCGCGATCTCTTGCTTCCGGGCGTGCTCGTCGGGCTTCTGGGCTATGCCCTCGGCAACTACGCCGGCCTCGCCGTGGCGGCGCTCGTCCGCCACTGGCTCCTCGATTAGGGCGAACGAACTGCTCCGCGCGCCCTGCGGAAGGCAGGACGCGCGCTCGCTCGCCCCGCCCTGGGGGCGGAGGCCCACAGGGGGGAGGGGAGCGCACGGTCCCCGAAAACACGAGCGCCGAGCCGTCTTTGACAAGACACCCGGGCCTCATTTAGGCTTGCAGATCTCCCGCGCGGGCGACGGAGACGAACGCCAGGACGGAGCGGCATGATTCCCCTGCAGGACACGATTCCCTCTCGCCGCACACCGGTCGTGACCTACGGCCTCATCGCCGCGAACGGCGCGGTCTTCCTCCTCGAGCTAGCGCTGGCTCCCGCTCAACTCCAACGCCTCTTCTATTGCTTCGGGATCGTGCCGGCGCGCTACACCCATCCCGAGTGGGCCGTCTGGATGGGGCTTCCGGTCGACGACTACTGGCCCTTCCTCACGAGCATGTTTCTCCACGGCGGGTGGGCGCACCTGATCGGCAACATGTGGACCCTCTGGATCTTCGGCGACAACGTGGAGGACCGCATGGGTCCGGCGGGCTTTCTCGCCTTCTATCTCGGGTGCGGCGTCTTCGCCGGCGTCATCCACGGCCTCGCCCACCCGGCGTCCACCATCCCCACCGTGGGTGCGTCGGGGGCGATTGCCGGTGTCATGGGGGCGTACTACGTCCTCCACCCGCGCTCGCAGTTGGTGATGTTTCTACCGATCTTCTGCTACCCGTTTTTCTTCACCATCCCCGCGGTGCTCTACCTGGCGTACTGGTTCATGCTCCAGCTCTTCTCGGGGACCCTCGCCTTGGCCGCCCCGGGAGGTGTGGGCGGCGTCGCATGGTGGGCCCATATCGGGGGCTTTCTCGCGGGACTGGCTGTGGGGCGGATCCTCGGCCCGCCGCGCCGCTGGCGCGCGCCTGCCCACTACTGGCGGGATCGAACGCGCTATGTTTGAGGCCGCGCGCGGCATCGCGGGAGCCATGACCGGCGCGGCTTAGGGTGGACGATGGGACCGCTCGATCTGTTCTGGCTGTTCTTCATGTTCTCGGCGATCCAGCCGGTGATCCGGCAGAAGATGCTGGAGGCGACGCGGCAGCGCCTGCTCGCACGGATCGAGAAGGAACGCGGCTCCCGAGTCATCCTGCTCGCGCACCGCCAGGAGACGATGAGCCTGCTCGGATTCCCCGTCTTCCGCTACATCGACATCAACGACTCCGAAGAAGTCCTGCGCGCGATCCACATGACCGACCCCAAGATGCCCCTCGATCTGATCCTGCACACGCCGGGCGGTCTTGTGCTGGCGTCGCTTCAGATCGCCCGCGCCGTGCGCCGTCACGAGGGCAAGGTCACCGTCTTCGTACCGCACTATGCCATGTCGGGCGGGACGCTCATCGCGCTGGCGGCGGACGAAATCGTCATGTCCCCCGACGCGGTCCTGGGGCCCGTGGACCCTCAGCTCGGGCGCTACCCGGCGGCGTCGGTCCTGCGCGTGGTGCGCGAAAAACCCATCCAGCACGTGGACGACGAGACGCTGATTCTGGCCGACCTCGCCTACAAGGCGATCCAACAAGTCCAGGCCAGCCTGGAGGGGTTGCTCTCCGGGACTTACCCGCCCGCCAAAGCCGCCGAACTGGCGGCGGCGCTGTCCCAGGGCCGCTGGACCCACGACCACCCCATCACCGTGGAGGAAGCGCGCGAGCTGGGGCTCAACGTGTCGACCGACATGCCCGAAAGCGTGCTGGTTCTCATGAGCTACTTCCCTCAACCCGTGCGCCGGCAGTCCTCCGTCGAGTACGTGCCGGAGCCGCGCCGGGCCGCCGGGTCTCGATCTCAGCGGACGTAGCCCCCGACTTCGCACCGCGCCCGCGTGTCGCGGCGGGCACGTGTTCCCGCGCGGCCGAGGCGCGTCGCGCCGGATCAGCGTTGCCTTCTTCAGAGCCCTTGCGACGCCTCGAGAAGCCACGGACCTTCTTGCAGCCGGGCCCAGCGCGCCCCATCCCTGTCCGTCGAGCGCGGGAGTCGCCCGGCCCGAACAGCGGGGGATCACAGGCCGAAGGTTCTCTCTCCCCGAGGCCGTTCGGCCTCGGCGGCCCGCAGACGGGCTTCGATCTCTCGCGCCACCCGCTCGCGTGGCCCCCACCAGCGGCGCGCCCAAGCCACGGCCCACGCCGCGTCCCGATCGGCGTGGCAGTCGGCGCAAGCGTTGGGCTGGCGCGAGGGCCCGCCGAAGCGCACCGTCGCCTCCGGATAGGGAATGTGGTCCAGCTCGTGGGTGCGGATTCGGTTGTAGTCGAACTGCCCCACGAGCTCGATACCCTCGAGCAAGCGCGGCATGTGGCACGCGTAGCACCGCGATCCTTCGCTCTCCTGCGGATGGCGCGTGTGCGCGCTCGGATCCCGGCCGATTTGCTCGTGGCAGCGCAGGCAATAGGCGTCGCTCGCCGGGCCCGCCGCGAGCAACTCCCGGTATTCGCGCGGTGCGTGGGGGTCGTGACAGTCGTGGCAGGTCACGCCCCCCTCCCGAAAACAGCGGCTTTCGACGAACGAGCGGAACAGCATGCCGGGCCCGCGCGGGCTCGCATCCGGCCAGGTCTTGTTGCTCGGCGGCAACTCCACCTCGGGCTCGAGGGGCACCTCGCGAAAATGCTCCGAGAGATCCTCGCCGGGCTCGAAGGCCACGAACTTGGGGACGTGCTTGAGCCAGATGTCCGGGTGGTGGCACTGGGCACAGATCGAAACCGCGCGGGCGGGGTCGAGGCGGTCGGGCCTCACGATGGCGGTGGCGCGCGGAAGGCCGAGCCCGTGGCGCAAGCTCGCGCGCAGCCGCTCCAGCTTCGAGGGCCGGAAAAGCGCGGCGTGTCGCCCGCCTGCGCCGTGGCAGGCCTCGCAAGCGATCGCCAGCTCGGACCACTGCCCCCCGCCCTCGAGCCGGTAACCCGTGGTGTGGCAGCGCGCGCAGACCTCGTTCCACCGCGCGTGATCGTTGAGGAAGAACTCCATCGGGCCCTCGACGGTCTCGTCCTGCCGCGCCTGGCGCCGCCACAGGTTGACCCACCGGCGCTGCTGGATCGCCCACTGCACCGGCACTCTGAAGAAGGTGTCGCCGCTCTGGACGAGAAACGTCTGGCGGTAGGCTTCGCCGAGGACGTGGGTGATGCGGTACGGCTCGAGGCGATCGTCCTCGGGATCGTAAACGTAAGCGTAGTACGCGTCGCCGTCGCGCACCATCCGCACCAGCACCCGATCTTCCTCGGGAGGAACCGGGCGCGAGTGTACGCCATCGTGCAACCAGTATTCGTTGCGGACATCGAAGTCCGCGCGGACGGTCTGGGGCGTGGCTGGACGCGCCATCTTCGCGTGCAGGGTTTCCTGCCAGCCCGCATGGTTGAGCCGATGGCACTCGCCGCAGGCGCGCGACCCCATGTAACCGCCTCCGGGCGCAGCCACACCCGCCCACTCCGGGCGCAGCACCCACAGCGCCCCTCCCGCTCCCACGACGCCCAGAACGGCCCCGATCCAGCCGAGGACCCGGTTCCACCGCGGGATGCGCTCTCTGCGTTTCGAGGAGCCTCTGCTTCGCGCGCGCATCTGGATCGCCTGAGGATACGCCGGAAGGCCGTTGTCGGCGATAACCCTTGACAGCCTCCCGGTACCGGTGAGAAAAACTACCCCAGGCCGGGTCGGCCCGCAGGTCGAGCGTTTGGCGACGCGAGCGCGGCCCGGGCGGAGGCCCGGAGCCGCTCGTCGCCGTGTGGAGCCGGGGAGGGGCAGCCCGATGCAAGCGCGCCGCGTGGACAAGTACATCTGGGAGATCCCGCCGACGGCGAAGGAAGGGATGCTCGTTCCGGCGCGGATCTACGCGACCGAGAAGCTCTTCCACGAAATGGACCGCGCCGTCTACGACCAGATCACGAACGTCGCCACGCTTCCCGGAATCGTGAACTACGCCCTCTGCATGCCTGACGGCCATTCGGGTTACGGTTTCCCCATCGGCGGGGTCGCCGCCATGGACGTGGAGCGGGGCGGGGTGATTTCGCCGGGCGGCATCGGTTTCGACATCAACTGCGGGATGCGTCTCGTGCTCACCAATCTCACGGCGGACGAGGTCCGACCTCACCTGCGCCAGCTCGTGGACCGTCTCTTCGAGCGCGTGCCCGCCGGTGTGGGCTGCAAGGGGTTCGTGCGCATCTCCCAGGACGAGTTCCGGCGGGTCGTGGAGGAAGGGGCGCGCTGGTGCCTGCGCAAGGGTTTTGGCTGGGAGGAGGATCTGGAGCTCACGGAGGAGGGAGGCTGCATCGAGGGCGCCGACGCCTCGAAGATCAGCGAGCGCGCCGTGGAACGCGGCTACAACCAGATCGGCACCCTCGGTTCGGGCAACCACTACCTGGAGATCCAGCGCGCCCAGATCGTGGACGAGGCGCTGGCGAAGAAGTTGGGCATCACCGTTCCCGATCAGGTCGTGGTGATGTTCCACTGCGGCAGCCGTGGCTTCGGCCACCAGGTGGCGACGGACTACCTCCAGGTATTCCTGCGAGTGATGGAAAGCAAGTACGGGATCAAGATCCGCGACCGCGAGCTGGCGTGCGCGCCCTTCGACTCTCCGGAAGGCCGGGACTACTTCGCCGCCATGAAGTGCGGCATCAACATGTCCTTCGCCAACCGCCAGGTGATCCTGCACCGGATCCGCGAGGTGTTCTCGGCGGTCTTCGGCCGCCCAGCCGAGGATCTCGGCATGCACATGGTGTACGATGTGGCCCACAACACGGCCAAGCTCGAAACGCACGAGATCCACGGCGAGCGGCGCCGGCTGCTCGTCCACCGCAAGGGCGCGACGCGCGCCTTCGGACCGGGCATGGAAGGGCTCCCCGCGCGCTACAAGGAAACGGGGCAGCCCGTGATCCTCGGGGGCAGCATGGAGACCGGCTCCTACCTGCTCGTCGGGGTGCCCACGGGCAGCCAGACTTTCTACACCACCGCCCACGGCAGCGGCCGCACCATGAGCCGCACCCGCGCGCGCAAGCAGTGGCGCGGGCAAAAGCTCCAGCGCGAGATGGAGGCCCGGGGCATTTACGTGCGCTCGGTTTCTTGGTCCGGCCTCGCCGAGGAGGCCGGGGGCGCGTACAAGAGCATCGACGACGTCGTGGAGGCCACGGAGCTCGCCGGGATCAGCCGCCCGGTCGTGCGCTTCGTGCCGATGGGCAACATCAAGGGCTGAATCGATGGCGCGCACGCCCCTGACCCTGATCACGGGACCGCTCGGCAGCGGCAAGACGACGATGCTGCGCGCCCTCGTGGAGCGCGCCCCCGACCGGATGGCGATCCTGATGAACGAATTCGGCGAGATCGCCATCGATAGCAAAGTCGTCCAGGGCAAGAACATCCAGATGGTCGAGCTGGGCGGCGGCTGCGTGTGCTGCTCCCTCGTGGGCGAGTTCGACGCCGCCGTCGACGAGATGCTGCGAACGGTGGATCCGGACCGCATCGTCGTGGAGACCACGGGGCTCGCCGAGCCCGAAGCCCTGATGTTCAACGTCCAGGAAAGCCTGCCCCAGGTGCGGCTCGACGCCGTCGTGACCCTGGCCGACGCGGACGCCTTCCTGCGCTTTCCCGCCCTCGGCCACACGACGCGGATGCAGCTCGAGGCGGCCGACCTGATCCTGCTGAACAAGACCGATCTCGTGGAACCCGAACAGCTCGCGGAGGTCGAGGGGCGGTTGCGCACGGTGAACGACGTGGCGCCCATCATCCGCACGAGCTTCGGGCGCGTGGATCCGGAGATCGTCTTCGGGATCGGCCGCACACGACCCGCGGCTCGTCCCAGCCACGAGCACGGCACGCCGTTCCGCTCGATGGCGTACGTCAGCCAACGTCCGCTGGACCGGGCCGCTTTCGAAGCTTTCCTGGAGGGACTCGACCCGGCGGCGGTCTTGCGCGCCAAGGGCTTCGTCCGCTTCGCCGACCGGACGCACCTCTTCAACTACGTGACCGGTCGCTGGGACTTCGAGCCCTTCGACGCCGAGCGCACGGAACTCGTCTTCATCGGCCCGCGGGAGCGGCTGCCGGAAGCCGAGATCCGCGAAAGGCTGGAGCAGTGCGAGCGGGCATGCCGTACGAGTACCTAGAAGACGTCGCCATCGCCGACATCGCCTTCCGCGCCCGAGGGCGGACGCTCGAGGAAGCATTCACGGCCGCCGCCGACGCGGTGACGAACGCGATGGTGGAAAAGCTGGACTCCCTCGAGCCCCGGGAGACCCGCGCGATCGAGGTGGAAGCGGAGGCTTTGGATCTGCTGCTGTTCCAGTTCCTGCAGGAGTTGATCTTCTACAAGGACGCGGAGCAGCTCCTGCTGCGCGTGCCGCAGGTCCAAATCGAGGAACGCCCAGGGGGCTATCGGTTGCGCGCGCAGGCCCAGGGCGAGCGGCTCGACCCGGCCAAGCACCACCTGCGGGTGGACGTCAAGGCCGTGACGCTCCACCGATTCTCGCTCGAGTCCACCCCGGGAGGCTGGGACGCTTTCGTCATCCTCGATATCTGAAAACGGAGAGACAGCGGTTTTCCGCATCGGGGCACCGGACCGGCGCGAGCGGTGGGGCCCGAAAAGCGCGGATGTCCCGGGGGCGCGGCCCCCGAGGCGAAAGTTCGCGCCGCGCACCCCCATCCCCTCGGCCGGCGAGGTGCCGGCTTCCGCGGGCAGCGGCAGCGAAGGAGTGCCGGCGGCGGCGATCGGCGGCCCGCTCGAGCCATGGCGGGGCCCGGTCCGTCGGCGACGCGGACGCGGAGCCCTCAATCGCGGTCCGCCGTCCCGGCGAGCACGCCCAACTCGCGAAAAAGCGCCTCCGCTGCGTCGAGGATCTCGGGAACCGAACGCGCCATGACCGCGTGGTCCTCGAGACCGACGGCAACTTCCGCGGCACCGTAAAGGGTTCGCAGGAGCGTCTCGGCTTCCGTGAGCGACACGCCCTCGAGGTAGAACGTGCGCGCCGCTGTCGGCGCCAGGATGCGGGGCCGCAGCTCGATGGACCCGTGCGGTTCGCTGGCGCCGCGCAGGACGCCACGCTCCTGCAGCAAGGCCTCGGCGCGCTGCGCCCGTGCGGGCTCCTCCATGACGATCAGGGCCTGCCGCGCTGCAACCGCCGCCAGCCGACGCACCTGGAGCTCCGCCCGCAGCAGTGCCGCGGCCTGCGGGATCTCCATCCCGTCGAGGTAAAGCACGCGCGGGACGACCGCCTCCCCCTCGGCGGCCGCAGGCGTGCCCGCGCTCCATCCCGCGCCCAGGAGCGCGGCGAGAAGGACCAGAGCGCTCAGAGACGATCCCCCCTCGGCCGAGCGGCGAACCTGCATCCACGACATCTCGGATCCTCCACCCTCGCTCGATTGTAGCGCGGCGCACGAGTGGGGCCCAAAGCGCCGGCCGCGACTCCGGCAGCTCCGGGACGACGTGCCACAGGAACCCCGCCGGCGGTCCCTGCGTATACACGCTGCGGCCTTCGTCGCCGGAAGGGGGGAGGCGGGCATGTCTCGAACACTGGGCGTGTGGCGGCTGGCATGTCTCGCGGCGGTTCCGCTAGCGAGCGCCCTGGCGGTGCCGGCGGCGTCGGCGGCACCGGCGTACGCCCGCTATCCGGACATCCTTGGAGAGCGGATCGTCTTTTGCGCCGAGGGCGATCTGTGGCTGACGGACACGGCGGGGCGCGCGCCGCGCCGGCTCACCGTCCATCCCGGCACGGAGTACTTCCCGCACTTCTCGCCCGACGGGGCCTGGATCGCTTTCACGGGCGAGTACGACGGCAACCGCGACGTCTACATCATCCCTGCCGAGGGCGGGGAACCGCGCCGGCTGACGTGGCATCCGGCGACGGACGAGGTCCTGGGGTGGACGCCCGACGGCGCCCGCATCCTCTTCCGCAGCCCCCGCGAGCACCCCCACGGGAGCTGGGAAATCTTTTCCATCCCCGCCGCAGGCGGCGATCCGCAAAAGCTTCCCCTCGGCTGGGCCGCGCGCCTGGCGATCGACCCCGAAAGCGGGCTCTGGGCTTTCAACCGCAAGTCCCGCGAGACGCGCACCTGGAAGCGGTACCGCGGCGGCCTCGCCCCGAAGATCTGGGTCGGCGACCCCCGGAGCGCCGACTTCCACCAGATCACGCACGTGACGGCCAACGACATGTTCCCCATGTGGCACGGCGGCCGAATCTACTTTCTAAGCGATCTAGGCGGCACGACGAACATCTGGTCCGTGTTGCCGGACGGCTCGGACCGGCGCCGGCACACGGACTTCGGCAGTTGGGACGCGCGGTGGCCGAACATGGGCTCTGACGGACGCATCGCCTTCACGCTGGCTGCGGACATCCATGTTTTCGATCCACGCGACGAGAGCGTTCGCAAGATCGAGGTCGATCTGCCGAGCGACCGCCGGTTGACGCGCCTGCGCTATCCGCAGCCCTCGCGCTGGATCAGCTGGTTCGATCTCGCGCCCGACGGCGAGCGGCTGGCGGTGGTCACCCGCGGCGAGATCTACTCCGTGCCGGTCAAGGAAGGCGTCACGCTGGCGATCACGCGCGGCAGCGGGGCCCGGGAGCAATGGGCCGCTTTCGACGCCCAGGGCCAGCGGATCCTTTACGTGACCGACGAAGCGCAGGAAGAAGAAATCCGAACGGCCGATGCCTGGGGCCGGGGGGAGACGAAGACGGTCGTACCTGCGGGCAAGAGCGGCTACATCTACCCGCCGCGGTTCTCGCCCGACGGAAAGTGGATCGCCTACGCCGATCAAACCCAGACGCTCTACACCGTGGCGGTCGAAGGCGGCGAGCCGATCGTGGTGGACCGCAGCACGCAGCGGGAGATCGCGGACTACAGCTGGAGTCCCGACGGGCGCTGGCTGGCCTACGCCAAGGCCGAACCGGTCACCGACTACGGATCCATCTTCGTTTACGACACCCGCGAGCGCCGCACGCACCGCGTGACGGGGGCATCGACGAACGACTTTTCTCCCGCCTGGGACCCCGAGGGCCGCTACCTCTATTTCTTGAGCGAGCGCGCCACCAATCCCGTCCTCGGATCGCGGGACTGGCAGAACATCGAGCTGCGCTCCACGCTCCCCTACCTCGTGTTGCTGCGCCCCGACGTGGAACACCCCTTCCAGCCGCGCGCCGGCCTTCCCGAAAAGGAGAAAGAAGCCGAGAAACAGGACGGCAAGAAGTCCAAGAGGGACCAAGCGGCAAAAAGACAGAAAGCGCAGGCGGAAGAGGCAAAGGCCGAACCCGTGGAAATCGTCTTCGAGGGGCTCGCGGACCGCGCCGTCGAGTTCCCCGTACCCCGCGGTCGCTACTTCGCCCTCACCGCCACGGCCGAGAGGGTCTTCTACATCGAGGCGCCGGTGCGGGGTATGGCCGAGCTTCCGCAGCTCTTCGGCGAGGCGCCACCCGAGAACGACCTGATCGCCTTCGACCTGGAAAAGAAGGAAGCGCAGACCTTTCTCGAGGGGATCGCGGGCTACACCCTCTCGCCCGAGGCGGGGAAGATGGCCGTGCTCAAGGGGCCCGGGGAGATCTACGTCGTCGACGCCTCGGGGCCTGCGGAGGAGGCGGCGCTCGCCGAATCCCGCGTTGCCCTCGACGGCATCGTGCTCGAACTCGACCCGCGCGAGGAGTGGCGGCAGATCTTCCACGAGAGCTGGCGCATGATGCGGGATTTTTACTGGGATCCCGGGATGGGCGGCGTGGACTGGGCCGCGATCCGCGAGCAGTACGCCCGACTGCTGCCGCGCCTCGCCACGCGCGACGACCTCGGGGATCTGCTGGGCGAGATGATCGGCGAACTGGCGACCTCCCACACCTACGTGTTCGGCGGCGACCCGGGCGTCGAGATGGACCGTGCCTCCACGGGACTGCTGGGCGCGGATCTCGTGCGCGAAGGCGAAGCCTACCGTGTCGTCCGCATCTACCGGGGAGATCCGGCCGACCGCGAGCGCTCCCCGCTCGAGGAGCCGGGCGCGGGCGTGCGCGAGGGGGACTACATCCTGGCGGTGAACCACACGCCGCTGCCGAAGGACAGGCCGTTTCTCGCGGCCCTCGAGAACCGCGCGGGCAAGCAGGTCGTCCTGACCGTCAACTCGCGCCCCGCGCGCGAGGGCGCCCGGGACGTGGTGGTCACGCCGCTAGAGAGCGAGGCGCACCTTCGTTATGCGGACTGGGTGCGCCGCAACCGAGACTACGTGGCGCAGAAAACCGGGGGCAAGGTGGGCTACCTGCACCTGCCGGACATGTGGAGCGACGGTTTGATCGCCTTCAACACGTGGTTCTATCCCCAACTGGACAAGGAAGGCCTGATCGTGGACGTGCGCTGGAACGGCGGCGGCGCCGTCTCGCAGATGATCGTGGAGCGCCTGCGCCGCCGTGTCCTCGGCTTCGACCGCGCGCGGGGCGGAGGCGTGGGGACCTATCCCGCGCGCGTGCTCAACGGCCCGTTCGTCGTGCTCGTCAACGAGTTCGCGGGCTCGGACGGGGACATCTTTCCCATGGCGATCAAGCTGGAGAAGCTCGCACCCATCATCGGCATGCGCACCTGGGGCGGCGTGATCGGCATCCGCCTCGACCGCCAGCTCGTCGACGGGGGCATCCTGACGCAGCCCGAGTTCGCCTGGTGGAGCCCGCCGCTCGGCTGGGAGCTCGAGAACCGGGGCGTGGAGCCGGACCTCGTGGTCCAGAACATGCCGCAGGAGCTGGCCCGGGGCGTGGACGCCCAGCTCGATCGGGCCATCGAGGAGGTCCTGCGCCTGCGCGAAGCGCGCCCGCCCGTGAAACCCGAGTTCGGGCCCCCTCGCGACCGCAGCCGCGAGGCGTACCTGGACGAGCTGCGATCGCGGGAGCCCTGAGCGAGCGATCCTCGATCGGGGTTTCGCGAACCGGCTCGGGTCGGACTCGCCTCCGCTCGGGGAGCGCAGCTGGGCGCCCTCGGCCTGCAGGCGATCGCGAAACTCTCGCCGCAACCCGCATCCGACGGGGAGCCCTCGCCCTGCCCCTCGAGTCGCGCCGAGGCGGGCTACTCGGTACCCCCTAGCCGGAACCGCTTCACGGGCACTTCGCGCCACACGCCTCGTTCTTCGACGCGCAACACCCGCTCCAGAGGCACGTCCTCGAGGCGCGTGCGCGCGAGCGAACCGGGCCAGAGAATCTCGATCTCGCGGATGCGCCGCGCCTCGCCGAGACCGATCTCGAGCTGCAGGCTCGAGGAGCCGAAGCTGCCGCCGGTGCCCACCACCCGGTGAATCTCGCGCAGGCTGCCGTCCGCCCGCTCCACGACCACGCGCACCCGCGCGCCGATGGCCGGGCGGTTCGCGCGGTGGCCGACGAGCCGCAGCGTGATCCAGCGGGCGCCTTGCGCGGGATTCTCGAAGAGGGCGTTGGGGTAGAAGTCCCCGCTGTACGCGCCCCCGAGCACGACGTAGAGATCTTCATCGCCATCTTGGTCGACATCGCCGAACGCCACCCCGTGCCCTTTCTGGACGTGGCCCAAGCCGCCCGCCGTCGTCACATCCAGAAAGCGCTCGCCCCGATCGTTGCGCAACGCCACGTTGGGCACGAGCGTGTCCATGCTGGGCTCCCCCGTACCGAGGTAGATGTCGAGCCAGCCGTCGTTGTCCAGATCGCCGAAGTTCGAGCCCATGACGAGCCACACGCGCGACACGCCCACCCGTTCGCTTGTGTCCTCGAACCTGCCGTCGCCCCGGTTGCGGTAGAGTTTGGAGCGCGAGGCCAGAACAGGCAGACCGAGGATGTCCGCGACGACCGTGTCCAGGGCCTCGCCGTAGAAGTTGGCGAAGCTGCCGACGAACAGATCCAGCCAGCCATCGTTGTCGTAGTCGAAGAACCAGGCCGGGAAACTGCGCTGCGGCTCCGCCACCCCCGCCTCCTCGGTAACGTCGCGAAAAACCCAGCCGAAGCTCGCCCCCGGGCGCGGCACCTGCGGCCCGTCGTTGCGGAACAGGCGGTTCGGCCCGTGGTATTGGGAGAGGAACAGATCGGGGTCGCCGTCGTTGTCGTAATCCCCCCAGACGGCGGCCTTGACGAAGCCGATCACGTCGAGCCCCGCGTCGGGGGCCACGTCGGTGAAGGTGCCATCGCCGTTGTTGCGGTAGAGTTCGCAGGGGTGAGGAGCGTCGGGCACCGATTCGTTGCCGATGAAAAGATCGAGCCAGCCATCTCCGTCGAAATCGGCCCACGCGGCGGTCTGCGTCGGGTGCAAGCTCAGCAGACCGGCCGCTTCCGTGACGTCCTCGAAGCGCCCGCCCCCGGTGTTGCGCAGGAGCGAGTTGGGCTGCTTGCCTTCGAGGCCCAGCCAGGCGCCGCGCAGGACGAGAACGTCGGCGTCGCCGTCGTTGTCGTAGTCGGCGTGAACCATGTTCAGGCCGCCGAGCTGTCCCTCGAGCCAGGCCTCGCGCGTGCGCTCGCTGAAGGTCCCGTCGCCGTTGTTGACGAAGAAGCGGAGCTGGTCCGCAGGCCCCCACGACGACGCCATCAGATCGAGCAGGCCGTCCCCGTCGAAGTCTTCCATCGCGGCACCGCCGGCAAGGCCGATGGCGGCCACCCCAGCGCGCATGGCGGCATCGCGGAAGCGGGGAAAGGCCTCGTCCGATTCGAAGACCTCCGGCGGAATACGCCAGCGCGGCGGAACCTGGTCCGGGTACTCGCCGAGGGTCATGTGCGCCAGATTCAGCAGCCAGCGGTAGCGCAGGTCCCGCGGATGGCGCTCGAGCAGGCGCCCGTAGCGCTCGATGGCGCCTCGAGAGCCGCGGGGGATACGGTGGATCCCGCCTCCGCGGATCGGCACCAAGCAGGATTCGATCGTACGGTTGCGGATGCAGTTCTCCTGCTCCCCGAGGCGGAGGTAGGCCAGCGCGCGATACGACTCGAGCGCGTCCTCGTGTTCGGGGCCGAGGGCGCCACGTCCCTTGAGCAGGCGCTCGATCTCGTCGAGCCGAACCAGGGCTTCCTCGTAGCGCGCGGCGCGGATCAGCTCCACCGCCAAGCGCGGCAGGAGCTCGAGACGGCTCGCCTCGGAAACCCGCTCCAACTCGCGCTCGAGGATCCCGGCCTGCAGGTCGCTGCGGAAGCGCAGGGCCTCGGGATTGCGGCGCGAGGCGATCTCCTGCAGCCGCTCCGCCATCCGAAGGTTGGAGGCAGGCGGGCCCGCGCCCGCTTCCTCCGCCTGCCGCTGAGGTGTTCCCGGGGAACAGCCAAGCATCGCCGCCAGGCCGAAAGCGGCCGGCGCGCGCCAGCTGCGGTGCGCGCGAATCATCGGTAACACCCGCTCTCGAAGAGCGTCCGGTCGCCCAGGGGCCGTGCGGGGTTGCACCGGCTTCTAGGGCCGGCGCCGCAAGATACGAGGCCCGCGGGCCGTACCCACGATGACCTCGTGCGCCATGCCGAGGAACAGCCCGTGGCCGAGCACGCCCGGGACCGCCTCGAGCGCCCGGGCGACGCTTGCCGGATCGTGGAGCGCGCCGAACGGGCAGTCGAGGACGAAGTTGCCCTGATCCGTCCGGAAGGGCTCCCCGTTTACCGTGCGCCGCCGGGGCTCCACGCCGAGCGCGCGCAGCCGCTCCAGCGTGGCGCGCCAGCCGAAAGCCAGCACCTCCACCGGCACCGGAGATCGCTCCCCGAGCCTCCGCACAAGCTTCCCCTCTTCCACGACGACGACGAACTCCCGGCTCGCGGCGGCGACGATCTTCTCCCGCAACAACGCCCCGCCCAGGCCCTTGATCAGGTCGAGCCTTTCGTCCACTTCGTCCGCACCGTCCACGGCCAGGTCGAGGGACGGACAATCTTCCAGGCTCACGAGCGGGATGCCGAGCTGGCGGGCGAGCGCCTCGGTCGCCTCCGAAGTGGGCACTCCGGCCACGTCCCGCAGCTCGCCACGGCGCAGCCGCTCCGCCAGTGCTTCCAGAAAACACTTCGCCGTCGAGCCCGTACCGAGCCCCAGCCGCTGCCCGTCCCTCACGCGGGCCGCTGCCGCCTCGCCGGCGATGCGCTTCGGATCCATCGCTGCCTTTCTACCACGAAACCGGCCTGCGCCCGCGCGCGGAGCGCGGCCCTCAGGCCCCCCTCGCCGCCTGCTGCAACGTGTAGAGCGTGCGGTAGATGCCGCTCTCGAGTCGCAGCAGCTCCCGGTGAGTGCCTTGCTCCCGCAGACGGCCGTGGTGGAGCACCAGGATCCGATCCGCGTCGCGCACGGTCGCCAGCCGGTGCGCGATGACCAAGGACGTGCGCCCCGCGAGGAGCGCCCGCAGCGCCTGCTGCATGCGGGCTTCGGTCAGCGGGTCCACCGACGACGTCGCCTCGTCGAGCGCGAGCACCGGCGGATCGAAGGCCAGGGCGCGGGCGAAAACGAGAAGCTGCTTTTCGCCGGTGGAAAAGTTCCCCCCTCGCTCCCGGACCTCGCTCTGCAGCTGCCCGGGAAGGCGCCGTACGAACGCTTCGGCCCCCGTGACCTCGAGGGCCCGCTCGACCCGTTCGCGCGTCACGCGCTCGTCGCCGAGCGTCAGGTTGTAGTGCACCGTCCCGGCGAAAAGGAACGTGTCCTGGAAGACCACGCCCACGCTCCGGCGCAGCGCCGCCAGGTCGTACTCGCGCACGTCCACGCCGTCGAGCAAGATCCGCCCGTCCCACACGTCGTAGAGTCGTATCAGGAGCCGGATGAGCGTCGTCTTGCCCGAGCCGGTCCAACCTACCACGCCCACCCGCTCCCCGGGCCGGATGCGGAAGGAGACGTCCTGCAGCACCGGCACGCCCGGCTCGTAGCCGAAGGTGACGCCTTCGAAGACGATCTCGCCCCGCGGCGGGCGCGCCGGGCGGTAGGCACCGGGGCGCGCGACGATCTCGGGCTCCACATCGAGGAGCTGAAAGATGCGCTCCGCCGAGGCCATCGCCGCCTGCATCGTGGCGTAACGTTGGGAGAACTCCTGCAGCGGGCGGAAAAACTTCTCGGCATAGTCGAAGAAGGCCACGAGCGTGCCGAAGCTGATGCTCCCCCGCAGGATCCGCGCGCCGCCGGCCCAGACAATCGCGGCGACGCTCACGGATCCCAGCATCTCCACCACCGCGGAGAAAACCGAATCGTAGAAGACGCTCTGCAGCGAGGCGTCCCGGTGCTGGCGGTTGACCTCGCGGAACGCGTCGCGCGCCCAGGATTCGCGGGAGCACATCTGCACGAGCCGCATGCCGGAAACCGTCTCCTGGAGGAAACCGTTCAAGCGCCCCACCATGGCGCGCACGCGGCGGTACGCCCGCCGAACCTGGCCGCCGAAATACCACGTCACCCCGACCATCGGCGGCGCCACGGCGAGCGTCACCAGGGCCAGCCGCCAGTCCATCCACAGGAGGATGGCCACGATGCCGGCGAGCTTGAGCAGGTCTGCCAGGATCAGCACCAGCCCGGAGGTGAACGCCTCGTTGAGGGCGTCGATGTCGCTCGTGACGCGCGACATCAGCCGGCCCACGGGGTGGCGGTCGAAGTAGGACGCCGGAAGGCGCTGCAGATGCGCGAAGACCGCGGTCCGCAGGTCGTAGACGACGTTCTGGCCGGTTTTCTCGAGGACATAGAGCTGCGCGAACCGCAGCACGAACTCCGCCGCCAAAGCCGCGAGGAACAGCACTGCCAGCCGACCCAACCCCTCGAGACGGCGCGGGGTGATGTGGGCGTCGATCGCGACCTTCACGAGATAGGGCTGGACGAGCTGGGCCGCGCTCACACCGAGCAAGAGCACCAGCGACCATGCCAAAAGCCCGCGGTAGGGTCGCACGTAGGCCCACAGCCGGCGCAGCAGGCGCGCGTCATACGCCCTGCCGCGGATTTCCTCGTCGGGCGCGAACGCCGTCTCGGGCCGCCTCATCGCGCCTCGAGCCTCTCTTCGAGCCGCTGCCGCTCGAACAACCGGGCATAGACGCCGCCGCGCGCCAGCAGCTCCTCGTGCGTGCCCTGCTCGACGAGCCGGCCGCGGTCCAGGACAACGATGCGGTCCACGTGCCTGAGCGTCGAAAGTCGGTGCGAAACCACGATGCAGGTGCGGCCGCCGCGCTCGCGCTCCAGCGCCTCGAGGATGGCCCGCTCCGTGTCCGCGTCCACGGCCGACAGCGAGTCGTCGAGCACCAGGATCGGCGGGTCGCCCACCACGGCCCGGGCGAGGGTCGCCCGCTGGCGCTGGCCGCCGGAGAGCGTGATGCCCCGCTCGCCGATGACCGTCTCCAGCCCCCGGGGAAAACCCTCGAGGTCGGCTGCCAGGTGCGCTAGCCGGATTGCGCGGGCCACTTCGTCCTCGTTCGCGCCGGGGTCGCGGAACGTGACGTTTTCCCGGATCGTGCGGGAGAAGAGGAACGCCTCTTGCGGCACGTAACCGATGCTGCGGCGGACCCACGAAACCGGAACGCGGGCGATGTCCTGGCCGCCGACGAAGATCGTCCCCGGTGGCACCGGGTAGACCCGGGCGAGGAGATTGACGAGGGTGGACTTGCCCGAGCCCACCGGACCCACGAGCGCCACGCGCTCGCCCCGGCGGATCCTGAGGTGCACGTCCTGTAGAACGGGTCGAGGCGGTTCGCCGTCGCGCACCGGGTAGCCGAAAGTCAGGCCCCGGATCTCGATGTCGCCGTCGAGGATGGCGTGCGTTTCGCCGGGAGCCGGCGGTGGCACGGCAGGTTCGGCCTCGAGGATCTCGAGCACACGGCGCATCGCGCCGGCGCCGCGCTGGAAGACATTGACGATCCAGCCCAGGGCGATCGTGGGCCAGGCGAGCAGCGCAAGGTAAGCCTGGAACGCCACGAAATCCCCGAGCGTCATGCGCCCCTCGATGACGTGACGACCCCCCACGAGGAGCACCACGAGCGTGGCGGCGCCCGTGGCGATGCCGATGGCGGCCAGCATCGCCCCGCGGGTGCGGGCCAGCGCCAGGCTGCGGCGGCGGAACTCCGCGCACAGTCCCTGAAAGGCCTCGACCTCGTGCGTTTCCTGCACATAGGCCTTGACCTGCTGGTGCCCCGCCAGGTTTTCTTGCGCCCGGTTGGAAAGCACGCCCAGTTGCTCCTGCACGGCGAGCGAATGGGCGTACACGCGGCGGCTGAGGCGGTTCACGGCGAACCACAGGGGCGGGTAAACGGCGAGGGCCACGGCGGTGAGCACCGCATCGAGGTGCAGAAGCAAGGCCAGGGCGGCCGTGTAGGCGATGCTCGTGTTGAGCAGGTTCATCACGCCCGGGCCATAGACCGATTGGAGCAACCCGAGGTCGTTCACGGCGCGCGACATGATGTCGCCCGTGCGCTGCCGGTCGTAGAAGGTGGCGTCCAGGCGCAACAGGTGATCGAAGAGGCCGTTGCGGATGTCGTACACGACCCGGCGGCTCGCGCCGAGGATGCGCAGCCGCGAATGTGTCCGGACGAAGGCCTGCAGCACCGCCACCAGGACGATCCCGACGGCCACAAGGGCGACTTCCCGCAGCGGCGCGCGGCGCTCGAGGCGGTGCACCGCGTCGCGCAGGAGCCACGGGATCGCCAGCGCGAGGCCGTTGGTCAGCAGCAGGAAGGCGAACCCCACCGCGTACGCGGGCCAGTAGCGCTTGCCGTAATCCCAGAATCGCCGCCCCATCGCCTGCAAGTCCAGTGCACCGCGCCCGGTCGTCGCGCGCGGCCCGACGCTGCATCGTAGCCCGGCCCTTTCCACCCTGCCGGCAGCCCGCCTACCGCCGGGAGCCCGCATGGGAGTCCACCGCAGGGGCGACCGCCAGGTCGTCCCTGCGGCGGCGGAGCCCAGCCACCCCGCGTCACGGACCGATTCCCGTCCTGACACCTGTGCGGCGCCTTGCCGGTCGCCCCTACCGACCGCGTCCCGCCGAAGCGCCCTCGCCGCGCTGCCCGCCGCCGCCCGCGCAACTCCGGCTGCGCGGGCGCGTATCTGATAGGGTGGAGTCTTGCGCACGGGTCGCCGCGTGACTCGGCCGCGCGAGCTGCAGAGGAGTGGAGGAATTCATGAAACCGTCCGTCCGAACGACCCGATCGGCTGTGATGCTCCTGGCCGCCGCGAGTGCGCTCCTGGCGCCGCTGACCGTCCCGGCGGCCCTCGCCGCCACCCCCAAGGCGTCCGCAGAGGCGGCCGCGAAAAACGACGCCTATCTCAGCAAGCTCCCGCCCCTGATCCCTCGCGAGCTTTTCTTCGGCGACCCGGAGATCGCCGGAGCGCAAATCTCGCCCGACGGCAAGTGGATCTCCTTCCTCAAACCCTACAAGGAGGTCATGAACATCTGGGTCAAGCCCTTCGACGCTCCGTTCGACGCGGCACGGGCCATTACCGCCGACACGAAGCGCCCCGTCGGCGCCTACTTCTGGACCGAGGACAGCCGTTATGTCCTGTATGTCCAGGACAAGGGGGGCGACGAGAACTTCCACATCTACGCCGTGGACCCCGACGCCGAGGCCGACCCCACAACCGGCGTCCCGCCGGCGCGGGACCTGACGCCCTTCGACAACGTCCGCGCCGCGATCTACGCCGTCCCCGAAGCCACGCCGAACAAGATCATCGTCGGGTTGAACGACCGGGATCCGGCGCTGCACGACGTCTACCGGCTGGACATCGACACCGGCGAGCGGGAGCTGCTGGTGCGGAACGAGGCCACGGTCGCGGCGTGGGTCACGGACCTCGCCGGCAACGTCCGCCTCGCCTACCGGCAGAAAGAGGACGGCGGCTTCGAGATGATCCTCGTCGCCAACGGCCAGCTGGGCCGAACCATCTACAGTTGCTCCTTCGAGGAAACCTGCGCACCCCTGCGCTTCCACAAGAACGGTCGCCAGCTCTACATCACGACCAACCAAGGCCAGGACGTGGATCTCGTGCGTCTGATGCTCCTCGACGTGGACACCGGCGAGACGGAGCTGGTGGAATCCGACCCCGAGAACCAGGTGGATTTCGGCGGGCCCATCTTCTCGGACAAGACGGAAGAGCTGATCGGCACGGTCTACGTGGGCGACCGTGTCCGGATCTATCCGCGCACCAAGGAGCTCGCGGCGGATCTCGAGTTTCTGCGCAAGAAGCTGCCCGACGGCGAGCTGAACCTGCGCGCAGGCACCGAGGACGAGCGCTTCATGCTCGTCTCGGTGAGCCGGGACGTCAACCCCGGCCAGGTCTTCCTCTACGACAGAGAGCGCAAGAAGGTCACGAAGCTCTACGACTCGCGCCCCGAGCTGCCCGCGAAGCACCTGGCCCCGATGAAGCCGGTGCGTTACACGGCGCGCGACGGCGTCGAGATCCCCGCCTACTTGACCATCCCCAAGGGCGTGCCGCCGAGGAACCTGCCGGCGGTGGTTTTCCCGCACGGCGGGCCGTGGGCGCGGGATACCTGGGGTTACGATCCCACCGTGCAGTTTCTGGCCAACCGCGGCTACGTGGTCCTGCAGCCGAATTTCCGCGGCTCCACCGGATACGGCAAGAAGTTCCTCAACGCGGGAAACAAGGAGTGGGGCACGGGTCTCATGCAGCACGACATCACGGACGGCGTGGCCTACCTCGTCCGCGAGGGCATCGCCGATCCCCGACGCATCGGCATCATGGGAGGCTCCTACGGCGGCTACGCGACGCTGGCGGGCCTGACCTTCACGCCCGATCTCTACGCCGCGGGGGTGGACATCGTCGGTCCCTCGAACATCATCACGCTCCTCGATTCCATCCCGCCCTACTGGGGCCCGGTCCGCAAAATCTTCCTCTTGCGCGTGGGCGATCCGGCCGACCCCGAGGACCGCAAGCGTCTCGAGGCGCAGTCTCCCTTTTTCCACGCCCAGCGCATCCGAGCCCCGCTCCTCGTGATCCAAGGGGCCAACGACCCGCGGGTGAAACAGGCGGAGTCGGACCAGATCGTCGTGGCACTGCGCGATCTCGGGCGCCCCGTGGAGTATCTCGTGGCCTCCGACGAGGGCCACGGTTTCCGCGGCGAGACCAACAGACTCGCCATGTTCGCCGTGATCGAGGAGTTTTTGGCGAAGCACCTCGGCGGGCGCTACCAGGACGAGGTCTCCCCGGCGATTCGCCAACAGATCGACGCGCTGCGGGTGGACGTGAAGACGGTCAAGCTTCCGGAACCTCCTGCGGGCGCCGAAGCGGCGCGCACCGCCCCGCTGCCGCAACCGGAGGCCGGCGCGCTGGCGGCGGGGACGCTGCAGTACAAGACGCGGTTCGCCATTCAAGGCCAGCAACTGCAGTTCGACAGCACGGTGACGATCGCCCCCGCGACCCTGGACGAACGCCCGGTGTGGAAGGTGGCGACGGCCGCCCGCACGCCTATGGGCGACGCGAGCGACGTCTTCTACCTGAATCCACAGACGCTCGTTCCGCTACGCCGGGAAGCGAGCCAGGGGCCGGCCCGCATTCATCTCGATTTCAGCGAGGATACGGTCTCGGGTAGCGTGCGCGTGCCGCAGGGCGAAATGCCCGTTGCGCTCAAGCTCGAAGCCCCGGTCCTGGCCAGCGACTCCGCCCTCGAGGCGACGGTCGCGGCGCTGCCGCTGGCTCGTGGCTACCGAGTGACGTTCCGCAACTTCGACGTGCAACAGCAACGCGTGCGGCTGTGGTCGCTGCGCGTGGAGGGAACCGAAACCGTCGAGGTCCCGGCCGGGACCTTCGAAGCCTACCGGATCGTGGTCGAGGCCCTCGACGGGGAAGGAGGGGGCGGGACGCTGTGGGTCTCCACCGAGGTCCCCCGGCGCTTCGTGCGCGGAGAGTTCAAGCTCCCGCCGGCCATGGGCGGCGGCGCCGTGACGAAGGAGCTGGTGGGCCAAGGCGCGCCGTGAGCCGGTGAACGCCCCAGCGGACGGCCTCAGTCGGTGCTGGACGACAGTTCGAAACGGCGGATGCGGAACGCCGCGACCCACAGCGACGCTGCGGCGAACAGGAGCAGATAGACCCACGCCACCCACGACGCCGGCGGCTCGCCGAGGATGGCGAACGGTCCCTCGTCGAGCGGAATCGGCAGCAGCGCCCGCAGGTAGCGGATTACGCTGACCCGCTGCAACAGCGGAGGCAAGAAGGGCGTCGCGCTCTCCCATCCGAAGACGATCAGTCCCGGAATACCTGGATTGCGGAAGCACAGCCCCAGGGCCAGGAACAACCCGCCGTAGGCCACGCAGGCGAGGAACGTCACGACCGCGTACGCCCGCAGGTGCGCGAGTCCCGGCCCCGCGAACAGGTACTTGATCATGGCGGTGCGTCCTCGAATGAGGCCGCCGGCTGCGCGCGCCGGGAGCGAAGGACATCGCGTGCCGCGTTGACCGCCGCCCGCTGCAGGTCGCTCGCGAGCTCGTCCGAGAGCGCGGTGCGGCCAGCCGCGCGAAGCTGGAGCAAGCGCGTGAAGACCGTCTGCGACACGTCCTCCGCGTCGCTCGGGTTGCCCGTGACGCGGTCAACGGTAGACCTCTGCCGGTCGCTCCTGCGAATGGGGCGGCGAGAGGCGGTTCGCCGAAGACCGCGGGGACGACCTGCCGGCCGCCCGAGCACCCCGGATGGCGACAGAAAGCGACCGTGCGGCGGTCACCCGGAAATCCCCCGCGCCGTCTCGGCCAGGGCGCGGGCCTCGTCGCGCAGGGTCCGCGCGGCCGCGAGCAACGCCTCCTCGAAGGCGAGACCCGGCATCGCCGCGGAGGGTTCCGGGGCTGCGGCGTCGTCCGGATCCCCGAGGCCAGCGTCGCGCAGGCGCTTCAGGTGACGCAGGATCTCGTCCCGGATCTCGTCCGCGTTGTCCACGCCGCGGAAGTAGGCTACGTGGACGGAGTCCCTCTTGTCCTCGAACTCGCCGTACGGCCCCTTGGTCGCACCGCCACCGGCAGTGCGCACCTCAAGATCGGCCAAGCGCAGCAACCGCTGGATCGGACCTTGCCGCACGGTCACGTGCTGGATATTGGCGAAGGTCATCGTCACCTCCCGCACCCGCTGCACCCCCTCGCGGATGCGCAGGCTGCGGTCCGTGAGAATGTACCAGCGCATGCGGTAATCGAGGCGGACCGCCAGGAAAGTCAGCGGGATCTGGAGGAGGTAAAGACCCAGGCCGAACCATTCGAGCTTCATGAAGAAAGCGACGATCGGGTGTTCGAACTCTTCTAAGCGACCGATGTGGAGGAGGACTTTCCGCAAATTCTCGGCTGCTTCCTCGGGTACGCGCAGCTTCTCCCACGGCACCGAGGCTAGCGTCTCGGCGAGCGGGGGATACGTGAAGAGGAGGAAAATCACGATGCCCGCGACCGCACCCAATTGTTTGAACCCCCACAGGGCCAAGCGGTAGCGATAGTAGTTGCGCGCCGCGCGAAACACGCGGGCAGAGCCCTGGCTGCCTGCCGGCGGATCCGGCTGGGGCGGAATCCGCAGCAGATCGGCGAGCCGTGCCTCGAGCCTCTCAAGCACCCGTAGGCCTCCCGCCGAGCGCCTGGCGCACGGCGCGCAACGCGTCCGCCGCCTCCCTCAGCGCAGAGATCAACTCCGCCGCAGCATCGGGCGCCTGGGACGCGCTAGGGAGAGCGGAACCACGCTCGGCACGACGCTCCCGCCAGCCACGCATCCGGGTGTAGATGAAGTCGCGGATCTCGGCCGCCTCGGGAAGCCCCTCGATGACCATCTCCGCCCGGGCGCTGCCGCTGGCGGTCTGGATCTCGATGCGCGCCAGTCCCAGCCAGCGTTCGACGACATTGCTGCGGAGGTGAATGTCCTGGATGCGCGAATACGTCAGATGGATCTCGCGCCGGAAAAGGATCCCCCAGCGCATGGAGATCCCCTCCTCGTCGAACTTGTAGCGCAGCGTGCGGTAGCGGAAGAAACGGGGAACGAGCGGGATCCAGAAAAACGGTCCCGCCAGAAGCGATGCGGCTGCGTAGTAGACCATCAACCGCGGCGAGGGCCGCTCGATGGCGAAGATCCGCTGGGCCATGGCTTGCGGCCCGTCGTGGGAACCTGTTGGGCCGACCATCGCGACGCTCCGGCGAAGATTGACCGCCCGCCCTGCCTCCCCGTGGCCGAGGCGCCATCTTAGGCTAGCCGGAGTTCCGCGGGCAACCCGCGTGCGGGCTTCCGACGCCCTCTTCTTCGACGCGGGGCGCGTCCCTCCGCGCGGGCTCGCCCGAAAAAGTGGAATCCCCCCTCAGCGAGCACACCCTCGAGATCTCGCCGGTTGAACGCGGCGGCCTGCGCTTTCCCGATGGCCAGAATGTGACCCGCCCGTGCCGGCAGACCTGCTGCCGTTCACCGCCGACCTGCCGGTCGCCCCTACGGTTGGGCAGGCGCGGGCCGGCGCCGGAGGCGAGCCAAGCCCGCGAGCAGCGTCTCCCGCAAATCATCGAAGAAGGTGTAGAACACCGGCACCACGAGCAGCGTCAGCAGCGTCGCCGTCGTCATGCCGCCGATCAGGGTCAGCGCGAAGCTCGTGTAGCTGATGCCGGAATCCGCCCTCCCCGCGATCGCCAGCGGCACCAGGCCGCCGATCGTCGTGATGGCGGTCATCATGATCGGGCGGAAGCGCCGCTCCGCCGCGCGCTCCAGCGCCTCCCGCCGCTCCATCCCCCATCCGCGCAGGCGGTTCACGTAGTCGATGAGCACGATCCCGTTGTTGACGACGACACCGACCAACAGCACCAACCCCACCGCCCCCAGAAAGTCGATATCGCGTCCCGTGGCGAGATGGATCCAGATCACCCCGATAGACGCGAGGGGAATCGTGAGGATGATCGAAAGGGGCAAGACGAAGCTTTCGAACAGGAAGGCCATCAAGAGATAGATGAACAGCACGGAGACGACGCCCGCGAACTTGAGGTTGGCGATGTCCTCTTCGAAGCCCTGCTGGGCTTCGTCGGCCCCGAAGCGCACGCCTTCAGGAAGATCGAGCGACGCCTGGAGCGCCGCGATGCGGCGGCGCGTCTCTTGCTCGCGCCCCTCCTCGAGTTCCAGCGTGATCGAGCGTGCGAGCCTCTTGTTGCGGCGCACGATCGCCTCCGGGCTCGCGAGCATCCGCGCGTCCACGAGGGCCCCCAGCGGCAACAGCGCGCCGCTGGCGGTGGGCACGCGGAAGTCCGCCAGCTCCGCGAGACTGCGCCGGTCCGCCTCCTCGAAGCGCACGCGCACCGGAACCTCGCGCCCCTGGTCGAGATAGCGCGGCAAGCTCGCCCCGCGCAGAGCGTAGCCCACCACGCCGGCCACGATGCGAGGATCCACGCCGTACTGGCGCGCACGGGCGCGGTCCACCACGAGCCCCAGCTCGTTGGGCTGCCGCTCGAAGGAACGCCGCACGCCGAGCACGCCCTCCACGCTAGCGAACAGCGGTTCGAGCTGTTCGACCACGCGCTCCAGAAGCTCCGGATCCTCGCCCTGCACGACAACGCTCTCCGTGGCCTCGTCCTTCTTCTGCTCCGCTTCTCGCTCGTCGCCGGTGTAGAGCTTCAGCCCTGCCTTCTTGGGCAGGAACTCCATCACCCGCTCCGTGACCTCTCGCGGCGAAAGGTCCGTCGTGCGGGGATGGGTGAACCAGCCCTGGATCTCGCCGGTCGTCCGCCGGTGAAAGTGAAACCACCCCTCGAGGCCGAGCTCCGCGGCGTGGCTTTCGATCGCCTTCTCCGCCGCGAGGAACCATCGCTCGGTTTCCTCGAAGCTCGTGTTTTCCGGAAGCTCCACGGTGAGTTGAAAACCTGGCCGCTCGTCCTCCTGCACCTCGACGAACTCGATGTACTTCGAGCTCAGCACGCCCGTGACGGCGAAGACGGCCGCGAGCGCCAGTACGAGATCGAGACGCCGGTCGAGGAAAAACGCCAGCGCCCGCCCGTAAGCCCGCGCCAGCCGGCCGAAGCTGCCCTCGTACAGCCGGCGCAGCCAAGCCCGCAGCCGCTCGTAGAGGCTCCTCAGCGCGCCGGCGGCGGCCTGCTTTTCGTCCAGCGTCAAGTACACCGCCAGGGGTACGACCACCAACGCCACGGCCAGCGACGCCAGCAGCGACACCGAGACCGGAAGCGCCAGCCTCATGAAAAAGAACTGCGCCTGGCCCTCGACGAGCGCCACGGGCAGGAAGACGACGATCGTCGTCAGTGTGGACATGGCGATCGCCAGCGCGATCTCCGCGGCACCCCGCACCGCCGCCTCCTCGCGCGAGGCTCCCTCGCGATACAGCCGGTGGATGTTCTCGGCCACCACCACCGAGTTGTCCACCAGCAGCCCTACGGACACCATCAATGCGAGCAGGGTGATGACGTTCAGCGTCTCGCCGGCGAAGTACATCACGGTGATCGCCACGAGCAGGCTCAAGGGGATCGAGAGCGTAATGACGAGCGTCATCCTCAGCCGGCGCAAGAAGACAAACAGCACCCCCAGAGCGATCAGCGCCCCGATCATGCCGCTCTCGAACAGGGTGGAAAGCGATTCCTCGATAAAGTCGCCTTGGCTGAAGATCGTGATGATGTCCACGTCCTTCAGCCGCGGATCGCGCCGCATCCGCTCTACGACCTCGTCGATGCGCCGGCAGACCTCCTGTGCGTTCGCCTGCCCTTCTTTGAACACCACCAGGGCGTAGGCCGGCTTGCTCATGGCGCGCACCCGGTAGCGTTTGTCCGGCTCTTCGTAGCGGATGCGGGCCACGTCCCGCAGGCGCACGCCCGGGGCGACGAGGCGGCGTTCCAGCTCCTCCAGGCTGCCGTAACGGGCCACCGAGCGCAAGAGCAGCTTGCGGCCCCCCTCGCGCACGTGGCCCGCAGCCATGGTGAAGTTGTCGCCCCGGAGCTCTTGCGCGATGGCGTAGATGTTCAGCCCCGCCGCGGCCACCCGCTCCCGGTCGAGCTCGATGATGATCTCTTTCTCTTCCAGCCCCTCGGCCTCGATCGAGGCCACGCCGTCCACGCGCTCCAGCCTGCGGACGATCTCGTTCTGGATCAGGTCGTAGCTTTCGGCCAGCTCCTCGTCCACCGCGACGCCGAGCACGTAGACCGGCACGCCCGAGGCGTCCTCCTTGAAGATGAAGACTTGCTCCACGTCTTCGGGGAAGCCTCGCCGGCTGCGCTCGATCCGGTCGCGCACTTCGCGGTAGGCGAGGTCCATGTCCGTGCCTTGTTTGAACCATAGAAAAAGCTGAGCCGCGCCCGTCCGCGAAACGGAGACGATGCGGTCCAGCCCCCGCACGGTGCTCATCTCGTCCTCCAGGGGCACCGTGATTTTGTCGTGCGCCTCTCGGGGCGGCGCATCGGGCCAGGGCGCATACACATGCAGAAACGGGTTGGTCAGACCCCGCGGCACGAGCTCCAACGGGATCGCCAGGGCCGCCACGGCACCGACGACCACGGCGCTCACGACGAGCACGAACACGCTGACGCGCCGGTGCAGAGAAAAGCGCGAGAGCGCGCTCCCGCTCAACTCCCAGGGACTCATGGGATCGCCCTCGGATCGGCCGCGCCGCCCGTCACAGGCGCCGGCGCAGCCGCCGCCCTCACGGCCCGGGGCCGCAGCACGCTGTCGCGGGCGCGCTCGGAAAGATCGTAGAGCACGGGAACGATCACCAGCGTCAGTAGCGTCGAACTCAGCAGGCCGCTGATCACCGTGATCGCCATCGGCGTGCGCAGCTCCGCCCCTTCGCCAAAGCCCAGGGCCATGGGCAGCAACCCGAGCACGGTCGTGAGCGTCGTCATCAGGATCGGGCGCAGCCGAACTCCTCCTGCCGTGACGATCGCCTCGCGGCGCTCGAGGCCGCGCGCGCGCAGCGTGTTGATGTAGTCCACGAGCACGATGGCGTTGTTGACGACGATGCCCGCCAGCAAGATCGTCCCCAGGAACACGACCACCGAGAGACTCATCCCCGCGAGCCACAAGGCGAGAACGCTCCCCACGAACGCCAGCGGGATGGAGAACATGATGACGAAGGGGTGGAGCAGCGACTCGAACTGCATCGCCATGATCACGTAGACGAGGAAAACACCCAGGCCCAGGGCCAGCCACAAACTCGTGCGGCTGCGCTCCCATTCTTCCTGCTGGCCGTGGATCTCGTAGCCCATCCCGGCAGGCCATTCGATCCCGCTCTCGAGGGCCGCGCGGATCGCCGCCACCGCCGAGCCGAGCGAGCCTTCGCCGAGGTTGGCCCGGATGAGGGCCACGCGGCGGCCGTCCACGCGGCGCACCTCGCTCGGACCCTCGCCGAGCGTCACTCGCGCCACGGCGCCGAGCGGGACGGGCGCGGGCGCGCCCGGGTTGACGACGACGCGCGCCACGTCCTCGACCGTCTCCCGGCCACCGAGGGCCAGGCGCACGACGATGGGGATGCGCTGGTCCTTGCGATTGAGGCGCGTGGCCTCGAAGCCTTGCACCGAGTCGCGGACGATGCGCGCCACCTGGCGGATGTCGAGGCCGTAGAGCGCGAGACGCTCGCGGTCGTAGACGATCTGTACCTCGGGCGAGCCGCTGCGAAGCGCGAGCTCGACGTCCGCCAGGTTGGGAAGCCGCTCCAGCAGAGCCGCAGCGCGCGCCCCGTATCGGCGCAGCGCCTGCAGGTCGTCTCCCTGGATCTCCACCTCGATAGGCGTGCGCGAGCTGAAGAGCACGGGCCGCACGACGCGCGCCGTTACATCGGGAATCTCGGCGAACCGGCGCCGCAACCGTTCGATGACTTCTTCCTCGAGAGCGGCGGGATTCGCCGAGGGCTCCAGCAGCACCTTGAAGGCCGCCGTGTGCTCCCCCTCGTCGGCGCGGCGCGACTGGGAGGGGTCGTAGCCCACGGTGAGGATCAGCGAACGGATGTGAGCCCTCTCCTCGAGGATCGCGCGTTCCACCGGACGCAACACGGCGTCGGTGCGCTCGAGGGGAGTCCCGACGGGAAGGGACACTTCCACAGTGAACTCGCTCTGGTGCACCTCCGGGAGCAGCTCGCTGTCGAGATCGCGCAACATGAAGCCCGTCGCGGCGACACAGGCCGCGAGGACCGCGACCACCAGGCCCGGGCGCGCGAGAGCCCCGCGCAGGAACGCCGGGTAGGCTTGCCGCAGGCCGGCCATCAGGAGGTCCGTCAGCCGCGCGGGAAGCCACAGCACAGCCCGCAGCCCGACCCCCGCCAGCGGCAGCACGCCGCGCCCCACGAGCGCTACCACCGCCAGAAACACGAGCAGCGCGATCTTGCCGATCGCCTCCAGCACGAGACCGATCAGCAGCCTGACGACTCGATAGGGAAACCCGAGGGCGACCGACACGCGCCGTCCCGAACGCAGGCTCTCTCGGAACGCTCCCCACGCCGCCCAACGCAGCAGGCTCACGCCGCCCTCGCCGGCGGCGGCCCTCAGCCCCGACCCCTCGCGGCTGGCGAGCATCGGGATGAAGAACAGGGCCACGACCATCGAGGCCAGCAGCGAGACGACGACGGCGAGCCCCAGATCGCCGAACGCCTGTCCCGCCACGCCTTCGACGAAAACCATCGGCAAAAACACCGCGACGGAGGTCATCGTGGAGGCGACGACCGCCGCCTGCACCTCCGACGTCCCGCGCGCCGCTGCGGCCACGCGCCCGTCGCCCTCTTCCTGGCAGCGGTGAATGGACTCCAGCACCACGATCGAGGAATCCACCAGCATCCCGATGCCCAGAGCGAGCCCGCCGAGCGACATGATGTTCAGCGACACGCCCAGCAGGTTCAAGGGCGCGAACGTCACGAGCAGCGAGATCGGGATGCTGCAGGCGATGATGGCGGTCGTACGAAAGCTGCCCAGGAAGAGAAACAGCACCAGCACCGCGAGCAGGCCGCCCAGGACGGCCGTGTTGCGCACCTCGCGGATGCTGCTTTCGATGAAGCGCGAGCGATCGGCCACGACCTGCAGCCGCACCCCTTCTTCCCGGTAGAGCCGTTCGGCGATGCCCGCGGGGGCGGCGGCACCGCGCGCCCCTTCTTTCTCCTGCGGGACCGCTGCGGCTGCGGCGCGCTGGCGCAGCACCTCGGGGTCCATCTCGCCCAGCGCCGCGCGCACCCGCTTGGCGAGGGCCACGATGTTGGCGTCGCCTTCGCGGTAGATCTCGAGCTGCACGCTTTCGCCCCCGTTGGTCCGGGTGAGGATCTGTCGGTCCTTGTGCGAGCGCACGACACGGCCGAGATCGCGGACCCGCACCGGACGTCCGGCGAGCGTGGTGACGACGGTGTCGGCAATCTCCTCGAGCCCCGTGTACTCGTTGAGCGTGCGCACCAGATACTCCGTGCGCCCCTCTTCGATCGTACCGCCCGCGACGTTGATGTTCTCGGCGGCGAGCCTCTCGATGACCTGCTCGATGGAGAGGCCCGTGCGCTGGAGCTGCGATGGATCGAGCTCGACGTGGATCTCTTCCTCGAGACCGCCCTTGACGCGCACCGCGGCGACACCCTTGATCGGTTCGAGCTCGCGCTCGACCTGGAGCTCCGCCAGGCGTCTGAGCCGCCTCAGGCCTTCCTCGCCCTCGAAGGCGGGGCCCTCGCCCGAGAGGCTCAGCTCCATCACGGGATCGAGCGACGGATCGTAGTGGAGGATCAGAGGCCGGCGGGCTTCCTCGGGGAGCACGACGAGGTCGAGCCGCTCCAGGACATCCTGGGTGGCCTCGGCCATGTCCATGTCCCAGGCGAACTCCAGTACGACATCGCTCACCTCGGCGCGGCTGACGCTGTAGATGCGGCGCAACCCTCCGATGACGCCCAGTTCCTCCTCGATGGGGCGGCTGATGTCGTTTTCCACTTCTTCGGGGGCGGCGCCGGGATACTCGGTGCGGACGGTGAGCGTGGGGTAGGTCAACTCCGGCATCAGGTCGACCGGCAGGCGGCCGTAAGAAAAGTAGCCGAAGACGACCGCCGCGATGAAAATCACCAGGATCGCCACGGGGCGCGAGGTGGCGAAGCTCGTGCGCGGCGGCGCAGAGCGGCCCGGCGGAGCGAGATCCATCACGAAGCCTCGGCCGCGCGGCTGCCGGCGGCAGCCTGGGCCGGCTCCTCCCCGGTCGGGCCGGCTCCCTTGCCATCGAGGATCTCGACCTTCGCGCCCGGCTTGAGGCCCGTCTGGCCCGCGACGACGACACGGTCGCCTTCGCGCAGGCCCGCCAGGGGTTCGATGAATTCCTTGTCCGCCAGTCGCGGCTCGACGCCGATGCGCTCGACCGTGTCATCCTCCCGCACGCGGAAAACGAAGATCCGATCCTTGTCGTAGACGAGCGCCCGTTTCGGCACGAGCAGCGCGTCCGCCCGCACCTCCGTGACGAGATCCACGTCCACGTACAGGCCGGGCTTGAGCCCCCTCTGGCGGCCCACGGCCACCGTGACCTTCACCGTGCCGCTTTTGGGGTCCACCACCGGCGCGACACGGTCCACCCGCGCCTCGTACTCGCGCCCGCCGTAGGCGGGCACGAACAGGCGTGCCGCGAGACCCGGGCGCAACTGTGGCAGGTTCTTCTCGGGCACGTAGACCCGAGCCACGAGCGAGTCGAAGTCCACGAGATCGAAGCAGTGCTGGTTGGGGGTGATCTGGTCGCCTCGCTCGACGAGGCGGGCGGTGATCGTACCGGCGATGGGGGCGCGAAGCTCCGTGTAGGAAAGCTCGCGCTCCGCGTCGGCCAGCGAGATGCGCAGTTGCTCGACCTGGTAGAGGGTATCGTTGAAGGCTTGCTCGCTGATCAGGTCCTGCTCGAAGAGGCGCTTCTGCCGCTCGTACTCGCGTTCCGCCTTGGCCAGCTCGGCGCGTACCTTGGCTAGGGCGTTGCGCTGCTCGTCGTCCTCGAGGCGCAACAAGAGCTGGCCTTCGCGCACCTCGTCTCCCTCCTCGACATACAGCTCTCGGATCAGCCCTCCCGCCTTGGAGTACACCTCGACGTGGCGCTCGGCTTCGAGGTTGGCGGAGCTGCGGATGCGGGCCTCGATCGCGCCGCGGCCGAGGATCGCGATTTCGACGGGGATCGCCTTGTGCTTCTCCTGGTCTTCGTCTTTCCCGGACTCCTCGCTCTTCCCCACGGTGTCCTCGCGCTCTTGGCGATCGGGGTCGCCCTTCGCTGCAGCCGACGTCGCCTCCGCGTCCTCGTCGCCCCTGGCCCCGACCCACGCGCAAGAGCCGAGGACAAGGAACCCCGTCAGCACCGCAGCCACCCCCCAGACGCGCCACGCGCGTCCCACCCCGGGCGACGCCATGGCCGCCGCGGCAGTCTCGCGTTTCGCTCGCTTCTTGCGCTTCCGATGCTGCTGTCGGTTCATTTCACGTCCTGTGTGCGGGACACCTACGGGTCCGCCGTCCGACATCCTCCCCGGCGCTCGCTCTCGCATCTTCTACTTTCGCCACCGAGCACGGGCCGGCGGACACGAACCCGCAAATCCCCGCACCGATTCCAGAAAGAAGGTACGATTCGCGCCCTCTCCGGTTCCCGATTTCGGCCCGACCGGCAACACCGACCGCGGAGCGGTCGGATCCTCGGGCAGAACGGAAGCTTTTCCTGGGCTCGGACGACCTCCCGGGGCGGGTGCCGGACGACACTATAGCCCGCCGCGCCGCCGCCCGCACCCTCCCCGGGCTCCCCGAGCCACCTGCTTCCAGCAGACGAGGCGCCGGACTAGAATGGTCCGCGCCCACGACCGGGCCGGGGGGTGGCCCGCCGTCCGGCGGGGCGAGCAGGGCCGGAATTCGAGGGGGGCTCTCGTCCTGTGTCCGAGGGAAGAAGTTAAGGAGGAAAGGCCGTGACGGAGAAGGAGCGACCGGAGCGAAGTGTGCTTTCGTGGGTGCTCCTGTTGGCGCTCGCGATGGGGCTGTACGCCGGCTGCAGGTTCGGGGAACCGCCGGAAGCGTCACCCGCCGACGTGGAGGCGACACTGCAACGGTTCGTGGCGGCATGGGAGGCGGAAGATTTGAACGCCGCACTGGCGTTCTTCAGACCGGGAGCCATCGTCTTGGATCCGGCTCCACCGGGAAAGTTCCAGGGGACGGAGGCCATCCGCGGCTGGATCTCCGACTTTCTCGACCGCTTCGACGGGATCTCGATCGAGCTCTCGGAAACCCACATGGTGGCGAGAGGTAGGGTCGTGTGGCAATCCTCGCGCTATCGGATCGACGCCGAAGAAGCCGGCGCACCTGCGCGCCTTGAGGGTTACGTCTCCATGGTGTGGTTGCTCATGGAGGACGGCAGCTACCAGATCGGCCTGTTCCACGCTTCGCCGCTGCCGGAGGCCCAGGCCCCGACCCTAGCGGGTTAGCTTGCGGCGTTCGGCGCCACAGTCGAATCGCGCCCGTGCACGGGCGACCGGTCGGACGAGCGCCGGGTTCGCCCTTGCGCAGCGGCGAGCCTCACCGACGCCGCGGCGCGGTGCGGTTCCTGCGCACGCCACCCGAGAAACAGGACCAGAAGCCGGATCGCGGGCGCGAAGCAGCGTCCGAGGTGGCCGAATCCTCGTGCCGCCAGGGGATACCTGCCGTGTAGGCTACAATGCCCACCCTCGGAACGGGTGAGCACGGCCGACCGCGCATCCGAGGCCGCGCTGGATGGCAGGCAAGACGATGAAGCTGATCGAATGCGTCCCCAATTTCAGCGAGGGCCGGGACCGCGAGATCATCGATGCCATCACGGCCGAAATCGTCCGTACCCCCGACGCGATGCTCCTCGACGTGGACCCCGGCTCCGCCACGAACCGCACCGTCGTCACCTTCGTCGGCCCACCCGAGGCGGTGGAGGAGGCCGCCTTCCGCGCCATCCGCAAGGCGGCGCAGCTCATCGACATGTCGAAGCACACAGGCGAGCACCCGCGCATGGGGGCCACGGACGTCTGCCCCTTCGTCCCCGTGCAGGGCGCCACCATGGAGGATTGCGTCGAGATCGCCCGCCGCCTGGGCAAGCGCGTGGGCGAAGAGCTCGGCATCCCGGTCTACCTCTACGGCTACGCCGCCACCCGCCCCGAGCGCCGCCGGCTGCCCGACATCCGCGAGGGCGAGTACGAGGCCCTTTCGGAGAAGCTCCAGCGCCCCGAGTGGAAACCGGACTTCGGCCCGGCCGAGTTCAACCCCCGGGCCGGCGCCACCGTGATCGGAGCGCGCGACTTTCTCATTGCGTGGAACGTGAACCTCAACACGCGCGACCGCACGATCGCTAACCGCATCGCCGGCGAGCTGAGAGAGACCGGGAAGCCTCTGCGCGACGAACACGGCAAACACGTCCGCGACGCGGAAGGCAAGCTCGTGCGCGTTCCCGGGCGCTTCAAGGAGCTGCAGGGCGCCGGCTGGTACATCGAGGAATACGGGCGCGCGCAGATCTCCTTCAACATCATGAACTACAAGGTCGCACCGATTCACGAGGTCTTCGACGCCTGTTGCGAGGAGGCGCAGAAACACGGCGTGCGCGTCACGGGGAGCGAGCTCGTCGGCCTCATCCCTCTCGAAGCGATGCTGATGGCGGGCGATCACTACCTTGCCAAGCAGGGCGCCACCACGGGCGTGCCCGAGCGGGAGCGGGTGCGGATGGCGGTGTGGTCGCTCGGGCTCGCGGAACTCGGGCCCTTCGATCCCCAACAGAAGATCATCGAGTACAGGTATCGCGGGGCGCCGAAGGGCCTGAAGGCGATGCGCCTGTACGAGTTCGCCGACGAGCTTTCCAGCGACTCGCCTGCCCCCGGCGGCGGCAGCGTGGCCGCCCTCTGCGGGGTGCTTTCCGCCGCGCTGTCGAGCATGGTGGCCGCGCTCGCCTGGCCCAAGAAAAGCTCCGAGCACGACCGCAAACGCATGCAGGAGATCGGCACGCGGGCGCAGCGGCTCAAGGACGCCCTCCTCGAAGCTGTGGACCTCGACACCGAGGCGTTCCGCGCCGTCCTCGCCGCGCGCCGACTTCCGCAAGGGACCGGGCAGGAGCAGGCGGCGCGCGCGCGCGCGATCGAGCAGGCGGTCCAGAACGCCGCGCGCGTGCCCCTCGAGGTCCTCCAGCGCGCCGTCGAAGCCCTGGAACTCTCGCTCGAAGCCGCCCGCCACGGCAACCCTGCGTCCGTCTCCGACGCGGGTACCGCCGGCGCCGCCGCCCTCGCCGCCGCCGAGGGCGGCGCCCTCAACGTGCGCATCAACCTGCCCGGCTTCGCCGACAAGACGACCGCCACGGAGTTCGCGCGCAAACAGCAGGAACTGCTCCGCCGCGCCCGCACACTCGCCGAAGAGATCCGCCGCACCGTCGAAGAGGTGATGGCGCAAAGCGAGGGGTCGGAACGGTAGGGACGAGGCGCATCTCGCCCGCTTCCCCGCATCGCTCGTCCCCCGGAACCAGGCTACCCTCCCAGGCGTGGGCCTCGAACCGCTCGCGGGAACGTCATGCCGCCGTCGCTCGTGCCTACCCGAGCCAAGCGCTTCTTCGACCTTCAACCGGCCGGCCGCAGGCGCGCGCATCGGCGGGGCGGACGGCTGCCGCGCGGGGTGGATCTGCCTGGTGCGTACGCCCGCTTCGGCGCAGCTGGAAGGAGTCCTCGCGCGCTCCGCCCGAGACCTACTGGCGCTGGCCAGCGAGCTCCATGTCCTAGCCGTGGACATCCCGATCGGTCTTGCCGACCGGGGTCGCCGAGCGTGCGACCACGAGGCCCGAAAGCTCCTGGGCTGGCCCAGGTGCCAGAGCGTCTTTCCCGCACCCGTTCGGCCCGCACTGTCCGCACGCTCCCGCCGGCAAGCTTCGCGCATCACGAGCCGCGTGGACGGCCGCCGCGTCGGCGCCCAGGCGTGGGCGCTCTACCCGAAGATCCGGGAAATGGACGCCGCGTTGCGCTCCGCCTCTCCCGGGCTACGCCGCAAGATTTTCGAGATCCACCCCGAGGTGTCCTTCTGGGCGTGGAACCGGGAGCGACCGATGGCGGAGAGCAAGAAAACGCCCGCGGGGCGAAGCGCCCGCCTTCGTTTGGTGCGCGCGCGCTTCGGCCATCGGGCCTACGATTTCGTGCGCGAAGCCTTCCTCCGAAAAGACGTCGCGGACGACGACATCCTGGACGCCTTCGCCGCCCTGTGGACGGCGGAGCGGATCTTCTGTCGCCAGGCGCGGACCCTGCCAGCGCGCCCTCCCCGCGACGCCATGGACCTGACGATGGCCATCACGTACTGAGACCGCCGAACGATCCTCGCGTGACAGGACCGATGACAGCGCTCGGGAGCATGGGACCGAAGGGTTCCCATTGGCCGGTGTCGGATCGGACCGCCTCACTGTCGCCGCCAACCCACTGAAATTCTTTGTACCTCGGCGCGCCCCTCCCCCTTCGCGCCGGCAGGCAGGCCCTGCCTCGACACGCAGTCTCTCGCTTCACGGAACGCAAGTGGCGGTCAGATCCTGAGGCAAATCGCAACCGAGCGACCCCACGTCCTGCGGCCGTTCGACGCCCGAGCTGTTCTGGCCGTACGACCCCTCCACGATCCCCGTGTTCCCGACCACGACGAAGAAGGCGTTGTCCAGCGTGCCCGGCTTGAAGAGGGTCGTTCCCGAGTTCCCTCGCCAACACGCGGCACCGGAATAGGTGTAGCTCGAGACGTTGGCCAGGTCGCCGTAGTAGATCGTGTGGTTCGTCGCGTTGCAGGCGGGATGGTACGTCACCTCGATCTCGCCCGTGGCCTTGTGATAGCGCGCGCGCATCTGTTGCGACGCCACACTCGGCTCCGAGGTTTCGCCGGGCGCGCCGAACACGGTCGGGCTGACGGTGATGATCTGGTCCGCCGCGAAGTTCGTCAGCGTGGTGGTGCTGCCGTCCGTCCATTCCACCGTGAGGGTGTCTACCGTGGTCGCCGCGCCGAGCCCGAAGTGGGCCACGAGCTGGCTCTGGCCAAGGTAGGTCGCCCCGCGGCTCATGTAGAAGTACTGCGTCACCCCGCCCGCGGTGACGATCACCCGCGAACCGATGCCGTCGGGCGCCAGAGGTGGTCCGACGCCGCTCGTGTCCAGCAGGACCTCCAGCCAGTGTTTGTCGGGCCCCGAAAGATCGTTGCGGAATACGGCGACCTGCGCGTTGTGAGGCACGATCACGAGATCCATGTCGCCGTCGCGGTCGTAGTCCAGAGTCATGATCGAACGGCCCTCGGCGGTGTACGGCAACTCGGAACGCGTGAAGGTCAGGTCCCCGTTGTTCCGGTAAAGATACGAAGGCTCGACCCTGAACTCGGCATCCGACCAGCCGTTCGTCTCCGCGAGGTCCGTCCAACCGTCGTGGTCGAAGTCGAGCGCCGTCGTTCCCCAACCCCAACCGCCGTCTTTGCATCCGCACCCCGCGGGCAAATCATCGAAGGTGTGATTGCCGAGATTCAAGTACATGTAGTTGCCGTCTTTGCTCAGATCGTCGCGGTAGATGGATGTGGTGTACCAATCCTGCAGCCCGTCGCGGTTGATGTCGAGAACGGCACTGCCCATCCCGTTGTCCTCGAGGCCCGTTCCCGACGGGCTCGTCCAGTTCGTGAACGTGCCGTCCTGGTTATTCTTGTAGTATTTGGTCGTCTTGAAGTCCGACACCAACAGCAGTTCCGGGTAGCGGTCATTGTCCATATCGGCGAAACGGGGCACGAATCCCCGCATGTCCTGCGCGATCCCTGCCGCCACCGTGACGTCCGTGAACATCCCGTCCCCGTTGTTCCGAAACAGGCGGTTGCCGTCGTTGAAGGCGTCCCACGTCGCGACGAACAGATCGAGCCACCCATCGAGGTTGTAGTCACCGAAAGCGGCGCTCGCCGTGGACAGGAATTCCGAGGTGTACGCCACACCCGCCGCCTCGGCGACGTTGGTGAACGTCCCGTCGCCGTTGTTACGGTACAGGATATGCTGTCCGGGCCGGTCGCCACCCGTCATGTCGCCTGCGCTGGTGATGGAGATATCGAGCCAGCCGTCGTTGTTGTAGTCGCCAGCCACGGCGCCGCGCCCGCGGTGTTCGAGGGCGATGCCCCACTGCGCGGCGCGGTCCGTGAACGTCCCGTCCCCGTTGTTGATGTAGAGGGCATCGGCGACGCCGCCACCGCCGAGGAGAAAAATATCGGGCCAGCCGTCCCTGTTGAAATCGCCCACCGTCCCACCCGGCCAGTGGGGCCGGCCGGCCGTCGTGGGCACGTTGGTCGTGAAGGCGATCCCGCACGCCACCGTCTGGTCGCTGAAAGACTGCCCGCTCGAGGGTAGCGCGGAAGCGAAGGACACGAGCAAGGCTAGGCCAAGAAGCCGACGATGATCCATGGTCCACTCCCTCCGGCCGCCGCCCCTATGACGTTCTGCCCTACGGACGCGCCCGGGGTTGTCCGCAATGGTTCGTCCTTGCCCCGACTCACGCATGCGGAGGTAGGAACGCTTATCTGATACCGACTGGCGCACGCGATGTCAATCGAATATCCGGGGGCCCGCGAAACCTGGGGGCGGATCCAGCTCGGCGGGCTTCGGCCTCGACCGTCGCTCTCATCGTGCGGGCGCGTTCGCTCGCCCGCACCGAAGCCAGTCGTTTTCGATGGCCATCGCGGCCGAAACGCAGCACCCCCGACCGCTGCTCGTGCTGGAGCCACTGCGCGCCGACTACCCGTGGGCGAGCGCGCGGTTGCATCGGTTCGTGCTCGACGGCATGGCGGATCAGGCCCGCGCATTCGAGGACACGGGCGCCCTCTACTACCCGTACGTCGAGCCGCGAAAGGGCGCGGGCAAGGGTCTCCTCGAGGCCCTCGCCTCCCGCCCGTGCTCGGTGGCGACGGACGACTACCCGGCGTTCTTCTTGCCCCGCATGCTGCAGGCGGCAGCCCGCAAGCCCGCGGTCGGCAACCATCCCGACCGCGCGGCCACGAGCGGACTGTGGCCCTACCTGCACTTCGGGCATCTTTCGGCGCACGAGGTCCTCGAGGCCATCGCGGCGCAGGAGGGTTGGAGCCCAGAGCGGCTGGCCCCCACCCGCGACGACTACGACCGCTACGGCTCCCTGCCGGAGCGGGCGCGCCAGACCCTCGATGCGCACCGCCGCGACCGGCGCCCGCACTATCAGGCGATCACGCCACTGCAAGCTCGCTCGTGCAGTGCGGGCAACGCTTGGCCGCGATGGGAATGTCCGTGGCACAGAACGGACAAGTCTTGGCCGTCGGAGCCGGCGGCGGTGCCTGGTCTTTTTTCTTCAAGCGGTTGATGGGCTTGACCACGAGGAAAATCGCGAACGCCACGATCAAAAAGTCCAGGACGTAGTTGACGAACAACCCGACGTTGATCGTGGGCGCACCCGCTTGCTGCGCCGCGGCCACCGTCTCGTAGCGCTTGCCCGAGAGGTCGACGAAGATATTCGAGAAGTCGACGCCGCCGGTGATCAGGCCGATGGGCGGCATCAAGATATCGTTGACGAACGACGAGACGATCTTTCCGAACGCGCTGCCCAAGACGATCCCGACCGCCATGTCGAGCACGTTGCCACGCATCGCGAACTCTTTGAACTCCTTGAGCATACCGACTCCTCCTTCCCTCCGTGTTTGCTTCGCTTTCGCTGTCTTCTACGGCGAAGGGCGACGGGAATCTTCTTCTCGATCCCGCGCTTGGATCAGCTGTTGCAGCTGCTTCGGGCCGGGAGAGTTCGAGCCACAGCCCCCGCCCTCGTCGGGGTAGCCCAGCTCTCGCGGTCCGACGCCAGGTTGTGCCCAGGAAAAACAGAC
This sequence comes from Acidobacteriota bacterium, assembly GCA_037447115.1. Lineage (GTDB taxonomy): Bacteria > Acidobacteriota > Polarisedimenticolia > Polarisedimenticolales > JBBIHH01 > JBBIHH01. The sequence continues at coordinate 79,316 of JBBIHH010000008.1, forward strand.
GGCTGAGCGGCCATGAACGAACGCGACCGCTCGCCGCTCCGAGTAACCCGGGTCGTATACGCGCAAATCCAACCTTCCCTCGCCGACGACCTCGAAATCGCCGGCGATTGTGGACCCGGCGTCGCAGCGGAAGCGAAAGGGCGAGCGCTCGCCTTCCACCAGCCGGGACTTGCCATCGACCACGATGATCCCGCGGAAAGTCGCGCTCTTCGGGTGCACCTCCAGGACGAATCGGTAAGGCCGTTGCGGCCGGTCCGGGGCGCGCGCCTTGCCCGCCCGTCCTAGCGAGACCGAACCCGCGACGGCAACAAGCGCCGCCGCGACGACCCAGAGTCGGGCGCTCTTCCGGTAGCGCCGGCGAGCGAGCGAGCGAGCGAGCGAATCATCTCGCTCCCCCAAGCTACGGGCGCATCCCACGACGAGGGCCTCTAGGGGCACGATTCTACGTGGGGTGCGCCCGGAGGCGGATCTTCGATGTCCATCGCGCCTGCGCAAGCACCGGCATCGGGGGCGGCGAGCCAGCGGCCGAGCTTTTGCCCCGGGGCGCCACCGCTGGCCGGTCGCCGCCGGCCACCTACGGGTCGGAAGGGACTGCGGGAGACCACGCTTCCACGGTCAGGCTCGGGGGTGAAGCGTCCGCGCCGGCATCGAAGAGCCCGATCACGCGCACCCGCTGGCCGAGCAGATCTTCCCACTTTCTCGGCTCCTGCGCGACCGGACCCCCGGCCAGGCTCCACCGGCGCTGGACGCCGGGGATCTCCAGCTTGGGCCCTTCTTTCTCGAGCGCAAGAACGCCCACGGCCGTGACGCGGATCTCCCGGGGCGTGAAGCCCGCATCGCGCACGGCGCGGGGGATTCGCGCGGGATCGAAACTCCTGTCCTTGCGCGGCAGCACGATCGCCTCGCCTTCCTTCAAGCTCACCCGCACTTCGCCGACGCCTTCCAGGCGCCGCAGGGCCTTCTCGGCCCCGTAGGCTCAAAGCGGTCAGGTCATGCCGTCGAGCCGCACGGCCGCGCGCTCCACCTGCGCCCACGAGGGTGCGGCGAAGACGACGACGAAGAAGAGCAGCGCCACGAGAGGCACGGGCGTTCCTGCCCGCCTCGAGGGCCGTGGGGTCATCTCGAACCTCCCTTCACGGGCTCCAGAATCCAGATCCGATTCCCCGCCGGATCCGTCGCGTACAGACGCCCCGCGGGATGCCACGCCACGGCCGCCGGCGACTGGAAGCGCGGCCCCTCCGCCGCCGGCAGCGCCCACTCGGCGATGTAGCTCCCGTCCGCAGCGAGCCACTGCAAGCGAAAGTTGCCGCTATCCGCGACATGGAGCTCACCGTCTGGCGCGACCGCGACGTCCACCGGGTCCTGGAACCGACCGTGCCAGCTCCCGGCGCTGCCCCAAGCCGCGACGAACACCCCCTCGGGCGTGAACTTCTGGATCCGGTAGTTGTGCGCGTCCGCGACGTAGATCGCCCCGTCGGGGCCGACGGTGAGCCGGCCGGGATAGTGCAAGCGGCCGGGCTCTTGGCCTTCGCCACCCCACTGCAAGAGCCACCTCCCTCCGGCATCGAAAACCTGCACCCGGTGGTCGTAGAACTCGGAAACGTAGACCCGCGACGAGCCGTCCACGGCCACACCCACGGGCGAGGAAAGCTCGCCGGGTTCCGAGCCCGAGCGGCCCCACGCGCGGAGGAACGCTCCCCCGGACTCGTAGACTTGCACGCGGTCGAGCATGAAATCCACGACGTAGACCTGGCCGTCCGGGCCCACCGCCACGTCCATCGGGCGCAGCAACTGCCCGGGAGCCTCGCCGCACTCGCCCCAGGCCCGCAGGAACTCGCCCGCCTCGGAGAAAACCTGAACGCGGCAGTTCTCGGCGTCCGCCGCGTAGACCAGACCGTCGCCATCCACCGCGATCCCCTGCGGCCCGTGGAAGCGACCCGGCTCGCGGCCCTCTCCGCCCCACTGGCCGACGACGCGGTATCGGGCGACGGCGGGCGGCGCCGGTTCGGGGGCGCAGGCGAGGCCGCTGGCGTATCCCGCGAACAGGAGCGACAGGCGAAGGGTGCGCGATCTCAGAACAGCCATCGCACGCCTGCGATGAGCGAGACGCGGGGACGCGTTTGATCGCCGTTCAGCTCGCGCACCACCGCGACGGGGACGGAGAACTCGAGGACGAGCCTGTTGCCCGGGATGTACTCGATGCCCGGCGAGAGATAAACGAGATGGCCCCCGCTGTCCGGCTGCGCGACGCCGTCCACGCGCGAGCGGCCTTCCCGGCGGCCGTTGAGTTCGAGCACGGTGTAGAGGGCGGGAACCCCGAGGCCATCGCGCGGTAGGGTCCGGTAGACGTAGGCCACGTCGTAGAGCCACTCGTGGCCGAAGCGCAGATCCCCCTCGCCCGCGCGGGCGTAGGTGAACTGCGCGTCCGCCACGAGCCAGTGCGGGTCGCGCACCCGCGAGAAGACGATCCCCGCGATGGGATCCGTCGAATGGTTGCCGAAGGCACCCCCCGTGGGGAGCTTCAAGCCGAAAAGCGGCGACAGGCGCGTGAAGCCGCGCGGCACGTTGCGCCGGAGGAGATCGTGGCGGGCGAAGACGAACCCATCGGCCGATCCGGTGGTTCGCGTCTCGCCCTGAAGGCCGTCGCGTTCGACGGAGACGATCGGCGCGACGAAGGTCAGGTGCCAGTGCCGGTACGGCGACCAGACGACGGCCATGGGCCAGGTCATCCGCTGCACGCGTTCGCCCGAGGCGGCAGGGGCGAACGTGTCCAGGCGCACGAACGTGCGCAGCATGACAGTCCTGTTGAACAGCGTGCGCCCGCCCGGAGCCACGATCTGCGCCGCCGCGGGCCACGCGAGCGCGGCCACGAGCCAGGCCGCGCCGGCCCGTCGCAGGATCCCCCCGAAGCGTGCGTCAGGCCTCGGGGCCTCGGGCTGCGATCGGTGTTCCCTCGACTCCGTGCGGGGGACTCCTGCCGCGGCGGGCCGCCCGTTCCCGAGCGGGCTCCCGAGCCGCTTCCCGGAGTCTATTCGAGCCTCGATCGCGCTGCAAGCTCCACCTGGCCGCCGAACGCAACGGCCGCCTCTGCCCGCGCGCGTTAGAGCCACGAAGCGAACTTCTGGCGCCAGCTCTCGGGCAAGGCCTCGAGCTCCGAGGCGGCGCGAAGCAACGCCCGGTCGCGGCACGCGCCGGTTCTGAGCGCGAAGATCGTCGCGACGCTGAGACGCGACGGATGGCGGCCGACGATCTCCACCGGATCCCCCGCTTCGATCCACCCTTCCCGGCTCACCGCGAGGTAGAACCCTGGGCGCCCGCTTTGCAGGAAACGCCGCTCCATGTCGTCGCGGGCGAAACGGATGCCCAGCTTGTAGCAGGGCATGCGCGGGTGCGTGACGACGAACTCGGCGGTGCCCAGGCGCAGGCGGTCCCCGATACACACCGAGGCCTCGTCGAGACCTTCCACGGTCAAGTTTTCGCCGAACGCCCCGGCAGAAAGCGCGCCCGTTCCGAGCTCCCGTTCCCAGTACCGGTAATGCTCCAGCGGGTAGGCGCAGGCGGCCCTGTGCCTGCCGCCGTGCACGCTCGGATCCCCCGGCGCATCGCCTTCGAGGCGAGTCCGGTGCACCCGAACTCGCCCGGGGACGGCTTGCTTGAAGATCGCCGTGCGCACGAGCCTGCCCCGCCAGTGAACCTCCCGGGGCAGACCCGCGTTGACGGAAACAAGCCGCATCGGAGCCCGCGTACTCCCGCCCCTCGCCAGCGAGGCCCGCGCAACGGGGCCATGATGCACCAGGAAGCGCCGCAGCCGCCGCGACCGCGCCGGCCAGGACCCACGCGGGGCACAGCCCGGGCCGTCAGGGTCGGCTGGGCACGATTCGAGTCTCCGAAAAGAACGTAAAACGAGCGGGCTCGGCTGCTCCGGGGCCGAGCGGGTGCTCGTAGTCGAGCTTGAGCGTCACGGTGGCCGGGCGCGCTTTCGGCACGGGAAACAGGAAGACTTCGCGGCGCAGCTCGTCGGGCCGCAGGCGCGTGTCCTCGACCTGGCGGCTGCCCGGCCGGAAGTAATCGGCCACAGCCACGATCTCGTGGCCCTCGGCGTCCAGGAACCGTTTCCCGTAGACCTTGCGCTCCGTGTATGCTGGGCCCTCGAACACGTGCAGGACCACCTCCAGGATGACCCGCCGGCCCGGCATGCCCGTAGGCACGGCATGGCCGGCGCCCTTGTTCTCGATCTCCACGGTCAGCCGCAACGTTTCCTCCTCGCGCTCCGGATGGATGCCCACGCGCAGCGCCTTGTGCAGCATCGCCAGCGAGTGCCCGCCGGTCATGGCGTGGGTGTTGACGAGCGCGCGCGGGTCCCGTTGGATGCGGGGATCGACGACGTTGCCTTCTACCTCGGGCATGTGGCACGCCTGGCAAGTCACGCCCGAGGCGGCGGCCTCGCTCTGTCGCCACTCGGTGTAGGTCGTGAGCACGGGTATGCCGGCGTCGTTGGCGTACTCGTGGCACGGCGCGCAGACCAGGGACTGCATGTGCAGCTCCGAGTACGCGACGTCGTGCGCCGTGGATTCGGCATCGCGAACGGGCCCGCGCTTGACCGTGCCCATCGTCACCTCGTAGCGGAACCGTGAATCCTCCGCCGCGACCGACCGCATGGTGTGGCAGAAATCGCACGTGACCCCTTCCCAGGTCACCTTGCGGGAGAGGGTGGGATCGCCGCCGTGACGAGCCAAAGGCGCATGGCATTCGAGGCAGACCCGGGCCAGGGCCGGGTCCTGGACTTCCAGAGTGCGGAAGCTCTCGAGGAAGGCAGGCGCTTCCATGGAGCGCGCGTGGGCGGATTGTCTCCACGCCGCGTAGATGTCCCTGTGGCACTCCCCGCAGGTATCGCTGCGCACGAAGCTATCCGCGGGAATCCGGCCGATCGGCGCCGACGAAGAAGACGCGGCGAGCGACAGCATGCTCGTGCAAGCGAGGGCCGCAGCCACGAGACCGGTCTGCCGGCGAAGCGTCTGCGACGCGAATGCCCGCCGGCGGATCGTGCGCGTGTCCATCGTTGGCACCCTGGCCCGGAGCGCCGAGACGCATCGGAGCTTACCGCGGAACTCGGCCGATTCGGCTCTGCCTTCGGGACAGACGGAGTCCCCTGACGCGCGGCGCCCGTACCCGGGGGCAACGCTTTTGGCGGGCCGATGCGGGCGGCGGGCACGATTCGGCAGCGGCGCCCTACCATCATCGGCGATCCTGCGCGAAGATACCGACGCAGCCCCGGAAGGCCGGCGGTTTCGCTGGAGATTCTGGAGCTCCCCGGGGCGCAGGAGGACCGATCATGGCACGCACGCCGAAGAAGTTTTTCCCGTGGCTCAGCGCCGCCGCGGCCATGGCACTGGCCGCGCTGCCGGCCGCGGGAGAGCAAACGCGCCTGGCCGTTCGCGTCCTGAGCGAGGACGCGAAGTTCGTGGGGACCTCCATGGGGGGTGCCCAGGTGCTGATCCACGATGCGGACACCGGGGAGCTGCTGGCCGAGGGTACGACGAGCGGCGGCACCGGAGACACCCGGCGAATCGTGCTCGAGCCGCGGCGCCGGGGCGAGCCCCTGTCCACACCGGAAGCCGCTGGCTTCTACGCCACGCTCGAGCTCGAGCGGCCGCGCCGCGTGCGCATCACGGCGCGCGGACCCCTCGCCCAGCCGCAGGCGATCCAGGAGGTGAGCCGCACGCAGTGGGTTTTCCCGGGCCGGCACCTCGATCAGGGGGACGCGATTCTGCTCGTCCTCGCCGGGTTCGTGGTGGACATCCTGGAGCCTCCGGCGCACGTGCGTCTCGGCCCGCCGCCGCAGGAGGTTCCGCTGCGGATCAACCTCACGATGATGTGAGGCTGCCCCGCGGAGCCCGGAGGGCTCTGGGACTCGACGCGCTGGCAGATCGAAGCGGTGGTGTTCCTGAACGGCGAGCAGCTCGCCGCGATCCCGCTCGACTACGCCGGCTCTCCGTCGCAGTTCGCAGCGACGGTCCGGGTCGAGCGGCCGGGTGTGTACGAGGTGCAGGTGTGGGCGAGCGACGCCCGCACCGGCAACACGGGGATGGATCGCACGACGTTCATCGTCGGACCGTGATCCGACCGGTCTCGCGGCCTTCCCCCGGTCCGCTTCGCGGACGAGGCCCCCGCACCCGGCGCACTCCGGACCGTCCCCGCAGGGAGGCCGGGGCGGCTTTCGCCCGCGCAGCCCCCACAGGCCCCCGAGCGCCAGGAGCAGACCGAGCGCCGCCACGGCGAGCAGGTGGATGATCATTCGACGACCCCGTGAAAAAGGCCGGCGAAGCCCATGAAGGCCAGCGACAGGATGCCCGCGACGAAAAAGCTCAGGGCCGTGCCCCGCACGAGCCGCGGCACGGGGGCGAGCGCCGCCTCCTCCCGCAGGCTCGCCATCAAAACGAGGGCGAGCAGCAGCCCGACCCCCGCGCCCAGCGCGTAGATCACGCTTGCCAAAAGGCCGTAGCCGCGGTTGGTGGCGAACAGGGCGAGCCCGAGGATGGCGCAGTTCGTCGTGATCAGCGGCAGGTAGATGCCCAGCGCGCGGAACAGTGCCGGGCTCGTCTTGCGGATCAGCATCTCCACGAACTGCACCGTGCTGGCGATGACCAGGATGAAGCTGATCAGCCTCAGGTACGGTACCCAAGGCAGCACGAACCGCTCGAGCAACCAGGCGGCGCCCGCGGTGATCGTCATGACGAAGATGTTGGCCAGCCCGAGGCGCAACGCGGTCGCCAGTCGTCCGGTCACGCCGAAGAAGGGGCAGAGGCCGAGAAAGTAGGTGAGGGTGAAGTTGTTGATCAGGCAAGCGGAAGCGAAGATCCAGATCAGCTCGCCCCTCACGGTGCGCCTCCCCCGGAGCGCGCGGCCGCAGCCACGCGTGCCTGCTCGGCGCGGCGGCGCTGCTCGGCGCGCTCGCGCAGCCAGGCGAAGACGGTCAAGAGAAGCCCGAGCGCGAAGAACCCGCCCGGGGGCAGGATCATCACCGCCCACGGCTCGTAAGCCGCAGGCAAGACGCGCAAGCCCAGCACACGGCCGTTTCCGAGCAGCTCCCGCACCGCGCCGATCATGCAAAGGCTCAGAGCGAAACCTCCCGCCATGCCCGCCGCATCCGCCAGCGCCAGGACCGGCCTGTTCTTGGAGGCGAACGCTTCCTGGCGTCCCAGGATCAGGCAGTTGACCACGATGAGCGCGATGAACGCCCCGAGCTCCCTGTGGGCCACAGGCATCCAGGCGGCGAGGGCGAAGTCCACGGCCGTCACCAGCGTGGCGATCACGACGATGTAGACCGAGATCCGCACCTGCCGCGGCACCACGTGACGCAAGGCGGAGACCACGAGGCTCGCCCCGATGAGCACGAACGCTGTCGCCCCGCTCATCACGAGCGCGTTGCGCAGGGAGGCGGTCACGGCCAGCGCGGGGCAAAGACCCAGGACCGCGATGAAGACGGGGTTCTCTCGCCACCAACCCTTGGCGAACTCCCGCCACGCGCTCTCACGCACCGGTCCGCTCACGCATCCGCTCCGCCGCGCGCTCCAGGCGCGGAAGCCAGGCTTCGAGGCTCCGGTTCAGGATCGCCACCACCGCTTCCGAAGAGATCGTCGCCCCCGTGATGCAGTCCACCTCGTGGGGGCGGCGTTTTTCGCCGCGGCGCACGGCAACGACCTCCGGCTCCACCTCGAGGGCCCCGAAGTTGGCGAGAAAGTCCGGATCGTAGGCGATCTTGTCGCCGAGGCCGGGAGTCTCGCGGCTCTCCAGGACCTCCAGGCCGATGACGAGGCGGCGCTGGGGATCGAAGCCGTAGACCAGGCGGATGGTGTCCTGAAAACCCGGGCCCTCGGCGGGGATCGCCACCCCGACCAGGGTGCCGTCCGGCCCGTAGCCCGCGAAGAGCGCCCCAGGAGGCGGGGGCACGTCGCGCGGCCCTTCGTAGCGCACCGGCTCGCCTTCCTTGAACAGCCAGGCCTCGATGCGCTCGGCTCCGGGAAGGACGCGCTGGGCTGCGGCGAAAAGCGCCCGCGCCCGGTTGCGCTGGATGGAAGGATCCGTCGCGAGGTAGACCCCCACGAGCAGCGCCCCGGCGAGCCAACCCGCCCCGCCGAGCGTGAGGATCAAGCGCCAAGGTCCCGGCTCGCGCTCCCGCACGTCAGCCTCCGTAGGGGCGCGGTTGGCTGTAGCGGTTGATGAGCGGTGTCGCCGCATTCATCAACAGGATCGCGTACATCACGCCCTCGGGAAGGCCGCCCCAGACGCGGATGAGCACGACGAGCACCGCCACGCCGGAGCCGAAGATCCAGGCCCCGAGGGGCGTCAGCGGCGTGGTCACCGGATCGGTCACCATGTAGACAGCTCCGAAGAGCAACCCGCCCGAAAGCACCGTGAAGGCCGGCGGAGGGCACTGCTCGGGCAGGACCGCGTGGAGCACGCCGCTCAGCAGCGCCACGCCCAGGATCGTGGAAACGCAGAGCCGCCAGTCGAACACCCGGCGCAACGCGAGGACCAGCCCGCAGACTACGAGCACGACGGCCGAGGTTTCGCCGAGCGATCCGGCGGTGTTGCCGAACCAGAGCGCTTCGAGTTCCGTCGGCTGGCCGGCGAACTTGGCGAGCCCGAGGGGTGTGGCGCTCGTGGTCACGTCCACGTCCGCGCGCATGAAGGGCCAGGCGAACGTGCTCGCCGGCACGGACCAGAGGTCGCGCCCGGGAGGTGTCCATGTCGTCAGCGCTTCGGGAAAGGCCGCCTGCAGGAAGGCGCGCCCCACGAGTGCGGGGTTGAACAAATTCTGCCCCAACCCGCCCCAGATCGTCTTGCCCAGGCCGATGGCCACCACCCCACCGAGAAAAGCCATCCACAGCGGGAGCGCAGGGGGCAGGGTCAGGGCGAGCAACACGCCCGTGAGCAGCGCGCTCCCGTCGCGCAGCGTTCCCAGGCCCCGCCGCGAGGCGCCGAAAAACCATTCCGTGAGCACGGCCCCGGCGCTCGACGCGAGCACGACGAGCAGCGCCGCCACGCCGAAGAAGTAGACCGCCGCGCCGACGACCGGCACGAGGGATGCCAGCACCTCGTACATCAAGCGCCGGGTGCTCAGGCCACGGTGGAGAAACGGAGCCGCTCTCAGCTCGAGCCGCGGCGCCTCGCTCATGCGACCTGCCTCGTGCGGCGGGCCTGGCGCACGAGTGCCTTGCCCACGCGGATGAGCTGCACGAGAGGGATGTGCGAGGGGCAGACATAGGCGCAGCTCCCGCACTCGAAACAGTCGAGCGCGTGCAGGCGCTCGAGGGCCTCCACGTCTTGCTGCCGCGCCAGCGCGGCGAGGCGCGAAGGGTTCAGGATCATGGGGCAGGCTTCCAGGCAGCGGCCGCAGCGGATGCAGGGATCCTCTTCGACGAAGCCCAGGGGGCGGCTGAAGGCGAGCACGCCCGAGGTGCCCTTGACGATGGGCGCCTCGAGCGTTTTCTGCGCCTGCCCCATCATCGGTCCTCCGAGAATCACCTGACGCGCCTCCTCCCGCAGGCCGCCGCAGTGCTCGACCACGTCCGCCAGCGGGGTGCCGATAGGGACGAGCAGGTTCGCCGCGCGGCGCAGCCCATCGCCCGCCGCGGTGACCACCCGCTCGATGAGCGGCTGGCCGCGATCGAACAGATCCGCCAAGGCAGCCGCAGTCGCCACGTTCTGCACGAGGATTTCCAGGTCCAGGGGAAGCTTGCCGCTCGGGACTTCTCGATGGAAGATCGTCTCGATAAGCATGCGTTCCGCCCCCTGCGGGTACTTGACGCGCAAGGAGACCACCTCCACCCGCGGGTCGTCCCGGGCCTCCGCTTGCAAAGCCTCGATCGCGTCCGGCTTGTCCGCCTCGATCCCGATATAACCGCGCTCGCAACCCGTCACTTGCATCAGGATCCTCAGGCCGCGCACGACGGCGTCGCGCCGTTCCACCATCAGGCGGTGATCGCAGGTGAGATAGGGTTCGCACTCGCAGCCGTTGAGCACGACGAAGCGCACGCGCTTGCCCTCGGGCACGTCGAGTTTCACGTGGGTCGGAAAGGCCGCGCCGCCGAGCCCGACGAGCCCGCCGAGCTGGATGCGGCGCAGGATCTCCTCGCGCGGCAGCCACCGCGGGTCCGCAGGCCGGATGTGAGCGGCCCGCTGGGGATCGAAGGGATCGGCGCGGATCACGACGGCGAGCTGGCGCGTACCGGTGGGATGCGGTCGCGGTTCGACGGCCTCCACCACCCCCGTCACGGGCGCATGCACGGCCACCGACAGGTAGCCATGGGGGCGGCCCACGATCTGGCCGCGATGCACGCGCTCGCCGCGGCGCACGACGGGCACGGCCGGCGCACCCGTGTGCTGGGACATGGGTACGACATAACGCTCCACGAACGGCATGCGCTCGATGGGCAGCCGGTTCGTGGCTTCCTTGGATGCTTCCGGGTGTACCCCGTGGCGGAAGCTGGGGCCGCCCCACAGGACCCAGGGACCGATCATCGTTGCGTCCCCCGCGTCCCGGGCGGGATGGCACGGCGCGCCAGCTCCAGCAGCCGCTCCCGCAGGCGCTGCACGTGGCGCGTCTGCTCCTGCGCCAGCTGCGCCGCCAGCTTGGCCTCGTATTCCCGGCGCAAGGCCTCGAGTTCTCCCTCGTGGCGTGCCCGCAGCTCCTGCGCGACTTGGCGCCGCACCGCAGCGGTGAACGGCGTGACCGAACCCGCCCACTCCTGGAGCAGCTGCCAGCGAGCCAGGCGCTCGCGCACGGCTTGCGAGAGAAAACCCCCGAGCGCGAGGCGGTCCCCACTCGGGCCGGATGGGGGCACTGGGACCTCTCCTCGCGCACCGGGGGAGCTCGAGAGCCACTCGGCGAACGAAGGCGAGCCCTGCGCGGCCGGCGTCTGGAAGGCATCCGCGTAGCGCGCCTCGCCGGCCGCCCAGTGGACGGGCGTGACGGGTTCGCCGTCTTCGCGCAACGACCACAGCTGTTCGGGCGCCGGGTTGCCTTCCAGGGAAAGGCGCTTGCCGAAGACGCCTTCGCGGCGCGGATCGTAGGTGAACAGCGGATGCACGCGCGCCTCCACGGCAAGCCGCGCGCGTTCGACGGTGTCCGCCGGCGCGAAGCCGTGGGCCCGCGGCCGCGGCGCGTAGACCTGGACCAGGGCGGGCCCGTCGAAGCGCAGCGCCTCGCTCAGCGCCCGGAAGGCATGGTTCGGATGGGCGATCGAGGTGGCCGCCACGAAGGCTCGGCGCAGCGCCAGTGCCGTCAGGACAGGATCGGTGTCGCGCGCCAGATCGAGGCCGTCGAGAAGCAAAAGTTTCACGGGAAGATCCGATCGAAGCAGCCGCGCGAAGCTCGACAGCGCCTGCTCGCTCAGCTCCGCCGCGTCCGCCACGACGACGACGAGCGGGCAGGCGGCGCGCTCCTCGGCGTCGAGATCGGACCAAGCCAGTTGGCGCAGAGCCCGCTCGCGCGCGGCGAGATCCGCCGGAATCTCGCACCAGAGCGAAGCCCGGCGAAAGAGGCGCGCCTCGCGTAGGTAGGCCTCGGTCCAGGCATGCGCCAGACCGAGGGCAAGGTCGCATGCCTGCGCCGCATCGGCGGCCACGACGGGAACGCCGAAGGGATTCGCCGGAAAGCGCAAAGCCCAGCGCGCCACCTCGTCCCCGGCCACGACCAGCCCGAAGGGCGCGCGGCCGACCCCCGCGGCGCCTTGCCGGATCGCCCGGAGCTGCCGCTCCGCGGCGCGGGCGAGCCCGACCCACCGTCTCAGGCGTGTCGTGTCCACCGCCGCCGCCACGCCCTCGGCCTCCACCCTCGCGATCAAGGACCCGAGGCTGGAGCCGGGACCTTCCGCGAGGGCCTCGTGCAGGCGCTCCAAGTCCTCCACCGGAAGGGCGTGTTCCAGCGTGTCGCGGATGGCGCGCCGCAGGCGCTCCACCAGCGCTTCCAGCCTGGCCGCGCGGGCGACCAGGGCGCGGCGGCGCTCGTATTCCGCCACCGCGACGAGATGGCGCAGGGCCAGGCGGTCGCCCGAGCCCGCTTCGGCGGCGCCGCCTCCCGGAAGGGCGAGCGCGCAGGTCCGCGAGAGCATGAGGGCGGAGAGACCGTCGAGCCGCTCTTGCTCCATCGCGGCGGAGATCGTCGCGTCCGATGTCTCCGGAAGCGACTGCCAGAGCCTCCAGGCCCTGCGCGCACGTCTCCGGCCCTCGGGCGTCGCGTCTTCCAGGGCGATCGCCTTCTCGGGACAGACGGCGGCGCAGATGCCGCATGCTTGGCAGTGGCCCTCGTCGAGGGCGAAGGCGATCCACTCGCCGCTGCCGCGGGCGGCTCTGCGAGGCTCGTGGAAAAACGCCTCGCTCGCCACGAGCGTCAGATCGCGAAGCTTTTCGATGGCCGCCTCGCCCAGCTCGCGCATGCGCGCGCGAGCCGCGTCGTCCGCACCGACTCGCTCCGCCACCCACGCCAGCGCTTGCCGCGCGGCCTCCGCGTTCCATGCCCTCTCGCCTGCCTTGCCGAGCGTGCCGTCGAGGCGTTGTGCCCAGGGCTGGAGCGCCCGCCCGAGTTGGCCCACGGCGGGGTCGTCCTGCAATCCTCCTGCGCTCACGACCTCGTCCAACGCCGCGCGCAGCAGGGCGTCGGTCTTGGCTGCCGAGGCCACGATCGCGCTATCGGGGCACGCAACCCAGCACGCACCGCACGCCGTACAGCGTTGGGCGTTCAGCGCGGGCAGCTGGTCCAACGGGGCCGGCCGCGCTGCGAGCGCGGCGCTGAGCGCAGGCACTGCAGGTAGCGCGAGGAACGGATCGGGCGCGCGTTCCACCCGTTCGCCTTCCTGCCGGGGCTCCTCCCGTTCGCCCCAGAAACGCGCGAGGCTGTCGTAGGTGCGGGCGGTAGAGGCGAGCCGGCGCACGGGAGCGGGTGGCGGGCTGGGCTCGAAAGAATCGGCCGGCGGCGGCTGCGCTGGGGCAGGGATGTCCGCGAACGCTTCCGGTCCCTGGCGAAGCCAGCGCGCGACCGCTGCGAGGGGCGTGTCTCCGGTGGTCTTCCACTTACCCAGCCCCGGAGCGTGCGCCACGAGGCGCCCGGGGCCTTCGGCACCGCACAGCACGACCGCGCCAGCCGCCGCGAGTTCCTCCAACCGCCGCCCGAGCAGCCGTGCCGTGCCGGGCTCGAGACAGACCGCTTCGGGCGGCACGTCCTCGCCGGGGTGCGCGAGGGGCTTTGCCGCCCCCACTTGGCACAGCCACCACAGGCCCGGCTCGATTTCCACCACCCGACCGTGCAGGAACGGACCCACAGCGTCTTCCACGAGGCGCGCAAGCTCGGCCGCCACCGACTCGGGCGGTCCCGGATGCCGAAGGGCAACGGCCACGGCGCGCGCACCCTCGGGCAGCTTCGGCACATCCCTTCCGGCGAGGACGGCACGCTCCCAATCCGGACGCAGGCGCGCCGTTTCCTGGAGCAGCACCTGGCGTTTGGGAAAGCGTGTCGAGGCGCGCTGCGGCGGTTCGAGACCGAGAATGGCCCCGTCTTCGAGCTCCGACCCGTGCTCGTAAAGCGCCGCGAGATCGGCGGCACAAGCGGAGAAGAAACGCACCGTCCGTATCCGCGTGGGCGCCGCGCCGCGGCGCCCTTCCGCCGGAACTTCCCCGAACGCACGGGCCAGAGCGCGCGCCCACGCGCCTGCAAGCCAGCCGCTCGGCTCGAGGACCGTGACGTCGTGCGCCTGCGCGAGGGCGCGGGCGATCTCTTGCGCCGGCACGGGATCCACGAGCAGCGGCGAGACGATCGCCCAGCGCGGGCGCTTGTCCGAGCGCTGCAGCGCGTAGCGGGCGACTTCGGCGGCGGGCCCGAACGCCACGAGCCCATGACGAGATCTTGGCGACGCTCGACCCGCGACGGCGGCAAGCGCGCGACCTGTCAGAGAAGCGAATTCGTCGAACCACGACTCCAAGCGTGGCAGGAATTTTTCCCCGGCGAACAGGCTGCGGGCCGCTTGATGGAGCGCCAGATCTCGCTCGTCCCTCCACGGCGAAAGCGCGACGGGACGTTCAGGGTCGAGCCAAGCGTGCACGACCGCCCGCTCGCCGCCGAAACCCAGCGCACTTGCGGGCTCGCTCGCGCGCCGTTGAGCCGCAGCCCGGCCGAGGAAGCGCTGGAGCAGCTCCCTTTCGCAGAGGCGCACGGTGTGCCCGGGCAAAAGCAAGCAGGATTGCTCGAGGAGGAGCAGCACCGGCCGGAGTGCGTCTTCGGCCAGGCGCCAGCCCGCGACCGTGAGGTCGAGCGCCTCCTGGAGCTGGCGCGGCTGGAAGCACACCGGCCACGGCGCCCCGTCCACCGGCGCCGGTACGGGATCGGAGGCGGCCCAGGCTGCGTGAACCACGAGCGAAGCCCGCAGCTCCGCCGCCCGCCGTAGCAGATCCTCCGCGCGCGCCAGCGCGCCTCGCTCGAGGACGACGAGGGTGCGGCGGCCCGCGAGGGCTGCACCGAGCGCCTGTGCCAGGCGCGCTCTCGCGTCCGGCTGCACGATCGAGCGCACCTCGTCGCCGAAGGCATTGCGGGCCCCTTCCATGCGCTCGGGGGCCAGTCCGGGCGGCAGCGCCAGCGTGTCCGCGATCCGCACCCCGAGGGCGAGCAGAGCGCGCAAGCCCGTACCGCGCCACTCCTCGCCGGGAAACTCCGGCGGCGATTGGGACGGGCGCCGGCGCAGCCACGGCCCGAGACTCATTCGACCAGCTCCTCCACGGGCCTGTCCTCGAACTGCCGGCCCTCGATCCACCGAATCGCCCCCGTGGGGCAGCGATAGGTGCACGTCTCGTCCACGCGCTTCGGGTCGAGGATCACGGGCAGGTTGTCGCGCATCTCGATCGCTCCGGGGGGCGCGTCCAGGGCGCAGCGGCCGCAGGCATCGCAGGCGACACGGCACAGGGCGCGGATCGCCTCGCCCGCGAGCGGCGCGCGGCACTGCACGATGAGCTTGTGCGAGATCGGCTCCAGCGTGAACAGCTCCAGCGGGCAGGCTTCGACGCAATCGCCGCAGGCCGTGCATTTCTCTGGCTCCACCACGGGCAGCTCTTGCTCGTTCATCCAGATGGCGTCGAAGGTACAGGCACGCTCGCAATCTCCGAAGCCCAGACATCCCCAGGGGCACGCCCGCTCCCCCGCGTTGACCCAATAGGCGGCCCGGCAGGAGCGCGGCCCGCTGTAGTCGGCCAGGCGCCGCACCGCCGACTTGCCTCCCGCGCAGTGAAGCCGGGCGACCCGTTTTTCCTCGAGGCCCGCCTCGACCCCGAGAAACTTGGCGATCGCCTGGACCGCCGAGGCCGGACTGACGGTGCACTTGCCTGGAGCGGTGCGGCCTGCCACGAGCGCTTCGGCGAAGCTGCGGCAACCCGGCTCGCCGCAGGCCCCGCAGTTCGTGCCGGGAAGGAGGCGTTCCACCGCTTCGATGCGCGGGTCCTCCTCGACCCGCAGGTAGCGGTGCGCCACCGCCAGGACGGCACCGAAGAAAAAGGCGATACCGCCGAGGACGCCGCTCGCCAGAACCAATGCGTTCACCATGGCCGGCCGTCCCGCACCTTGCGTCTCAAGCGAACTTCTTGGCGCGCTCGATCAGTTCCGGCGTCACCGTGGGATCGTCGGGCCGCGGCGCGCCGGGATGGATGCAGCGGGCGGGGCACTTCTCCGCCGCCCGCACCAGTTCCTCGAAGGTCCCTGCCGTGGGATCGGCGATCGTGGCCTGCTTGTTTTCGTTGTAGCGGAACATGCGGGCGTTGATGTGGATGCAATCGTCGCACGAGGTGCAGAGGGCCGAGTCGATGTAGGGCACCGCGAGCAGGATCTCTTCGATTGCCTCCGCTCCTGCCGCCGGTTCCGCGGGCGGCGCCTGTGCGGCGGCCGGAGGAACCTCGACGGGCGCGACGGGCGCAACGCCCGGCGCGGGCGTTGCGGATGCTGGGGGAAGCTCCGTGCTCCACAGAGCCTGCAGGAGCCGTTCCGCCGCTTCCTCCGCCGCCCTCTCGCGCACCTGCGCCAGCTCCCGGGCGTGTCGCTCCTCGAGGGCGCGGCGCTCCAGCTCGGCCTGGGCCAAGGTTTCCGCGCGGGCCCGCTCGGCTGCCCGCTTCGCGTAGGCGTTGTCGGTCCCGGCGAGCTCCTGGAACACCTTCCACGCGCGCCCGCGATCGAGCGTGGCCCAGGCGAGCGCGCGGCTGACGACAGCACGCGCGAGACGGCCCTCGCCATCGAGGACCCAGATGTAGGGCACCCGGTTGCGCCGGACCTCGCGCGGCGCGTCCAGGTACTCGGCGAGCGGCACTTGACGCTCCGACCAGGCCTCGACCGGGATCACCCGGAAGTGGGGACGGAACTCCGGGTCCAGCGCCACCGCGTGGGCGAACGTGAACGCCTCCTCCAGCACTCGCTCGCTTCCGTCGGCCTCGCTGTACGGAATAGAACCTGTGGGCCAGGGGCGTTCGATCTCCGGATTGCGCTCGAGCGCGAAGCGCTCGGCCCAACTTTCGCCCGCTTGGGGATCGTAGAGAAAGTAAACGGCGGCGCGGCCGCGATGCGCCGCGCTCAGCTCCCGCCACTGGGCGAGCGGCGTCGCCTGGCGCGGCTCGAACACCACCGCCACCGCCGGGCACGTCGCCGCCACGAGCCGCCCGAGGCCCTGCACGAGACCTTCCACATCGTCCAGCCCCGTGGACAACACGAACGCTTCGCGGTGTGCCACCGCGAGATAACCCAGACCCGGGTCGCAACTCGCGAGGGCTTCCCAGCTCGGGCGAGGGGCGCGACCGAGCACCGGCTCGAGCGCGAGAACCTGCACCGGCCGACCCGAACGCAGGAGCGCGGAAAGCGCATCGAGCCCTCCCTCGATCCATTCCTGCGCTTGGGCGACGACTGCGACCCGCGGCAGCAGGGCCATCTCGTCGCGGCTGAAGAACGGGCCGCCGAAGGGGGCCAGCACCGGACCGTGCACGGCCCCCTCGAAGCGTCCGGCGACTTCCAGTTCGGCGATCCGTGCCGCGCGCAAGACCCTACCCCACGCTTCCGCATGTCCGTCGAAAACCCCCGCGGCGGCGCGCACAGGATCGGCGTGCGTGAGCCACACGCACCCCGGGGGCAGGCCCTGGAGACCGCCGTCCCGGGCGACGAACAGCACGCAGGGCCACGCGCTGTGCGCTTCGAGAAAACTCCGGAGCGTCTCGCAGGCATCGAGCATGCGGGCCCGGCGCGCGGCAGGCATCGGCCGGACGCCCCGCTCGGGTAGCCGGCCGGACAGCACGCGCGGGTCGAGCCAGGCGGAACCCGGCGCACCCAACTGCCGCGCGATCGCTTCGGGAGAGCGAAGCTCCGCCGCGCGGGCCGCTGGCGTGCGCAGCAGATCTTCCACGCGGTGCAGCAGGCGGCTCACCCTGGCGGCGAACTCCCGCCGGCGCGCGGCCACCGTGTCGCGGGCCAAAGTCGCGTAGGCCGCGAGGGCCGCGTCGCGACCGAGGGGCAGCACCCTGGAGGAGGCTGGAAGAGAGGCCGCGAGACGGCGGAGCACGTCCCGCACCTTCCCCTCGGCGGCGGCGCTGAGGTCGAGCCCACCGAGAAAAACTTCGAATGCGCGAGGCAGAAGCCGGGAGAGCTGGGCGGAAGCGGAGGCCTCCTTCTCGCCCAGGACGAGGCTCTCGACGGCATGGCACAGACGCCACAGGTGCTCCCTCAGGATCGCGCCTCCCTCACCCGCGTCGCCGAAAGCGTCCAGCTCACGCGCCAACGCCGCGGCCAGGGGCTCGGGAGCGCGGCCCTCCTGGAAGAGCAAGGGGTAGTTCAACCAGCGCCCCCGGGGATCCTCGAGGGCGCTCATGAGGGCCGGGCGCAGCGCCGACGCCTGGCAAGGCTCGGCATCCCAAGCTGCCCCCTCGCCTGTCAGGTGCCAGAGGCGCAACGGCACTTCCCATTCGCCGGCCCGCTGGCCGGCGTCGCGAGAAAGTGCCGGTGGCGACGGCTGCGCTGCGGGGGCCGCGGCCGCTGCCTCCGGGGGCGCGAGCGGCTCGAGCGCCTCGGCGCCTTCGCGCAACGCGTCCGCGAGGGGGCTTTCAGCGATCAGCGCGGTGAATGGCTCCGAGCTGTCCGCGCCGAGAGCCCCAGCGAACGACGGATGGCTCGCCAGGAGCGCGCCGACGATGCGCGCGGCGCACCGGGCCTCTTCCTGCGGCCGCGCTCCATGGTCCGAGGGCCGCACCCAGTAGGCGACGCAACCCCGGGCTCGGACCGCATCGCTCAAGCGCGAATGGAGGTTCGCCGCCAGATCGTCCCGCCCGACCCCCGCGTCGGCCAGCACCACCAGGCTTCCGCCCTCCCGCAACTCGGCTGCGGCGACCCGGAGGAGGGCAAGATCTCCGGCGACCAGGACGGCGTCGAGCGGTGCGGCGTGCGCGGCTTCCACCTCGGCGCTTCGCACCGCGAGCGTCGCGAGACGTCCCCCGGCAGCCGGGAAATAATCGAACTCGAACGCTTGCACGCGCGCCAACTCCCGTGCCAGAAGACGCAGCACGCGCTCGGCCCAGGAGGACACGGGGGCGGCCACGCCCACGCGCAGCGCCTGCCCGGCCGCACGCGGCGTTTCTTCGAAGCGGATCTCGGGCGCGCCGAACCGCTGCGCCGCGGCGCGTGCGATGGACCGCGGGTCGCCGCAGGGAACGGACCCGCGCACCCCCGGCAACGCCAGCCAGCGGTGAAGGCCGTTCGCAGAAGCCGCCGGGGGTTCGACGAAGACGACCTCGCGCCGCTCGAGCCGCGCCGCCAACTCCCGCCGTGGCAGCGGTTCGACCAGGGCCACGCCGAGGGCGGCCGAGCGCAGGCCCGCCTCCCGCAGGAGAGCCGCGGCGCGCGCGACCCTGGGATCGGATCCGCAGCACAGCAGGACCTGAGTGGCGTCCTCCGGGCCGTCCCAGACGTAGGGCGCGAGGCGACGCCCGAGAAGCAGGGAAACGCCATCGAGCGCCTCGGAAACCGCGCTCACCGCGGAGTCGCTCGCGGGGGCGGGGCCGAGTCCGTCCAGCTCGGGCGGCATCCGCACGGACTCCCAGCGGCCCAGGCCCGCGTCGGCCAGCAGCGCGAGCACCGGCCGCCCCAGCGCTGCGGCGATGCGATGGCCCGCCAGGCAATGGTCCACCGCCTGCTGGGCATTGCCCGCGGCGAGCACCACGGCGAAGCGGGGATCCACGCGACAGCCCAAGGCGTGATGGATCCAGGGGCCGCGTCCCACGATCCCTTCCGGCGAGCCGCCCGGGGCCGCGGGCTCGAGTCGGGTCGCCGCGGGCCGGCCCGCGAGCGCGATCCCCTCCGCCACGACCGGGTCCGCCGCGAGCCCCGCACCGCACAGGCGGCGCTCCGCTTCGTTGACCGCTTCCCACGGACTGCAAACCAGAAGCTCGGTGGTCGGCTGCGCGCGCTCCGGCAACACTACCCGCTCCGCCGCTGCCTCGCGCGCCATGGCCACCTCCGGGCCCGTGCCGGTTTCTCGGTCGAGACCTCGAGTGCGCTCGCCGGTTTTCGTCAACGCTCCCCCCGCGAATCC
Organism: Acidobacteriota bacterium; assembly: GCA_037447115.1. GTDB lineage: Bacteria > Acidobacteriota > Polarisedimenticolia > Polarisedimenticolales > JBBIHH01 > JBBIHH01. Next base: position 98,914 of record JBBIHH010000008.1, read on the forward strand.
GGTGCGGTGGCCGGAGCCGGCTGGGATCGAGGCGGCTCGGGGTCGGGCGGCCGGCCCGTGACCGCCATCGCGGCCGTCGTGCCGAGGCAGCGCGTCGGGCGTCGCGGATCCATCTTCCCTAGATCCGATGGCGGTCGATCGCCGCTTGAATCGCGCCAAGTTTTTCCGCGAGCGGAAGATCGATCCCTCGAGCCGTTTCAAGATCGTAGCGTTCCGCGTCGGGGTTTCGATACAGCAAGCCGATCGGCGTCGGCGGCTCGTGCGCCGCGATCGCCATCGCCTGGCGATGGTCGGCCGGGTCGTGCTCGACCTTGTTGGGAAACAGCCGCGCCACCGCATCCTCGAGCACGATCCCGTCCGGGTGCGCCAGCAGGGCCACGCGCCGGGGATCCGTGCGGATCGGCTCGTACTCGTCCGGCATGTAGTGCGGGCAGCGCTGCAAGATCCGCACGAAAGCCAGCCCGGGATGGCGGTGCGCGGCCGACAAGGTGGCGTAGAGATGAGGGGCATTCCAGTCTACCGTCTGAGCGACGAAGGACACATTGCTGGTGGCGAGGGTCACCGTCAGGGGGTTGAGGGGGGAAATCGGGGAGCCGCGCGGATGCGTGAACGACGGATGGCCCTTCGGTGTCGTGGGGGAGGTCTGCTTCTTGGTCAGGCCGTAGATGTGGTTGTCGAGCATGAGCACGACCATCTTCATGTTGTAGCGGATGGCATGGATCCAGTGGCCGGTGCCGATGGCGCAGCAGTCCCCGTCGCCGGTGACGACGAAGATGTGGAGATCCGGACGGCGAGCGCGGATGCCGCAGGCGACGGGCAGGGCCCGGCCGTGCAGGCCGTGGAAACCGTAAGTGTTCACGTAGTGCGGCAGGCGACTGGAACAGCCGATGCCGGAGACGACGACGGTTTTTTCCGGCGGCAGCTGCTCGTCGCGGCAGACGCGCTGCAGTGCCGTCAGCACCGCGTGGTCCCCGCAGCCGGGACACCATCGGGGTGTCTGACCCGTATAGTCCTCCAGCACGAAGCAACGCGGCCGCGTTTCGAGCTCCCAGTCTTCTTCGATGCGGAACATCCCTCGTCCTCCGCCCTGCCTACGCTTTCCCGGCCGCATGCAGCGCCCGCTCCAGGCGGCTGCGCGCGGCCCGTGCGATTTCGCCCGGAGAAAGCGGCACGCCCGGCACGCGAGACCAGCAGTCGATGTCCCGCAGCGTCTTGGCCCGCAGCAGGGTCGCGAGCTGGGCGTAACGACGCGTTTCGGCATCCACACCCGGATCGCCCAGATCGTCGCTGTAGTTCAGCTCGACCGTCATCACGTGGCGGAACCTGCCGAAGATGGCCTTCAGCCCGGGCTCCAGCGGCGACAGGAAGCGCAGCGTGACGGCTCCGACGCGGTGCCCTTCGCCGCGCAGCCGGTCCACTGCCTCCTCCACGGCCCCGCGCGTGGAACCCCAGCACACGAGCAGCAAGTCTCCCTCCTCGTCCCCGTACACCTTCGGGGGCGACAGCGATCGCTCGAGGGTCGCGAGCTTCCGGCTGCGCATCGCCATGGCACGCTGGTTGATCGCCGACTCGTACGCGACGTGGCTGTACTCGTCGTGCGCCAGACCCGTGAGGACGTACATGCCGTGGCGCTGTCCCGGAACCGGCCGCTGCGAAAGCCCCGTTTCCGGGTCCCAGGCGTAGGGCGGGACGGAAGGATCCCAGTCCGACGCATCCACCGGCGGCGCCAGCCAATCCTCCCGCACCTCCGGGCGCGGGAAGGGCTGCTGCGCCGTGGCCAGCGTCGCGTCCGAGAGCACGATCACCGGCGTGCGGAACATCTCCGCCAATCGCCGTGCGAGGATCATGAAGTGGAAGCACTCCTCGATCGTGGAGGGCGCGATGACGATCTTCGGTGCGTCACCCGGCTCGCCGCACACCGCGGCCAACAGATCTCCCTGCTCCACGCGCGTGGGAAGACCGGTCGCCGGGGCGCCACGCTGAACGTCCACGATCACCACCGGCAGCTCCGCCATCACGGCCAGACCGATTCCTTCCGTCTTGAGCGCGAGCCCCGGTCCCGATGTGACAGTCACCGGTGTCTTGCCGGCATAAGACGCGCCGAGCGCGAAATTTATCGCCGCGATCTCGTCTTCCGCCTGGTGCACGAAGCCACCCACCCGGTGGAAGGCCTCGGCGAGGTAGTGAGAGACGGTCGTTGCCGGCGTGATGGGATACATGGCACAGACTTCGATGCCCGCCGCCATGACGCCCAGGGCCACCGCCTGGTTGCCGTTCATCACGACCATCGGCTGCCTGGGCGGCACGGCCGGGACTCGCACGCGCAGCGGCAGGTGTTCGCTCGCCCACGCGTAGCCGGCCTCCAGCAAGCGCAGGTTGGTCGCCACGACCTCCGCACCACGGCGCTGGAGCTTGCCCTCCAGCTCGCGGCGCACGAGATCCATGTCCCGCTCGTAGACAGCGCACAGCATCCCCAGGCACCAGATGTTCTTCCCCCGCCGGGGGTCGGGAACGATCTTCTCGCACTCCTCCTCCATCGGAATCTCGTGGACGAGGTAGCCCTGGGCGCGGAAGAACCCGAGCGCTTCCGCGTACTGCGCGCGGGTCTCCGGCTCCGGCGAGCTGCCCCAGGCCCGCTCCAGCAGCAGGATCGTGCCTTCCCGCAGCGCGCCCACGTCGATGCGGCTGTAGATCACCTGCTCGTTGAGGGCCACGACCAGATCCGCGGCCTCGCCCATGCTGCGCACGGGTTGCGTGCCGAAGCGTATGCGGCAACCGCTCGCGCCTTGCCGGGAACGGCGCGGCGGCTCGATTTCCGCGGGGATGATCTCCGTCGTCCACACGCCGTTGCCCATCTTCGCGCAGACCGTGCCAAACAGTTGTCCGGCCGTCTGCGCGCCTTCGCCCGAGTCGGAGACGAACTCCACGATCTGCTCGGTTGCCATGCGCACCTCGGGGAGGGAAGAAGGCACGCTCGCGGACTCCGACTCGCCGGAGAATGAGTCGGACGCCATCGCAGCCTCCGCCTGCCGCTCGCGGCTTGCGCGAGCGGGTTCAATCGGCACGGTCGGGAAGCCCGGCCCGAGTTTCCTGGAGCAACATTAGATCGTGCAGCCGCGCTGCGGACCAGGGGCAAACCGGACGTTTCCCATCCCTTGGCGGCGGTATCGCGGGCGGCTCAGAACGGGTTTCGGCGGTCTCAGTCGGCGGCACCCAGGTCGTGCCAGAAAGTTTCGATCAACAAATCGTCTTCCTCGGCTTCGTGGATGCGGATCAGGCGGACGAGGGCCGCGGCGGTTGCCGCGGCTTCGCCGTTTTCCGCGCTGCACCGCGCGCGGGCCTCGTCCAGCTTCTCCAGGATGGCGGCGTGCTCCGCCCGGAGCGCCGCGGCACGCTCGACGAGCTCGGGCCGCTCTCGCTCGATGCGGGAGAAGATGTCGCTGCGTTCCTCCATCTCGAAGTGCGCGGCCAGGGTGCCGCGGAGCGCGTCGAGAGCGCCGGCCAGCTTCGCGAGCGCCGGCTCGTCCCTGCCCGCACGCACCTCCCCGAAGCACGCTTCCAGCGCCCCCAGGCGACGCAGCAAGCCCCGATGCTCCTCCAGAATCCGCCGCACCAGTCCGCGATCGCTCGCGTGCGGGTCGTGCCGGAGCGCCATGGTACGCGCAGCATCTGCCGGCCCGCACCTCCAGTCAACACCACCCTCGGGACCGATGGCGTCCCGATCCCCGCGCTAGACTTCGAGCATGAAGGCTCCCCGCAAGCCCGCGTGCCCAGTGGCCGCCCTCGTGACGGCCCTCGCGCTAGCCGCCCCGGTCCTCGGAACGGCATGCCCGAATTCCCGACCGACCCCCGAGGAACCGGAGACGTTCGCCGCGGCGCGGCCGCTGATGGGCACGCGGTTCCACGTCCGAGTCCGGGCAGCGGATCGGAGTGCCGCCGAGCGGGCGATCGGAGCGGCATTCGACGAGATCGCGCGCGTGGAAGCGGTCCTCAGCGAGTGGCGGGAAGACAGCGACATCAGCCGGCTCAACCGAAACGCCGGCGGCGGACCCGTGGAGATCGGCCCGGACCTGCTGCGGGTCGTCGAGCGGGCGGTCGAGATCGGCCGGTGGACCCAGGGTGCCTTCGACATCACCTTCGCCGCCTGCGGGCGTCTGTGGTCCATCCCCGAGCGGCGCGTCCCGACCGCGGAGGCAATCGCCAGCTGCTTGCCTCACGTGGGCTACGCGCGCATCGTGACCGATCGCGAGACGGGTGCGATCGCGCTTCCGGATCCTGGCATGCGTCTGGGTATTGCCGGCATCGGCAAGGGATACGGCGTGGACCGTGCCGCCGAGGTCCTCGAAGCGCGGGGCATCGCCGACTACATCGTCGAAGGCGGAGGCGATTTGCGGCTACGCCGGACGGATGGCGGCGCGTGGCGCGTGGGCATCGCGCACCCCAAGCGTCCGAACGCGCTGTTCGCGACGTTCGAGATCGCACGCGGGGCGGTCGCCACATCGGGCGACTACATGAACTATTTCGAGAAAGACGGTGTGCGCTACCACCATATCCTGGATCCCCGGACCGGCGTGCCGGCGCGCGGCTGCGCCTCCGTGACCGTGATCGCACCGGACGCCACGACCGCCGACGCCCTCGCCACGGGTCTTTTCGTGCTCGGCCCGGAGCGCGGTCTGCAGCTCGTGGAGCAGCTGCCGGGCGTGGAGGCCCTCTATCTCACGCCGGAGCTCGCGCCGCGGGCTTCCCGCGGCTTCCCCTCGTGGACTCGGGTTGCCGCGCCGTGACGAAACGGACCGGGCGTTCCGCCGAGGCGGGCAGCAGCCCTCGCGACCGGAGCTCCTGGAGAAGGACCTCCGCCGCGAGCCGGTGACCGTCGGCACCGGGATGGAGCGGGTCCTCCGGTCTGCGCTCGTCGAGGAATCCCGCGCTCGCAAACGCATCGTAAAGGTCGACCAGTGGCAGGCCGACTCGTGCCGCCGTCCCGGCGACGAACTCGTGGTAGCGGCCGTAGCCCCAGGCCTCGTAGGGCTCGCGACGGAAGTAGGGAAAGAGGACCACGAGCACCGGTGGCCCGCTGCGGGCGAGCTCTGCGAACCCCTCGAGCCCCCGCCGCATGCGCGCCTCGCCTTCGTCGTCCCAGAAGCGCTCCACGAACATGTAGCCGATGTAGCGCTCGTTCCGGGTCACGCGAAGCAGAAAGTTGCGCAAGCGCAAGGGATGAAGCGGAGCGGCGCGCGCGTATGGCGTATCGGAGGGATACGGATCGTTGAGACACAATTGCAGCACGATCAGGTCGGGCGCAAATCGCAGGACCCGCGTGCGCGCGAGGCGCAGTTCCTGCAGGATGCCGTAGCCGTTGACCCCGAAGTTGAGGCACTCGATGCGAGGCGGTCCTGCGTAGCGCTCGTCGAGCATCCGCTGGAGCACCTCGACGTAGATCTGCGGGCGCGGGCAGAGCCGGAAGTTGCAGGTCAACGAATCTCCGACGAAGGCAATGCGGAATACCCCTTCCGGCTTTTCGAGCGCGACTTCTTCGTCGGCCATCCCGTAGCGGTTGACGGTGAACCCATCGCCGCTCCAGCCGGGATTCAACTCGAAGATCAACTCCGGGTCGTCGCTGGGCACGACGCAGCGCTGCGCCACGGGCGGCAGCGCGCGCC
>JBBIHH010000009.1:0-100544 GCA_037447115.1 Acidobacteriota bacterium
CGGCGGCGCGCCGCCGGCGCGCCGCCGCGCCCTGCGGGGGCATCGCGCTCGTGTTGAGTTTCGAAGCCCTGGGCTCCCGCCCCCGGCACCCGAACGAGCCTCCGGATCTTCTCGCCTTCGAGGTGGAGCTCGCCGCGGCCGGGAAAGGAGCGCCCCGGCCCCGCCCGGGGAGCCATCGGGCCGCCTGCGGGCACGTGCAGACAACCCTCCCGCGTTCGGCCTACGTGCGGGCCGTAGCCTGGCTCCAGGAGCAGATTCGCCGGGGCGAAATCTATCAAGCCAACCTCACGCAGAGTTTCGTCTTCGAGTGTGCGGAAGATCCGCTGGAGCTTTTCCTCCGCCTGTACGCCGTCGAGCCGGCACCGCGAGCGGCGTGCCTGGTGTTCGATGGCGGGGCGGTGCTGTCGCTTTCGCCGGAGACGTTCCTCGAGGTCAACCCGGAGGGCTGGATCGAGACCGAGCCCATCAAGGGCACCCGACCTCGCAACCGAGATCGGGCAAAGGACGCGCGGCTGCGCCGAGAACTCCTGCGCTCGGCCAAGGACCGCGCGGAGCTGGTAATGATCGTGGATTTGGAGCGCAACGATCTGGGCCGCCTCTGCGAGTGGGGCTCGGTGGAGACGCCCGAGATCGCGGGGTTGCGCAGCTTCAGCCACGTGCACCATCTGGTGGGGCGGGTACGCGGGCGTCTCAGGCCGGGGGTAAGGCTAGGAGAGATCCTCGAGGCCACCTTCCCCGGCGGGTCGGTCACCGGGGCCCCGAAGCTGCGGGCCATCGAGCTACTGGAGCGATGCGAGCCCGCGCCGCGGGGCTACTATACGGGAAGTCTGCTCTGGCTCGGCGACGACGGGAAGCTCAGCGCCAGCCTGCTCATCCGCACGGTGTTCCTCTGGGGACGGCGCGGGTTCCTGGGAGCGGGCGGCGGGATCGTGGCGGATTCGGATCCTGCCGCGGAGTGGGAGGAGGCGAACCACAAGGTGCGGGCCCTGGCGCGGGTTCTGGGGTTCGAACCGGAGGCGGCAGGAAGGGCGCATGCGTCAGGTTGAAGGTCTGGTCTGGTTCGACGGTCGGTGGGTCGGGTCGGCCGAGGCGGTTCTGTCCATCGCCGACCCCGCGCTGGGAGCAGGTCTCGGGGTGTTCGAGACGCTCGCGGTGCGGCAGGGGGAGGTGCTCGACTGGCAGGCTCATTGGCGGCGATTCCTCGGTGCGGCCGCCGCCCTCGGGGTGGCGGTGCGGGACGAGGCGGAGGTGGCGCGGGCGGCGGCCCGTTTGGCCAGCCATGTGTGCGGTGGCGCAGGCTGGCTCAAGCTTCTCGCGCTCAGGCCCGCGCACTGCGCCGTTTTCGGGGGGACCATGGATCCCGCCGAGGAAGGGCGCCCGGCGACGGCGGTGCTGCTGCCCTGGTATCTCGCCTCCCGGGGACCGCTGGCGGGCCTCAAGACCCTCAATTACGCGGCATTCGCCCTCGGGCTCGAGGAGGCCCGCAGGCGTGGGGCCGACGAGGGGCTGTGGCGCAACGAACGCGGGCACCTGACCGAGGGCTGCACGAGCAATCTGTTTCTCGTCCGTCGCCGGAAGGTCTACACGGCGGGCCTGCGCGAGGGCATCCTGCCAGGAGTCACCCGTGCAATCGCGATGGCGGCGGCCCGCCGGCTCGGTCTCGCTGTCTGGGAAGGGAAACTGCGGCTGAAGCGCCTGCTCGAAGCCGACGAGGCCTTCCTGACCTCGAGCCTGCGGGGGGTGCGCCCCCTCCTGCGCGTGGACCAGCGGCCCGTGGGCTCGGGCCGGCCGGGCCCTGTGACGGAGGCCATCGCGCGGGAGGTGGTGCGCTTGCGCGAGCGCGGCATCCCGCTGCGTCCCGTCGCCTCCCGGGCCGGGAGCGATCCTGCGGGAGGCATAGGGAAATGATGGAGCCTGTCACGTTCGCCGATTGGGGCTGGTTGCCCGACGCACGCCACGCGATGGTCGCCCTTGTCGTGTGGGCCGTCGCGGTGCTCCTGTACGCGATGTGGCGCTCGCGAGGCGATGCGCCCCCCGATCCGATCCGTCCTTCCGGCCCGGGCGGCTGAGCCTCGCGGCCCCGCCTGCGCGAGGCATGCTGGTGCCTCGGGACGGAATTGAACCGCCGACACGGGGATTTTCAGTCCCCTGCTCTACCGACTGAGCTACCGAGGCGCGGAAACCCCTCGCGCCGAAGCGCGCGCCGGATTCTGGCACGAGCGACACACGCTGGTCAAGCGCCAGCGGCGGGCCAGTGCCGCTCAAGCGGGGCGGAGCGTGCTGCCGCTGCGGCGGCCGCTGCGCTCCGAGCGCGCCGCCGAGTCCTCCCTGCCCGCCGGCGCGCCGCTCGCCGGGTCCGTCTCCGCCTCTCTGCGCTGGACCAGACCGAGCGTTTCCCGGAGCTTGCGATCGATCTCCCGCACCAGCTCGGGGTTGTCCTTGAGGAACACCCGCGCGTTCTCGCGGCCCTGTCCCAGACGCAGGTCCCCGTAGGAGAACCAGGAGCCTGACTTCTCGATCACGCGGTGCGCCAGGCCGAGATCGAGCAGGTCTCCCTCCCGGGAGATTCCCTCGCCGTAGAGAATGTCGAACTCCGCCGTGCGGAACGGCGGCGCGAGCTTGTTCTTTACGACGCGAAGCTTCGTGCGATTGCCGATCGTCTCCTCGCCGCTCTTGATCGCCCCGATGCGGCGGATGTCCAGCCGCAGAGAAGCGTAGAACTTCAGGGCCCGCCCGCCCGTCGTCGTTTCCGGACTGCCGAACAGGACCCCGATCTTTTCCCGAATCTGGTTGATGAACACGAGCGCGGTGCGGCTCTTAGAAACGATGCCCGCCAGCTTCCGCAGGGCCTGCGACATCAGCCGCGCCTGCAGTCCCACGAAGCTGTCCCCCATCTCGCCTTCGAGCTCCGCCTTGGGGACGAGAGCCGCCACCGAGTCCACGACGACCACATCCACAGCCCCCGAGCGGATGAGGATCTCCGCGATCTCCAGGGCCTGTTCCCCGGAATCGGGCTGGGAGACCATCAGGTTGTCCACGTCCACGCCGAGCTTGCGCGCATATTCGGGGTCGAGGGCATGTTCGGCGTCGATGAAGGCCGCCACACCACCCTGGCGCTGCGCCTCGGCCACGACATGCAGGGCGAGCGTCGTCTTGCCCGAGGATTCGGGGCCGTAGATCTCCGTCACCCGCCCACGGGGGATGCCGCCGACCCCCACCGCGTAGTCCACCGAGAGCGAGGTAGTCGAGATCACCGGAACGTCGAGGTGCTCGCGCGCGCCGAGCTTCATGATCGAACCTTTGCCGAACTGGCGCTCGATCTGCGAGATTGCGAGCTCCATCGCTTTCTGTCGCTCTTGGCTTGGCATGTCCATCGGGATCGGGTCTCCTGGGAGGCGGCCGGGAACCTGCGGGGCGCGAGGAGTTTCGCGCACGCCCCCCAGGGTAGGGGATGGACCCCGAGATTGTCAAGCGGCGGCGTTTCCGGTTGACACTTCTCGTCGCGATCCCCTATATTCTGCCGCCCCTGCCGCCCGCCGGGAACGGCGGGCCGAGGTGGTTCGATGGACGGTCCGCATCGTCCCGGCAGAGGCGCGGCTTGCATGCTCGTGGCGGTGGCGGGGCTCGCGCTGGTGGTGGCGTGCGCCGGTCCCCGCATGCAGCGCCCCCCGCAGGTGAGCCCGGAAGCGGCGGTCGGCGAGGGGGATCGCGAGGAAAGAGCCCCGCCCGCAGCCGAGAGTTCCCCCGCGGGCGAAGCCGCGGTCGAGCCTCGACCGGAGGAGGCCAAACCGCACGCAGCCCGAACCACGGCCTCAGGCGCGGACAGACCCCCCTCCGAAGAGCCGGTCGAGCCGGAGGAGCCGCGGGAGCCCGCGCCCCACGACCAGCTCGCAACCGTCTCGCCTGCCCCTGGCGCCGACGCCCTCGCCGAAGAGCTGAGCCGAGTGGAGCAGGCCGCGCCGCGCTACGACGTGCCTGTGGTTTTCAACGAGGCGGTTTTGGCGTGGCTCGACTACTACGCGGGGCGCAAGGCCGAATGGTTCCAGCCCGGGCTTGTGCGCTCCGGCCGTTACGTGCAGCGTTTCCGTGAGATCTTCGCCGAAGCTGGCATTCCCCAGGACCTGGTTTACATGGCCCACGTCGAGAGCGCCTACAAGCCCTACGCCTATTCGCGCGCCGGCGCCAAGGGGATCTTCCAATTCATCGCCTCGACGGCCCGCAAGTACGGACTCCGGGTCGACGAGTGGGTGGATGAACGGGCGGATCCCGAGAAGTCCGCACGCGCCGCGGTGGCGTACCTCAAGGACCTCTACGCCGAGTTCCGTGACTGGTACCTGGCGCTCGCGGCATACAATGCGGGCGAGGGCACCATCCGGCGCGCCATCGCGCGCACCGGCGAGGCCGATTTCTGGTCCCTCGCACGCACAGCCCACCTGCGGCGGGAGACGAAGAACTACGTGCCGGCGATCTTGGCGGCCATCGTCATCTCCAAGGATCCGGGGCGTTTCGGCTTCGATTTCGAGCCCGAGCCTCCCCTCCTCTACGAAACGATTCGCGTGGAGGATGCGGTGGACTTGAGGGTGCTCGCGCGCTGCGCGGGGGTGGACTTGGCGACCCTGCGGGAGCTGAATCCCGCGCTACGGCGGCATCAAACCCCGCCGGGACGGGCGAGCGAGGTCCACGTGCCCGCAGGCCTCGGGGAGGCGACCCTCGCCGCGCTGCGCGCCATCCCTCGCGAGCAGTGGGTCGTCTACCACCACCACCGCGTCCGGGCGGGCGACACGCTGTGGGCCCTTGCGCGGCGTTACGGGGTGAGCGTGCGAGCGATCCAGCAGGCGAACGGGATGGGCAGCCGCACGCTTTTGCGCGTCGGCCACGTGCTGAAGGTACCCACCTCGCACGCCAGCACCGCCCGCGTGCGGCAGGCCGACCGCCCCGCGCAGGCCCGCGCCGACGGCCATACCGCGCAGGTCTACCGGGTCCGCCGGGGCGACACCCTGTGGAGCATCGCGCGGCGTTTCGGGGTCACGCCGCAGGCCATCGCCGGCGAGAACGGGATGTCCGTCGGCAAGACGCTCTATCCCGGCGAGGCGCTGCGCATCCCCGCCCGGCGACCGGGTGGCGCGCCCAGCGCGGTGCATACCGTGCGCCAGGGCGACACGCTGTGGAGCATCGCCCAGCGCTATCGGAGTTCGGTGCCGGAGATCTGCACCCTCAACGCGATCGAACCCGACACGGTGCTGCACCCGGGAATGGAACTGGCGGTGCCCGTACCGTAACGCCGCGTTCCGGACCAAGGTCCCTCAGCCTCCACACGATCCGCCATGCTGGGCCGCACCGCGGGCGCCGTCCTCGTGGGCGTGGACGCTCAGTGCGTTCAGGTGGAAGTCCACGTTGGGGGAGGTGTGCCCAATATCGCGACGGTGGGCCTGGCCGACGCGGCCGTGCGGGAAGGCATCGACCGCATTCGCGCCGCGATCCGCAACGCCAGCTTCGACGTGCCCCAAGGCCGCATCGTCGTCAACCTCGCGCCCGGAGAGGTACCGAAGAAGGGATCGGGACTCGATCTACCGATCGCCGTGGCGATGCTCGTGGCGAGCCGGCAACTGCCGGCAGCCATGGGCGAGGGCACGCTCCTCGCCGGCGAGCTCGCCCTCGACGGCGCGCTGCGGCCCGTGCGGGGCATGCTGGCCATCGCGCTCGCGGCGCGGGCGGCGGGATGCCGGCGGCTCGTCGTACCGACGGCCAACGCCGAGGAGGCGGCCCTCGTGGAGGATACGGAAGTGCTGCCGCTGCACTCGCTGCGGGATCTTCTCGCTCTCGCGCAGGGGCGCGGTCCGGCCCCTTACCGGGAGAACCCGCGCTCCTGGCTGGAGCGGGCCCAACGGGAGCGCCGGGGGCCCGATCTCAGCGAGGTGCGCGGGCAGGCGGCAGCGAAGCGCGCGCTCGAGATCGCCGCCGCTGGAGGTCATCATCTGTTGCTCTCCGGTCCTCCGGGATCGGGCAAGACGATGCTCGCCCGCCGCTTGCCCGGCATCCTGCCGCCGCTTGAGCTCGAGGAAGCGCTCGAGATCACGCGGGTCTGGAGCGCCGCCGGGCTGACCCGCCGTCTCGTGACCGAGCGGCCGTTCCGCGCGCCGCACCACGGCGCCTCGAGCGTGGGCCTGATCGGCGGCGGCACCCAACTGCGTCCCGGCGAGATCAGCCTCGCCACGCACGGCGTGCTCTATCTCGACGAGCTTCCCGAGTTTCGCCGCGACGTGCTCGAGGCGTTACGGCAGCCGCTCGAGGAGGGGTCGATCCGCGTCGTGCGCGCCCGGGCGAGCGCGAGCTTTCCCGCGCGCTTCATGCTGGTGGCCTCGATGAACCCCTGCCCCTGTGGCTACTACGGGACGCCGGGAGGACGGTGCCGCTGCACCCCGAACGAAGTCCGTCGTTACCTGGGCAAGATCTCCGGACCCCTGCTCGACCGGTTCGACCTGGTGGTGCACGTGCCGCCGGTGGAGCTCGCCGCGCTCGCGCGCCTGCCCACAGGGGAGTCCTCGGCCGTCGTGCAAGACCGCGTCCGTACGGCGCGCGAGCGGCAACGCCGGCGCTTTGCCCGGGGCGGCCCGGAGTGCAACGCCCGCATGGGACCTGCGGAGCTCGAACAGCATGCGCGGCTCGAGGGCGACGCGCAGGGGTTGCTTCTCGCCGCGGCACGACGACTCGGATTGTCGGCGCGCGCTTTCGACCGGGTGCGGCGCGTGGCGCGCACGATCGCGGATCTGGAGCGCTCCGACCGCATCGGCCCGCAGCATGTCGCCGAGGCCATCCAGTACCGCCGTCACGAGCCGGTCTGGTCCGTGGGGCTGGAATGAGCCGCTGCCACCGCTCGGCCCCCGTCATGGCGGCCGAGGGCGGGCGGCGCGCCGGGAGTGACCCGGGGATGGGTTCGGTTCTGGCGCCGGTTTTGGGCCCCGTCGCCCGGGCTTTCCCGAGCAGCCCGCGGCACGCACGCGCCCCCGGAGCGACCAACCGGCGCTCCGACCCCGGAGCCTGCGAGGATCGACGTGCGCACCAGCCAGCGCTGGGATGTGCTGGCGGCGGGGCCATGGGCGATCCCGCGCAGGAGGTTCAGTCGCGGGCCTCGACGGAGAAGCGGCGTCGGCTGACCCTCCTTCGAGGCTTTCCAGGCCCTTCCCCTCGACGAGGAGACCGCCGAGGGCGGTCGGTCCCGGCGTCGCGCGCCGCCGGGCTGCCCCCCTTGCCCCGCCACAGGATTCGCCGTACAAAGCCGGCAGCCGCCCTCCGAGAGATCCCCCCGGAAGGATGCGGGTCGGCTGCCGCCGGGAGGCTCCATGGGATCGACGCTGACCTCCGTGGGGATTCTGGGAACGGGCTCCTACCTGCCCGATCGCGTGGTGGACAACCAAGAGCTCGCCCGCCGCTACGGTTGCTCCGAGGAGTGGATCTTGACGCGCACCGGCATTCGGGAACGGAGGTTCGCCGCCCCTGGTACGGGAGCGTCGGGCCTCGCCGTGCCCGCTGCCCGGCGCGCCTTGGAAGCGGCGGGCGTGGCGCCCGAGGAGGTGGGGCTTCTCCTGTGCGCCACCTACACGCCGGACATGGCTTTCCCCGCCACGGCGTGCCGCATCCAGGCGAGCTTGCGCGCGCATCGGGCGGCCGCCTGCGACCTGCAGGCGGCCTGCTCCGGTTTCGTCTACGCCCTCGTACTCGCGGCGCATTACATCGCGGGAGGTGGGGCGCGCTACGCGCTGGTCGTGGCCTCCGACGTGAACTCGACCATCGTCGATCCCGAGGATCGGAAGGTGAGCGCCCTTTTCGGCGACGGGGCGGGTGCGGTCGTGCTCGGTCGGGTGGAGGAGGGGGCGGGGCTGCTCGCCGCGGAGCTGGGCGCCGACGGACGCGGCGGAGATCTCTTCCACATGCCCGCAGGCGGTTCCCTGCGTCCGGCGTCAGCGGAGACGGTAGCCCGGCGCGAGCATTTCATCCGCATGGACGGGCGCAGCCTGTTCCGTTTCGGCGTCGAGTCCATGGTCGCGGTCTCCCGCGCGGCACTGCGGCGGGCCGGTCTCGAGGTCGGGGACGTGGATCTCTTCGTTCCTCACCAGGCGAATCTGCGGATCGTCCGGGCCGGCCTGGAGCGTCTCGGGATTCCCATGGAACGTACGGCCGTCGTGCTCGACCGCTTCGCCAACACCGCCGCCGCGAGCATTCCCCTGGCGCTCGACGAAGCGGTCCGGGGGGGACGCGTGGCCGCGGGCCACACCGTACTCCTCACGGGCTTCGGCGCGGGGCTGACTTGGGGCGCGGTCGTGCTTCGCTGGTCGAGCAGGGCCTGCCGGGCGCCGCACGTTGACGCGCTCGAGGCCCGGCGGTAAAGTCCGCGCCGGAGCGGGCCGAAGGGATGGCCCTGCGCGGCGCGAGATGACCGAGGCCACCATCGAGCTCGTGATTCCGAGCGAGGTCCGTTATGTCGACCTCGTGCACGGGATCGCGCAGTGCGCGGCGCAAACCCTCGGATTCGAGGAAGACGCCGCCCTCGATCTGGCCCTCGCCGCACGGGAGGCGACGATCAACGCGATCGTCCACGGCCACAGACGCGATCCGGCCCGCAAGGTGCAGGTGCGGCTGCGGGCGGCGCCCGGCAACGGGATCCGGATCGAGGTCTGCGACGAAGGTCCGGGCTTCGATCCCGAGCGCGCCCCGGACCCCAGGGCTCGCGAGAACCGATTGCGCGATTCGGGCCGCGGCCTGCTGCTGATGCGCGCGTTCGTGGACGAGGTGCGTTTCGAACGGCGCCGCGAGGGCGGCATGCGCGTGGTCCTGTTGAAGAAGATGCCCGGGCGGGCGGCGGCGCGAAAAACGGAGGAGAAAGAATGAAGGCCAGCGTGCGCAGCGTGAACGATGTCTGGATCGTGGATCTCCAGGGTCGGATCACCATCGGTCAGGGCGACGTCGTGCTCCGCGAGAAAGTGCAGGACCTGCTCCAGATGGGTTGCAAGAAGATTTTGCTCAATCTGGAAAAGGTCTCCTACATGGACTCCGCCGGGATCGGAGAGCTTGTCGCCTGCTACAAGCGGGCGAAAGAACGAGGGGGCACCGTGAAGCTGCTCAACCCCTCGGGCAAAGTCTACGACCTGCTGCAGCTCACGAAGCTCGAAGAAGTGTTCGAAACCTACCGGAAGGAAGACGAAGCGGTGGCGTCGTTCGGAGGTTGAGGGCGCACCGGCGGGGGTTCACGGGGTTCCGCCCTGGTCCAGGCGGCGCTTCCACAGAGCGAGCTTCTCCAGCGCCTCGAGCGGCGTGAGCCGATCGGGATCTTGCTGGCGCAGCTCGGCGAGGATTTCCGCCGCGAGCGGGTCCGTGCGCTCGCCTCCGTCTTCGTTGCCGAAGAGCGTGGGTTGGGCCGCGGGGAGCTGGCGCGCACGGCGGGCACGCCGGGGCAGCCCGTCGCGGCCGTACTCGTCGCGCTCGAGGTTGGCGAGGATCTCCCGTGCCCGACGGATCACCGGCTCGGGCACGCCGGCGAGCCGCGCCACGTGGATTCCGTAGGAGCGGTCAGCTGAGCCGGGCTCGACCTTGTGCAGGAACACCACCCGGCCGCCCGTCTCCCGCACTGCCATGCGGAAGTTGGCGACCTGGGGCAGCTCGACCGCGAGTTCCGTCAGCTCGTGGTAGTGGCTGGCGAACAGCGTGCGGGGTGGCCCACCCGGCCGTCCGTGCAGGTACTCGACGACAGCCCAGGCGATGGACAGGCCGTCGAAGGTGGCCGTGCCCCGCCCGATCTCGTCCAGCAGCACGAGGCTGCGCGGCGTGGCGTGGTGCAGGATGTGCGCCGTCTCGCACATCTCGACCATGAAGGTGCTCTGGCCCTCAGCGAGCGCGTCCGAGGCCCCCACCCGGCAGAACATCCGATCCACGACGCCGATGCGGGCCGATTCCGCGGGCACAAACGACCCGCAGTGCGCGAGCAGCACGATCAACCCGACCTGGCGGAGGTACGTGGATTTCCCACCCATGTTGGGTCCGGTGAGGATCATGATCGCCTTGCCCCGGCCGTCGAGCTGCGTGTCGTTGGGCACGAAACGGTCCCGGCGCCGCGCCTGCTCGACGACCGGATGGCGGCCGCCTTCGATCTCGAGGGCGTAGCTCGTGTCCAGCTGCGGCCGCGCGTAGCCCTGCGCTGCCGCGAGCTCGGCCAGCCCGGCGTAAACGTCGAGCTCGGCCGCGAGCCTGGCTGCCGCCTTGAGCCTGCCCGCAGCCTCGGCCACGCGCCGCCGCACCTCGAGGAACAGCTCGTACTCGAGCTCGGCGATCCGCTCCTGCGCGTGGAGGATCCGTGACTCGTGCTGTTTGAGCTCGGGGGTGATGTAGCGCTCGCCGCCGGCGATGGTCTGTTTGCGCTGGTAGTGCGGGGGTACGAGGCGCAGGTTGGACTTCGAAACCTCGATGTAGTACCCGAAGACCTTGTTGAAGCGCACCTTGAGGTTCGCGATCCCGGTCGCTTCCCGCTCGCGCGCTTCGAGGGAGGCGAGAAACGCCCGGCCGTCCCGACGCAGGGCGCGTAGCTGGTCCAGCTCCTCGTGATAGCCGTCGCGGATCACGCCCCCCTCGCGCAGGGCCGCGGGCGGGCTGTCCGCCAGGGCGCGGGCGAGCAGGTCGTGAAGGTCCGCGCACGGGTCGAGCGCCGCCGCGGCCTCGGCCAGAGCCGGGGCCAGCGCCTGGCTCGCCCGCTGGCGCAGCTCCGGCAGCTGCGCGAGCGAGGCGCGCAAGGCGAGCAGGTCTCGCGCGTGGGCCGTGCCCGTCACGGCGCGGGCCGTCAACCGCTCAATGTCGCGCACCCCCTGCAGCACCTGCCGCAGGGCGGCCCGCAACGGCTCCCGCCGCACGAGTTCCTCCACCGCATCGAGCCGACGCCGAATCGCCTCCAGATCCCGGAGCGGCTGGCCCAGCCACTGCCGGAGCAGACGGCCGCCTGCGGCCGTCTGCGTCTGGTCCACGATGTCGAGCAGGGAACCCGCGCGCGTCCCCTCGCGGGCCGAGCGCTCGATCTCCAGGTTGCGCCGCGTGGCGGGATCGAGCAGCACGTACTGCTCCGGCTCGTGGAGGACGATCCGATCCAGGTGCTCCAGCGCGCATTTCTGGGTTTGCTGCAGGTAGCCCAGAAGGCCTCCCGCTGCGGCGACCGCGCCGGGCCGCCCGCGCAGCCCGAACCCGTCGAGGCTGTGCACCCCGAACTGCCGGGCGAGGCGTTCGCCCGCCTCGGGGAGGGCGAAGGCTCGGCCATCGAGCGCGGTCAGGGTCGCACCCACCAGGCGCGCCTCGACGAGCGCCTCCGGCCACGAGAGGTCGTCGGGGTGGACGATCTCGCGGGGCGCGAAGGGCTCCAGGTGCTCCAGGAGAGCCTCCCACGGCGCGCCCTCCGCCTCCCACGCCAGGAACTCCCCCGTGGACAGATCGAGCAGCGCCGCTCCCAACCGTCCCGCCACCGCGGCCAGCGAGGCGATCCACACGTTGCGCTTGGCCTCGAGTTGCTCGGGATCGGTGAGCGTTCCGGGGGTGACGACGCGCACCACATCGCGGTGCACGAGGCTCTTGGCCTGGCGCGGGTCCTCGAGCTGCTCGCAGACGGCGACTTTGCGACCTGCGGCCACGAGCCTCGCGGTGTAGGCATCGAGCTGGTGGTAGGGGAAGCCGCACATGGGCACGAGATGATCCGTCCCCTTGCCCCGCGCCGTGAGGGTGAGCTCCAGCAACCGGCTGGCCTGCTCCGCGTCCTCGTAGAACATCTCGTAGAAGTCGCCCATGCGAAAGAGGAGGATGGCGTCGGGATAGTTCCGCTTGATGGCGTGGTACTGACGGAACATCGGCGTCAGGCGCTGCGAGGCGGGCATCGGCGGTGGGAGTATAGCACCCCTCGAGCGCTTGACGGTGCGCGGCCCGAGAGTTATAACCCGTGCGAAAGGTGGCGCCGATGGCGAGCGAAAGTGTCGGCGGCGAGCTCACCGACCAGGATCGCCTGTTGCTCGTCTTCGCCTACCTCGGCCCCTTGGCGCTCGTCTCGCTCGTGGCCACGCGGCGAGAGTTCGTGAAGTGGCATGCGAAGCAGGGTCTGCTGCTCTCCATTGCGGTCGTCGGCCTCTACGTGATCCTGCGGGCCATCCACTGGCCCCTGGCCCACGCGCGTTACCTCGCGTTTTTCGCCGAGATCTTCGGGGCGGGCATGGTGCTCGCCGGGCTCGGGGTGCTCGTGCTGCTCGTGCTCTGCGTGGTGCGCGCCTTGGAGGGCGAGCGGTTCAAGGTCCCGCTGATCGGGGATTTGGCCGATCGCCTCTGAACCGTCCCTTGTCCGGTTCCGGCAGTTCCCACTCGGCCGGCTTGAAGATCAGCGGCGCGTAGCCCCCGAAGAAGGCGGTCTCGCGGATGGGGTGCGTCCGGGGGTCGCGCGAGACGTACTCCAGGCCGGCGGCGACGAACACGCCCTGCCGGCGGCGGATCTCGTCGCGCCAGCTCTGGCGTTGCTCGGCATCGGCCGCCTGGCCGCGCGCGGCCTGCTGGATCTCGCGCACGCGCGCGGCCTGCTCGAGCAGCAGCGCTTCGAGTTCTTCTTTGGTCAGGGCACTCCAGTGCCGGCCGTCGGGCGCGCGCTCGGGAAGCGTCCCGAGCTGATCCGCGAGGTCCGCGAGATGCCAGCAGTAGCGCTCGCGGTTGGCGTCGGGCGGGTCGAGCCTTTCTCCCTGGCGCCAGGCTTCCCGGGCGCCCGCATAGTCGCCCAGGCGCACGCGGACGAGTGCGAGCTGGTCGAGCTCCGCACGGCTGGCGAGCGCGGCCTGGGCCAGCAACGAGAAGTGGAGCTCGGCGGCGACATAGTCCGTGCGGGCGAGCGCGCGCCGTGCCAAGTAGCCGCGGGCCCAGCGCACGTACGACGGATACGTCTGTGGATCGAGCGCCGCCACCGCCCGGTCATACCAGCGGGCAGCGTCGTTGTCCCGTCCCAGGTCATCGTAGAGCTTGCCCAGGCGGAAGCTTTCCACAGCGTCCTCCGCGGCCACCTGGCGCTCGCCGCGCTCGACGGCTCGTACCGCCTCCTCAGCGACGCGGCGCGCCTCGTCCAAGCGGCCCAAGTTGCGGTAGGCGTTCTCCAGGTAGAACGAAGACTCGAGCGTGGTGTCGGTGGCGGCGGCGGCCTGGAGCGCCTGGACCGCGCGCTCGAGCACCTGCCGTTCCCGGGCGGCCTCGCGTGCCTGGCGCAAGCAGAACGCGTAGCGATAGAGCAGCGGTCCGTCGAGGGCGCCCGCCGCCTCGAGCTGCTCGAACAGCGCCCGCGCCTCGGCGTAGCGCCCAAGGTCGTAGAGCCGCACCGCTTCGCGAGCGGTCGCGGCGGGCGAACCGGCAACCTGCGGTGGCTGCGGAGCCGCGAGGTCCGCGCCCGACAGCGCAAGGCCCAAAAAAAGCGCCACTGGCCAGCGCACGGCGCCACAAGTATCACGGCTCGCGCTGGCGGGTCAATGCCCTTGCCCCGCAACCCTGCGAACGCGTAAGCTGGGCGCGTGCGCAAGTGTCTGGTAGCCCTGGCCGGATGGCTGCTGGGGGCGGGTGCTTACGCGTCCCCTCCGACGGCGAGCGATCTGCTCGCGGGGTTGGAGGCCTGGCTCGCAAGCGCGCGCACGCTGCGCTGCCGGTTCGAGCAGCGTCTTGTCTCGGACCTGGTGGGGGAAACCGCACGCGAGGAGGGCGTGCTCTACCTCGCCCGGCCCGGTCGTATGCGCTGGGAGTACCTCGCGCCCGAGAGAAAAATCGCCCTGGCGGCAGGGGACAGGGCGGTCGTCTACCTGCCCGAGACCGGGCAGTGGATCGAGGGAGGCGAGGCCTGGAGGGAGGGCCCCCTGTGGCGGCTGCTGGCGGGGGACGTCCCGATCGCCGAGCTTTTCGCCCCGAGCATCGTGGCCACGCCGGAACGCGGCGGCGAAGGAGGCTACCGCGTGCGTTTGGTGCCCCGCCAGCCTCTGCAGGGGATCGTCGATGTCACGCTCTGGATCGAGCCTCCAGAGATGCGCCTGCGGGGGGCGGAGGTGCTCGACGAGGCGGGCAACCGCATCGAATACCGCTTCCTCCGGATACGCACGGGCGTCAGCCTGGACGAGGGGCTGTTCCGGATAGAACCGCCCGCCGGCGTGGAGATCCTGCGAGCCGGTTAGTCCGGGGCGCCTTGCCCGGCCGCCAGGTGCGGGTGTACCATCGGCCGCCCCTTGTCCGACTGCCTCGCGCCCCGTCCGTGTGCCCGTGCGAGGCAGGCGGAGTTCCCGGGTCGAGCGGCGGAGAGGGGGCGAGCGTGAGTTCCCAAAGACCCGAGGCTTCGCTGCCGGCCCAGTCGCTCGCCGAGGCCCACCTTGCCGTGCGCGAGCTCCTGGAAAGCCCCTTGCAGCAGGTGGAGGTCCTGTTCCGCGAAAGCCTCGCCTCTCCGCTGAGCCTCGTCGCCGAGATCGGCCAGTTCGTGGCGGAGGGCGGGGGCAAGCGCATCCGTCCCATGCTGCACCTGCTGTGCGCCCGCCTGTGCGGCTATGACGGCCCGCACGACGTGGTGCTGGCGACCGTCCTGGAAATGATTCACTCCGCGACCCTGGTCCACGACGATGTGATCGACGGGTCCGAGCTGCGGCGGGGGCGCCCCGCAGTCCACGCCCGCTGGGGCAACCCCGTGACGGTGCTCTTCGGCGACTACCTCTTCGCCAAAGCGATGGAGCTGGCGCTGCGAGCGGGCAGTCTGGAGGTGATGCGGACGCTGGCGCGCATCACGCTCCGCATGACCGAGGGAGAAATGCTCCAGACACGGTACAAAGGCCGGCTCGATCTGACGGAGG
Source organism: Acidobacteriota bacterium (assembly GCA_037447115.1). GTDB lineage: Bacteria > Acidobacteriota > Polarisedimenticolia > Polarisedimenticolales > JBBIHH01 > JBBIHH01. The sequence continues at coordinate 14,868 of JBBIHH010000009.1, forward strand.
CGGAACACCTCGATCTGGTGGAGCGCAAGACGGCGGAGCTGTTCGGGGGATGCTGCGAGCTGGCGGGGCTGCTGGCGGGAGTGGACATGGCGCGGCGGGAGCAGCTGCGCCGCTACGGGCTCAAGCTCGGCATGGCCTTCCAGCTCGTCGACGACCTGCTGGATTTGACCGGGGACCGTCGCAAGCTGGGCAAGCCGACGGCCAGCGATCTGCGAGAGGGCAAGGTGACCCTGGCGGTCATCGACCTGCTGCGGCAAGACCCAGGGACAGCCATGCCCCTCGTGCGACGACTCATGGAGGGCGAGGGGGAAAGCGGGGAAGCGCTGGCGCTCCTGCTCCAGCGCTCGGGGGCTCTGGAGCGCACGCGGGCACGGGCTCGGCGCTTCGCCATCGAGGCACGGCAGGCACTCGATGGCTTCGGCGACGGCCCGGCACGCCGCGCCCTGGAACTCATCCCCGATATCCTCGTCGCCAGGGATCATTGAGGCCCGAAGCCGTGGAACGCAAGATACGGGGTCCTGGCCGACGGGCGACCCCAGGATGCTGAGTCCCCTCCCGTTGTCTCGAACGCGCCGACCCGTGTATAGTCTGCCCGCCCGAGTTCCGGGCCCAATGCCGAGCGAGGCATGAGCGAAACGCCGAGCGTCAAAAAGGACCATGCCTTCAGCGCCGAGTCGGCTCCGGTGGTCGCCGAGGAGGCCGCCGGGGTGCCCGAACTCGAGCGCGAGCCCGCGGCGGCGATGCCCCCGGCCCTCGAGAGCGTGCTCGCCGCGGGGTTGCCTCTGCGGCTCCGGCGGCTCGAGCTCTACGGCTTCAAGTCCTTCTGCGAGCGCACGGTCCTCGAGGTTCCCGACGGGATCACCGCCATCGTGGGGCCCAACGGCTGCGGCAAATCCAACCTCGGCGACGCCCTGAACTGGGTGCTCGGCGAGCAGAGCGCGAAGCTCCTGCGCGGGGATTCGATGCAGGACGTGATTTTCGCGGGTACCGACCGGCGCAAGCCCATGGGACTCGCCGAAGTCTCGCTGCACCTCGTGGCCCGTCGTCCCGAGGCGGACCACGAGGAGCCCGTCGTCATCACGCGCCGTCTGTTCCGCACGGGGGAAAGCGAGTACCGCCTCAATGGCTGCCGCGTGCGCCTCAAGGATATCCAGGAGTTTCTCCGGGCTGCGAGGGTCGGGGCCAAGACCTACGCCACCATCGAGCAGGGGCGCATCGAACACATCCTCAATGCCAAGCCGCGCGAGCGGCGCCTGATCCTGGAAGACGCCGCGGGTATCGCGGGCTTCAAGCACAAGCGCCGGCTCGCGGAGCTCAAGATGGAGGCGACGAGGGCCAATCTGCTCCGCGTGCAGGATGTCATCGCCGAGGTGGGTCGTCAGATCCGCTCGCTCAAGCGTCAAGCGGCTCGGGCGCGACGCTACCGGCGTCTCAGCGAAGCGCTGCGCGCGAAGGAGCGGCTGCTGTTCGGCCTGCGGGCGCGGGAGCTCGACGGCACCCTGCGCGAGGGGGCGGAGCGCGCGGAGGCGGCCAAGGATGCCGAGGCGCGGGCTGCGGCGGCTCTGGCACGGGCGGAAGCGGCTCTCGAGGCGGCGCGACGGGACACCGAGGCGGAGACCCTGGCACTGGCCGAGGCTGCGAAGCGGTTGCAAGCCACTGAAAGCCGGCTCCAGGGCGCCCAGGAGCGGGCCTCCGCCTGCCGCAGGCGAGCCGAGGAATCCGAGGCCCTCGGGGAACGCTACGCTGCGGAGGCACAGGCACTGGCCGCACGCGAGGCGGCGCTCCAACGAGAACTGGCGCAGCAACCGCAAAGTGGCGCGCCGCGCACGGCGGAGCGCGACGCCTGCGAGCGGCGGGTCGCCGAGGCGAGTCGCGAACTCGAACGGGAGAGGCAGCGTCTGGAGGTCGAGCGCGGAAGGCTTTTCGCGTGCGTGCAGCAGCTTTCCGAGCATCGCAACGCCACGGTCGCGGCCGCGCATGCTCTCGCGCGCCTCGCGGCGCAGCGCGACCGGCTCGAAGGCGAGGCGCGAGGCCTCGAGACCCAACAGTCGGCGTTGGAGCAACGCGAGCGCGAGCTCGAGGCAGAAGCCTCCCTCGCCCAGCGGCGCGCCGAGAGCCTCGCCGCCGCCCAAGCGCAGATCCACGAGCGGACCGCGGATTTACGGGCGCGGCTCGAGGCTGCGCGCGAGGCCTACCGCGAGGCACGGGAAGCTGAGCGGTCGGCCGCCACGAGGTTGAGCACGCTCCAGGACCTCGCGGCCCGCTTCGCGGACGCCTCGGAAGGGGTGCGCGCGCTGATGCGCGAAGGGGCAGCGGCCGCCCGAGGTGTGGTGGCCGATCGGTTGCAAGTGCCCGAGAACCTGGAGGCGGCTGTGGAAGCGTACCTGAGGGCCTGGCTTCCGGCCGTGGTGTTCCGGGATCGAGAGGCAATGCTGCGGGCGGCGACGCGGCTGAAGGGCGAGCGCGTGGGCCGCGCGCACGCGGTCGTCGAGGGGGTGCTGCGCCCCCGCCGGGGTGGCGTGCCCGAGGTCCTGAGGCGGGATCGGCGGGTGCGGGCGTGCCTGGCGGATGCGGTCGCGGTGGAGGGGGAGGGGGCCGCGGCCTGGACGAGCCTGCTGGCCCGTGCCGTCGTGGTCGAGGACCTGGCGGACGCCCTGGAGCTCTGGGAGGCCAATCCGGGCGTGGATTTCGTGACCCCCGGGGGAGACGTGTTGCTGGCCGACGGCCTGGTGATCGTCGCAGGCGGGGAGAACGAGGCTGCGCTTCTGGCCCACCAGCGCCGCGTGGCACGGGCCCACGAGCAGCATGCGGCGGCGCTGCTAACGGTCGCGGCCGCGCAACAGAACGTTCGGGAGCTGGAGCGAGAGCTCGAGCGCGAGGAGACGGAAGCGCACCAGCGGGAGGCTGAGGCGGCCGCGCTGCGAGAACAACAACGCGAGCTTCGCCTGGAGCGCGAGCGGATCGCCGCCGAACGGGCGGCGATCGGACGCAGGCTGGGCGTCATCGCCGAGGAGCGGGCGGCTCTCGAAGAGGATGTGGCCCGGATCGAAGTGCAACAGCGCCGACTGGCGGAGGCCGAGGCGCAGGCGCAGGCGGAGCAGCGACGCGTCGAGGCGTCCCTGGGCTCGGCGAGCGAGCGGGTGAGCTCGGCCGAGGCGGCGTTGCGCGAAGCCCTCGAGTCTCTGGCCGCGGCGCGGGAGCGGCTGGCGGCCAAAGTTGAGCAACAGGAGGCGGCGCACCGGGCGCGGCGCAGCCTCGAAGCCGGCCTCGAAGCCGCGCGGCGCGCGCTGGAGCGGGCCCGCGAGGAGGCCGCCCGGGCTCGCGCGCAGGCGGCCGAAGCGCGGACGGAGCTCGCCCGGACCGAGGCGCAGATCCAGGCGGACCTCCTGGAGCGGCGCAGCCTGGCCGCCGAGGTTGCGCAGCGCGAACAGACCCTGGAGGAGCGGCGTGCCGCGGTCGTGGCGCTCGAGGCGCGCGTGCGCGAGGCGCGAGGGGAGCTCGAGATGTGCCGCGCGCGCCTCGCGGAGACGGAGATCGGGCGCGCCCGCGCCGAAGCGGCCCGGGCGCACCTCGAGGAACGCTGCCGCCAGGAGCTGGGGCTGAGCTTGGCTGAAGCCCTGGCGGCGCTGCCCGATCCGCCCGAGTCCCCCCAGCCAGAGCGGCTGGCGGAAGAGATCGCCACCCTGCGGCGAGACCTCGAACGGCTGGGGCCGGTCAACATGATGGCGATCGAGGAGTATCGCGATCTCGAGCAGCGCTACGAGTTTCTCGCGGCTCAGCGCGAGGACCTCGAGCGCTCCATCGAGTCGCTCAAGGAGTCCATACGCCGGATCAACCGTGCCTCCCGCGAACGCTTCGAAGAGGCGTTCCAGCGGATCCGCGCGAACTTCCAGGAGGTGTTCTCGGTGCTTTTTCGCGGCGGGCGCGCGGACCTCAGGCTCGAGGAAGGCGAGGACGTCCTGGAAGCGGGGGTCGAGATCGTGGCGCAGCCGCCGGGCAAACGCCTCGTGTCCGTCCCATTGCTCTCAGGGGGAGAAAAAGCGATGGCCGCCATCGCGCTGCTGTTCGCCATCTTCCGCTATCAGCCCTCGCCCTTCTGCCTGCTCGACGAGGTGGATGCGGCCCTCGACGACGCGAATATCGGTCGCTTCACGCGCATGCTTCGCGAATACAGTTCCGAGACCCAGTTCCTGCTCGTCACGCACAACAAGCTCTCCATGGAAGTTGCGCACGTGCTCTATGGGGTGACGATGGACGAACCCGGGGTCTCGCGCGTCGTTTCCCTCGAGCTTCGCTGATCGGGCCCAGGTGCGGGAGGGCCCTCCTCCGGGGCGGCGTGCAGCTCCAGCGTCGCGTAGGGGAAGCGCGACTGAGGTGCGACGCGCAGCCGCAGCGTCTGGCCGGCGAAGCTGACGCCCTCGAGCGGCGGCGTCAAGCTCAGGGCGAGGAAGCGGCCTCCGAGGCGGGCCGCGACACCCGCAGCCAGGTCGTGGCTGTCCTCGTGCGGGCACGAAAGCAGCGCCCGCGCGGGCAAGGCCAGCTCGAGCTGTCCTTTCCGGTCCGCCCTGGCGCCGGCGAGGAAGGCGAGCATCCGGTGGCGCGGCATGGAGGTGAAGTCCCGACCCAGGGGGGAAGCGTTGCGCCAGTAGTCGGGGACGTGCTCCGGCGTCAGGCAGACGACGAACAGCGCCGCGTCCTCGATGGCGACATCTTCGCCCTGCAACTGCAGGGCCTGGGCGGCGGCCGGCGGTAGCTCGCGGGGCAGACGCAGGCTGACGGTCTGCCGACCCGTCGCTTCTTCGAGCTGCAGGAAGGCCTGGGGCACGGCGGGCCGCTCGGGTGGACCTGGCGCTCTCCGGGCGCGCTCGAGGCGTTCTCGTGCCTGCATGGCCGCCACGATCTCCTCGGGCACACCCGCGAGCCGCAACTCCGCGACCATTTCCGGGGAGAGATCGAACGCCACTTCCCGCGTGTGGATCGCTTCCAAGACCTCCTCGCGCGAGGCCCCGGCCACGAGCATGCGCACCACGTCCTCGTTGGTGAGGGGGGGTGCGGGCGCGGGCGGGCCCTGGGCGAGCAACCAGGCGGTCAGGGCCAAAGCCCAGCCCGCGCTCATGGGGCCACCTCGAAGCTCAGCCCGTCGTAGGCGAGGTCCACGCCCGCAGGCAGCGCTGCCGCGATGGTGCGATAGGGCATCTCGTGCCCGAGATGCGTCAGGATGGTACGCGACGCGCCGATCCGCCGCGCCCGCTCGAGCGCTTGCTCCAGGCTCTGGTGCGTGGGGTGCGGGCGGGGCCGGAGGGCGCTCATCAACAGCACCTCCAGCCCTTCGAGCAGCGCGTAGGACATCTCGGGCAGGTCGCTCACGTCCGTCAGGTAGGCGAAGCCGCCGATGCGGTACCCCAGAATCTCGAGCGTTCCGTGTCGAACCGGCACGGGGACGACCGTCCGTCCGGCGATCCCGAAGGGACCCTGCACCTCCCGCAGCAGGACGCGGGGCTTTCCACCGCCCGCGGGCCCGTCCTCGAACACGTACCAGAAGGTGCGGCGGATGGCCGCGAGCGTCTCCCGGTTGCCGTAGAGGGGGATGGGGCCGCCCTGGCGCCAGTGGAACAGGCGCAGCTCGTCCAGCCCCAGAACGTGATCGGCGTGGTGGTGGGTGTAGAGGACGGCGTCGAGGCGGCGGATCCCATGACGCAGGGCCTGTTCGCGAAAATCGGTGGAGGTGTCCACGAGCACGCTGGCGTCGCTCCAGGCGAGATGCACGGAGGGCCGCGAGCGCCGGTCCCGCGGATCGTCCGAGCGGCAGACTTCGCAGTCACAGGTCACGACGGGAACGCCGGTGGAGGTGCCCGAGCCGAGGACCGTCACCCGCATCGGGGTGTTCCCTCTTCGAGAGCGCGAACCAGCGCCTCCGCCGCTCGGGCCGGGTCGTCGGCCGCGGTCAGGGGCCGGCCGACGACGAGCCGGTCCGCGCCGGCAGCGAGCGCCAGGGCGGGGGTACCCGTCCGGCGCTGGTCGTCTCCAGCGATGGCGCTCGCGGGCCGTAGCCCGGGCACGACGAGCGTTGCCGCCGGGTAGCGCTGGCGTAGCGCCGGCAGCTCGCGCACCGAGCACACGAAGCCCCTGCAACCGCCCCGTGTCGCGAGTTCCGCCAGCCGGAGCACCGCGGTCTCCGGAGGCCCTGCGAGCCCGAGTTCGACCAGCGCCGGCGCATCGAGGCTGGTGAGAACCGTCACCGCCAGCACGCACGGCACCGCCACGCCCGCTCCCGCCGCAGCCTCCGCGCAGCCCTCGACGGCAGCGCGGAGCATCTCGGACCCGCCGAGGGTGTGCACGCTGAGGTAGTGCACGCCCAGGCGCGCCGCGGCAGCCGCGGCCCGGTGGGCGGTGCGGGGGATGTCGTGGAGCTTGAGATCCAGGAACACCTCCTTCTCCAACGGCAGCAGCCGCGCCACGCTCTCGGGTCCCGTGGCCGCGAACAGCTCCAGGCCCACCTTGAACCCTCCCACCCAGGGCGCCACGCACCGGGCCAGCCCCACGGCCCGCTCGAGGTCGGGCATGTCGAGCGCCAGGAGCAAGCGCTCGCGGGCTGTCACGGTGCCGCCTCGTCGGGCCATTCGAGGGCCCCCACGAGTTCCCGCACCGACGCGATCCCGTGTCGGACGAGGTAGGCTTCGAGATCCTGGAGCACCCGCACCGCCGCGTCGGGCTTGACGAAGTTCGCGGTGCCGACCTGGATCGCGGTGGCGCCGGCCAGGATGAACTCCAGGGCGTCCCGGGCGCCCATGATGCCCCCCATCCCGATCAGGGGCAGCGGGACGGCCCGGTGCACGCGCCACGTCAGCCATACGGCGAGAGGGCGGATGGCAGGCCCCGAGAGCCCTCCCGTGCCGCGCGAGAGCACGGGCCGCCGGCGCTCCACGTCCACCGCCATGCCGACGAAGGTGTTCACGAGGGAGAGCGCGTCGGCTCCCGAGTCCGCCGCCGCCCGCGCGGCCTCGCAGATGTCCGGGGCGTTGGGCGAGAGCTTGACGATCAGGGGCAGCGCTGTGGCCTCGCGGCAGGCCCGGGTCACCCGAGCCAGAGCGCGGGGGTCGTTGCCGAACTCCATGCCCCCGGCCTCGGTGTTGGGGCAGGAAACGTTGAGCTCGACGGCCGCCAGTCCTGGCGCTCCGTCGAGCTTGGCGCACACCTCGACGTACTGGGCGAGCGTTTCCCCGAAGACGTTGGCGATCACCGCGGTGTCGTAAGCGCGCAGGGCGGGGAGCTTTTCGCTCAGGAATGCATCCACCCCCACGTTCTGCAGCCCGATGGCGTTGAGCATGCCGGCCGGGGTTTCCACGATGCGCTCCGGCGGGTGACCGGCGCGGGGCCGCGGCGACAGGCCCTTGACGACGACGCCCCCGAGGCGGTTCAGGTCGAGGTAGGGCCTGAACTCGAGACCGTAACCGAAGGTCCCCGAAGCCGTGAGGACCGGGTTCTTGAGCTCCAGCGGGCCGAGCTTGACCCTCAGATCGGGCTTCACCATGCCAGGCGCTCCGCGCGCATCACGGGTCCCTCGACGCACACCCGCTCGAAACCCACATCGCCCTCCGGCCCGCTGCCGCGGGTGGGCACGACGCAGCCGAGACACACCCCAAACCCGCAGGCCATGCGGGCTTCGAGCGAAAGGTCGCAACGCACGTCGTGTCGGCGCGCCCACTGCGCCACAGCCTTGAGCATCGGTTGCGGGCCGCAGGCGTAGACATGAAACGCGGAGGGGTCTTCTTTCCGGAGGAGTTCCTCGAGCAACGCCGTCACGAGACCCCGGCGGCCCCGCGATCCGTCCTCGGTGGCGACCTCGACGGGCGCACAGACCCTCTCGAACCACTCGAGGAGCGGAAGATCGCCCGCAGTTCTCGCGCCGTAGAGCAGTCCGACCTCGCGCCCCTCGCGCCGCAGCGCTGCGGCGAAGGCGGGAAAGGGAGCCACGCCGATACCCCCCGCCAGGAACAGTGCACGCCTGCCCGGCTCGGGGGCCTCGAAGCCGCGGCCGAGAGGGCCGAGCACCTCCAGGCGCGCCCCGGCCCGTAGCGAGGCCAGCAGCGCTGTGCCCTCGCCGACCACTTTGTAGAGCACCTGGGCGCTGCCGGGGCGTCCGTCGTCGAACGTCCCCGGCAGCCCGCACACACTGAACGGGCGGCGCAACAGGAGCTTCGAGCCCGGCACCCCGATCATGAAAAACTGGGCCGGTTTCATGCAGCCCACGATCTCCGGTGCTTCGAACTCGATGAGGAAGTTGCCATGACCGAGGTCGGTGTTGCGGGTGACGGGCGCCTCGAGGTCGTAGGGCATCGGTGCGCGAGAGGATAATCAAAGCTCCCGGCCCCCGCAATCGCCGTTCCGCGGGGTCGTCGGGCAGATTGAGGGGATTGACAAGACAGGCTCGGAGCCCTAGGATCCGCACGATCCTTTAAGCGGACCCCGCGAGGCCGCAAGGAGTGGCGATGCCGGACGACCGGCGCGTCCAGGTCATGGACGCCGAAGAGATCCGACGGGCCCTGGCCCGGATCGCCCACGAGATTCTCGAACGGCACGGCAGGCTCGACGATGTGGCGCTCGTCGGCGTGCGCACCCGCGGCCTGCCCCTCGCGGAGCGGCTGGCGGACAACCTCCAGCGCCTCGAAGGGCGGCGTCCCCCGACGGGGGCGCTGGACATCAATCTCTACCGGGACGATCTCTCTTTGATCGGGCCGCAGGCCGTGCTGCGCAAGACCGAGATCCCCTTCCATGTCGACGACCGGCGCATCGTGCTGGTGGACGATGTGCTCTACACCGGACGCACGGTGCGGGCCGGGCTCGACGGCTTGATCGATCTCGGCCGTCCGCGGCAGATCCAGCTTGCGGTGCTGGTGGACCGCGGGCACCGGGAGCTGCCGATCCGCGCGGACTACGTGGGCAAGAACGTACCCACCGCGCGCGAGGAGCAGATCGAGGTCCGCCTCCGGGAAACGGACGGCGAGGACAGCGTGTACCTGGTCCGGCCGGGGGAGGAACGACGATGAGGCTGCGCAGCCCCCATCTGCTGGGCATCGAGCCCCTCGAGCCCGACGAGATCACGCTGATTCTCGACACCGCCGAGACGATGGCGGAGGTCTCGCGCCGCGAGATCAAGAAGGTGCCTACGCTGCGCGGCAAGACCGTGATCAACCTCTTCGTCGAGCCCTCCACACGCACGCGCTCGTCCTTCGAGCTCGCGGAGAAGCGGCTCTCGGCGGACACGCTGAACTTCTCGGCCCAGAGCTCGAGCTTCGTCAAGGGAGAAACCCTGCTCGACACCGCGCGCAACCTCGAGGCCATGGCCCCGGATTTCATCGTCATCCGGCACCGGGAACCGGGGGCGCCCCATTTCCTCGCGCGCCACTGCCAGGCCGCGATCATCAATGCCGGCGACGGCACCCACGAGCACCCCACCCAGGCCCTGCTCGACGCCTACACCATCCGCCAGCGCCTGGGCCGCTTCCGCGGGCTCAAGGTCGCGATCGTGGGGGATATCCTGCACAGCCGGGTGGCCCGCTCCAACATCTTGTTGCTGTCGCGGATGGGAGCGGAGGTGTTCGTCTGCGGCCCTCCGACCTTGATTCCCCGCGGCGTGGAAAGCCTGGGCTGTCGGGCCACCTGCCGCATCGAGGAAGCGCTGGAAGGAGCGCACGTGGTCATGGTGTTGCGGATCCAACTGGAGCGGATGCACTCCGGCTTCTTCCCCACGCTGCGGGAGTACGCCACGCTGTACGGGTTGGACCTGGAGCGCTTCCGCCGGGCCGCGCCGGGGGCGATCCTCATGCACCCCGGCCCCATCAATCGCGGCGTGGAGATCACGGGCGAGTTGGCGGACGGGCACGCCTCGGTGATCCTGGAGCAGGTGGCCAACGGGGTCGCGGTGCGCATGGCCGTGCTCTACCTGCTGGCGGGAGGGGCCGAACGTGAAGCGGCTGCTTAAAGGAGGCCGCGTGGTGGACCCGGCGAGCGGCATCGACGCGCGCCGCGACGTGCTGATCGACCACGGGCGCATCGCCCGCGTCGCCGAGGGACTCGCGGACCCGGAGGCGGAGCTCGTGGATGTCACGGGTCTCGTCGTCTGCCCGGGTTTCATCGACATGCACGTCCACCTGCGCGAGCCGGGGGAAGAGTGGAAGGAAACGATCGCCACGGGCACGCGCGCCGCCGCGGCGGGCGGGTTCACAGGCGTCGCCTGCATGCCGAACACGAACCCCCCCAACGACTCCCGCTCGGTCACGGAGTTCATCCTCAAACGCGCGCGGGAGGAGGGGGTGGTGCCGGTCTACCCCATCGGCTGCGTGAGCAAGGGGCGCGCCGGGCGAGAGTTGGCCGAGATGGGGGACATGGCGGCGGCAGGAGCCCGAGCGTTTTCCGATGACGGCGCGCCGGTGCGAGCGAGCTGGCTGATGCGCAGGGCCCTGGAGTACGCGCAGGTGTTCGATGTTCCCATCATCGATCACTGCGAGGACCTGGAGCTGGTGGATGGAGGGGTGGTGCACGAAGGGCAGATCGCCACGCGACTGGGCCTGCGGGGGTGGCCGGCGGTGGCGGAAGAGATCCTCGTGCAACGCGACATTCTGCTTGCGGAGTACACCGGCGGGCACGTGCACCTGGCCCATCTTTCCACCGCGCGGTCCGTCGAGTTCGTGCGCGAGGCCAAGGCGCGCGGGATCCGGGTCACGTGCGAGGTGACGCCGCACCACCTGGTGCTCACGCACGAGGCCGTGCGCGAGTACAGCACCAACGCCAAGATGAACCCCCCGCTGCGGGACGAAGCCGCCGTCGAGGCCCTGCGGCGGGCGCTGGCCGACGGCACCGTGGATGCTATCGCCACCGATCACGCACCCCACCACGCGGACGAGAAATGCGTGGAGTTCGCGCTGGCCCCGTTCGGGATCGTCGGGCTCGAGACGGCGGTGTCGCTGTGCATCGACCGGTTGGTGCACGGGGGGGTGATCCCCCTCGGCCGTCTCGTGGAGCTGATGAGCTGCGGCCCGGCGCGGATCCTGCGCCTGCCCAAGGGAACGCTGCGCCCCGGCGCGGACGCGGATGTCACGGTCCTGGACCTGGAGCGGGAAGTCGAAGTGCGGGCCGAGCGTTTCCGCAGCCGCGCGTGCAACAGCCCCTTCATCGGCTGGCGGCTGCGGGGCGCCCCGGTGATGACGATCGTGGCGGGCGAGATCGTCTACGACGGGCGGCACGGCCCGGAGGAGGAAGGCTCGCCGGGGGTCGGTTAGAATGGCCGCCTCCTGGTCGGGTGGGAGAGGGGCGAGATGGGGCGCACGATCGGCAACGCCGTGTTCGAAACGCAGCTTCCGGGTCTGAAGCTCGCCCGCCGGGGCAAGGTGCGCGACATCTATGACCTGGGCGACCAGCTCCTGATCGTAGCGACGGATCGTATCTCCGCCTTCGACCACGTGCTGCCCACGCCCATCCCCGACAAGGGCCGCGTCTTGAACCAGATCTCCGCCTACTGGTTCGAGCGCACCCGCGAGCTCGTACCCAACCACGCGGTGGCGGTGGAGGAGGCGGATTTCCCCGAGCCCCTGCGCGAGCGTGTGCGCGGGCTTGCGGGCCGCGCGACCCTCGCGCGCAAGCTGCGGATGATCCCCGTGGAGTGCGTCGTGCGAGGCTATCTGGCGGGCTCGGGTTGGACGGAGTATCGCGAGCGCGGCAGCGTGTGCGGGATCCCGCTGCCGGCCGGACTCGAGCAGGCCTCGCGCCTGCCGGAACCGATCTTCGCGCCTGCCACGAAGGCGGAGAGCGGGCACGACGAGAACATTCCGTTCGAGCAAGTCGAGCGGCGCCTGGGTGCCGATCGTGCTCGGCGCTTGCGTGAGCTTGCTCTGCAGCTTTACCGCTTCGCCGCGGAGGAAGCGGCGGCGAAGGGAATCATCATCGCCGATACGAAGTTCGAGTTCGGCCTCGACGGCCACGAGCTCGTCCTCGCCGACGAGGCGCTGACCCCGGACTCGTCGCGCTTCTGGCCCGCTTCGGAGTGGCGGCCCGGCACGAACCCACCTGCCTACGACAAGCAGTACGTGCGGGACTATCTCGAGTCCATCGCTTGGAACAAGGAGCCTCCCGTGCCCGAACTTCCCCTCGAGGTCGTGGAGGGAACCCGCCGTCGTTACCTGGAAATCTTCCGTATCTTGACGGGGCGGCAGCTGCGCTGAGCCGGGTCTGTAGCCGGGTCTCTCAGGTGCGCGTGGAGGCGTAGAGGCGCTGGCGCGCGCGGCGCCAGGCGTCGAGGTCGGGGCGCGGCAGCGGCCAGCGTGCAGCCGTCTGTTCCACCGTGCGGCACGCTTCGGCCATCCGGGCGGCGAAGCCGGGAGCCCGCGCGGCCCGGGCCAGGGCCCGCGCGGCCCGATGCGCCCGGTCGAGGTCGCCAGCATAAATGACCATGTCGCACCCGGCGGCGACGGCCGCGACGGCCGCCGAGCCTTCCTCGTCGAGCCCCGCGACTGCGCCCATCTCCAAGTCGTCCGCCATCACCAACCCGCGGTAGCCGAGGCGCTCGCGCAGCCAGAAATGCACGATCCGCGCCGAAAGGCTCGCGGGCAACCCCGGCTGGGGGTCGAGGGCAGGGTAGTGCGCATGGCCCACCATGATGCACGCCGCATCGCCCCCGAGGCGGCGGAACGGCACGAGGTCCTCGGCTTCGAGTCCGGCCTGCTCTTTCCACACCGTGGGTAGAGCCACGTGGGAGTCCACGCTCGTGGCGCCGAGCCCGGGAAAATGCTTGAGGCAACCCGCCACGCCCGCGCGCCGCAGCCCAGCCAGGAAAGCCCCGGCGAGGCGCGTCGTCACCACGGGGTCGGCACCGAAGGAGCGATCCCCGATGCCATTGGGAACCTCGGGGGGGCTCAGATCAACGACCGGAGCGAGATCGAGGTTGAAGCCTAGAGCCCGCAGCGACTCTCCCGTGGCGAGCCCGAAGCGGAACGTCGCGTCCGCGCCCAGCCGGGCCAAGCCGGCCGCCGCGGGGGTCGGCCCGACCCAGGGCTCTAGACGGCTGACGCGCCCCCCTTCCTGGTCGATGGCGAGGAGGAGGGGGCCCGGGAGGATTTCCCGCAACTGCGCGAGCAGGTGCAAGAGCGTGGCCGGGTCCTCCAGATTGCGCCGGAAGAGCACGATCCCTCCCGGACGGATCGTCCGTAGGATCTCGCGGGTCTCGGCGTCGAGGGCGGGGCCGGGCAGGCCCACGAGGAGCAGCTTCCCCGCAGCGGTTTGCCGGGACCCTGTCACGGACCTAGCTTCCCTTCCCGGGGCTTGCTGGACCGGGATTGCAGCGGCGGACTTGTCGGGGAGTTCGGACGCGGTGCCCGTAGCAAGGGCTGGATGCCTCGAGGGTTGCGTATTGACCCGATGCCGTCCGAGGTGGTAGGCTCGGCGCCCCTTCGCGGCGGCCCGGGCGCCGCACCCCTCGGGAAGACTCAAGCAGCGACCGTCGAGCGAAGATGCGGAAAAAAGAACCGTACACCGTGCTCATCCTGCCCGGCCGCGGGGGCCGCTTCCGCAGGGTACGGCTCTCGCGGCCCGTCCTGCGGTGTCTCGCGGGCGTGGCAGCGCTCCTCGCTGCGGCAATCGTCGCCACCCCGCACCTGGCGCTGACAGTTTACCTGCAATCGCGGGAGATCGGGCGACTCGAGGCGGACAACCAGCTGCTGCGCGCGGCAGCGGAGCGGTTCGAGGCGACCCTCGAAGGCATCGCCGCGCGACTGGATCGCTACGAGCACGACGTGTCGCAGATCGCGGAGGCGTTGGGCCTGCAGGACGTAGCGATCTTGGAGGCGGCCTCCGGTGGAGGGGTGGATGGGGCCCCGAGCGCGCAGGCGCGCCTGATGGGCGAGGAGCTCGATGCGCTGGATCGAAGGGCGCGCCGGCTGGCGGGAGCCGTGGAGAGGTTGCAGGAAACCTGGGAGGAGCGAGAGCGCTTGTTGGCCTCGACACCGCGCGGCGCTCCGGTTCGCGGGTGGTTCTCGGATGGGTTCGGCTGGCGCGTGGATCCGCTCACCGGGCGGCGCGAGTTCCACCAGGGGCTCGATATCGTCGCCTCCCCAGGCGCCGTCGTGCGCGCCCCGGCCGACGGTGTGGTGACCCGGGCTGGAAGAGTCGTCGGCTACGGCAACGCGGTGGATCTCTTCCACGGATACGGGTACGCGACGCGCTACGGGCATTTGAGCGAGATTCTGGTGCAGCCGGGCCAGCGGGTGCGCCGGGGAGATCCTTTGGGCCGCGTCGGCTCGACCGGGCGCTCCACCGGTCCGCACCTGCACTACGAGGTTTTCCGCCATGGGCGCCCGGTGAATCCCTGGCTCTACCTGCAGGGGCGCGAGAGCTGAGCCACCCGTCGCGCGCCGAACGGGCCGAGCTCCGGCACGCGATCGCGGCGCGTGGTACCCTACCGCGAGAAGCTGCAGCGCCCGCTGGTGCGCGATCGAACCATGGCGGACGAAGGCGTCGAGATCGACCGCAGCGTGTTCGCGGATCCTCTGCCTGAAGACGAGGGGGCGGAAGAGCAAAGCCCAGAGCCGGGCCCGACACCGTCGCTCCCGGCGATCGCGGAGGGCGAAGCCGTCGCCCTCGAGGTAGCGGGCGGGGCGCGTCCGCGCGAGGCGAGGGCGGCGGAGCGCGCCCTCGCGCCCCTCGACCCCTTCCAGCGTTACCTGGCCGAGATTCGGCGCTACCCGTCCCTGACGAGGGAAGAGGAGCAGGAGCTCGCCCGCCGCTACCGCGAGACCGGGGACCGGGAAGCGCTGTTCCGTCTCGTGACGGCGAACCTGATGCTCGTGGTGCGCATCGCGCTCTCGTTCCGGCGCGCCACGCGTCACCTGCTGGATCTGATCCAGGAGGGGAACCTGGGGCTGTTGCAGGCCATCGAACGCTTCGATCCCGATACCGGCGTGCGGCTGCCCACCTACGCCGCCTGGTGGATCCGCGCCTACATCGTCAAGTACCTGATGGACAACATCCGGCTCGTGCGCGTGGGGACGACCAACGCGCGCCGCAAGCTGCTCCACAACCTGGCCAAGGAGCGTCAGCGGCTCGAGGCGCAGGGCTTCGAGGTGGGACCGAAGCTCTTGGCGGAGCGCTTCGGCGTGAGCGAGGCTGACGTGGTGGACGTGCAGCAGGCACTCGAGGCGCGGGACGTCTCGCTCGATGCTCCCGTGGGCGAGCGCGAGCAGCGCCGGCGCGACGAGGTGCTCGAGGCTCCCGGGGCCTCGAGCGTGGAAGAAGAGGTGGCACGCCGGCAGCTCCAGGAAAAGGTTCAGGCGGCCATCGCGCGCTTCCGGGAGGGCCTCAAGGAGCGCGAGCGGGCGATTCTCGACGAGCGGATCCTGGCCGAGGAGCCCACGACCCTTCAAGAGATCGGCGACCGTTTCGGGACGACACGCGAAGCCGTGCGGCAGGCCGAGGCGCGCCTGATGAGGCGGCTGCGCGAACACCTGGTGCAGGAATTCGGCGATCTCGCGGAGATCCGCATCGGGGTTTCGTGAGACCGACCCTCCGCCCGGCTGGGCGGGCGGGCGCGAGCGGTCTGCCTGCGCGGGGGCGCTGGGGAATCCCCGATCATCCAGGCTCTTCGGGGGAGCGCGAGGCCTCGAGCTCCCGCAGGGCCTGCCGCGCCGCCGTGAAGCGCGGGTTCCACTCCAGGATACGCTGCAGGAGCGCCTGCGCTTCGCCGCGGGCCCCCAGGCGCGCGTGGGCCACGGCGAGAGCGTGCACCACGTCCAGCCGCAGCGGGTAGAGCTCCACGGCTGTAGCGAGGGCTTCGCGGGCAAGCTCGGGCATCCCCGAGCGCAGGGCCGCGCGCCCGTAGACGAAGTGCACCAGGTAGTCGGCCGCCAGCTCGGGACGCACCCGCAAGCGCTCGAGCGCCGGCAGGTAGCGGGGATCGCCCGTCGAGCCCAAGGCCTCCGCGGCAGCCAGGGCGACGTAGGGGTCGTCGTGGAGCGCCAGGGCGGCGAGGGCATCGCGGGCCTCGCTCGTGCCGATGCGCGCCGCGACCCGCGCCGCCTCGCGCGCGATTTCGCCGTTGGGCGAGCCCAGCAGCTCCAGCACGGGTCGCGCCCGGTCGGCATCCCACCCCGCCGGGGCGAGATCCCGCAGCAAGCGCAGGGTCGCGAGCTGGACGAACCATCCCTGCCGCGCATCGGTCGCCAGCGCCACGAGCGCCACCGTGGCTCCCTCGCGGCCCGCGAGGGCCGCCTCGACCGCCTCGCTGATCTTGCGCCGGCGCCGGGTCTCCCAGGATCGTTGCGGCCAGCGAGGCCAGACCTCGGCCAGGCGCGGCTCGCCTTCGTGGCACACCACGCACGCCCGCGGCACCTCGTCCGGTCCCGCCGCCGGGGTGGAGATCGCGTGGTCCCGGCCGGGATGCCCGGCGAAGCCCGCGAGGATGGGGGGCATGTGGCAGTCGAGGCAATCCGGCGTGTCGCCCTCTCGGCCGTGGCGGCTGTGGACCTCGGTTTCGTACGAAGGGGCATCGTGGCAGGAAAGGCACACCCTCGAGCTCGCCTCGCGAAGCGTGCCGCCATGGGGATCGTGACAGGTCGTGCAGCCGAGGTCGCCGCGCAGGGCGCAGCCGCTCTGCACCAGCGCCGCCGCCTCGAGCCCCGTGTGGTTGGGCCTGAGGTCGGCGAACAAAGGAGCGCGGAACTCGAAGTCCCGCTGAGAGCGCAGGAGCACGTTGGCCCAGCGCCAGACGGCGCGCCCGTACTCGTGGGCGGGTTCGGGCCGGAAAGGCGAGGCCAGGGGCTCGCGCAGACTGTGGCAACCGCCGCACACGTCCGCGGACGCCACCCCCTTTTCCCCGGGCCAGGGGATGGGTGCAGACGCACCGCGGTTCGCCGCATCCACATGGCGTCCCGCCGGCCCGTGGCAGGCTTCGCAGCCCACTCCGGGCTCGCGCCAGAGCGAGATCGGCGACCAGGGGTCGGCGGGCGAGCGGGCGAGCATCGCGCCGGTGGCGTGGCAGCCGTAACAGGCGAGGTCCGCGCTCCTGCCGATGCGGCTCCAGAAATCCTCGCTTTCCGGCGGGGGCCGGTAGCCCCCCGAGGCGCGCTTCAAGGGCTCGAAAAGTTGCCCGAGGGAGAGATCGAAACTGAAGGGGAAAACCTGGAGCCGACCGGTGTCGAGGCGGACCCAAACGTCCTCGCGCTCCCTCAGACCCACGATGTAGGCCGCTTGGCCTTCGAGGTCTTCGCCGTGGGGACCGGGGCCGCGGGCGGCGGTATCGGAACCGAGCGCGAAGCGCTCGTCGGGCAGTTCGCGGCCCGCGAGCTTCGCCGCGTGCGCCGCATCCACGGGGCGGAGGGTCAAGCGGTGGCTGCTGCCGAGCCACGCCCGGTAGATCGGTTCGTGGCAGGGCTCGCAGCTTTCCGAGCCGGCGAAGCGTCCCTCGGGGGTGCCCACCCGGGTCACCGCAGGGTCAGGGAGCGTCGGCTCGGCCGAGGGGCTGCATCCTCCGAGGAGGGCGGCGCCTAACAGCCCCGCGCGGCCTAGGTGGCGGGAGGCTCGAAGCGGCGCATGCCTCATGGCGCGCAAGTATACGGTGGGAGATTGCCTCGTTCGCCCCTTGTACTGGCGCAGGCCTTGCATGTACCATGGCGCGCCTTGCGGCGTTGTGGCATCGCACGCGGGAGCGCAGAGGGAAGGGACATGGGACCGTTGATGCTGGTGAGCGCGGTGGTGCTGAGCCTCGCCGCGGCTGTGGGTGCGGGGCTGTTGCTGATGACGATCCTGCTGCGTGCGTTGTCAAAGTTGCGCTAGCGTGTAATCTCTGCCTTGGACCCGGCACGGATCGGTGGTATAAAGGGCCCGCGGGAGTTTCGGGCGGGAACGGGCCCTTCCATGCGAGAGCGAATCCTGGTCGTGGACGACGAGAGCGGTCCGCGCGAGGGGCTCTGCCGTCTGCTGGAGGCCTGGGGCTATCCCACGGTGGGGGCCGCTTCGGGAGAAGAGGCTCTGGAGAAGCTGCGCCTCGACGGCCGCATCTCGGCGATCATCACGGACCTGGTGATGCCCGGTCTCGACGGGCTCGAGCTGCTGCGCTCCGTGCAGCAGGGGCATCCGATCCCTGTGATCGTGCTCACGGGTCACGGGACGATCGAGCAGGCCGTACAGGCGATCCGGCTGGGAGCCCAGGACATTCTGGAAAAGCCCGTGGAGCCGGACCGGCTCAAGATTCTGCTGGAAAAACTGGCGGGCGCGTGGGCGTTGCTCGCGGAGAATCGCCAGTTGCGGGCGGAACTGCGCGAGCGCGGCGCGCTCGGGCCGCTGCGGGGGGTCTCCGCCGCCATGCGCGAGGTGTTCCGGCAGATCGAGCAAGTGGCCCCGAGCACCCTCTCGGTGCTCATCGTCGGGGAGAGCGGCACGGGCAAGGAACTCGTGGCGCAGACACTGCACCAGCTTTCGCCGCGTCGCCGCAACGAGTTCGTTCCGGTCAACTGCGCCGCCATTCCACCGACGTTGCTCGAGAGCGAGATCTTCGGCCACGAGAAAGGGGCGTTCACCGGGGCCTTCCAGCGCAAGATCGGTTGCTTCGAGATGGCTAGCCACGGCACGTTGTTTCTGGACGAGATCGCCGAAATGGAAGAGTCCGTGCAGGCCAAGCTATTGCGCGTACTTCAGGAACAGAAGTTCCGCAGACTCGGCGGGCAGACGCTGATCGAGGCGGACGTGAGGATCATCGCCGCCACCAACCGCGACCCCAAACGGGCCATCGCCGACGGCAAGCTCCGCGAGGACCTCTACTACCGGCTGAACGTCTTCACGATCCAGCTGCCGCCCCTCCGCGAGCGGCCGGAAGATATCCCCCTGCTCGCGCGGCACTTCGCGGAGCAGTACGCGGCGCGGCACGGCACGCCCGTGCCGGCATTGGACTCCTCGACGATGGAATGCCTGCTGCGCTACGCCTGGCCCGGCAACGTGCGCGAGCTCAAGAACGCCATCGAGCGGGCCTCGCTCCTGTCGGGCGGTGCCGCGATCCTGCCCGAACACCTGCCGCCCGAGGTCTCGGCGGCCCACGCAGGCGCGGCGCTGGCGCGGGGCGCCGGGCCCGAGGCCGACGGCACGCGGTCGGCGGGGCAAACCGCGCGGGCGATTCTCCTGAGGGTCGGCTGCACGATGCGGCAGGCCGAGCGCGAGATCCTCCGCACCACCCTCGAGCACACGGGTGGCAACAAGACGCAGGCCGCTCGCATCCTGGGGATTTCGCTGAAGACGATGCACAATAAGGTCAAGAAGTACCGTCTGTGAAACTCTCGCTCCCGCTGCGGATCTTCCTGCTGCACTTCGTGTTCATGCTCCTGCTGGGGGTCGGCACGGCCGCGCTGATTCACTATTCCTTCGAGCGCTACAAAGTTGCCTGGCAGCACCAGGTGGAGACCCTGCCGGCGGAGCGACTGTTCAACCCCCTGGCGGCGGAGATCGGCCGCTCGCTGTTGTTGCAGCTCGAGGCGGGTCTGCCCGAGCAGCTCGCGCGCCGCCAGCAGGAGATGGCCCGCGCGCTGGACGCGGTGCTGCCTTCGCTACCGAGTATTCGGGCCCTGGTCGTGGTGGACCGCGAGGGGCGCGTGGTGTACGCCGCGCCTGCCCACGCGTTGCCCGCCGTGGTCCCAATTCCGGGTCCAGAAGGAGCGGCGCCGAAGGCCGGATCCGGGGCCTCGGAGCACGACCTGTGGGTCCCGCTGGGTGAGGGGGATCCGCCTGCCGGATGGGCCTTCTTCCGCTATCGTCCCGACGGCGTGGCGGGCGAGGGTGGGGTGACGACTCAAGTCTTCGAGTCCATGCTGCGTCTGTTCGCAAGGTCCAGCGCCGGAGCGCTGCTCCTGCCGCATGGCGCCGAGGAGGCGGACGAGGCGTACCGCCACCGCGTCAGCGACGGGCTGGCCCGGCTGTTCCGGGAGATCCCGGCGATCGAAGCCTTTGTCGTCGTCGACCGGGAGCGGCGCATCCGGTACGCCAGCGAACCCTACCACCTCGACCTGGCTTACACCGCTCCGAGCTATGCATCGATGTTCGCTGCCGACAGTCCGGTGGACCGGGCGGTGCAGAGCACGACGGGCGACTGGATCCGAGAGGTGATGATCCCCATCTACGGCGAGGAGGCGGCGGCCGCGCCGAGCGGTCCACGCAAGCGCCTGGGCTCGGTTCTCGTGCGCTACCGCCCCGATCCCTCGCTGCTCGAGCGGCTGCCCCGCTTCCGCCCCCCCGAAGTGGGGCCGGAGCCCTACGTCCGCTCGCTCGTGCTGCTGGTGGCCGCGGCGGTCTTGGGAGGGATCGTGCTCGCCGGCTTGAGCGGCCTGCCGGTGCGCCGGTTGGAGCGGGCGCTCGAGGATTTCCGGGCGCGGGGCTTCAGAGGCAGGCTGGACACGAGGGCTCTGGGGCTGGACCGGGACCTGGAGTCCGCCGTGCGCGCCATCAACGAGCTCGGGGGCCGGCTCGAGGCGCTCGACGCGCAGGGGCGCGAGCGCGAGGCGCTGCTGGCGACCCTCTCGCACTCGCTGCGCGAGGGGATGGTGGCCACCGCTCCCGACGGCGAGGTCGTGGCGTGGAACGCGGCCGCGCTGCGCCTTCTGGGGGAGGCCGAATCCAGCGGAGACCCCGCGGCGGCCCTGCGCGCCGCGCTGGAGCGCAACGGCTGGGGGCTGCTCGGAGGCCCGCCCACCCCCGAGACGGTCCTGATTCGAGCGGACGGGACGGGGGTGGAAGCCGAGGTCACCTGCGTGCCCTTCGAGATTCGTCCCGGCGTGACCGGCAAGCTGTTCCTGCTGCGCGACCTGGCGACGTTGCGCAAGGTGGAGTCCCACCTGCTCGAGGCCGGCCGCTTCGCCGTGCTCGCGCATCTGGCGGCGGGCATGGCGCACGAGATCCGCAACCCGCTGCACTCGATCCAGATCAACGCGAGCGTCATCGAACAGTACGTGGCGGACGGGGAAGACGCGCCAACCCGCGCGTTGCGGGATTCGGCCGTCACCATCCGCGCCGAGGCGCAGCGGCTGGCGGAACTGCTCAACCACTATCTGGGGCTCATGCGCAGCGACGACGAGGCCACACTCGTGGACTTGCGCGAGCTTTGCCGGCGTGTCGTCCGCCTCGTGAGCTACGCGGCGCGCCAGTCGAGGGTCGAGCTCCGACTCGAGGGCGAGATCGCCCCACCGCCCGTCGAAGGAATCCCCGACCGCCTGCAACAGGCCATCCTCAACCTCGTGCTCAACGCCATCCAGGCCATGCCGGAGGGCGGGACGGTGACCCTGCGCACGAGCTCTTCGCCGGGGGTGGTCCGCCTGACCGTCAGCGACACCGGTCCGGGCCTTCCTCCCGAGCTCGGCGAGCGCGTGTTCGACACGCGGGTCACGACCAAGAGCGAGGGTTCCGGCTTGGGACTGCCCCTCGTGCGGTGGATCGTCGAGGCCCACGGCGGCAGCGTCTGGTACCGCTCGGAGCCCGGCAGGGGCGCCGCCTTCACGATCGTTCTGCCGGCCCTGGGGGAGCGCTCACCCGCGAGCCACTGAGCTGGCTGCAGCGCCCTCGATGCGCGTCCGGCTCCCTCCCCGTGCGACCCGCACGGCCTACTCGAGCTCCTCCTGCGTGACGGGACGGGCGATGGCTTCGCGTGCCAGGCGGTGGGCGTCGTGGCGGTCCGGCAGCTCCAGAACCTTGCGATACTCCACGAGCGCCGCCTCGCGGCGTCCCTGCACGTCGTAGAGCCGCCCGAGCTGGTAGTGCGTGAAACTCGCGAAATACGCGCGGGAATCGTCCAGCGGAAGCTCCAAGATGCGTCGGAAGAGCGCTTCGGCACGGGCGTACTCGCGCGTGCGCATCAGCGCCGAGGCCAGATTGAACAGGGCCTGCGGGTCCTCGGGCTTGAGCTCCACGACCTTTTCCAGGGCTCGGGCCACGCCCGCGTAATCTCCCGCGAGCAGCCGCTGCTGGGCCTCGGCCTCGTGGTCGAGGGCTCGGAGCTCGCGCCCGTGATGAGCCACGAGGCCCTGCAGGTGCGCGCGAAAGGCCGAGGCGATGGCCTCGGGGGGCTTGCCCAGCTCGCGTCCCAGGTTTGCCACATCGCCCCGCCACAGGCGGTAGGCACGCCCGAAGGCGCCCTCGTCCACCCAGCCCCTGAGCCAGGCCACGAACACCCCCGCGGCGGTGGCGCGCACCTCGGAAGCGAGGCCGCGCGCCTGCTCTTCGTCGAGGAGCTGGGGCAACTCGGGAAAGGCGCCGCGCTCGGCGAGGACGGCGGCCCGCAGGTCCAGCGCGACACCGCCCAGCATGCCATCCGCGGCCAGGGCGAGTCCCTCGTAAAGGGTCGTCAGCACGCAGGGGCCGTACCGGAAGTAGGCCAGGACATGAATCTCCTCGTGCGGAGAGGGCGAGCGGGCGAAGTTCTCGAGCGCATGGATCTCGCGGCGCGAGGGAAGCGAATGCGCCGGCTCGGGAACCCCGGTCTCCCTTTGCTTCGTGTCCGCGTCGCCGTAGACGTAGAGCTGTAGCCGCCGGGTCGGCGGGGGGCCGCCGAGAAACTGCACCGCCCGGGCGAACGCCGCCTCGCGACGCTCGACGATTTCCCGCAGCTCCGCGGGTTGGGTGAGCTGCGGGTCATAGTAGACGACGTAATGATCGGTCGTGTGGGAGGCTCGCCGCGCCAGCGCTTGGCCGATGTCCAGCATCGCGTCGCTTTCCGACAGCGGATCGCGCTGCGGAGGCCATGCGCGCCCGGGTACGAACATGCCTTGCCGCACGACGCGGAAGTCCCGCAGGATGGCCCAGTCCGAGCCCACGCGAGGCAGCACCATCAGGCGATCGCGCTCCGGATCGATGCGCGACCAGAACACGAGGAACTTTTCTGGATTGTAGGGGGAACGATGGTAGAGAAGCAGGTCCGCCGTGGGATCGCCTTCCCACCGGCCGAGGAAATGGAAACCCTGGGCGGTGCGCTCGAAGGGCCGCGGCGCCTGCTCGGTGCCGAGGAGGCGGTTGTTCCAGCCCAGGAGCAGCAGGTTGCCCCGCAGCTCCTCCGGGGAGACGGCATCGTCGGCGCGCACGCGCGCGCGCACGCCGTGGTGGCGCTCGAGGAACTGCGCGCGCCGCTCCGCGGACCAGCGGTGAAGCTCGAGGAGCTCTCGGGGTGCGGCGGGATAGACGACCGTCACCTCGTCCATCTGGAACAGGAACGCCGCGCCGGGATAGAAAATACCGCGCTGGGGGCGTGTCTCTTCGGAGTCCTCGGAGGCGGGGGGAGGGCCCTCCGCCGAGGCCGAAACCGCGGCGAGCGCGAGCCCGAGGACCCACGCGCCGTGCGAAGCGAAGCGTCCTGTGGTCACGCTGGAGGTCCCACTATAGGGCGCCCCTGGCGGCCTGTCGAGCGCGCCGCCGGAGAGAGCGGCGGGTCCGCCATGGGAGCGGACAAGCGCTCCCGCATCCGCGATAATCGGGGACCTATGGCGCGGCTTTTTGCCATCGCGGACCTGCACCTCTCCCTCGCGGGACACAAGCCGATGGACGTCTTCGGCGAGGCGTGGCGCGACCACGCGCGCAAGATGGCGGAAGCCTGGGACAGACGCGTGGCCGCCGAGGACACGGTGCTCCTCGCCGGCGACCTCTCCTGGGCGCGCAATATGGAGGAGGCCGCGCCGGATCTGCGGTGGATCGGCCAGCGTCCCGGCCGCAAGATCCTCCTGCGAGGCAACCACGACAGCTGGTGGTCGAGCGCGTCCAAAGTACGCGGCGGATTGCCTGCGGGCTGCGAGATCCTCCAGCACGACAGCCTGGAGGCCGGGGTGTGGGTGGTCGTGGGCGCGCGCGGCTGGCTGGCCCCCGACGACCCCCGGGCGCAGCCCCACGACGCCAAGATTTTCCGGCGGGAGCTCGAGCGGCTCCGGCTCTCCCTGGCCGATGCGGACCGGCGCTTCGGGCGCGGGCGGCCGCGCCTGGCGATGCTCCATTTTCCTCCCTGGCTCGAGGGTCGGCTGCCCACGGAGGTCGTGGGCGTCCTGCGCGAGGGAGGGGTGCGCGTGTGCGTGTATGGGCACCTTCACGGAGAGGATCACCGCTGGGCGGTCACCGGGGAGCGCGAGGGGATCCGGTTCCACTGTGTGGCGGCGGATGCCGTGGGCTTCGCGCCGGAGCTGATCCTGGCCTCGATCGACGCGCAGCCTCGGGAGGCGTCATGATCGAGCGGGAGATCCACCGCTCGCCATGCGCGGCGGTTTGGATGCCGCGGGTGCTGGCCGCCGCCGTCCTCGCGGCCGGCACGAGCGCCGTGCTCCAGGAGCCCGGGCGGCTCGGGATCGCCGGCGGGTTGCGTGCGTTGGTGTGGATCGCCGCCGCCGGCACCGCGGTGTGGATCTGGCGCGGAGGGCGAGACGCCCGGGCGGGCGTGACTCTGCGGCGCGATTGCCTCGTGTTCGGCGGAGGCGCGAGGCGCCTGGAGCTTCCCGCGGCGGATCTCGAGGGGGTGGATCTGGAGCCGGCGTTCGCGTCCCTGGGGCGTTGGTTTCCCGCAGTGATCCTCGTCGATCGTTTCGGCCGGCGCTGGCGTCTTCCGGTGACCCTCGAGCGCGCAGAGGAACTCGTGGAGCGGTTCATCGAGGCTGCGGGCCGCGACGATGTCCGCGCCTGGTACGGCGCGCGCGCCGTCGCGCGGCGCTTGCGCCGGCAACGGTGGATCGTGCCGCTGGGCTACGTGTGTGCGGCGGGTTTGATCGTGGCTGGGCTGCTCCGGGCCATCGGTTGAGGGAGTCTCGAGCCACGGCCCCCGCCGTCGCAGGGGGAAAATCCATGGGACGTGGGATCGCGCTGCTGCTCGGGATCGGTTGGCTATGCTCTGGCCTCGGGGCGTTTGCCGCCCCGCGACGACCCGCACATACCTACTCGATCGTCGCCCGCGATCCGGCGACGGGACAAATGGGCGTGGCGGTGCAGTCGCACTGGTTTTCCGTCGGCACGATCGTGGCGTGGGGCGAGGCCGGCGTCGGCGTCGTGGCCACGCAGTCCTTCGCCGAGCCGGCGTACGGTCCCCTGGGGCTGGCGCTGCTGCGTGCGGGTTTCCCCGCGCCGCGGGCCCTGCAAGGTTTGCTCGGTGCGGACCCGCACCCGGAAGTGCGCCAGGTGGCGATGCTCGACCGCGAGGGTCGCGTCGCTGTCCACACGGGCGAGGGCTGCATCCCCGCCGCCGGCCACGAGATCGGGGAGGGGTTCGCCGTCCAGGCCAACCTCGTGCGCAGCTCCGGGGTGTGGTCCGCGATGGCGGACGCGTTCCGCAGCGCCCAGGGCGAGCTGGCGGAGCGGCTCCTCGCGGCCCTCGAGGCGGCGGAGGCCGCCGGGGGCGACGTACGGGGCCGGCAGTCCGCCGCGCTGCTCGTCGTCGCCGCCGAGGCGAGCGGGCGGCCGTGGGAGAACCGGATCGTGGATTTGCGCGTGGAGGATCACGCGGATCCGGTCGGCGAGCTGCGCCGGCTGCTGCGCGTCCATCGGGCATACCGTCGGATGAACGAAGGGGATCGCGCCCTGGAGGCGGGCGACGTGGCGGGCGCGCTCGAAGCCTATGCGGGCGCGGAGCGGCTGCTGCCGGAGAACGTCGAGGTGCGCTTCTGGCACGCCGTCACGCTGGCGAACCTCGGGCGGCTCGAGGAAGCGCTCGCGCGCTTCGGCGAGATCTTCGCCCGCGACACCGCGTGGCGCAGTCTCGCGGCGCGCCTGGTGCCGCTGGGTCTGCTCCGAGTCGACGATGCTGCGTGGAAACGGATCGAAGCGGCGGGCCGCTGAGGTCGTGCTGTTGGCCGCCTGCTTGGCGGCCCTCGGCAGCGGCCCGCAAGGGGAGGCGGAGGCCGTGCGCGCGCTCGTCGGCCGCCAGGCGTGGCGCGAAGCTCTGGAGCGGGCGCGATCCGCGCTCGATTCGTTCCCCGGACATGCGGACCTGCGGGCCGCGTATGCCGAGGCGCTGTTTCGGGCCGGCCGGCTCGAGGATGCAGCACGGGAAGCCGCAGCGGCCCTGGTAGCGGAGGCGCCGCCGCCTCGCGCGCTGCTCGTGCTGGGGCGGGTGAGGCAGGCGGAGGGGCGCCATGGCGAGGCCCGAGAACTGCTGGAGCGGGCGCGCGTCCTCGCGAGCGAAGATCTGGAAATCCTCTACTGGAGCGCAGGGGCGGCACCGACCCGCGCCGACATCGTCCAGCGGCTGGAACAATTCGTCGCCCTGGCGAGGGCGCGCGGTGGCGATCCGGACCGAATCGAGGCCGCGCTGGGCAAGATCCAGCTTTTCCGTGCCGTAGGGGAACGGCGGCTGTGGGTGCCCGCCACAATGCCCGAGCGCGCCGAGATCCCCCTCTTCGCTCTCCCCGACGGTGCAGGCGGGGTGGCGGGGTACACCTTGGAGGTGCGCTTGCCTGCGGGCAAGGCGGCTCACCTGCTCCTCGACACGGGATCGGGAGGCTTGTTTCTGCTGGAGCGGATCGCGCGGCGGCGAGGGTTCCAGGCTCTCGCAGAGGAAACCGTTTTCGGCGGGCCAGGGCCGGCGCGGCACCGTTCGCGCACGGGCCTGTTCGAGTGGATCGGTATCGGCCCTCTCGCCTTCGAGTGGCCGTTGGCGACGACCACACCGCGCGAGATCGATGCCACCGGCCGTTTTCACGGGCTCCTCGGTTTGAGCCCCTTCGAGGCCTATCGGGTTCATCTGGACCTGAAGGCGGGCAAGCTCCGGCTCGAGCGCGAGGGGCAGGCGCTGCTGGGCGGGACTCCGTACTGGGAGATCTCGGGACAGCTTCTCGTGCAGGCGCGCATCCTTCCGGACGGGGCGACGGGGTTGTTCTTGCTCGATACCGGGACGGACCGTACCACGGTCGCTCTCGGGCTCCTCGAGGGGAGGCAAGGTATCGGCCTGGGCCCACCGGTCGAGGTGCGCGGCTACGGCGGGCGGTGGGAGGGGGCGCGGCGCGTCACGGGCCTGCGCGTGCGTTTGGGCGATTTCGAGACCCCCGGCAGCAGCCTTCGCGCGGTGGATCTATCGCGACGGAGCCGGATCACCGGGGTGGAGATCGCCGGGTTGCTGGGCCTCGATGTTCTCGCGCAGCGCCACCTTGTCCTCGACCCGCGCGCACACCGGGTCTGGATCAGCGAGCGCTGGCCTCCAGACGACTAAGCAGGTCGCGAGGCTCCGGCCAGTCAGGATCGAGGGCGACGGCCCGTTGCAGGTCGCTGAGGGCACCAGGAGTATCGTTCCGGCGCAAGCGGAAGAGTGCCCTCTCGTAGAACGTCCCGGCGTGCGCGTGCGGGCTCCCCGCGGCCCGGTCATGTTCCGCCGCGGCATCCTCCTCGCGCCCCAAGCGCTCCAGGACTTGGGCCAGTCTCGTTCGGGTCGAGGGCTCGCGCTCGGCGGGCAGGGGAGGGCTGCCCTCCTGCAGGGCGCGCTGGTACAAAGCCGCCGCCTCTCGTGGCCGTCCGGCTTTCTGCTCGATCCAGCCCGCCTGATCCAGTACCAAGCCATCCGGGCGCGGGAACGCCAGTGCAGGGGCGAGCGCGTCGCGGGCTTCCTCGAGCCGCCCTTGGGAGGACAAAAGCGCGGCCAGTCGGAGATGGTCCCTCGGCGAAGGTCGCCAGAGGATGGCGGAGAGCGCCGAGGCGAGCCCCAGCAACGCGAGCGCGGCGCCTGCGCGCCAGCGCTCCCGGGGCTTGCGCCACGCATGGACGGCGTACTCCGCGGCAAAACCGGCCAGCGGCGCGCCGAGATAGAGCACGGACAGGCGGAGCCTGGAGTTGACGAAGAAGAGCAACAAGACTCCGACCTGCACCCCCGCGAGCATCAGCAGTGGCCACGCCTGGCGGCGGTGGCTCGTCCACGCGAGCCACGCACCTGCGGCACCCAGCAGCAGCAGGCTCCACGGCGGCAGCGACAGCAGGCGCCACGAGGGATGGAAGCGCTGGCGCTCCAGGGCGAAGGAATAGTCCTCCGTGGGCTCGCCCGGATGGAGAATCCGCGCCAGCTTGCGCGCCTCGAGCCGGAGCCATGCCAGGGGGTCGGCGGCAATTTCTTCCAAGGCGCGCCGCGCCCAGTATGCCGAAACCTCCGAAGGTTCGAGGGAGCGCCCGAGCGCCTGTTCGGCGAGCCGCTGCGCCAGGGCCCGCTCCGAGAACACGTCCCCCGCTCGGGGATGAAGCCCGGTGTAGCCTCCGGTGGCGCCGCGCTGGTTTCCGATGAAGAAGTTCTCGCCCCCCGCCGACGCAATCAGCACGAAATCTCCGCGCCGCAGGTTGTGGGCGCTGACCGGGGCGATGGCGAGCGCACCGCCGAGCACGACCCAGGCCGCGCGCTGCCACGGGCGGGCCGCGAGGGCTGCCACGGGCAACGCGAGGAGCATCTCGTTGCGCACGAGAGCCGCTCCACCCGTGGCGAACCCGGCGAGCAGATACCATCCGCAAGCGCCGCGCTCGCGCGCCAGGCCGAGCAGGCACCACGCTGAGGCCAGGGTGGCGAGGGCGAGCGGCACCGGCAGCAGCCTCAAGCTGTAAAGCAGGAAGGGACCGTGGGCGAGCGCGAGGACCGCGCCGAGGACGCCCGCGCGTTTCGATCCCAGATACGTCGCTCCCAGGGGCACGAGAAGCGCGATGGCGGCGGAGGTCAACACGGCCTGTACGGCTTGCAAAGCATCGAGCCGCGCCCCGCCGGGCACCCAGCGATAGAGTGCGCCAAGCATCAGGGGATAGAGCGGCGCCTGGTGAAAGACGCCCTCGGTGGCCAGACCTCGGGCCGCGAGCCGCTCCGCCCAGAGGTGATAGGAAAGAGCGTCGCCCAGAGGCTGCGTGCGGAACGGGTCGCCCCGGTCCTCGACCCACGACACGCCGTGCAGGAGCAGCGCGATTGCGAAGACGAGGACCGCCGGCCGACTCGATCCCCCCCTCGCGCGATGCCCTGCTCGCACCTTAGCCCCCGTGGCGCCCACGGGGCTCTCGGGTTCTTTGGTGCCGGAGGTGGGATTTGAACCCACACGCCCTCGAGGGGCGGGGGATTTTGAGTCCCCTGCGTCTGCCGTTCCGCCACTCCGGCGCGCTTCGCCCATGCTAGCAGTGGGCGTCCACGGCGACACCTGCACGCGCCCGGGTCGAGGCGGACGCCCTCGAGTCCTCGCAGTGTCCGTCTCTGTACAGCACCGCTGGAGCGGGCATCGTACCCTCGTCCTCCCAAAGGTCCTCTTCGATCGGCCGTCGAACAACGCTAACGACGCTTTCTTAACTTTCCTATAGTCCGTGCGAAGCGCAGAAAGTATAGCTTCATAAGTCGTTGACGGCGCGCACGATGTCGGCTAGGATAACGCGACCCCGATGCGACGCTCCTCCTCCGGATCCGCGTCGGATTCGACACCCGCCCTCGGCGGGGCGAAGGAGGCTGCTTTGGAATTCAAAGTCGGTGACAAGGTGGTGTATCCCAACCATGGCGTGGGTGTGATCGAGCAGGTGGCCGAGAAATCGATCGCGGGGACGACGTCGGCGTTCTACCGGCTGCGGATTCTCTCGAGCGATAGCATGGTGATGATCCCGGTGGGCAACACGGCGACCGTGGGCCTGCGCAAGGTCCTCACCAAGAGCCAGATCAATCGCGTCTACCGCAGGTTGCGCAACGGGGAGGTCGCCACGTACGACGACTGGAAGGGGCGCTTCCAGGCGAATTCGGAAAAGATGCGCACGGGCGACATCATGGCGGTGGCCGAAGTGCTGAAGAGCCTGACCGTGCTCAACGAGGTCAAACCCCTTTCCTACCGCGAGCGCAAGATGCTCGATCGCGCGCGCTTTCTGCTGATCACCGAGATCGCCGAGGCCTCCGGGCAGGAGCCCGACAAGGTCGAGAAGAAAGTCGACGAGGCGCTGGCCACCGCGCTGATGGGCATCAAGGACAAACTCGACCACTGAGCGAAGCCTGCGCCGCCGCGCCCGTTTCCCAGAGTCCCGAGCAACGGCGTGCGCACGGCGGGTCGCTTCCCGCAAGTCCATCTTCGGCGCGACTGTCCTCTGGCAGGGCCTGGATGCTGCCGGTCGGCCCCTTGCCGCCCCTGGGCGCGCGCCTGTTCCAGGCGGCGCGCGGAGGGTCGAGCTCCTCGAAGGGGCCCTCCGCACGGCTGGCTTGGGGGCAGAGGCGGCCGACGGCCTGGGCCCAGGCCGGGGGAAGCAAGCCGGTGACCCGCGAAGATCGGCCCTCGAGCGCAAAACATAGGCTGCGGCGGTCCGGACATGGGGCTTGTGAGCCGGGAGATCCGTTGACCCCGTCTCGAAAACTGCTTAGATTCGCCGGGGATGAGGGAGTCGATCCGTTTCTTGGCCGGGGCGCTGCTGGCGGGCCTCCTGCTCTGGTGGGTCGTTCGGGGGGTGGAGCCCTCGGCCCTGCTGGCCTCGCTGGGAAAGGCGTCTCTTCTGGGGCTTCTCGCGGCGGCCTTGCTCAATTTGGGACACAACGTGTTCCGCGTGTGGCGCTGGGGCGCCCTGCTCAAGCCTGTCCGCAACGGCGTCCGCTTCCAGCCGATGTTCACCGCGGTCATCCTGGGCTACGCGACGACCTGGGTCCTTCCAGGGAGACTGGGCGAGCTCGTGCGGCCGGCGTTCCTTTCGGCGCGGGAGGGCGTGCCCCTCGGGCCGTGTCTCGGGAGCGTCCTGGCGGACCGCATGCTCGACGGTCTGGCCATCGTGTGCCTGTTCGCGGTCGGGTCCTGGTGGAGCCCTCTCGAAGGTCCGGCGGGGCCCCATCGCGCGATGTTGCGGGCTGCCTCTCTCGGGATGCTCGCGCTCGCCCTGGGTTGCCTGGCGGGTCTCGCGCTGCTGTCGCGGGCCAGGGGCGCCGTGGAGATCTGGGCCGAGGCGCGCCGGGGGTGGCCGCGGTGGCTCGGCCGCACGGGCGTGGCCTTCGCCGAAGGCGGCCGAGCGCTGCGCGACCCGCGCCTGCTCGGGCGCGTCGCGGTGCACAGCATCGCGGCTTGGGTCGCGATCGCCGCCGCCACGTGGATCGGGGTCCGCGCGGCGGGCGCGGCGCTGCCTTTCTCCGCGGTGCTGGTCATCCTGCCCATGCTGGCCCTCGGGGTCGCCGTGCCCACACCCGGGGGGGCGGGCTCCTACCATGGCGCACTCAAGATCGGCCTCGTCGGGTTCGGCGTGGATGAAACGACCGCCGTGGGTGCGGCCATCCTGATGCATCTGCTCGTGGTCGTGCCCCCGGTCCTGCTGGCGTTGGCGCTCGCGTGGCGGGAGGGCGTCGCGTGGCGTGACGTGCTCGCCATGGGTCGCGCGTTGCGCCGATTCGCCCGGGGCGAGCCGGGGGCGGGAGCTCGCGAACGGGCGGTGGAGGGGAGGCCGTGAAGTGCCCGTTCTGCGGTCAGGTGAAGGACAAGGTCGTGGACTCCCGGGAGAGTGGCTCGGGGGATACGATCCGCCGCCGGAGGGAGTGTCTCGCTTGCGGGCGGCGGTTCACCTCCTACGAGCGTATCGAAGAGATTCCCTACTTCGTCATCAAGAAAGACGGCCGGCGCCAAGCCTTCAGTCGGCAAAAGCTGCTCGCGGGCTTGCAGCGCGCCTGCGAGAAGCGGCCCGTGTCGGTGAAGGCCCTTCTCGGCATCGTCGAGGAGATCGAGCAAATGGTGCAGGACAGCCCCGAACGGGAAATCGAAGCGCGGCGGATCGGCGAGCGCGTCATGGAGCGCCTGAAGCAGCTGGACAAGGTGGCCTACGTGCGCTTCGCCTCCGTCTACCGCGATTTCCAGGACGTCGCCGAGTTCATGGAGGAACTGCGGAACCTGCTCGAGGTGCGCAAGTAGCGCGAGGAGGCCCGGGATGGCGAGGGACTGGGGGCCGTTTCTCGAAATCGCGCGGATCCAGAGCGAGATCAACCGCCTGTTCGACAACCTGCTCGATCTGCGCCGCGCCGGCGGGGAGGCGGGGCAGTGGATTCCCAACGTGGATATCGCGGAGACGGAAGACGCGGTGATGGTCAAGGTCGAGCTGGCCGGCGTACACCCCGAAGACCTGGAGATCGTCTGCTGCGGCAGCGAGGTCGTGATCCAGGGCGAGCGACGCTCCCAGGCCCCGGAAGGGGCGACCCACCATGTCTGCGAGCGCGCCTACGGTCGGTTTCGGCGCACCGTCCCGTTGACCGTTCCGGTCAACACGCGACAGGCCGAGGCCAGCTTCGTGCGAGGGCTGCTGGCCATCCGTTTCCCCAAGGTTCCCAACCGCCGCGGCGAGGCCGTGCGCATCCCCGTGGGGTCGGGCCGTGTCTGAGACCAGCGCCGCGAGCGCAATCCCCCGGATGCCGGCGGATCTGCCCGTCCTGCCGTTGCGGGACATGGTGGTCTACCCGTTCATCATTGCCCCCCTTTCGGTGGCGCGGGAGGTCTCGATCCGCGCCGTGGACGAGGCCCTGGCCGAGCAGCGCATGATCCTGCTGCTGACGCAGCGGGACCGGGACGAGGAGGATCCGCAGCCGGAGGATCTGTTCCGCGTCGGCACGGTGGCGGTCGTGATGCGCATGCTCAAGCTTCCGGACGGCCGCCTGCGTGTGCTGGTCCAGGGGGTGAGCCGCGCGCGGGTCAAGGACTTCGTCCGCGAGCGGCCCTATCTCCGGGCGCGCGTGGAGCGCATCGAAGAGCCGCGCTACGATCCGGAGTCGATCGAAAAAGAAGCCCTGATGCGCTCCGTGCGCCGGCTGCTCGAGCGCGCGGCGAACCTGGGCAAACCGCTTCCCTCCGAGGTCAGCGTCATCGCCGACAACCTCGAGGATCCTGGACGTCTGGCCGATCTCACCGCCTCCAACCTGGAGCTGAAGGTCGAGGACGCGCAGGATGTGCTGGAGATCCTCGACCCCGTCGCGCGCCTCAAACGGGTGCACGACCTGCTGCGGCGCGAGGTCGAGTTGCTCGCCATGCAGCGCGAGATCGACTCCATGGCCCGCGACGAGCTCGACCGGACGCAGCGCGAGGTCTATTTGCGCCACCAGATGAAGGCCATCCTCAACGAGCTGGGGGAGGGCAACGAGCTGGCCGAGGAGATCGAGCAGCTTCGGGAGCGGGCCGAGAAGCTCCGGATGCCGCCGGAGGCGCAGGAGGAATTCGAACGGCAGCTGCGGCGCCTGGAGCGCATGCACCCCGACAGCGCCGAGACCACCACGGTCCGCAATTACCTCGAGTGGCTCACCACCCTGCCCTGGGGCCTGACGACGCGGGACAACCTGGACTTGCGCAAGGCGGCGCGCATTCTCGAGGAGGATCACTATGGCTTGGAGAAGGTCAAGGAGCGCATCCTCGAGTACCTCGCCGTGCGCAAGCTCAAGCGCAAAGGGCGCGGGCCGATCCTGTGCTTCGTCGGTCCCCCCGGAGTCGGGAAGACCTCGCTCGGACGCTCGATCGCCCGCGCGCTCGGGCGCAAGTTCGTGAGACTGTCGCTGGGCGGCGTGCGGGACGAGGCGGAGATCCGCGGTCACCGGCGCACCTACGTGGGGGCCATGCCGGGGCGCATCGTCCAGGGCATCCACCAGGCGGGCTCCTCCAACCCCGTGTTCATGCTGGACGAGGTAGACAAGATCGGGCAGGACTTCCGGGGCGATCCCTCGGCGGCGCTGCTCGAGGTCCTCGACCCCGAGCAGAACCATGCGTTCCGGGATCATTACTTGGGCGTGCCCTTCGATCTGTCGGACGTGCTGTTCGTGGCCACGGCCAATCTGCTCGATCCGATCCATCCCGCGTTTCGCGACCGCATGGAGGTCCTGTACCTTCCGGGCTACACCGAGGAGGAGAAGCTGATCATCGCGCGTCGCCACCTGATCCCGCGGCAGATCGAGGAGAACGGGCTCAAGCGCGGGCAGGTGGAGTTCTCGCAGAACGCGTTGCGCGCGTTGATCGCCCGCTACACGCGGGAAGCCGGCCTGCGGGGCCTCGATCGCGCCATCGGTGCCATCTGCCGCAAGGTGGCGCGCCAGGTGGCGGAGGGCACGATGAACCGCGTGCGCGTCATCGCCTCGAGCCTGGAGCGCTACCTGGGGCCGCCGCCCGTGCACCGCGAGGACGCGCTGGCGAGCGATCAGGTCGGGGTGGCCACCGGCCTGGCCTGGACGGAATCCGGGGGCGAGGTGCTCTTCGTGGAGGCCACGACGATGAAGGGCACGGGAGGTCTGATCCTGACCGGGCACCTCGGCGAGGTTATGAAGGAGTCCGCCCGGGCGGCGCTGTCTTACGCGCGCGCGCGGGCGGCGCAACTCGGTATCCGCGAGGAAGCTTTCGCCGAGCGGGACGTGCATGTGCACGTCCCCGAAGGGGCCATCCCGAAGGACGGCCCCTCGGCGGGCATCACGATCGCCACCGCGATTGTCTCGGCCTTCAGCGAGCGGCCCGTGCGGCGCGATGTGGCGATGACCGGGGAGATCACGCTGCGGGGCAACGTGCTTCCCGTGGGCGGCATCAAGGAAAAGGTTCTGGCGGCGCGCCGGTCCGGGATTCGCACCGTGATCCTGCCCCGCGGCAACCGCAAGCACTTGGAGGAAATCCCCAAAGGTTTGCGCCGGGACCTGAAATTCATTCTCGTGGACGATGTTCGCGAGATTTTCGCCGTGGCCTTGCGCGAGTCGCACGACGTGGCGCCGGCACCCGCGGGGTCGGCAACCCGCAGGCGTCGAGGGGACGTCCGCCCCCTGCCCTGACCCCAGGACCGCCGCCACCCCTCTGGATCCCAGCCGCGTCCTTGCCCGCTCGGTGCCCTCGCGGGGGGCTTGCCGGCGAGCCGGTGGCGGCCGGCAGACGGGCAGCCTACGCTGAGGCCGGCTAGACGGCGCTGGCGGGAGCCACGTACCTGCCAGAGGGGCTCGCGGGTGGTCCCCTCGCCGGTCGCCGTCGAGCGGTGGGGCCATGGGCGATGAAGCGGCACTGATCCGCGCGGCGGCGCAGGGCGACGCACACGCGTTCGAGCAGCTCGTGCGGCTCAAGCGCGATCGGGTCGTGCGCACCGCCTACCAGGTGACCGGAGACCTGGAGGATGCCCGGGATGTGGCCCAGGGGGTGTTTCTCCGCTTGTGGAGGGTGCTGCCCACGTTCGACCCCAAGCGGCGGTTCGATACGTGGTTGTACCGAATCACCGTGAACGCCGCGATCGACCATCTGCGCTCCCGGGGCGGGCGAGGCGTGGAGCTGCCCCTGCCGGAGGATCCGTCCGCTCTGGGCTTCGTGTCCAATCCGAGTGCGGAGGAACGCCTTGACCTTGCGGCCTTGCAACGGGTGTTCCAGCGGCTGGCCGAGGGACTCGCGCCGCGGCAGCGGGCGGTGTTCGTGCTGCGGGAGATCGAGGGCCTCGAAACTCCCGAGATCGCCCGCATCCTGGAAGTCAGCGAGTCCACCGTGCGCAACCACTGGATGCAGGCCCGCCGCATCCTGCGCGAGGCCCTGGAGCGGGACTATCCCGGACTGCTCCCCCGCGGTGCCGGGGCTCGCCTGGAAGGCAAGCCGGGCGGGGGGCCGGAGCGAGAAGAGGAGCGAGCATGATGGGCCACCTCGCCCCCGAGCAACTCCGGGGCATGTTGCCCTCCGAGGCCGCGGCGCGACGCGAGGCGCTCCATCATCTGGCGGTGTGCGCCCCATGCCGCGCGCGTTTTCTGCAGGACGCGCCGGAGCGTGTCTTCGCGCTTCTGGCGCTGGCGCCCCTCCCCGAGACGGTGCTCGACGAAGTCAGCGACGGCGTGCGGCACGCCGTGGCGCAGGGGCGCGCGAAACCACCGCGGCGTGCGCTGTGGTGGGCGGCTGCCGCGGCGGCGGCACTGCTGCTCGCCGTCGGCGTTCTATGGCAGGCCTGGAGCCCTGGGTGGGAGGTGCGGACGCCCCTGGCGCTCCAGCCGCGCTTGCCGGCCCCGCAGGGGGAGGCTGGGGAAGGCGAGGAGGTACGCTTGTTGGCCTCCCCGGGAGACGGACAGCTCGTGGACTTCGAAATCGGTGAGGTGAAGCTCGTGATGATCTTCGATGAGCGATTGGAGCTTTAGCTATGGAAACCCTCCGACGCACCCGCACGAGGCGGCGCGCGCGGGCCGGCGCCGTGGGCCTGCTGCTCAGCGCGGTGCTGATCCCGTCGGCACTCGCTTCTGCCGAGGACGATCCGCTGCGCGCCCGGACCTTCGAGGTCCGGCACAAGTCGCTCCCGGAGGCGTACGAGGTCGTGGGCGCGGTCCTTTCCGAGCAGGGTCAGGTGACCGTGCAACCGAGTTCGCGCACGCTCGTCGTCGTCGACCGTGAATCCGTGCTGGAGCGGGTGGCCCAGGTGCTCGAGAGCTTCGACGTGCCCCCGCGCGACGTGGAGATTACCCTCAGCCTGTTTCTCGGCACGGACCCGCGGGAGGCGGGCCAGCACGTTCCGCGCAAGTCGCTGAGCGAAGAGATCCGCGGCGTCGCGGAGACGCTACCCAACTTCACCAAGTGGACGGCCTACGAGTCCCTGGGCAGCCGCGTGCTCGTGGGAGCCGAAGGCTCGCGCGTCGTCGCGAATCTCGCGGACCACTACCGGGTGATCCTGGAGATCGAATCCGTGACGGATCGCGTCGTGCGCTTCCGCAGCATCACGCTGCACCGTGCCGTGCCCCGCGAGGACGGCGGCGAGCAGGTGGAGGACGAAGTTCGCCTCGCCGCTACCGTCGAAGCCGGCAAGACGCGCATGGTCGGCGCCGCCAAAGGTCCCTACGCGGATCGCGCGCTGTTCTTGACGCTGCGCGTCGCTCCGCGTTGAATCGTTCGGGTCGAGGGAACCGGCCGATGCCCGAATTCCTCTGTCGCCTCGCCTACCCGAGCGGCGAGATCGTCGAGCGTGCCTACGCCGCGGAGAGCGAGCAGGCTCTCCGGCGGCAGCTCGAGGCCAAGGATTTCCTGGTCCTCGACATCCGGCAGCGCAGTCCTCTCGTTCGCCTCCTGGGAGAGCTGTTTCGCGTCAAGCCGCGCGTCTCGGCGAAGGAGTTCCTGTTCTTCAACCAGGAACTGCGAGCCCTGCTGCGAGCCGGACTGCCGGTGTTGACGGCCCTGGACATCCTGCTCGAGCGGCGCAAGAACCCGACCTTCCGCCGGGCGCTGGTGGACGTCCGCGATCGGGTCCGCGCCGGGGAGGCGCTGTCCGAGGCGTTCGCCGCCCAAGGGGATCTCTTCCCGCGCCTCTATGCGGCGGCGCTCGCTTCGGGCGAGCGGACGGGCGAGCTCCCGGGCGTGCTCGACCGCTTCGTGCGCTACCAGACGGTGCTGATGGCCATCCGCCGTCGCGTGGTGCAGACGCTGGCCTATCCCGCGGTGCTGGTGGCGATGTCGTTCGGGGTCGTGGCGCTGTTGGTCTTCTATGTCGTGCCGCGCTTCAACGAGTTCCTCCAGGATTTCGGGATGGAGCTGCCGCTGATCACGAAGGTGCTGGTGAACACGGCGGTGTTCTGCACCGAGCACTGGACGTGGTTGCTGCTGGGGGTGGTGGGAGGCGTGGGCGGGTTGCTCGCCTGGAGCCGCACGGCAGGAGGCCGCATCGCCCTGGACGCGCTGAAGCTGCGACTCCCCGTGGTGGGGGGGGTGATCCACGACTACACGCAGAACCGCTTCACGCGCACGCTCGGGACGCTCGTGGCCGGGGGCATTCCCGTGGTGCAGGCCTTGGAGATGACCTCCCGCGCCGTGGCGAACGCGGTGTTCGAACGGGCCCTGCTCCAGGTGGCCAACCGCGTGCGCGAGGGCCACGCCCTGTGGGAAAGCCTGGAACAGACGGGCCTGGTCTCGGACATCGCGGTGGAGATGGTCAAGGTGGGCGAATCGGCGGGCGCGCTGGAGGAGATGCTGGGGCATGCCTCCGATTTCACCGACGAGGAGATCGAGTACCGGCTGGGGCGCGTGATCACCCTTTTCGAGCCCATGGTCATCCTGTTCATGGCCGTGGTCGTGGGCGGGATGCTGCTCGCGCTGTACCTGCCCCTGCTGCGGGCCTACAGCCAGGCGAGGTACTGACACGATGGCCGAACCGACCCGGACCGAACCGACGATGCCGACGGCCTCGGCGGAGGCGGAGGCCCAGGCCGAGGTGCTCTCGGAGGAGTACCAGGCCCAGCGCTTGGCGCAGCGCCTCGGCCTCGAGTACGTCAACCTCGAGCAGTTCGAGATCGACCCCGAGCTGTTCCGCTCGATCCCGGTGGATCTCATGTTCCGCTACAACTTCGTGCCCCGTCGGCGTACGGAACAGGGTCTGGTGATCGTGGTCGCCGATCCGACGGACGTGCTGATGATCGACGAACTCGAGCTGCTGCTCGGGGCGAACATCGAGGTTTGCGTCGGTACCCAGACGGCGATCCAGGAGATCCTGAAGAAGAGCGAGTCATCCCAGCGCGTCCTGGAAGAAGCGACGGAGGAATTCCGGCTGCAGCTGGTGACCGAGGACGAGGACACGGGCGAAGAAACTCTGAGCATCGACCGCCTGACCTCGGACTCCTCTCCCATCATCAAGCTCGTGGATTCCACGATCTTCAATGCCCTGCAGCGTCGTGCCTCCGACATCCACATCGAGACCCGCGAGCGGGAGGTCGTCATCAAGTACCGCATCGATGGCGTGCTCTACCGCGCCATGGAACCCATCGACAAGAAGTTCCACTCCACCATCATCTCGCGCATCAAGGTCATGTCCGATCTGGACATCTCGGAAAAGCGCATCCCGCAGGATGGCCGTTTCAAGCTGCGCGTCAAGGACCGGACGGTGGACTTCCGCGTGTCCATCATGCCCAGCGTGCACGGGGAGGACGCCGTGATCCGCATCCTGGACAAGGAGGCCACGAACCGCCAGTTCGCGAGTTTGAACCTCGAGGTCTGTGGCTTCGAGGAAAAGGAGCTTGGGCGGCTGCGCCGGTTCATCCGCGAGCCCTACGGGATGATTCTGGTCACGGGGCCCACCGGTTCGGGGAAGACGACCACCTTGTACGCCGCGCTGTGCGAGATCAAGAACGAGGAAGACAAGATCATCACCATCGAGGATCCCGTGGAGTATCAGATCCCCGGGATCACGCAGATTCCGGTGAACGAGAAGAAAGGATTGACGTTCGCCCGGGGACTGCGCTCGATTTTGCGTCACGACCCGGACAAGATCATGGTGGGGGAGATCCGCGACGAAGAAACCGCCCAGATCGCCATCCAGTCGGCGTTGACCGGTCACCTGGTGTTCACGACGGTCCACGCCAACAACGTGGTGGACGTGGTGGGACGGTTCTTGAACATGAACGTCGAGCCGTACAACTTCGTCTCGGCCATCAACTGCATTTTGGCCCAACGACTGGTACGGTTGATCTGCCCGAGTTGCAAGCGCCCGGTCCGCGCGTCGGCGGAGCTGCTCGTCGAGTCGGGGCTCGATCCGCGCCGCTACGCGGACTACACGTTCTACGAGGGTCGCGGGTGCATCGACTGCAACGGGACGGGCTACCGGGGACGGACCGCGATCGCGGAGCTGCTCGACATGTCCGACCGGATCCGCGAGTTGATTCTCCAGCGCCGACCGGGATCGGAGATCAAGCGCGCGGCCAAGGAGGAAGGGATGACCTTCCTGCGCGAGGCCGCTCTGGCCAAGGTGTTCGCCGGCAAGACCACGCTCCAGGAGATCAACAAGGTGACCTTCGTCGAGTGAGGGCGGGATGAACGGGTTGAGGGATCTCGTCCGCTATGTGCGGCATGTCGAGCTCGAGCGGGTACGCGGGCTGAGGCCCGCCTACCCGCCGGTGGCGGTCGAAGTCAACCCGCGGGAGTTGGTGCTGGCGCGCCTGCGCCGCCGGCGCGGGCGCATCGAGCTCGAGGCGCACGCGAGCGAGCCCGTGCCGGAGGGTGCGCTGGGCCTGTCCATGCTGCGGCCCAACGTCAAGGGGGCGGAGGCCGTCGTGGCGACGCTGCGCCGCCTGTACGAGCGGACGGGAACGCGGCCGGGGCGGGTGAGTGTCGTGCTGCCCGACAACCTGGCGAAGCTGGCCCTGGTGCCGCTACCGGAGCGACCCGCCTCGAAGCGGCATCTGGCGGCGCTGATCCGCTTCCGGCTGCGGCGGGCCGTCCCGTTTCGCCTGGACGATGCGGTGCTCTCCTACCAGTTGCTGCCTGGGGCGGGGCGCTCGGTGAGCGTGCTCGCCGCCGTGATGCTCCGCTCGGTGCTCGAGCAATACGAGCGGGTTTTCGAAGCGATCGGGGCGCGCCCCGGCCTCGTGGATCTGTGCACGCCGAACCTGTACAACCTTTGCCGGCCGCAGCTCCAGGCAGCGGTCGAAGGCGGGGCCGATGCCGCCTTGCTCAACTGCGCCCACCACTACTTCTCGTTGATGATTCTCCGCGGCGGGGAGCTGGTGTTCTTCCGCTGCAAGTCTCTCCCGGCGGGCAATGGCGATGACGCAAAGCTCGATGGCGTGCTCCAGCGGGAGCTCAACAGCTCCTTGTCCTACTACCGGGAGAAGCTCGGCGGGCAAGGGTTGCGCGCGATCCTGCTGCGCAGCGTGGGCCCTCCGATCGAGGAGGTGGCGTCGCTGCTCCACGAGCTCGGGGCCGGCCCCGTGACTGTCGTGGATCCGACGACGAAGCTCGCGCTACCCGAGGGCGTGCGGCTCGAGCGCGAGGTGGGCCAGCGGCTCGCGCCCGCCGTGGCCTGCGCGGCGGGGAGGGTGTGATGCAGGGGCCGCTCGAGCTCAACTTGGCCACGCGCCCCTTCCGCAACAATACCCTGGTGTGGGCGGCGCACGTCCTGGCGGTGGTGTTGGTGGCGGGTACGAGCGTGGGGAACGTGCGCGCCTATCTGGAGGCGCGGCGCGGGCACGAGACCCTGCGCCAGCAGGTGGCTTCGGTCGAGAAGCGCCTGGCCGAGCTCGAGCGGCGCGAGCAGAGCGCGCGCGAAAGTGTCAGCCAACACGATCTGAAGGACCTGGCGTTGCGCACGAAGAAGGCCAATGACGTCATCCGCCGCAAGGCGCTGTCCTGGACACGGCTGTTCAACGCGCTGGAGGAGGTGCTGCCCTACGACGTGCGGATGATCTCCATCCGGCCGGTATTCGTCGCCGAGCGCGGCATCTCACGCGATACGGAACAGGGGGAGATTCCCGAGGGTGCGATCCCGGTCCAGATCCAGGGCGCGGCGCGGGGCGGAACCGAGCGGTTCGTGGAGTTCGTGCGCGCGCTGCTCCAAGACGATCGTTTTTCCCACGTGGATCTGGAGCGCGAAAGCCACCAGCAGGGGGAGCTGTTTTTCGACATGCGGTTCTTGTACTACCCGGGGGAGGAGTCGGAGGAGCGAAGGCCGGCGGCCGAGGCGTCCCAGGCTTTGGAGCCGGCGGCCCAGCTGGAGCCCGGCGGGGGGGATCGATGATGGCGGCGCGGCGCTTCGACATCCGTCAATGGAGCGCACGGCTTCTCGCGGTCTACCTCGGCCTGCTGGTGCTCAACGCGGGCTTCTACCTCGTTGCGACCCGCCCGCGGGCGGCCGCCTACGCGGAGCTGACGGTGAGCAGCGCGCCGCGGTTGCGGGCGTTGCAGGTGCGCCAGCAGCAGGTGGAGGAACTCGAAGCGTATGCGGCCGCGCTGGCCCAGGCGGAGAAGGACCTGGACTTCTTGCAGACCCAGGTACTCTCCACGAAGCGCCAGCGGATGATCGACGTGCGGCTGGAGCTGGCGCGCCTCGCCCAACGCTTCAACATCGACCTGGAGCAGGTGCGCTACGAGAATCAACGACTCGAAGAGGAAGGCCTCGAGCGCATGGCGATGGTCGTCCCGCTCGAGGGTGGTTACCAGAATCTGAGGAATTTCTTGCAGGCGGTGGAAACCTCGGACAAGTTCCTCGTCATCGAGCGCGTGGCCTTGGCCCAGGGACGCGAAGGGGGCGTGATGCTCCAGCTCGACATCACGGTGGCGACGTATTTCCGCCTGGAAGACGGGCCGCGGCCGGCATCCCCCGGGCCGGGGAGGGCCTGATGCGCAAGCTCCAGCCCCGGGAGCTCGGGCTGCTCGCTGTGCTCGGAGGCGCAGTGCTGTTGTACCTCTGGTACAAGTCGGGGTCTCCCGCGGGGGGCGCGCCCCAGGGCGCCGTGGCGGCGAGAGGGGTGGCGGCGGGCGCGGAAGCGCCGCGCGTGCTCGTGGAGTTGTTGCGACGGGACGCCACCCCCTACGATCCCCGGGGACGCAACCTGTTCCAGTACGCCCAGCGGCCCCCCAGCCCCGAAGAACTCGAAGCGCAGCGCCGCCAGCGCGAGGAAGAGGAACGCCGGCGCCGCGAAGCGGAGGAGGCGCGCCGGCGCGCCGCGGAGCAAGCGGCGCAGCAGGCCGCGCAGCAACAGGCGCAGACGCCGCCGCCGCGCCCCGTGGCGCCGCAACCGCCGCCCATTCCCTTCAAGTACATCGGCTATTTCGGCCCCAAGGATGACAAGATCGCCGCGTTCATCGACGGGGAAGAGGTGCTTCTGGCCCGGGCGGGCGAGGCGCTGCGCGATCAGTTCCAGGTGGTGGAGATCCGATTCGACACCGTGGTGATCGGCTACACGGATCCGAGGTGGAAGGACCGGACGAGGGAGATCGGCCTGCGCTAACCTGGACGATCCGGGCGAGGCGGCAGGGAGGTTGCTCAACGTGCGCACAGACGCTTGGCTGCGGATCGGCACGGTCCTGGCGCTCGTGCTTTTGCTCGCGGGCTGCGCCGCACGCCGTGCCTACAGGCAGGCGGAAGTCGAGGCCCGGCGGGAGCACTGGGACCGGGCGGTCCTGGGCTACAGCAAAGCCCTGGCGCTCGATCCCGGCAACGCCCGCTATAGCGTGGCGCTCGAACGCGCCAAACTCAAGGCTTCGGCACAGCATTTCGAGAAAGGCAAGCGCTACGCGGCGGCGGCGCAGTGGGAGCTGGCCGTGGCGGAGCTGCAGCAGACGCTGTTGCTGAACCCCGGCAACCAGCACGCCGCCACCGAACTCGACAGGGCCCTGCGCGAGCTACGCCGCGCGACGGAGGCCCCCTCGGATCTGGAGCGTCTCAAGGCCGAGGCGCAGCGCCGGGCGCTGGAGCCGCCCAAGCTCGACCCGAAATCCAACATCCCCATCGTGATGATGTTCAAAAAAACGCCACTGGGGGAGATTCTGGAGGCGCTGAGCAAAGCCTCGGGGATCAACTTTCTCTACGACGACAAGGTGGACCTCAAGGCCGAGGTCACCATCGACCTGGGCAGCGTCACGTTCCGCAAGGCCCTCGATATCCTCATGCTCCAGACCAAGAACTTCTACAAGATCGTGGACGAGCACACCATCCTCATCGCCCAAGACACCCGGCAAAAGCGCCAGGAATTGGAGGATCAGGTCATCCGCACCTTCTACTTGAGCAACGGGGATACGAAGCAGGTCGTCACGCTCGTGCGCACGCTCCTCAACTCGCGGCAGGTGGCGGAAAACACGGCCCTGAACTCCGTGACGATCAAGGACACCCCGGACAAGGTGGCCATCGCGGAGAAGATCATCGAGGCCAACGACAAGGCCAAGGGCGAGGTCGTGGTGGACGTGGAGCTGCTCGAGATCAACCGCACGGTGGCGGAGACGTTGGGGATCGACCTTTCGTCCAAGACGCTGTCCCTGACTTTCCGGGACGGGCAGCAGGCCGTGCCGCTGAACAACCTGCGTATCCTGCGCCAGCAGGGGAACTGGCTCGTGGGGATCATCCCCAGTGTCATCCTCAATTTTCTCAAGAGCGACAGTGAAAGCCGCACCATCGCCAAGCCCAGTGTGCGGGTCACGGAAGGCGAGCAGGCGGAGATTCTCATCGGGGATCGGGTGCCGATCCCTACCACGTCGTTCAATACCTCGCAGACGATCGGCGGCAACATCGTGCCCATCACGTCGTTCACCTATCAGAACGTGGGGATCACGGTGCAGATCGAACCCCGGGTCCATCACAACAAGGAGGTGACGCTCAAGGTCCAGGTCGAGGTAAGCCAGATCAGCTCCTTTGTCGAGGCCACCGGGGGCAACCGCCAGCCCATCATCGGCACCCGCACGATCCAGACCGTGATCCGGCTGCGCGACGGGGAGACGAACCTGCTCGCGGGGCTGATCCGCCAGGAGGACAGCGACAACGTTTCGGGTGTGCCCGGACTGTCGGATATCCCGGGCTTGCACCGCCTGTTCGGCAGCAACAACCGGCGGACGACGCAGACGGACATCATCCTCACCTTGACCCCGCATATCATTCGGATCCCGGACATCACCGAG
Organism: Acidobacteriota bacterium; assembly: GCA_037447115.1. Taxonomy (GTDB): domain Bacteria; phylum Acidobacteriota; class Polarisedimenticolia; order Polarisedimenticolales; family JBBIHH01; genus JBBIHH01. Next base: position 59,123 of record JBBIHH010000009.1, read on the forward strand.
GAAGACCTGGCGACGCTGTGGGTGGGGACCGAGGAGAACATGCGCCTGCGGTTGCCTGCGCAGACCACGCTCCAGGAATCCCCCTTCGGCACGGGGGTGGAGGCGCTGCCCGAGGGCCTCGCGGGCGAGAGCCCGGCGGGCGTGGCCGCCGGGACGCCGGAGGACACCGAGCCGGCCGCGAGGCAGCCCGCCCCGGAGCAGGGCATGGAAGAGGCGCAGCCGCGGCGCGAGCCGCGGGTGGTCGGGGAAGAAGAGGAAGACGAAGGGCAAAGCGCGGCCGAGGAAGAGAAGGCGCCGGCCGCCGAGCCCACCCTGGCCTTCGTGCGCCTCGTGCCGAGCCAGAGCGTCTACCGCGTGGGCGACCCGGTGGTCGTGCAAGTGGTCGTGGAGGGCGCCCAGAACGTGGGCTCCGCACCGTTCCATCTGCGCTACAACCGGGCCGTGCTCGAGTACCTGCCCGACGCGGCCGTGGAGGGCCCGTTCCTCTCGAGCGATGGGGCGAGCACGATCTTCATGGCCACGCCGGCCTCGGGCGGGGGCGAACTCGTGGTGGGACTTTCCCGCCTCGGTGCGGCCGAGGGGGTGTCCGGCTCCGGCGTGCTGGCGACCTTCACCTTCCAGGCCGTCAACCCCGGGGACTGCGAGTTCGCCTTCGTCGGCGCGAGCCTGAAGGATCCGCGGGCCAGGAACTTGCCGGCGCAGTTCGTCTCGGCGCCGGTGCGGGTCGAGCCATGAATGGCAGGCGCCGCGGGCCGTGGCAGGCCGGGGTTACCCTCACCGAACTGGTGGCGGTGACGGCGATCATCCTCGTCGTCGCTGCGGTGGCGCTGCCGAGCGCGCAAGTGATGGTCAAGCGCGAGAAGGAACTCGAGCTGCGCCGGGCGCTCCGGGAGCTGCGCGAGGCGATCGATCGCTTTCAAGAGGACGCCCAGCGCTATCCCGGGATCCGGGCCAGGTTGCTCGACGCCACCAACGAGGAGGGCTATCCGGAAAAGCTGGAATGGCTGGTGGAGGGCGTGGATATCGGCGACGCCGCGGGCACGCGGCTCAAGTACCTGCGGCGCATCCCCCGCGATCCCTTCACCGGCGAGCGAGAGTGGGCTACCCGCTCCAGCCGGGATCGGCCCGGCTCGACGTTTTCCGACGGGATCAACATTTTTGACGTACATTCTAAGAGCGACAAGATGGGCCTCAACGGGGTCCCCTACTCCCGATGGTGAGGAGACACCCCATGGGCTCGGCGCGCCAACGCGGCTTCACCCTGATCGAGCTGCTGGTCGTGGTAGCGATCATCGGCATCGTGGCCACCATGGCCGTGGGCCAGTACCAGCGTGCGATCCAGAAGGCGCGCGAGGCGACGCTCAAGGAGAACCTGTACGTGATGCGCACGGCGATCCACCAGTACTTCGCCGACAAAGGCAAGTGGCCCGCGGACCTCCACGCCCTCGAGGACGAGAAGTACATCTTCAAGATTCCCGTGGACCCGATCACGGGCAGTGCGGACACCTGGGTGACGATCCCCGCCGAGTATTCCGACATGGACATCAGCACCGAGCCCGGGATCGCCGACGTGCGTTCGGGCGCCCAGGGGACCGCCCTGGATGGGTCGAGCTATGCGGATTGGTGAGCGGACGACCCCGGCAGGGTCGTCAGGGAGCACGACGATGCGCGACGCGACGGCCATCGGCTGCAGTTTGGCCCTGGCGGCAGCGGCGCTGCTGCTGGGTGGGTGCGAGGACACGGGGCTCGTCGCCTCGCCCGACGGGTTCATCAACCTGAGCGTGACGCCGAGCCGGATTCAGATCGATCCCAATACGCAGGCGCCACGCCCAGAGGATTTGCGCTTCGTGAAGACCGCCAGCGTGCGCGCTGTCCTTTTCGACGCGGGCAATCTGCCCCAGCAGGGCGTGCGCGTGGATTTCTTCACCGAGGGCGGGGGTCAGGTCTACACCCAGAAGAACGTGGACCCCACGACCGGCGGCGTGAGCCTCGTGACCCACGGCACGACCGACGCCAGCGGCAGCGTCAGCGCGACGCTCGAGGTGACGGATCTCGACGCCGGGGAGCTGAGCGTCGTGGCCGCCTCGGGACTGCTGAGCGAGGACTTCACCGTGACCGTGGAAGTGGTGGGCATCAACGAGCTCCCGCGCGCGACGGTGACCATCGTGCCGCGCCTGGAAGGTCAGGTGGGCGAGATCGTCACCTTCGATGGCAGCGGTTCCCTGGATCCCGACGGCGCCATCACCTGTTTTCAATGGCAGCTGCTCTCCGACAATCCCGATGCGAACAAGCCGAATCCCTTCGTCGCCCAGGGGCCCGGTGTTTCGGGCTTGCAGCTCACCTTCAGCAACGAGCAAACGCTCGGGGTGGCGCTGTTCGTCTCCGACGATCCGCGCCTGATCGAGATCGACCCCGCGACGGGCCGCGCCCCCTGCGACCCCGCCGCGGCCCCGGTGCCGCAGACCTTCTTCAGTCCTTTCGCGTTCTTCACCAACTACGAGATCCGCTGCCGTAACACGCGGCCGACGGCCGTGATCGCCGGTCCGGACACCATCACCCAGACCGGCAGCGCCAGCACGCTGACGAGCATCACCCTCGACGGCACGCTGTCCTCCGATCCCGAGACTGCCATCGATCGCTGGGTGTGGAACTGCGGCAACGGGCTGGCTCCTACGGAGGTGGCGCCCGACGGCTCCATCGTCATCTGCCGCTACCGTCCCGGGGACTACGTGGCGACGCTGGAGGTGGTGGATCGCGGCACGGGCGTGATCAATCCTTCCACGGGAACGTTTTTCTGCCAGAAGTTCTCCGAGCCGGACGAGGTCACGGTGCGCATCCTCGCCCCGTAGGGGCAGGCCATGTCGGCGAAGCTCGCCACACTTCTGCGCGTGGTCGCCGGGGCGACCGGCAGGTCGCCCGCGGCAGGCGCCAGCGACCTTCCCTGGGAGAGGCGAGCTGCCGCTCGGCCGCGCCGGACCGGTCGCGCGCCGAGGTCCTCCGAGCGGGGGGCGATTCCCCTGCATCCATTCACGCCCCTGCCGCTGATGGTGGGGCTCGTGGCGGCGCTGGCGATCTTTGCCATCGTTTCGGCGGAGGCGTTCCAGGTGTGGGAGGACGTCAAGCGCCGCGACGACGAGGCCGAGATGATGTCGCGAGCGCGCCAGATCGTGCGAGCCCTGCGGCGTTTCCAGCAGGACCAGGGCCGGCTGCCGACCAAGCTCGAGGAGCTGCTCGAGCCGGGAAGCCGAGGCCAGTACTTCGTGCGGCCGAGCGCGCTCGTGGATCCCCTCGTGCGCGACGGGCAGTGGGGTTTGCTCTACCTGGCGCCGGGCGGGGGCATCTACGATCCCGGGGCGCCGGGCGCGGAGGGGCAGCTCGAGATCGGCGGGCAGGCGGGAGCGCCTCCCGTGGGCGGCATCGGCGGCGGGCGCGCGCAGCGCGCCCAGGAGGTGCAGGGCTTGCCCATCGCGGGGGTCAAGTCGCGCGCCACGGAGAAACCTTTCCGCGTCTACAAGGGCCAGCGGGACTACAGCCTCTGGCAGTTCACGATCTTCGATCTCGAGACCCGCGCCGGCGTGCCCGGGCAGGTCCCTGCACCCCCCGGCGGGCAGCAAGGCGGCGCGCCCGGGCTCAGGCGCAAGGCGGGCGGCCGCTAAAGGGGCCCGGGCTTTCCCGGGCGCCATCCGACCCTCGCGACAGCGCGGGGGCCAGCTGTGCGGACCCAGGCCGCGCGCGGTGCGTGCTATACTCCCACCCTCGCAGTGCACGGGGCCGCCCTGCCCCGCACGCAACCCGGAGTCGGCAGTGATCCGCAACGAGCGCCTTCCCAACGGGCTGACGCTCATCACGGAGCGTATCCCCAACGTGCGCTCGGTTTCGATCGGGGTGTGGCTCAAACGAGGCAGCCGGCACGAGCCGCCGCAGTTCAATGGCATCTCTCACTTCATCGAGCACCTCGTCTTCAAGGGGACCGAGAGCCGCACGGCCCACGAGGTGGCCCTGGCCATGGACCGCATCGGCGGGCAGATGGATGCCTTCACCACCAAGGAGTACACGTGCTTCTATGCGCGCGTCCTGGACGAGCACTTGCCCACTGCCGTGGATCTGCTGTCGGACATCGTGCTGCATCCCAAATTCGACCCCGAGGAGGTCGAGCGCGAGCGGCGCGTGGTGCTGGAAGAGATCCGCATGGTGGAGGACACGCCGGACGAGCTGCTGTACGATCTCTTCGCCCGCCACTTCTACCCCCGCCACCCCCTGGGGCGGCCGATCCAGGGTACGGCGCGCGGCCTGCGCGCCTTGAGCCGCGAGCACCTGTTGCGCTTTTTCCGGCGGGTCTACCGCCCGGAGAACATGCTCATCGCCGCCGCAGGCAACTTGCGGCACCCGGAGGTCTCGGCGCTCGTGCGGCGGGGCTTCGGCGCGCTCGAGCCCGGAAACAATGCGCAACCGCGCACGCGCCCGCCGCGGCCGCACTTTGGTGTGGTGCGCAAGGCCAAAAGGCAACTGGAGCAACTGCACCTGCTGCTGGCGGTGCCGGCCTTTCCCGAAAGCTTCGCCGGGCGCTACACGCTCTACACGCTCAACGCGATCCTCGGGGGCGCGATGTCCTCGCGCCTGTTCCAGAAGATCCGCGAGCAGCGGGGATTGGCTTACAGCGTCTACTCGGCGGTCAACGGTTTCATGGATTGCGGCTTCCTGATGGTCTACGCGGCCACGCACCCCTCGCGGGGAGCGAAGGTGGTGGAGCTCGTGCTGGAGGAGTTGCGGGCGCTGCGGGAGACGGGCCCCTCCGCGGCCGAGCTCGAGGTGGCCAAAGAGCACCTCAAGGGAAGCCTGATGCTCTCGCTCGAGGCGACCTCGAGCCGGATGTCCAGCCTGGCCCGGCAGGAGATCTACTTCGGCCGCCAGTTCGGCCTGGAGGAGATCCTGCGCGGAATCGAGAACGTGCGGCGGGAGGATGTCCACGCGTTGTGCCAGACCTTGTTCCGGGGGAAGCGGCTGGCCCTCGCCGCGGTGGGACGGCTCGACAGTTTTCGCGTGAGCCCCTCGAGGCTGCTGCTTTGAGCGCGCCGCGGGACGAGGTGCGAGTGGCCATCCTGCGCCTGCCCGGCGCGCGCGACCTGCCGCTGCCGACGCAGGGCACGGCGCAGTCCGCGGGCTTCGACTTGCGCGCCTGCATCGAAGGCGAGCTGCAGCTCGCCCCCGGGCAGCGCGCGCTCGTGCCGACGGGAATCGCTCTCGCCTTGCCGGAGGGCTTCGAAGCCCAGATCCGGCCGCGCAGCGGCCTGGCCCTCGAGCGCGGCTTGACGCTGGTGAACAGTCCGGGCACGGTGGACGCGGATTACCGCGGGGAGATCCGCGTGGTCCTGATCAATCTGGGCACGGAGCCTGTCACGCTCAGGCGCGGCGAGCGGATCGCGCAGCTCGTCGTCCAGCGCCTGCCCCGCGTGGCGTTCGAGGAAGTGGAGACGCTTCCGCCCACCCCGCGCGGGACGGGCGGGTTCGGCCACACGGGGACCACGTGACGTGGCGGCGCGGGTGGTGCTTCTGGGCAGCGGCTCCTCGGGCAACGCGACGCTCGTCGAGCTCGCCGGACGGAGGATCCTCGTCGACGCCGGGCTCGCGGCGGGCACCCTGGCCGAGCGGTTGCGGGCGGTGGGCGTCGAGCCGCAGCACCTGGACGGCCTCGTGCTGTCCCACGAGCACGGCGACCACGCGCGGGGCGCGGCGCGCTTTTCGCAGCGCCATGGCGTGCCTGTCTTCGCCTCCTGGGAGACGCTCCAGGCGATGAACCTCTCGCCGGTGCACTTCGCCGCGTGGGAGCCCCTCGGGCCGGGCGGGCGGCTGGCGATCGGCGGCCTGCGCGTGGAAACGTTCCCCGTGCCTCACGACGCCGCGGCACCGCTCGGCTTGGTCGTCGAGGGGGAGGGGGTGCGCGTGGGGATCGTCACCGATCTCGGGCGCGCCACGAGCCTCGTCGAGGCGAGACTGAGGGGCTGCGAGGTCCTCGTCGTGGAAGCCAACCACGACGACCTGCTCCTGCGCCACGGCCCCTACCCCTGGGCCCTCAAGCAGCGCGTCGGGGGCCGGTGGGGTCACCTTTCCAACGCGGAGGCGGCGGAGCTGCTCGAGCGTGTGTTGGCCCCCTCGTGCCGAGCCGTGGTTCTCGCGCATCTTTCGGAGCAGAACAACCGCCCGGACCTGGCGTGGCGGGCCGTGGAGCCCGTGCGGCGCCGCCGGGCCCCCCGGGCGAGCCTGCATGTGGCCGTGGGCCGGGGCGTGACCCCCCCGCTGCAGCTGTGAGGGGGGACGAGGGAGGCCATGATCGAGCGCTATACGCGGCCCGAGATGGGCCGGCTGTGGAGCGAGGAGAATCGCTTCCGCACCTGGCTCGAGATCGAGCTCGCCGTCTGTCGCGCACTCGCCCGCCGCGGCCGCATCCCGCCCGAGGATCTGCAGGCGATCGAGAGCCGGGCCGCTTTCGACATCGGACGCATCGCGCAGATCGAAGCCGAGGTCAGGCACGACGTGATCGCCTTCCTGACCAACGTGGCGGAGCATGTGGGGCCGGCGGCGCGGCACATCCACCGCGGGTTGACCTCGTCGGACGTGGTGGATACCGCTCTCTCCCTCCTCCTCGTGCGCGCTGCGGATCGGCTGCTCGGGGGGCTCGACGCGCTGCTCCAGGTGCTGCGCCGGCAGGCACACGCGCACCGCGGGACGTGGATGGTCGCTCGCACCCACGGGGTCCATGCCGAGCCCTACACGTTGGGTCTCAAGTTCGCGAGCTGGTACGCCGAGGCGCGGCGCAACCGCGAGCGGCTGTTGCGGGCCCGGGAGGGCGTGCGCTACGGGAAGCTCTCCGGCGCGGTGGGGACCTACGCCCATCTCGAGCCGGAGGTGGAGGCGGAGGTCCTGGCGGAGCTCGGGCTCGAACCGGAGCCCGTGGCGACCCAAGTCGTGCCGCGAGACCGCCACGCCCAGTATCTCGCGGCCCTGGCGGTGCTGGCGGCGGGGTTGGAGCGCATCGCCCTCGAGATCCGTCATCTCCAGCGCACCGAGGTGCGCGAGGTCGAGGAACCCTTTGCCCCTGGTCAGAAAGGCTCCTCCGCCATGCCGCACAAGCGCAACCCTGTGGGCTGCGAGAACATCTGCGGGCTGGCGCGACTCGTCCGCAGTTCGCTCCACGCGGCGCTGGAGAACATCCCGCTGTGGCACGAAAGGGACATCGCGCACTCCTCCGTGGAGCGCGTGATCCTGCCGGACTGCACGATCCTCTGCGATTTCATGCTCCACCGCATGCGCGAGATCCTGGAAGGCCTGCAGGTGTACCCCGAGCGCATGCGCCAGACGCTGGAGGGCACGGGAGGCCTCGTTTTCTCGCAGAGCGTGCTGCTGGCGTTGACGGATGCGGGATTCGCGCGCGAGGATGCCTACCGCATCGTGCAGCGGCACGCGATGGCTGCCTGGGCGGGGGAGGGAAACTTCCGCGAGCTCCTCGCGGCGGATGCGGAGGTGCAGCGCGCGCTTTCCCCCGAGACCCTCGCGGCGTGCTTCGATCCGGCGCGGCTGCTCGAGCGGGTGGACGCGATCTACGCCCGGGTCTTCGGCCCGGAAGAGCGGGAAGGGCGAAGCTGAGGCCATGTGCGGGATCGTCGGCGTGTTCGGGGATGCCGAGGCGGCCACGGTCGCCTACCTCGCGCTCTACGCGCTCCAGCACCGGGGGCAGGAGTCGGCCGGCATCGTCAGCGCGGACGGGCCTTCCTTCCACCGGCACGCCAGCATGGGGCTCGTGGCCGATGCGTTCAAGCCCGAGACGTTGCGCATGCTGGCGGGCGCCGCAGCGATCGGGCACGTGCGTTACTCCACCGCCGGCGACCCGAACCCCGCGAACGCCCAGCCGTTCCTCGTGCGCCATCACCGGGGCCCCATCGCGGTGGCCCACAACGGCAACCTCGTGGATGCTCCCTTGGGGCGCGCCGAGCTCGAGGAGGAGGGGGCCATCTTCCAAACCACGACGGACACGGAGGTTCTGCTCCACCGCGTGGCGCGCTCGCGCGCCGCGGACGTCGTGGACGCCATCGTCGAGGCGTTGCGCCAGGTCCGGGGGGCGTTCTCCATCGTCTTTCTCGTTCCTGGCCGGCTGGTGGCGGCGCGCGATCCCTGGGGTTTTCGGCCCCTCAGCCTGGCGCGGCGCGGCACGGGGTGGGTGGTGGCCAGCGAGAGCTGCGCCTTCGATCTGATCGGCGCGGAGGACGCGCGCGAGATCGAGCGCGGCGAGGTGGTGGTGGTGGACGTCGCCGGCGCGCACGCCTTCCGTCCCTTCCCGCCCCAGCGGCCCGCCCCGTGCCTGTTCGAACACGTCTACTTCTCGCGGCCCGACAGTGTCGTCTTCGGTGCCTGCGTGCAGGCGGTGCGCCAGCGCCTCGGCGCCCGGCTGTGGCAGGAACACCCCGCCGAGGTGGATGGCGTGGTTCCCGTGCCCGACTCGGGCCTCTACGCGGCCATGGGCTACGCGCGCGCGGGAGGGTTGCCCTTGGAGCTTGGCCTCGTGCGCAACCACTACGTGGGGCGCACCTTCATCCAGCCTACCCAGGAGATCCGCCATTTCGGCGTGCGCCTGAAGCTCAGCCCCGTGCGGGACATCCTCGCCGGCCGGCGCATCGCACTGATCGACGATTCCATCGTCCGCGGCACGACGAGTCAGAGAATCGTCCAGCTCTGCCGCGAGGCGGGCACGCGCGAGGTGCACGTGCGCATCTCTTGCCCCCCGACGGTGGGACCGTGCTACTACGGTATCGACACCCCGCGACGCGAGGAGCTGATCGCGGCACGTTACGGGGTGGAGGAGATCCGCCGCTTCATCGGTGCCGACTCGCTGGGCTACCTGAGCCGGGAGGGCATGCTGCAGGCGGCCGGTGTGGATCAAGGCCAGGTGTGCACCGCGTGCTGGACCGACGAGTATCCGGTGGCGCTGCCGCGGGCGCAGGCGGAGCAGCTGCGCCTGTTCGAGAAGACCCGCCGCTGAGGGCGCGGGTTGCGCCCGGGGAACGGGGGGTGTGGCGGGGGGCAGGAGGGCGCACGATGTTGGGGGTCCAGGGGCCCCGGGCGCCGGCGCGCGCGGCCGCAAACGGGGCACGCGAGGTGGCCGATGAGCGATGAGCGCGAAAGACCGCGGCCCTTGCGCTACCGCGACGCGGGGGTGGATATCGGCGCTCAGGACGAGGCCCTGCGCCGCATCGCCGAGCATGTGCGCTCCACCCGCACCCCGGGAGTTCTGGCGGATCTGGGGGCGTTCGGCGGCCTCTTCGCGCTCGAGATGGGGGCGCTGCGGGAACCGGTGCTCGTGGCCTCTTGCGACGGCGTGGGGACCAAGCTCAAGATCGCCTTCCTCACCGGAATCCACGACACGGTGGGGCGCGATCTCGTGAACCACTGCGTCAACGACATCCTCGTTCAGGGAGCCCGCCCGCTGTTTTTCCTGGACTACGTCGCCGCGGGTCGGCTGGACCCGGCGGTGCTGGCCGCCGTCGTGGCCGGAATCGCCCGCGGCTGCCGGGAAGCGGGCTGCGCGTTGTTGGGCGGGGAGACCGCCGAGATGCCCGGGTTCTACGCCGAGGGGGAATACGACGTGGCGGGCTTCATCGTCGGCCTCGCCGAGCGCTCCCGCATCCTCGACGGCGGCGCGGTGCGCGAGGGGGACTGGCTCGTGGGGCTCGCCTCGGCGGGGCTGCACACGAACGGCTATGCGCTGGCGCGCAAGGTGTTTTTCGAGCGCGCAGGCCTGGACGTGCGGGACCGGGTGCCCGAGCTGGGGGCGACGGTGGGCGAGCTGCTGTTGCGCGAGCATCGCTGTTACTTGCGCCCGTTGGAGCGGCCCCTGGCCGAGGGATGGCTGCACGCGCTGGCGCACATCACCGGCGGGGGCCTGACGGACAACGTGCCGCGCGTGCTACCCGAGGGGCTCGCGGCGCGCGTGGAGCGCGCGGCGTGGCGGGTGCCGGCACTGTTCCGCTGGATCCAGGAGCGCGGCGGGATCGAGGAGGCGGAGATGTACCGGACGTTCAACATGGGCATCGGCATGGTGGCCATCGTGGCGCCGGAGAGCCTCGAGGCCCTGGAAGCGCATCTCGACACCGTCGGGCAGGAGCACCATCGCATCGGCCGTGTCGTGCGCGGCCCGCGACGGGTGGAGTATGTCTGAGCGGCTGCGGGTGGGCATCCTGATCTCCGGCCGCGGTTCGAACATGGTGGCGCTCGTGCGCGCCATGCAGGAGGGGCGCGTGCCCGCGGAGCCGGCCCTCGTCGTGGCCAATGTGCCGGACGCACCGGGTCTCGAGCGGGCGCGCGAGCTCGGGGTCGCCACGGCCGTGGTGGATTCCCACGAGTACCGCCCCCGCGAGCGCCACGAGCGCGAGATCGCGGCGCGGCTGGAGGGGGCGGGGGTGGGGCTCGTCTGTCTCGCGGGGTACATGCGCTTGCTGTCCCCGTGGTTCGTGAGCCGCTACGCGGGCCGCATTCTCAACATCCATCCCTCGCTCCTGCCTGCGTTCCCCGGGCTCGAGGCGCAGCGGCAAGCGCTGGAGTACGGCGTGAAGATTTCGGGCTGCACCGTCCATTTCGTGGACGAGCAGTGCGACCACGGTCCGATCGTGATCCAGGCGGCGGTCCCGGTCAGCGAAGAGGACACGGTGGAAAGCCTGGCGGCGCGCATCCTGGAGCAGGAGCACCGGATCTACCCGGAAGCGGTTCGGCTGTTCGCGGAGGGCCGCTTGGTCCTCGAGGGCCGGCGCGTGCGGATCCTGCCGGGTTCCCGAGCCTGAAACGCCTCCTCGGGACGGCGCGATGGACGAGAAATGCGGCCGGGCCGAGCTGGCCGACGGCCCCGAGGGGCGCCCGGCCGCCCCCGCGGGCGCCTGCTGGAGCGCCCGCCTGGTGGCGCGGCGGGACCTGCCGCGCTGCCTGCGCCCCAGGGAAAAGCTGCTGTCACGCGGGCCGGCGGCGCTGACCGCGGCGGAGCTCCTGGAACTTGTGCTCGGCAGCGGTACCCGGGCGCATCCGGTGCAGCGCGTGGCGCGCCGACTCGTCGGCCGGCACGGTCTCGAGGGACTGGCGCGACTCGGGCCGCGCGATTTCCGCGCGGTGGGTGGCGTAGGCCCCGCGGGGGCCGCCCGCCTGTGCGCGGTGTTCGAGCTCGCGCGGCGCCTGGCGGGACGCGAGGAGCGCCGGCCGCGCGTGGGCTCGCCTCGCGAGGTCTACGCTCGGGTGCGGCACCTCGCCGGGGCCCGCAAGGAGCACCTCGTGGGCCTCTACCTGGATTCCCAGAACGGGTTGCTCCATCAGGAGACGATCTCGATCGGCTCGCTGAACACGACCCGCACGCATCCGCGCGAAATCCTCCATCCCGCGATCGTGCACCTCGCGCTGGGCTTCGTGCTGGTCCACAACCATCCGAGCGGCACCCTCGAGCCTTCGCAGGAAGATCTGGAGTTCACGCAGAGTGTGCGGCGCGCGGCCGAGCTGATGGGCCTCGAGCTCTACGATCACGTGATCGTGGCCCGCGGCGGCTATACGAGCCTGCGCGAGCGCGGTCTGCTGTGATTCGAGGGCGGAGGGCGGCGCGCCGGTGCGGCCCTGCGCGCTGGGCGGCGCAGCCCGCCCTCTCTGCTAGAATCGCGCGCATCGCAGCGGTGGAGCGAAAAATGGACGAGGCGGCGCCCAGCTTTCTCCCGGTGGCGCAGCAGCTGGAACGGCTGCGACGGGGTGTGGTGGAGCTTGTCCGCGAGGAGGAACTGCACGCCAAGCTCGAGCGCTCGCGGGCGAGCCGGCGGCCCCTGACGGTCAAGGTGGGCTTCGATCCCACGGCCCCCGACCTCCACCTCGGGCACACGGTCCTGCTGCGCAAGATGCGACAGTTCCAGGATCTCGGGCACCGCGTGATCTTCGTCGTCGGGGATTTCACGGCACGCATCGGGGATCCCAGCGGGCGCTCCGAAACGCGCCCGCCGCTTTCCGAGGAACAGATCCTGCAGCACGCCGAGACCTACAAGGCCCAGTGCTTGAAGATCCTCGATCCACAGCGCACGGAGATCCGCTTCAACAGCGAGTGGCTGAAGGGCCTCGATTTCGAAGGGGTGCTGCGCCTGGCATCCCAGTACACGGTGGCGCGGATGCTCGAGCGCAAGGATTTCAAGACACGTTTCGACGAAGGGCGGTCCATCGCGATCCACGAGTTTCTCTATCCCTTGGCGCAGGCCTACGACTCGGTGGTGCTCCGGGCGGATGTGGAGCTCGGGGGAGCGGATCAGCTGTTCAACCTGCTCGTGGGTCGGGATGTGATGGCCGCTTACGGTCTCGAACCGCAGGTGGTGATGACGGTGCCGCTGCTCGAGGGCCTGGACGGCGTGCAGAAAATGTCGAAGTCCTTCGGCAACTACGTGGGGATCACCGAACCACCGCAGGAGATCTTCGGCAAGATCATGTCCATCTCGGACGAGCTGATGTGGCGCTACTACGAGCTGTGCACGGACCTCTCGCCCGAGGGTCTGGCGCAGATGCAGCAGCTCGTGCGGCAGGGCCGGCTCCACCCGAAGAGGGCCAAGGAAGGCTTGGGCATGCGGATCGTGGCGGATTTCCACGGCGAGCAGGCGGCGCAGAGAGCGTACGAGGAGTTCCAACGGGTCTTTGCCGCGAAGGGGTTGCCGGAGACGATCGCGGAGCACCGGTATCCCGCGGGCGAGGGGCGCGTGTTCGTGCCGCGGCTGCTCGCGGGGCTGGGCCTCGTCTCCTCCCACAGCGAGGCGATGCGCCTCGTCCGCCAGCGCGCCGTCGAATGGGACGGCGAGGTGCTGGCGCCGGACACCCGGGAGGTGGAGGTGCGCTCGGGCGAGACCCACCTGATCAAGGTCGGCAAGCGGCGGTTCGCGCGAGTTCACTTCGACTGAGCGGCAAAGGCCGCGTAAGCCGCGAGCGTTTCGGCAGCCATCCGCTCCGGCGCGTGCGCCTCGCGCACGCGGGCCGCCGCGCGCTGGGCGAGCGCGCGGGCCCGCGCGGGACAGGAGCGGATTTCCAGCAGGGCGCAGGAGAGGGCCCGAGGATCCCCCGCCGGGACGACGAGGCCCGTACGCTCGTGCTCGACAATTTCGGGAAGTCCGCCGGCATCGGTGACGATCCGGGGAACCCCGGCCAGCGCGGCCTCCAGGGCCACGCTCCCCAGTCCCTCGCGCCGCGAGGGGACGACGAACAGATCGAGCCCCGCCAGCCACTCCGGTAGCTCCCTCACGTAGCCTTCGAAGCGCACCCGTTCGCCCAGTCCCGTCTCGCGCGCGCGCCGCCCGAGCGAGCCGCGCTCGGGGCCCTCGCCCGCGATCAACAGCGCCCAGGCGCCCTCCCGCTCGAGGGCCCCCGCCGAGTGCGCGCAGGCCTCGAGGAGATCGCGGATCCCTTTGGCCGGCTCGAGTTGCGCCGCCGCCCCCACGAGAAACGCGCCAGGCGGCAGGCGGTGGCGCTCGCGCAGAGTCCTCCGGCAGCGCGCGGGATCGAGCGCGGCGAAGCGGCGGGGATCCGCGGCGTCATAGACGACGCGGATGCGGGCCTCGGGTACGCCGCACGTCTGCAGCACTCGCGCCACGGCGCCCGAGACGGCGACGAAGCCGGCGATACAGCCGTGGCGGTACTTTCTGCGCCAGCGCGGGGAAGAGAGGACGCGCCGGTGGACGACGAGCCGCAGGGCGGGATGAAAGCGGGCGGCCCACAGCGCCAGCGTGTGCGCGGTGCCATCGTGGGCCGCCAGCAGACGCGCCCCCCGCTCGCGCGCCAACCGCGACAGGCGCAGCGCCGCCCAGAGATCCCACGCCCCTCGCACGCGCAACGCCACCACCTCCGGCCGCGCGCGCCAGCGCTCAGCCAGGGCCCCTCCCGCCCGCACCACCGCCGGCATCGCCAGGCGGCGCTGCGCGAGGCTGTCGAGCAGGAGCTCCATTTGGCGCTCCCCGCCGCGCCAGCCCCGCTGCGCGTGCACGTGCAGCACGCGCAGGTGGACGCCTCCGGTCTCGCTCAAGGTGTCCCGCGCGGCGCAGCCGAGTGACGCTTCAGGAAGTCGAGCATCGCCTGGCGGACTTCCGGCGGTCGCGGATCGTTGTGTCCGTGGCCCTCCAGGCGCACGAGTTGCACCGGTCCTGCCGCCGCCTGCGCCAACCGTTCGGCGTGGTGGAAGGGAACGACGCGGTCGGCCGTGCCGTGGATCAGCAGGATCGGTGCCCGGAGGCGGCGGATGGCCTCCACCGGGCGCAGGTCCGAGGGGTCGTAGCCCGTATAGGCGCGGGCGAGCTGGAACGCCAGCAGGCGCAAGGGCCACGGGGGCAGGAAGTGCCGACCCAGCGCCTCGTCCACGAGCTGCGCGAGATCGGCGAACGGGCTGTCGAGCACGAGGGCCCGAACCGGTGCCCCTGCCGCCGCCGCGAGCAGCGCGGCGACCGCCCCCATGCTGCGGCCGACGAGCGTCAGACGCGAGGCGTCCACCTCGGGGCGGCGTTCCAGCCAAGCCATCCCCGCCCGCAGGTCTTCCGCTTCCCGCAGCCCTAGCGTCACCCCGCGTCCATCGCTTTCGCCGCGCCCGGAGAAGTCGAACAGCAGCTGCGCGAAGCCCTCGCGGCGACCGTACCACGCCGCCTCGAGCCATTCGGTGCGGTCCGAGGCGTTGCCGTGTCCGTACAGGATCGCCGGCGCGGGCGCTCCTGCCTCGGGGGGCGGCACGTACCAGCCTCGCACGGTCCCGGCGGACCCCGGCCAAGCCACCTCCTCGTACGGCAGCCCCAGGTCGGCCGGGGAGACAGGTCGGCTCTCCGCCGTCACGTCCACCCAGACCATCCCTTCGTCCCCGCCGGGCTCGGGGCGCCGGGCTTCGATCCTGACGGGCGTAGCCGGTCCGGCACGCGCCAGGGCGATGGCCAGGTCCCCAGCGCGGCTCACCGCCTCGCCTTCCACGGCGACGATCCGATCCCCTGGACGCAGGCCCGCGCGGCTCGCGGGCGGCACGCTCGCCAGCACCTGCAGCCCGCCCTCGGGAGCGGGCTCCACAAACAGCCCCAGGGTCGCCCTCTCCGATCGCGAAACCCGCGGTCTGGGAGGCATCGTCATGACGTAGGCGATCCAGCCTGCGACGGCCAGCACCCCAGCGCACAGCAGCGCCGCCAGGGTCAGCACGCTCCGGAGCCTCCGCTGCCGGCGGTGGCGGCGCGCGAGGATCTCCCTCCACGTTTCGGGCTCGCGCTTGTCATCCTCGAGCCGCATCCGATACCTTCCCCCCGGTAGGGTAGCGGAAGAGGGCGCGACGTAGGAGCGCGGGGTGGCCGAGGGGGCTTCCACGCTGGAATGGCTCGAGTGCACGACCTGCGCGGCAGCCTATGCTCCCGAGCAGGCGCACGGGTCCTGCGCGTGCGGGGGGGTTCTGTTCGCCCGCTATCGCCTGGAAGAGGCCGCGCGCACGCTGCGCTTGCCGAGCTTGAGCGCGAGACCCGCCACGCTGTGGCGTTACGCCGAGGTGCTTCCCGGCAGCGACGCGCCCGTGAGCCTGAGCGAGGGGATGACGCCGCTCGTGGAAGCACCGTTCCTCGCGCAGAGCCTGGCCATGGAGCGGGTGTGGATCAAGGACGAATCCTCGGAGCCGACGGGTTCCTTCAAGGCGCGGGGGATGGCGGTGGCCGTGACCATGGCGCGCCGCGCAGGCTTCAAGGGGATCGTGGTCCCCTCGGCCGGCAACGCCGCGAGCGCTGCCGCGGCTTACGGCGCCCGCGCCGGGTTGGCGGTCGAGGTTTTCGTTCCCGAGGACACGCCGGCCGCCTGCCTCACCGAAGTCGAAGTGTTCGGCGCGCGCGTCCACCGCGTCGCGGGGGATCTCACGGCCTGCGGCAGGCGCGCGCGCGAGGCCGCCCAGCGCGAGGGCTGGATCTCTCTGGCCACGCTGCGCGAGCCCTACCGGCTGGAAGGCAAGAAAACGATGGCCTACGAGATCGTGGAACAGCTCGGGGGCCGGGTGCCCGACGTCATCGTCTATCCCACGGGCGGCGGTACGGGTCTCGTCGGCATGTGGAAGGGTTTCGAGGAGATGAGCCACCTCGGTTGGCTCGAAGGCCGCCCGCGCCCGCGGATGGTGGTCGTTCAGGCGGAGGGCTGCGCGCCCCTCGTGCGCGCCTTCGAGCGCGGGGATCGGCAAGCGCAGCCCTGGGAGGGCGCGCGCACGAAAGCTTACGGCCTGCGCGTGCCTGCGCCGCACGCCAGCCACCTGATCCTCGAGGTGTTGCGCGCTTCGGCGGGCACGGCCGTGGCCGTCACCGACGAGGAGATCGAGGCGGCGCAGATCGAGTGCGCGCGGGGGGAAGGGATCTTTCCCTGCCCGGAGGGAGCCGCCACGCTCGCTGGCCTGCGACGCTTGCGCGAGGCGGGATGGGTAGGGCCCGAAACGCGGGTCGTGCTCTTCAATACGGGCTCGGGCCTCAAGTATCCGCCGCCCAACGGCCTGCGGCGAGGATGAAACACCTCGGAAGGCCCATCCGCCTGACGCGATGCCTCGCGGGCGTGCGTGTCTGGGGCGCCCCCGAGAGCACGGACGCGGTCGTCGTCCGCGGCGGGCGGATCGCGGCGATGGGGTCCTGGCGGGAGCTGCGGGCGGCACTCGGCGGGAGTTTTCGCGTCCAGGACTGCGGCGGGGCGCTGCTGCTGCCCGGATTCCACGACGCGCATGTGCATCTTGCGGCCGGCGCACTTTGGCTCGCGGGGGTGGATCTGCGTGCCTGCGGCGGCGCGCGGGAGGCGGCGCGGGTTCTCGCCGAAAAGGCACGGTCGCTACCGCGCGGGGCGTGGATTCGCGGGTTCGGCTGGCGGGAGGAATGGGTCGCGAGCGATGCGTCGAGGCTCGAAGGCGCGGCGCCAGAGCATCCCGTGGTGCTGGCCCGGGAGGACGGTCACGCCGTCTGGATCAACCGGGCTGCGGCGTGCCGGTTCGGTTTGGGCCGTTCGGCTCTCGTGGCGCGAGAAGCGGAGGCGGCGCGGCTGCGCGAGCGACTCCCGCCGCCCGAGGAGGCCGAGTGGCGAGAGGCGCTGGGGCGCGGTCTCGAGAGCCTGCGGCAGGCGGGGGTCACCTCGATCCAGGACGTGCTCACGGAGCCCGCCGAGGCGCTGCGGGCCCTCGAAGCCTATGCGACGTTGCGGCGCCGGGGCGCGCTGACGTGCCGGGTGGACCTGTGGCTGCCGTTGGAGATGGATGCGCGCGGCGCGGAAGCCCTTCGCCGCCGGTTCCCGCCGGACGATCCCTGGTTGTCCGTTGGCACGCGCAAGGTGTTTCTCGATGGAACGCTGGGAGCGCGAAGCGCCGCGCTGGAAGAGCCTTACGCCGATGCCGCGCCGAGCCGCGGGCGGCTGCGCTCGACGCCCGAGCGCCTGCGAACCGCGCTCGCGCGAGCCGCCGCGCAGGGGTGGGCCATCGCCTTTCACGCCATCGGGGACCGCGCCGTGCGTGCCGCGCTCGACGCGATCGGCGCGCTGCCGCGCCCGCTCGGTTCGCGGCGCCACCGCATCGAGCACGCCCAGCTCGTGCGCGAGGAGGATTTCCATCGAGCCCGCCGGCTCGGTGTCGCGGTGTGCGTGCAGCCCCTTCATCTGTGGCAGGACGCGCCTTGGGCCGCGCGGCGGCTGGGGCGGTCCCGTGCGGCGCGCGCCTATCCCTGGCGGTCGTTTCTTCGCGCCGGCGTGCCCCTCCTCCTGGGAAGCGACTGGCCCGTCGGGCGCTTCGAGCCCCTGGCGATTCTGGCCGCCGCGTGCCGCCGACCGGCGGGACCCTGGGATCGCGCCGAGGCGCTGGCCGTGGAGGAAGCCGTCGAAGCCTGCACGAGGACGCCCGGCGAGCTGAGCGGGCGCCGGCGACGCGTGGGTAGGCTGGCGCCGGGCTGGTGCGCGGACTTCGTGCTCGTTCAAGGGGATCTCGAAGCCCTCGTCGATGGTTCCCGCAAGCCGCGGGTGGTGCAGACCTGGGTGGGCGGCAAGCTCTGCTGGAGCGCGGACCTCGCCGGCGATCCGATCCCGGCGACCGGTGAGGGTCGCAGCCCACCGATCGTTTGACACCCCGGAGGCCGCGGGCCTACACTGCTCGGCCACCGCAGCGAGGCCAGCCGTGCACGATCGCATCGTTCTTCAGGGGATCAAGTTCCACGGCTATCACGGTTTGACCCGCATGGAGCGGGAGATCGGAGTTCGGCTTTCGGTGGATGTAGAGCTCGAGCTGGACCTGGAGCCGGCCGGGCGTAGCGATCGGGTGGACGACACCGTGGATTACCGGCGCGTGCACCAGCGCGTCGTGCAGCTGGGCCGCGGGCGCTCGCACAAGCTGCTGGAGTCGTTCGCCTGGGAGCTGCTGAGAACTCTACTCGTCGAGTTTCCCGCAGAGCGCGCCACCGTGCGGGTGCGCAAGGAAACGCCCGTGCTCGATGGGATCGTGGACTCCATCGGCGTCGAGCTTTCGCGGCGCCGAGAGGAACTCGAGTCGCGGTGAGGATTCGGCGCAGCTTCCGCTTCGAGGCGGCGCACGTGCTTCCTCGGCATCCCGGGCGCTGCCGCCGCCTGCACGGGCACGGCTACGAGCTCCGGGTGACCGTGCGGGGTGCGGTGGATCCGGCCAGCGGCATGGTGATGGATTTCGGCGATCTCCAGGGGATCGTCCGCGAGCACGTGCTGGAGCGCCTGGATCACGCGCATCTCAACGACATCATGGCGAACCCGACGGCGGAGGAGATCGCCCGTTGGATCTGGAAAGCTTTGTCCCCGGTGCTCGTGGGTCTGGAGGAGGTCGAACTGTTCGAGACGCCCGACTGCGCTGTCGTGTACCGCGGGGAGGACGGGTAAGGCATGGATCCGGTGCGCATGGAAGAGGCCATCCGCGCCTTTCTCGCGGCCATCGGCGAGCGATTCCCCGGCGACGACCTGGAGCTGACGCCCCGTCGCGTGGCCCGCGCGTGGAGCGAAGAGCTTCTCGCGGGGTACGCCGTGGACCCGGCGGCAGAGCTGTCCTACAGCGAGGCGGAAGGATGCTACGGACCGGTGCTGCTGCGGGACGTGCGCTTCTGCTCCACCTGCGTCCATCATCTGCTGCCGTTTTTCGGTCGCGCCCACGTGGCGTACCTGCCCAAAGCGCGGCTGGCAGGCTTGAGCACGATCGGCCGGATGATCGATGGCTACGCGCGGCGCCTGCAGATCCAGGAACGGCTGACCCAACAGATCCTCTCCGCGCTCGTTCGCGTGCTCGAGCCGCAAGGCGCGCTCGTGGTGCTCGAGGCCGAGCACACCTGCCTCAGCTTGCGCGGGGCGCGCAAGGAAGCGAGCCGCTTCGTGACCCTAGCGGCGGCAGGCGTTTACGAGAGCGACGCCGCGCGGCGCCACGAGGTGCTCCAGTTGCTGACCCCGGTCGTGCCGGCCGGGGAGCCGCCGCGCTCGTGAAGTTCGCGGCGCGCCTGATGCTCGCCTGTGCCGCTCTGGCGCTGGCCGGAGCGAAACCGACCGTCGCTGCGGAAGACGCAGCCGACGAGACCATCCGCGCCCTCGCACGCCGGCTGGGCCAGAGCGAGCCCCTCGTGCGCATCGGTCTCGAGGACGCCCCGCGGATCCGCCTCCGCTCGTCGACCGCGCTGTATCTGATGGATCCCGCCACCGGGCGCCCGGTAGCCGAGGAGGCCTTCAGGGGCGAACTCGTGGTCCTCGTGCTCGGTGGCCCGCCCGAGCCGCTCGCGCCCGTGTTTCGCGTCCAGGTGGGGGCCTACCACGACGAAGAGCGCGCCCGGGCGGAGGCCGCCCGGCTGCGGGCGGTTTTGAGCCTGCCGGTGGCGCTGCACCGAGACCCGGATCGCGGCGTGTGGCGGCTGCGCCTCGGCGCGGCGAGAAACCGCGACGGCCTCGGGGAGGTTCTGGAGCGCCTGCGCCGTTCGGGGCTCGGCGATGCCTGGATCGTGGAGGAGCCTCCACCGGCGCCTCCGCCGGAAGGACTCCGGCTCGTGGACGAGGCCTTCGTGGACCACCCGGTGCCGGCCGCCCGCCTGGTGGCTTACGCCGCGGGTGGGGCCCACGTCGAAGTCGAGGGCAAGCCGTACCGGGGCCTCGTGGAACTGCGGGCTACGCCCGCGGGCACCGTGCGTCCGGTGAACTGGATCCACATCGAGGAGTACCTGCTGGGGGTGGTGCCGGCCGAGCTCGGGCCGGAGGTGTGGCCGCAGCTCGAGGCGCTCAAGGCGCAGGCCGTGGCGGCGCGGACTTACGCCTGGCGCAACCGAGGGCAGTTCGAAGCCTTCGGCTTCGATCTGTGCGCCAGCCCCCGGTGCCAAGTTTACGGAGGGGTCCTGGCGGAGCATCCCATCTCGGATCGGGCGGTGTACGAGACCGCGGGGGAGATCCTCGCGTTCCGCGGGAAGCCGATCCAGGCGCTCTACACCGCCACGTGCGGGGGACACACCGAAGATGTGGAGTTGATCTTCCCTGAAGAGCGCGCGCCCTACCTCAGGGGGGTGGCCTGCCGCGCCGAGAGCCGCGTCTTGGAGCGAATGCACGTCACGCTGCGCGGCCGCGAGCCGCGCTCGCTGATCGCGGAGGACGGTACCGACCTCAGCCGCCCGTGGGCGTTGCTGGTGACTCTGGGGGTGATAGAGCCGACGCTGGGCGAGGCGGCGTTGCGGGAACCGGTGAGCGGAGCACGCCTGCGCGAGTGGACGCGCCGGCTGGCGCTGGCGGCGGGCCGTCCCGCACCCGCGGGACCGCCGCCGCGGTGCGACTCGCTCGGGGAAGCGGCCCTCGCGCTGTTGCGCGATCTGGGATGGGAGGAGCGGGCGAGAGTTCTCCTCGACGAAGCGGATCTGCCGGCGTTGCTTCGCGATCCCGAAGCGCGGGAACTGCCGCCGCCCCAGCGTCGCGCGCTCGGGTACCTCGTGGGGATCGAAGCGCTGCGCCCTTTTCCCGACGGCAGCCTCGGTGTGGCGCGGCCGCCGAGCGCCGCGCGTCTGATCCCGGCCCTGTTGCGCTTCGCCGAGACCTACGGCGTCGGCGCGCTCGTGGACGGGGTGTTCGCCGGGCTGGGGGCGCGGGGCCTGCGCTTCGCGGTCGGCAAAGGCGATCTCGAGCTGCCGCTCGCGCGGGATGCCTTCCTTTTTGGCCTCACGGGCGGACGCGTGGTCGGCACGGCGACGCTCGATCTGTGGCCGGGGGACCGCGTGCGGCTGCGCCAAGGGGAGAGGGGCGCGGTGGAGTTTCTGGAGCTCGCCCCGCCGGTCCGGGGAACCTCCGATGACCGCGCGGCGGCGGTCTACAGTTGGGAGGAGCGGCGCAGCGCCGCCGAGATCGAACGGGCGGTGCGGCGGCGTACCGACGTGGGGCGCCTCGAAGATCTGCGCGTTCTGCGCCGCGGCCGCTCCGGGAGGATCGTAGAGCTCGAGGTGGTGGGCGACAGCGGACGCACCGTGGTCCGGGGGTTCGACATCCGGCGCCTGCTCGATTTGCGCGAGAGCCTGACGGTCGTCGAATTGCAACGGGACTCCGCCGG
Source organism: Acidobacteriota bacterium (assembly GCA_037447115.1). Taxonomy (GTDB): domain Bacteria; phylum Acidobacteriota; class Polarisedimenticolia; order Polarisedimenticolales; family JBBIHH01; genus JBBIHH01. The sequence continues at coordinate 80,697 of JBBIHH010000009.1, forward strand.
GGGCCTGCGGGGTGCCGTCTTCACGGGCAAGGGATGGGGGCACGGTGTGGGCTTGTGCCAGGTGGGGGCTTACGGCATGGCCCTGCGCGGGGCAGACTACCGCGAGATTCTGCACCACTATTACACGGGCGTCGAACTGAGGCGGATCGAGTAGGCGGTGGATCGGGGTGACGGTGCGGGAGCGCAGCCCTATATTCGTTTCGCACGAGGGCAAGGGCGTCGAGGGAGGGGCGGCTGCGGAGCCACGTTGTGGGACGCATGCTGGCAGCCTCCGGGGCGATGCTGCTTGCGGGCACGGCCTTGGTGCTTCTCGTCGACGCCGCGGGCTGGTTGCCGGCCGAGCTGGTCCGTCCCCTGGCCACCTGGGGCTGGCGGCTGTCGCTGGCCGCGATCGGTGGCGGCCTGCTGCTGCAGGGGCTGGGCCGCATCGGCCGGGCGCTGGTGCGCCACCGGTGCGTGCGCTGCGGGCGCGCGGTGGAGCGCGGGCAGACGTACTGTACCGAGCATCTTCGGGCGGCGGTGAACGAGGCCCGCGACGCGATGCGGGGGAAGATGCTGCGTTTCGGCCGGCCTCGCCGCTGAGTCGCGCCTGCGACCCGCAGACGGCAGCCGGGAAGCCGGCGCTGCTCGTGCTCCTCGGACCCACCGGCACGGGCAAGAGCGCGCTGGCGCTGGCGCTGGCGGAACGGCTGCCCGCCGAGATCGTCAGCTGCGATGCTTACCAGGTCTACCGCGGGCTCGACATCGGGACCGCCAAGGTGGACCGCGAGACGCGCGCCCGGGTGCCGCATCATCTGGTGGACTGCCTCGATCCGCGCGAGGCGATGACCATGGGGGCGTGGGTGCGCCGCGCGGAGGCAGCCATCGCGGAGATCGCGGCTCGGGGCCGCGTGCCGCTGCTGGTGGGGGGAACCGGGCTCTACCTGCGGGCGCTGCTGCGCGGCATGGTGCGGGTGCCGCCGACGGATGCGCGGCTGCGCGGTCGGCTGCGGGCGATGGCGGCGCGCTTCGGCGCCCCGAGACTGCATCGGTGGCTCGCGAGCGTCGACCCTGCGAGCGCCGCACGCTTGGCACGGGCCGACACCCAGCGCATCGTGCGGGCGCTGGAGATCGCGCTCCAGGATCGCCGGACCTGGAGCGAGCGTCTGGCCGAGGAGGGGAGCTGGTCGCAAGGGAAGGAACGTTACCCGGCGCTCAAGATCGGTCTCGACATGGAAGCCGGGCTGCTCGCGCAGCGGCTCGCCGCCCGGGTGGAAGCTTTCTTCTGCCGGGGCTGGGTCGCGGAGGTCGAGAAACTGCTGGCCGCCGGCGTGCCGCTCGAGGCGAACGCGTTCCAGGCTATCGGGTACCGCGAGATCGCGCAGGCCCTGGCCCGACGCCTACCGCCGGAGAGCGCGCGCGAGGTGATCGTGCGGCGCACGCGCCACTACGCCAAGCGGCAACGCACCTGGTTTCGCCGGGAGCCGGGGGTCGTGTGGCTCGACGCGGCTTGCGACCCGCAACGCTTGGCGCGAACCGTCCTCGCGCACTGGGAAGCGTTCGCGAACGCGCCGCGCGAGCCCGGGCCGTCCCGCTGACCGGCGTGGGAACCGCGGCTCTTGGAGGTTCCCGGGTGGTATACTGCCCCCGAACCGCGGAGGTGGGCGATGGCGGGCGAAACGTCCAATCTGCAGAACGAGTTCTTCAATCAGCTACGCAAGGAGCGCAAGCCGGTCATCGTTTTCCTAGCGAACGGCAAGAAGCTCACGGGGCGTGTCAAGTCCTTCGATCGGTACACCGTCCTCCTCGAGAGCTCCCAGGGGGAGCAGATCATCTTCAAGCACGCCATCTCGACGATCACGGTGGCCACCCCTGGGGAAGCCTCCGCCCCCGAGTGAACCCCGCGGGAACACCCGTCCGCATCCGACCCTCCAGCGAGCGCCACGGGAGGAGAGCATGGGCTGGCGCCGGTTGTGGGATCAGGTCACCCTTGCCAACCAGCTGACTTTCCTGCGGCTCGTCGCCGTGCCGTTCTTCATCCTGGCGCTCGTCTCGGGTCGCTTCGCCCTCGCCTTCGCCATTTTCGCGGCTGCGGCGGCCACCGATCTTCTCGACGGGCTCACGGCGCGCGTGTTCCGTCAGCATACCCCGCTCGGCACCTACCTCGATCCGGCGGCGGACAAGCTGTTGATGGTCTCGGCATTCGTGCTGCTGACGGATTACCCGACGATGTTCAAGGATCTGGCGCTCGTGGCGCGCCTGCCCGTGCCGCTCACGGTTCTCGCGATCTCGCGGGACGTGCTGATCGTGCTCGTGGCGGCGCTGCTCTACCTCGCGCACGGGACGACGCGCTTCGTGCCCAGCCTGTGGGGCAAGCTGACGACTTTCGCCGAGATGGTCACCATCGGCTGGACGCTGTGGTGCAATACCTCGGGGCGCAACCACGCCGCTCTGCGGCTGGCGATCTGGGGCACGCTGGCGCTGATCCTGGTTTCGGGTCTCGACTACCTCCGGCGCACGGTGCGGGGCCTGCTCCTCGCCGGCGAGCGGGAAGAGGGGCGATCGGGATGAGCGGGCTGCTCGATCTCGATGCGGGCTCCCGGCAGGCGCTCGAGTACGACGCGATCCTGGAAGAGCTCGCGGATCTCGCCGCCACGCCCGAGGGCGCGGAGCGCCTGCGGGCGTGGACCGCCCGGGCGGACCGGGCGTGGATCGCTGCCGAGCACCAGATGGTGGACGAGATGGTGCGCCTGCGTTCGCGCCTGGGCACGGCGCTTCCGCAGGGGCTGCCGGATTCACGCTCGGTGCTGCGGGCGCTGCGTGTCGAGGGCCTCGTTCCCGACGGCCGGAGCCTGCGCGGGTTGGCGCAGTGGCTCCAGGCGGCGGCCGGCCTGCGGGCCGAGCTGGGCCAGGCGAAGGCGGTGTCGTGCCCGGGGCTGCGCGGGCTCGTCCGCGAGGTGGAGCTGCCGGAGCCGCTGTGGCGGGAGATCCTCGGTGCCATCGGTCCCGAGGGCGAGCTCTCGGACGAGGCGAGCCCGGCGCTGGCCCGCCTGCGCCGCGCCCGCCGACACGCCATCGAGCGGCTGCGCGAGCGCCTGGAGGGGTTGCTGCGCGACCGGGAACTCGCGGCCTGCGTGCAGGACGAGTTCGTGACGGAGCGCCAGGGACGTTTCGTCATCCCCTGTCGCGCGGACGGCCCCCGGCGCATCCCCGGCATCGTGCACGCTCGTTCCTCCTCCGGTGCGACGCTGTTCGTGGAGCCCCTGGAGGTCGTCGAGGCCAACAACGAGATCGTCGAGCTCGCGGAGCAGGAGCGGGCGGAGGTGCAGGCGGTGCTCCGGCGCTGGAGCGACGCGCTGCGGGCCGTGCGGCCCGCCGTGGAACGCGCGGTCGAAATGCTCGTGCGCTGGGACACGGTACAGGCGCGCGCCCGGTTCGCCGAGCGCTACGGGGCGATCTGCCCCCAGCCCGGCCCCGAGGACGTGTGGGAGCTCCAGCAGGTCCGCCATCCCCGCCTCGAGGCCCATCGGCGCGAGCGGGGGACGCGCGCCGTGCCGCTGAGCGTGGCGATCGAGCCGCCCCGGCGCGCGCTCGTCCTCTCGGGACCGAACGCCGGCGGCAAAACCGTGGCTCTGAAGACGATCGGGCTGGCGGTGTTGCTGTTCCAGTCGGGAATTCCGGTGCCTGCCCGCGCGGTGCGTCTGCCCGTGGTGGAACGCCTCCGCGCCGACATCGGCGATCACCAGTCGATCGACGCGGATCTCTCCACCTTCTCCGCGCACGTGGCAGCGGTGGCGCGCTTTCTCCGCGAGGCCGGTCCCCGCACGCTGGTGCTGCTCGACGAACCGGGAAGCGGCACCGAGCCCGCGGAGGGCGCGGCCTTGGCTCAAGCGGTGCTCGAGAGTTTCGTGGCCAGCGGAGCGACGACGATCGCCACGACCCACCAGGCCCGCATCAAGCAGTGGGCGCTCGCGCATCCCCAGGTGTTGAGCGCGGCGATGGATTTCGATGTCGAACGGCTCGAGCCGACCTACACGCTCGTTCCCGGTGCCGCCGGGATCTCGGCGGGCCTCGAGATCGCCGCGCGCCTGGGGCTGCCCGAGGTCCACGTGGCGCGCGCGCGGGCGCTGCTGGACCCGGGCGCGCAGGCGGTGGAATCGGAGCTGCGCGAACTCCGGCGGCGGTTGGAGGCGGTGGAACATGAACGCCGGCAGCTCGAGCAGGCCCGGCGCACACTCGAGGCGAGAGCGCGCGCGCTCGCCGAGCGGGCCGCCCGGGAACGCGAGGTGTGGCGGCAGGAGGCGGAGCGCAAGCTGCAGGCGGCCTTGGCGGAAGCGCGCGAGCTGCTCCAGCGGGAGCGGGCGCAGTTGGCAGCGCTCGTGCCGCGAGACCTGCTGGAGCGCCGGGTCTTTCGGGCGACGGAACGGATCGCGGCGAAGCTGCGCGCCCAGCCGGCGGGTCCCGAGCCCGAGGGCCCATCGCCCGCGCCATCGGCGCTCCATCCGGGAGCGAGGGTGCGCGTGCGTTCGTTGGGACGGGAGGGGGAGATCGTGGAACTGGCGGGGCTGCGCGCGCGGGTGCGCTTGGGGCAGGCGGTTTTCAGCGTCGCTGTGGAGGACCTGTGCGCCGTCGAGAGCACGGCTCGCACCCCGCCGACTCCCGGCGGCAAAGCGCGCGTCGGCGTGCGCGCCGCCGAACGCCCGCCCGTCGGCGGGGAACTCGTGCTCGTCGGGCAGCGGGTGGCCGAGGCCCTCGAGGCGCTCGATCGGTTTCTCGACCGCGCCGTGGTCGCGGGGCTCGCCGAGGTGCGCGTCGTCCACGGCCACGGCAGCGGGCGGCTGCGCGAGGGCGTGCGGCGCTTCCTGGCGGCGCACGCCCTCGTCGCGAGCCAGCGGCCGGGCGATGCCGCCGAGGGAGGGGAGGCCGTGACGATCGTCTCTTTGCACCAGCCCGAGTGAGCCGGGCGAGCCTTCAGCGCGAGGCGGGATCGTCGTCGAGGCCGAAGTAGCGCAGCCACTCCGCCACCGAGACCGGCCCGCGCGGCTTGTCGTCCTCCCGGTCTTGTCGGGCCACCGCCTCGCTCAGGCGGGCGCGGAAGCGGTGGCTGGGCTCGGTCTCGGCTCCCAGGGCGCGGGCGCGCTCGGCGAGGGAGCGGTCGCTCGTGACGACGCGCCAGGTGCGCGGTTGGTTCTGGCGGCGCAAGAAGCCGACGATCCACTCGTCCGCGCTACGCCCCGCACCGCTGTGAACGACGCCCACCCCGGGAGGCCCGGGACCATCGAACACGACCATCACGCGGCGGCCGCAGGCTCGGCTCCACTGGTCGAGCAGGCGGGCGAGCTGGCGGCGTCCCTCGGCCGACCGCTCCCACCCGGGCCAGGAACCGAGAAGGTTGTCCCCGTCCACGAGCCAGGGCATCGACCGACCTCGTCACAGGCGGCCCGCGGCACCTCGCGCGAGCTCCGCGAGGCCCTCGTGCGCCTCTCTTTCGTGCGCGTCCCAGCGTAGCGCTTCCTGGAACCATCGCGCCGCCGCCTCGCGCTCGCCTGCACGCAGGCACAAGCGCCCGCGCACCGCGTACGCCCGGGCCAGACTCGGGTCGAGGGCGGTGGCGCGCTCGAGCGCGGCCTCGGCCTCCGCGCGGCGGCGGGGATGGCCGGCCAGAAGCTCGCCCAGCGCAAGATGATAGAGCGCTACGGTGGGCTCGAGCTGAATCGCGTTTTCCAGGAAGCGAAGCGCTTCCGAGTAGTGCCTGCGCTCGATGCACTCTCGGGCTCGCACGTAGTTCGAGCGCGCGAGTTCCGCGGCGGACAACACCTCCTCTCTTCCGCGCGCGGTGTCCTGTTCCAGTCGCTCGTCGTATGCGCGGCGGCTCTCCGGATCGTAGAGCACCTGGTACGCCTCGGTGACGCGCGCGAAAAACGCCTCCATGCGGGGCAGCAGGTGGGCGAAAGAGCCCGAGCGCAGGCGGTCCGGGTGGAACCGGCGCGCGAGACGGTAGTAGGCCTCCTGGATCTGCGATCTGGCGGCCGTGCGGTCCACGCCCAGGACGTGGTAGAGGTCCGGGCTCGAGGCGCGCTCGAGCACGGCCAGGCACTCCGCTTCGCTCAGCGGAGCCTGGTGCGTGCCCGCGACCGGTGGGCGCCGGCGCGGCGCGGGGCGCAACCACCCCAGGAGCTTCAGGGCATAGACCGTGCGCAACACGCGCCCCTCATCTTCGCAGCCTTCCGCGAGAAGATCCCCGAGCCGCACCCCTTGCCGCGTCCGCTGGAGCAGCCGTGCCGCCAGCGGGTCCGCCGGAGGGACGGCCCCCGGGTGGGCGGCGGCCTCGAAGGGTTGGTCCGGCGGTCCCAGTCGCGCCCGGATCGCGTCCGCGTCCGGTCCCGCCTCCCGGCACCAGGCGAGCACGAGCGCCGCGGGGTCGAGGCGCACCCCGAAATCCGACGGCAGCGCGGGCCGCCCCGGGGTGAAGCTGCAGGCTCCCTCGCGCCACTTCAGCGTCGCCAGGCAGAGCTCGCGCGTCAGCTCCTCTGCCGCGCCCCGCACCACCTCGCGGGACACCGCGGGCGACTCGACGAGCATCGCCAGGCGCTGGCGGCCGCTCTGGCGGGCCTGGAGGGCGAGCGAGGCCCGGGCCGCGGGCGGGAGCAACCCCCGCCGTACCATGAACTCGTCGAGCTGCTCTTCCAGGACGTTCGAGGCGACGTACACCAGCTGGCCTTCTTCGAGGCACAGGAGGCGCCGGGCCTTGCCGCGCTGCGCGACGAGCAGTCCCGAGGCGCGCTGGCGAGCCTTCTCGCCGAGCAGCGGTGCGAGGCGTGTGTGAAGCGGCTCGGCGCTCATGGCTCGTCCTCCACGAGCCCGCGCGCCCAGCGCTGGCTGAGGCCGCGGAAATCCTCGCCGTAAATCTCGGTCAGCGCGGCATCCAAGTCGAGGCCGTCCCCGAGGCGCGCGAGGAGCCACACCAGAGCCTCGAGTCCGCGGCGCTGTTCGAGGTGGGTTACGAAGGCGAGCGCCGCGGGATAGGAGAAGGGGGCCTCCGCCCAGGCCTCGGGACCCCGCCGGGCCAGAAGCTGCCTCACTTGCGCGCGGGCCGCGGGATCGAGGGTCCGGCCTTCCATGCGCTGCGCCAAGCCTTCGTGCAGCCACCGCGGGGCATGGCCGTTGGATTTGGCGTGGATGAACGCGTGCGCGAGCTCATGATCCAGGACGCCTCGGGTCGCCGGGTCGAGGCGCCGCTTGCCCCCGAGGGGCAGGCGGATCTTCCCGTCGAAGAGGCCCGCGACGGCATCGTCGCTTCCCGTCACGTGGTGGAACCGTTCTCCGAGGTACGCGACGACCAGGATCGGCAGCGCGGGCCCGTCGCGGAACTGCGCGACGAACTCGTCGTAGCGGGACTCCAAGTGGTCGAGGATCGCCGCCTCCAGCTCGCGGGGGAGGTCTTCGTCGTGGCGCAACCAGAAGTGGGCGCTCGCGCTCGCCTCCTGCCGCCGCGCAGCCTCCAGGTCCTGGCGGGCGCGGACGATCTTCTCGCGCAGGCGATCGTGGGGCGAGAGCGCGAAGGCTCGCTCCCAGGCCTCGAGGGCGTCCTCGAGACGGTCTTCCCGGTCCCGCACGTCCCCGAGGAGCTCGTGAAACTCGGGTCGCTCCGGGTGGCGGGCGAGCCCCTCGAGCACCGCCTGCAGGGCACTCGCGTCCCGCCCGAGCCGCAACTCCGTGACCGCGAAGCCGAGCCGCGCCGCCACGAGCTCGGGGTCCAGGAGCAGGGCATCCTGGAAGGCGCGACTCGCGGCTTCGAAATCGCGCCGCTCGAGCGCAGCCGCCGCCTCGCGCAACCGCCGCTGCGCGCGCATGGGGTCGCCGGCTTCGTGGACTCGGGTCGGGCTCTTGGCTCGAGCGGCCCGAGGGCCGTCCTGGAGCGTCGCGGAGGGCTCGAGGCTCACGACGGCGGAGCGAGGCAGGGCCACCGTGCCCCCCGGAACCTCGTAGACGAACCATTCGCCCTCGAAGCGCCAGGCGTCGACCTCGAGGATTCCTCCGCTCTCAAGGTGAACCCGATCGGCCCGCAGCGGCGCGTGGCCGAGCAACAGACCGAGGAGCAGCGCGCAGCGGGTGGCCGGCCGGCTCACGGCAGCACCGCGCTCACCGGCCGCGGCTGCGGGTCGGGGAACAACGCCCGGATCGGCCCGGGCATGTCTCGGCCCGCGGCGGCACTCGCGCGGTCGGGATAGCCGCCCCAGCACACCCGGTAACAGGTTCGGCCTTCGTAGAGCGCCGGAAGCACGTAGAGGCGCGCATCGCCCACTTGCGACAGCAGGCGCTCGACGTTGCCCGCCTGGCAGGCCACCATGAGCTGGTTCGTGAAAGCGAACCCCCCCGCCGCCAGACGCTGGGGGTCCGAGCGCACGCGGGCCTCGAGCGACGCCGCAGGGCCCGTATCCTCCCCCGGCGCCGGAAGGACTTCGGGAGCCGGCGGGGGCAGGGGCAGCGCGCCTGCCTGCTCGCTCGTCTCCGTCCACGTGGCCTCGGGTCGCTCCGGGACCGGGGGCGGCTCTGCGGCAGGCTCCTCGGCCCCGCGCCACAGCGCTCCGAGGGCGATCACGATCGCCGTCGCGGCGAGCAAGCCGAGCGCCGTCCAGCGGCGGCGCGAGGCATCCGGCTGTGGCGGGCAGGGGAGAGGGGCCATGGCATCACCTCGCGGACGAATATAACGCGCGGGGTGCGCAAGGGCCCGGCAGCGATCGGCGCGCCCTCCGGCGCCGCGTCAGCGGATCAAGGTGAAGCAACGGCCCCAGCGCGAGCGCCAGGGGAAGAGCACGAACTTGCTCAGCACGCCTCGGACCGTCGTCAGCCCTTGCGGCCGCATGCTCTGCGGTTCCTCCTCGTAGGACCACCAGACGAGCAACGCCCGCCCCTTGACGAGTTCGCGCGGCACCGGTCCCCACTCGCGACTGTCGGCGGAGCGATTGCGGTGGTCTCCCAGGACGAAGTAATGGCCCGGAGGAACCTGCACCGGCCCGAAGAACTCGCGCTCGCGGTAGGCGGGGTTGACGTAGGGCTCGTCTTGCCGCACCCCGTTGACGTAGAGGTAGCCCTCGCGGATCTCCACGGTGTCGCCGGGAAGCCCGACGACGCGCTTGATGTAGTCCAGTTCAGGCTCGAGAGGGTACTTGAAGACGATCACATCGCGCCGTCGGATGTCGCGCACCGGCAACAGCTCGCGCTCCCAGCCGAAGTCGCTGGGGGCGTAGATGAAGCGGTTGACCATGATGTAGTCGCCGACGAGCAACGTGTCTTCCATGGAGCCGCTGGGGATCTTGGATTGCTGGAAGGCGAAAGCCCGCGTGAAGATCAGGAAGATCATGCAGACGAGGATCGTCTCCGCGTACTCGCGCGGGAGGCTCTTGCGGGCCGAGGGGGTCTCGTGCTGCGCGGGGTTCATCGGCCGTCCTCCGGGTCGAGCCCCAGGTGGGCCAGCACCTCTTCCGCATCCCGTGCCACGCGCGTGAGCGCGAGCTGGGAAGGCTCGAGTATACCCTCTCGCTCCAGGTGCTGCAGCAGCGCCTCCCACGCCGGCCCCCACACGACGAGCCGTTTGGGCCCCAGCAGCTCCATGCGCTCGAGCGCCCAGAGGAAGCTCAGCTCGGCCAGCGTTCCCGCTTTTCCGGGCAGGACGATAAAGGCGTCGGCACGCTCGATCAGGGCACGGGTGCGCTCGAAGAGGTCCGGCGCGCGGATCTCTTCCGTGAGGTACGCGTTAGGGACGCGGGGAAAAAGGGCGCAGGTGACCCCGGTGCTCGCGCCGCCGGCCTCGCGCGCGCCGCGGGCCGCACCCTCCATGACACCGCCGTAGCCGCCGTGGACGACCCGGCAGCCGGCGCGGGCCAGCGACCTCCCCAGGCGGCGGGCGGTCTCGTAGAGCGGGCTTCCCGGCGGGGGTTCGGATGACCCGAAGACGGCCACGGCTCGCGGGCGGTAAGGACGGCGCTCCCCCATCGTCACAACCCCTGCGCGCACCCCGCCCGGCGCGGGTCGGCCGCGCCGAGCCACGTTCCGTCCGCGGCGCGCGCGATGGCCGAGACGTTCCCCATCCACTCGCGCTCGTGGAGGCGGTGGCCGCGCCGCACGAGGGCGCGTGCCACGTCGGCGGGGAAGGCCCGCGGCTCGTGATCGAGGCGATCCGGCAGCCACTGGTGGTGGAAGCGCGGCGCGTCCACCGCTTCCTGCAGCTCCATGCCGTGGTCCACGACGTTGACGATCACCTGCAGCACGCTGGTGATGATCGTCGCCCCCCCAGGCGAGCCCAGCACGAGGAAGGGCTGGTAGCGCGCTCCCTCCGGGGCCTCCACGATCGTGGGCGCCATCGAGGACAGGGGCCGCGCGCCCCCGGTCACCGCGTTGGCGGCACCCCCGACGAGACCGTAGAGGTTCGCTACACCGGGCGCCAGCGCGAAGTCGTCCATCTCATTGTTGAGCAGGATGCCCGTGCCTTCGGCGAAGAGCGCGGCGCCGAAGGCGCTGTTGAGGGTCGTCGTCAGCGCCACGACGTTGCCCTCGGCGTCCGCGATGGAGAGGTGCGTGGTGTCGGAAGATTCGGTCTCGGGGAACTTTCCCGCATGGATGCGCCGTGCGGGTGTGGCGCGGCGGTCCCGGATCGTGCGCGCCCGCGCGGCGAGATAGTCCGGATCGAGGAGTCGCTCGACCGGCACCGCCACGCGGTCGGGGTCGCCGAGCCAGCGCGCGCGGTCGGCGTAGGCCCGCTTCTCGGCCTCCACCATGCGGTGCACCGTGAGGGAGCTGCCGAACCCGGTGGCGCCCAGGTCGAACGGCTCCAGCATGCCCAGGATCTCGAGCAAAACGACGCCGCCACTGCTCGGGGGTGGGAAGGACACCACGCGGTAGCCCCGGTAGCGTCCTTCCACGGGACGGCGCCAGACGGGACGATACGCCGCGAGATCTTCGAGCGCCAGCACCCCTCCCGCGCCCCGCACGGTGCGCACGATCGCCTCGGCGACGGGGCCCTCGTAGAAGGCGCGCGGACCCTCGCGCGCGAGCCACTCGAGCGTCGTCGCGAGCGCGGGACAGCGCATCCGTTCGCCCTCGCGGAGGACGCGGCCGTCGCGGAAGAACAACGCCCGCGCCTCGGGGTCGCGCTCCAGCCGCGCCGCGTGCGCGGCCAGGGCGTGAGCCGTGCGCGCCGTAACGGGGACACCCTCTCTGGCCGCGACGATCGCCGGTTCGACCAGGGCGCTCCAGGCCAGCCGCCCCCAGCGCGCGTGGGCTTCCGCCAACCCCGCGGGGGTGCCAGGAACCGCCACGGCGAGACCGCCGGAGCGGATGCGCTGCGGGTCAGGCCGGCCGTCGGGGCCGAGAAAATGCTCGGGCGTGATGTCGCGCGGCGCCGTTTCGCGAAAATCGAGCGCCGCATAGGTGCCGTCGGAGGTGCGCAGCAGGAGAAAACCGCCGCCGCCCAGGTTGCCCGCTTCGGGGAACGTCACCGCGAGCATCAAGGCCGCCGCCACCGCGGCATCCACGGCGTTGCCGCCCTGGCGCAACACCTCCACCGCGGCCCGCGTGGCCGTCTCGTCCACCGTCACGACCATCGCCCGCGGGCTGCGCGCCGCAGGAGCGGAGGCGGCGAGGGCCATGAGCGCGCAGAGGGTCCCGGCCCAAGCCACGATCCTCTCTCGCGGGCGAACGCGGCGCACGAACGGGGATCGCATCGGTGCGGGCGGCGACCGTAGCACCCCGCGCAGGCGGTGTCAAAAAAAAGGCGGCGTCTCGGAAGCGGTACGCCGGCGGCCCTGTTAGAATGGGCGGTCCTGTCGTCGCGAGGGGGATAGAAAAGCGGGGGCGAGGAGCATGCGGATGGAAGGCAGGAGGTATGCCGTGGCACCCGAGGCGCGCTTCGCCGCGCTGCGGTGCGCGGGGCTCGTCATGGCGGGAGGCATTGCGTTGTCCTGGAGCTGCGGGGCCGGGGTCTCCGAGACCGAAGCCCCAGCTGCGCAACCCGCCGAGGGACAGGAGAGCGCGGCGCAGGCCGCGGCGACCGAAGCCGGCCCGAGCGGGCCCTCGGCGGGGCTCCTGCAGCTCGCTCCCGATTTCACCCTGCCCGACGTGGAGGGCCGCAGCTTCCGCTTCGCCGACACGGCCGGCCAGGTGCGCCTGGTGGACTTCTGGGCCACCTGGTGCCGGCCCTGCATCGAAGAGATCCCGATGTTCAAGCAGCTGCACGAGACCTACGCGCCCCAGGGCTTCACGCTGATCGCCATCGCCTTGGAGGACGGCGGCGCCGAGGTGGTGCGGCCCTTCGTCGCGCGCTATGGGCTGCCCTACGTCAACCTGATCGGCGACGAACGGGTGGCGCAGCAGTTCGGGGGGATCTTCGGGTTTCCCACCGCGTTTCTCGTGGATCGCGAGGGGCGCGTCGTGGAGCGCTTCATCGGCCCGAAGCCGCGCAGCGTCCTGGAGCGGAAGATCCGCGAGCTCCTGGGGCTCGAAGCCCCGGAGGCGGGGGCCGAGGGTCGATGACGCGCACGGTCCGCATGACTCTGGCAGTGGGAGTCGTCCTGCTGTTGGGTCTTTGGGGTCTCGTCTGGCTGGCGGGGCGCTACAGGGAACTCGCGGCTCGACGGCCCGTGCCGGAGGAAGCGGCTGCCCTTCCCCAGGCTGCCGGCGGGGAGGAAGTCGCCACCGAGACGCTCGTGGCGCGCTTCATCGAAGCGCGCCAGCGCGTCAACGAGACCATCGAGGCGCGCCGGGTCCTCCGCTGGCTCGATCCGGAGACGGGCAACCTGCGGGGGGACGTGAGTACGCCAGGGTGGATGCGCTTTCACGACCTGCTGGGGGAACTCAAGATCGTCTGGCACGAGGCGTGCGCCGAAGCCGGCATCGAGGAGCAGGCGTACGTGCGGGTGCGCACGGCGTTCCGGCAGTGGATGGCGGGCGAGAGCGTGGAGGACGCGGCCCTGCGGCGCGCCTTCGAGAAGCACGCCGATCAATTGCGCGCGCTCCATTTGGGCAAATTCGAGTTCCTCGACGGGGGCCGACCCTCGCCGCAGCTCGAGCCGCCCGCGTTTCGCTGAGCGCCGCGCAGGCCCGCTCACCCGCCCGCCCCGCCTCGGTCCCGCAGGCGCCGTTCGAGTTCTTCCAGGCGCGCGCTCAAGCGGATCAGACGCCACCCGAGCCACGCCAGGTAGCCGGCGAAGACGATCCACGCGGTCGTGTAACCCCAGAAGAGATAGAAGTGCCGGTTCATCCCCGGGCCTCCTCGACGCCGCGGACGGCGTCCTCCAGCACGACCTCCGCATGAGCCATGCGCGCGCGGATCGCGATCAACAGCACCGCCAGCCCGAGGAAGGCTCCGCTCGCGATGCCGAACGCTTCGCGCATTGGCGGGGCCAGCGCGTCTTCGCGTCCCGGGCCGAAGAGCTGCGGGTGCTGGCCGCGCCACCAGGCGACCGCCTTGTGGATCACCGGGATGTCGAGGGCCCCCAGCACACCCAGGACGGCCGCGAATCGCGCCCCCGTGTCCCGATCGGCGGCGTAGCGCCGCACGAGGACGCAACCGAGCAGGATCAACCACAGCACGAGCGTCGTCGTCAGCCGCGCTTCCCACGTCCACCACACGCCCCAGGCGGGCCGGGCCCAGATCGGCCCGGTGACGAGGACGATCGTGCAGAACACCCACCCCACCTCGAGTCCTGCCCGGGCCAGCGCATCGGCAGCGGGACGCCGCGACCAGAGATACGCGATCGAGCCCGCGAGCAGCACGGCCACGCCGAGGTAGGTGGCGAACGCCGAAGGCACGTGAATGTAGAAGATCCGCTGTGGCGGGCCCATGACGCGCTCCTCGGGGGCCAGGACGAGCGCCGCCCACAGGGCCCACGGAATCGCCGCTGCCACGGCGAGCCACAGCACGGCGAAAGAGACGGTCCAGGCGCGTGGACGCATTCACTCCTCCAGGACGAAGTCGAAAAGCACGAGGGCCAACAGGAAGTAGAGCAGGTCGAGGCCCGAGGCGATGGCGAGCCAGTGCCCGAGCCCCTGCCAGCTTCGAGCTTCCGCCAGGCCGCGCGTGGTGTGAACCGCGGAGAGCACGAGCGGGGTGGCGAGGGGAAGCAGCAGCGTCGCCAGCAGCGCCTCGCCTCGTTCCAGGCGCGAGACCATGGCGCCCAGCAACGTGCCGAGTTCTGCCAGGCCCAGGCTGTGCAGCGAAAGCACCACCACCAGCGAGCCGAAGGGGGGCAGGGGGACCTCGAACCAGATCACCGCCAGCGGGATGACGAGGGTCTCGAGCAGCAGTAGCAGCAGCCAATTGGCCAGCGTCTTGCCGACGAAGATCGCCCCCGAGCCCGCGGGGCTCGCGCGCAGCACCACCCAGGCCTCGCGCCGGTGTTCGGCATGAAACGCTCGAGCGAAGCCGACCAGGCCGGCGAAGCAGAAGACGAGCCACAGCAGCCCCGCGAGCGTCCCGGTTCCTTGCGGGCGCTTGAGGGAGGCGGGATCGAGGGCGAAGCCGAAGAGCACCAGGGCCACGAGCGCGAAGGCCATCATCGCCAGGGGGCGTTCGAAGGTGGTTCCTTCGAGGCGCAGGTCTTTGCGCGCGATGCGCCACGCGCTGCGCCATGCTCCTGGAAGTCGGAGGCTGTCGGTCCTCACCGATCCGCTCCACAGAGGGCGACGATCGTCTCGGCACTCGTGTCGGTGCTCGTACCCTCGGCGATGCGAGCGCCTTGCCGCAGCACCACCCACCGCGTGGCCAGGGCCAGGCCGGTCTCGATCTCGTGGCCCGTGAAAACGAGGGCCCCGCCGCCGGCCGTGAACTGTCGCAAGAGCCGTTCCAACCGCTCGCACCCCTCGCGGTCGAGCCCCTGGAACGGTTCGTCGAGCAAGAGGATGCGCGGCGCGTGCGCCAGGGCGCGGGCCAACGCGGCGCGCTGGCGCAGGCCACGCGAGAGCGCCCGCACCGGCTCGTCCGCCCGCTCGCCGATCCCCAACCCCTCCAGCAACGCCTCCAGTCGCGCGGCCTCGGGCTGGCGCCGGTAAAGCCCGCAAAAAAAGGCCAGGTTCTCGCGGACGGAAAGCTCTTCGTATAAGCCCGGCCCCTCGGCCAGCAGCCCCAGGAGCGCCCGCGCTTGGCGCGGGCGCTCCTGGGGGTCCAGCCCCGCCAGGCGCAGCTGGCCCGCCGACGGGCGAAGCACCGTGGACAAGACCCGGACCAGCGTCGTCTTGCCCGCACCGTTGGGGCCGAAGACGGCCACCCGTTCGCCCCATTCCACGCGCAGGCTTACGCCCCGCAGCGCTTCCCGGAGGCCGAACCGGCGGGAGAGCGCGCCCGCCTCGATCGCCGCGGAGGCGCTCACACCCGCTTGCCGGGCCGCCCCGCGTCCGCGCCCGAGGAAGGCGGGGTGGTTTCCGAAAGCGAATCCATCTCGCGCAACACCGAGGCCGCCTCCGCCTTGAGTCGCGCGCGCAGCAGCCGGTAGTCCTCTTCGCCGAGCCGCCCGCTTTCCCGATCCTCCTCGAGCTCGCGCAGGGCCCCCAGCAGGGCCTCCTTGCGGGCCCGAAGATCCTCCATTTTGGGCGAGGGCTCCTCCGCCGCCTCGCTGTGGCGCGCTTTCCACAGCGGGCGCGCCACGGCCCAGGCGGCGGCGGCAGCCAAGACCCCAGCCAGAAGGCCGCCCCACTCGCTCATGAGCCCTCGAGCTCCCGCTCCACCCGGGCCAGGTAGGGGTCGTCCGGGTCGAGGGCGGGCAGGGCCGGCTCCACGCGGCGCCGCCAGCGGCGCAACACCGCCACCACGAGCCAGGCCGCCACGGGCAGGAGAACGAGCGGTCCGAGCCACGCCACGAGGGAGAAGCCTCGCGCTTCGGGCACGATCCGGATCTGCTCGCCGTGGCGCGCGACGTAGGCTGCGATCACCTCCTCGGCGCTTCGCCCCTGGTCGATTTGGGCCGCAATCTCGCGGCGCATCTCGGCGGCGCGCCCGCACGCGCAATCGGCCACGCTCTGAGGGTGGCACCCGCAGTCGCAGCGGATCGTCTCGATCGCGCGCGAGTATTCGCTCTCGCGCTCCGCCGCCAAGGCACCGGCGGAGAGCGCCAGGGCGGCGAGCGCCGGAAGCGCCGCTTCAGGCCACCGCACGACGCTCGGCTTCTCGGGCTACGCCGAGGCGTGCCCGTTCCCGCAGATCCGGCAGCACGCAGACCACCGCGCCGAGCGCGGCCAAAATGCCCCCGAGCCAGATGAGGTTGACCAGGGGATGGACGAAAATGCGGAAGCTTGCCCGCTGCGTGTCAGGATCCGTCCACAGGGGGATCACGTAGACGTCCTCCGCGAAGCGCGTGGGCCTCAGCGGGGAGAAGGAGGCGCGGATCGCGACCTCCGTCGAGGGCGTGTGCACCTCGCGCCCCACCTCTCGAGCGAGCGCGGCGATGCGGGCGTAGACCTCGCGCACGGCCTGGGTGTAGGAGGCCGGGTCGGCCCCGCGACGTTCCAGGGCACGCTCGAACGCCTCTCGCAGCTGGGGATAGACAAAATGCGGGTGCTGCCGCTGCTCCGCCTCGAGATAGCCCAAAAAGCGGCCCTCGTCGAAGAGGGAGAGCTCCACCACGGTGGAGGCGTGGTCGTCCTCGACCTCGAGGCGCGCGCCCTCGTAGCGCAGCGTGTAACCGGCGACCTGCGCGGCCTCGCCCGGGGACAGCTCGGCCACATGCTCCACCCGGTACGCCGAGGAGCCGGCGATGCCGAAAAAGATGACGACGATCCCGGCGTGGACGATGTAGCCGCCGTAGCGGCGCTTCTGCGTCCAGAGCAACATCGCCAGGGCGCGCGCCGCAGTCTCCCCGTGCCGGTGGCGGCGCAGGCGCACTCCCCGGTGGAATTCGACGGCGACCGTGGCGAGCACGAAGGCGCCGATCCCGAAGGCGAGGGGGGCGTAGAAAGTCTGCACGTGCTCCAGGGCCCCGACGACGTCCAGGCGCACGAAGGAACGAAACAGCCCGCCCAGCGCCGCGGTGCAGCGGCGCACGTCGAGGACCAACGCCGCCAGCGTGACCCAGCCGCCCACCAGCAGCGGCACGGTGAACTGCCGCTTGAGGTGGCTCGCCGTGGCCTTGCGCCAGGCGATCAACGGCCCCACCCCAGCCAGAAACAGCAGCACCAGGGCCCACGGGACGTTGACGAGGTTGAAGATCGGCGGGCCCATGGTGACCTTGCGCGACGTGACCCACTCGGAGAGGATGGGGAAAGTCGTCAGCAACAGCACGCAGGCCGCGATGCCCACGAGCACCATGTTGTTGAAGAGAAACGTGGACTCGCGGCTGAGCAGCGACTCGAGCCTGGCGGCGGAGCGCAGGTCCTCGAGCCTCAGGACCAGCAGCGCCAGGGAGCCGAAGAAAACGATGCCCAGGAACACCGCGAAGGCCGGGCCGATACCCGACGTGGCGAAGGAGTGCACCGAGGAGATGATCCCGCTGCGGGTGAGGAAGGTGCCGAAGATCGAGAGCGCGAAGGTGAGGATGACCAGCAGGACGTTCCAGACCTTGAGCATCCCCTTTTTTTCCTGGATCATCACGGAGTGCAGGAACGCCGTTCCCGTCAACCACGGCATGAGGGAGGCGTTCTCGACGGGGTCCCAGGCCCAGTACCCGCCCCAGCCAAGCTCGATGTAGGCCCAGTACGCGCCGAGCAGGATCCCCGCACCCAGGAAGAACCAGGCGGCGAGGGTCCAGCGCCGGGTGGTGCGAAACCATACGTCGTCGGTGCGCCGCGTGACGAGGGCGGCGATGGCGAAAGCGAAGGGGATCGTGAAGCCGACGTAACCGAGGTACAGGGTCGGGGGGTGGATGAGCATCCAGTAGTTCTTGAGCTGCGGGTTCAGGCCGACGCCGTCGGGGCGCGGGGGACCGAGCTCGAACGGGTTCTCGACGAAGGCGCACAGCAGGAGAAAGAAGCTCATCGTGCCCGCCACCACGGCCGTGGCGATGGGCATCAACGCGCGGTTGCGCCGGCGGTTCGCGCGGATCATCAGGGCGGCCATCCCGCCCAGGATGGCGACCCAGAACAGAAGGCTGCCGGCCTGGCCTCCCCACAGGGCGGCGAGCTTGTAGCGCACCGGCTGCGCCGCGCTCGAATAGGAATAGACGTAGTTGACCTCGAAGCGATCGGTGAGGAAGGCGTGCAGCAGCGCCACGACCGCGACGAGAATCAGCGCGAAGCTGGCCACGACCCCGCGCTCGGCGCTGCACTGGACGTCGGCGCGGCCGGTGCGGTGGGCCACCGCCGCGGCAAGGGTCGCCCACACGGCGAAGCCCAGGGCGGCCGCGAGGGCGTAGTAGCCGAGAGCGATCACGTCGCGCTCCGCGCGCGGCCCTGCAACTCGGCCCTACCACCGCTCCTCACGGACCGGCCCCGGCGGGGGAGAGAACCCGCGGACCACTGGGGGCGGGATCGTCGGCCGCTTCGTACTTCGAGGGGCACTTGGCGAGCAGCAGCGAGGCCTCGAAAACGCCGTCCCCGCGCAGCTGCCCCTGGACGACCACCTCCGCATCGTCCACGAAGGTATCGGGGAGCACGCCGGTGTAGTCGACGGGCAGCTGCTGCCCGCCTTCGGCCATCACGAAGCGCGCTCCGTTGGAGCGGCGCGCGATCGTGCCTGCGACGACGCGACCGTTGACGCGCAAATTCTCCCGCTGCGGCGCCCCCTGGTCGAGGAACTCGCTCACCGTGAGGTAGTAATAGAACCCGCTGCCGCCGCGGATCCCCACGGCGAGGAGCAAACCCATTGTTCCGACCACCGCGGCACCGAGAAGCAGGAACTTCGCCCTTCGCACGGGAGCCTCCGCTGGCCGGCCATTGTAGGGGAGCGCTCCGCGGCCCGTCAACGCCGCCGGCCGAGGCCTCCAGTCCGGAAATCCCCTGCCCGTCCACCCGCCCCGTCGCCCCGGTTTGGAGGCCCCGCCCCAAGGTGCTAGATTCTATCCGCGAACCGGGAACATCCGGCGCCGAGGGGAGGAGCGATGGACAAGGTTCGCGCGCAGCTCGAGGAGGAGCTGAAGAAGCTGGAGCGCGAGCTGCGGGTGGAGCTGCCGCGCGAGATCAAGACCGCTGTGGCCATGGGGGATCTGCGGGAAAACGCCGAGTACCACGCCGCGCTCGAGCGGCAGCGCTTCGTGAAAGCGCGCATCGGGCAGCTGCGCGAGCGGCTCGCCGAGCTTTCGACCCTGGACGGGCGGGTGCCGCGCGATCGGTCGGGGATCGGCTCCGTGATCACGGTGCTCGACCTCGAGACGGGCGAGCAGCAGCGCTACGAGCTCGTCTTTCCCGAACTCGCCGATCAGGCGCGCGGGATGATCTCCGTCGCCTCGCCCATCGGGCGCGGACTCGTGGGCCGGCGCGCGGGCGAGGAGGTCCGCATCCGGGTTCCCTCGGGAGAGCGCCGCTACCGGATCGTCGAGCTTCGGACCCTGCACGACCTGCAGGACCCCGGCGCGGGGCCGTCCCGACCCGAGGCGTGAGGGCACGGGGGAGTCGGCGCTCATCCGCCGAGAGCGTGGCGGAGGATCGTCGTCACGATCTTGCACCCGGCACAGGCCGAGCCGATCAAGCTGCCGGAGACCTTGGAGCGACCGATGCGCGGGCGATAGCCCACGGGAACCTCGGCCACCCGCAGACCGCGGCGCAGGGCCTTGACCTGCATTTCTGCGGTCCAGCCGTAGCCGCGGTCGCGCATCTCCAGACTCAGCAGGGCCTCCCAGCGGATGGCGCGAAAGGGGCCGAGGTCGGTGACGGGTGCCCCGTAGAGCCTGCGGATCATCTGCGCGGCGATCCAGTTGCCCAGGCGCGCGTGCGGGGCGAGCGCGCCCG